>NZ_CP025422.1:728358-1456716 GCF_002848265.1 Zhihengliuella sp. ISTPL4
CGGCGTGGTGGAGCGCTATCCGCACGACGGGCCGGTCGAGCGCATCATGGCCGGGGCCGCCGAGGACCTCGGGGTGGGGACGACGTTCCGCCGGGCACCCGTCGGCGTCTGGTTCGGCGAACCAGGGCAGCGCGTCGCCGACCCGTTCTTCGGCGGTGAGGGCCCCGAGCGCACGGGCTGCACGCTTTGCGGCAACTGCATGGTCGGCTGCCGCGTCGGCGCGAAGAACACCCTGATGAAGAACTACCTCGCCCTCGCCGAGCGCCGCGGGGCGGTCATCGAGCCGCTGCGCACCGTGACCGAGGTGCGCGAGCTGCCTGCGGGCGGATTCTCGGTCACGACGCGGCGGAGCGGTGCCTGGCTCCGGCGGCGTGAGCAGACCGTCACCGCGCGAGAGGTCGTCCTGGCAGCGGGGACCTGGGGCACCCAGCAGCTCCTCCATCGGATGAAGGCCGCCGGAGCGCTGCCACGGGTCTCTGATGCGATAGGCCGCCTCACCCGTACGAATTCGGAGGCCTTGGACGGCGCCGTCGCCGTCCAAGTGCCGGAGAAGATGGAACTGGCGCGGGGGGTGGCGATCACGACCTCGTTCCACGTCGACGACCGCACGCACGTCGAGAACGTCCGCTACGGCCCAGGGTCGAACCTCATGGGCGCACTCGCCACCGTGCTGGTTCCCGGCGATCGCTCTCTTCCTGGACGCATCGCCACGCTGGCGGGGCAGGTCCTCCGCCGGCCTGCTCGCTCCCTGCGCCTCGCCTCCCTGCGGCGCTGGAGCGAGCGGGGGATCATCGCGCTCGTCATGCAGACCGCCGACAACTCGCTCACCCTGTCTCTCCGGCGTCGCCTCGGGCGGACGCAGCTCACGAGCGCCCAGGGGCATGGAGCGCCGAACCCCAGCCATCTGCGGGAGGCGCATCGCGCCGCCCGGGCCATCGCCGCACGCCTGCAGCGTGAGGGCGGGGTGCCGGCCGAAGCGCGAGGCTCCTGGCCGGAGGTCTTCGGGGTCCCTCTCACGGCACACTTCCTCGGCGGAGCGGTGATCTCGGGTTCGCCGGAGGAGGGCGTGGTGGACGAGTATCAGCGCGTGTGGGGACACCCCGGGCTGCACGTCGTGGACGGCGCTGCTGTGCCGGCGAACCCGGGAGTGAACCCCTCCCTGACCATCACCGCCCTCGCGGAACACGCCCTGTCGTCTTGGCCGCGGTGCGGCGAGCCGGATACGCGGCCGGCGCCGGGAACGACACAGGGGGCCACGCCGTCGGCGCGACCCCCTGCGGAGACGTGATCAGCGGCTCTCGATGCCGCGGATCTGCGGGGTGTGGAACGAGCCGCCGAACGCGCGCTCGGACGCCCCTTCGCGGTCGAGGTACGGCGATGCCCCGCCGTCGATGAACGGCCAGCCCGCACCGAGGATGAGGCACAGGTCGATGTCCTCGACCTCCGGGACCACGCCCTCGTCGAGCATCAGCTTGATCTCGGTCGCGAGTCCGTCCTGCACGCGCTGCAGGATCGTGGCCGCCGACGCCGGGCTCTTGCCGACGGCGGGCGCCAGGACCTTCTCGGCCTGCTTCGTCCAGCCGACCACGCGGCCGCCCTTGTCCTTCTCCACGACCTGGTCGAGCTCAGCCAGGGCGTGGAAGTTCTCGTTGGCGTAGAACCGG
This sequence comes from Zhihengliuella sp. ISTPL4, assembly GCF_002848265.1. Lineage (GTDB taxonomy): Bacteria > Actinomycetota > Actinomycetes > Actinomycetales > Microbacteriaceae > Microbacterium. The sequence goes on from NZ_CP025422.1 coordinate 730,023, forward strand.
TCCGGGAACGCGCGCACCATGGTGTCCTGCACGTGCGCGGCGACCTTCCAGCCGACGAGGTCGATGAGCTGGAAGGGTCCCATCGGCAGGCCGAGCGGCGCGAACGCCTTCTCGACGTCGGCGATCGGCGTGCCCTCGTAGACGGCGCGCGCCGCCTCGCCCATGACCTTCGCGAGCAGACGGTTCACCACGAAGCCGGGCGCATCCGCGGTGAGCACCGCGTTCTTGCCCAGGTTCTTCGCGACGACGAAAGCCGTCGACAGCGCGGTGTCCGCGGTCGTCGGCGTCTTCACGATCTCGATCAGCGGCATGACAGCGACCGGGTTGAAGAAGTGGAAGCCGACGAGCCGCTCCGGGTGGGCGAGCTTCGCGCCGATCTCCTCGACCGACAGCGACGAGGTGTTCGTGGCGAGCACCGCGTCCTCCGCGATGATCTTCTCGATCTCGCCGAAGACCTGCTGCTTGACGCCGACCTCCTCGAACACCGCCTCGATGACGAAGTCGCAGTCCGCGTAGAGGCTCTTGTCCGTCGTGCCCGTGACGAGACCGCGCAGCTTGTTCGCGGTGTCCGCGTCCACACGGCCCTTCGCCTCCAGCTTGCCGATCTCCTCGTGGATGTAGGCGACGCCCTTGTCCACGCGCGCCTGGTCCAGGTCGGTGATCAGCACCGGCACCTGGAGCTTGCGCACGAACAGCAGCGCGAACTGGCTGGCCATGAGACCCGCACCGATGATGCCGACCTTGGTCACCTTCTTCGCGAGCTGCTTATCCGGCGCGCCGACGGGACGCTTGGCGCGCTTCTGCACGAGGTCGAAGGCGTACATCGAGGCGGCGAACTGGTCGCCGGTCACGAGCTCTGCCAGTGCCTCGTCCTCGCGGGCGAACCCTTCCGCCTTGGTGCCGCTCTTCGCCTTGTCGAGCAGTTCGAGGGCGGCGTACGGCGACTTCGGCACGGTGCCGATCTTGGACTCCAGCATGCCGCGCGCCATCTTGATGGCGATCGGCCACTTGGTGAGGCGCTCGATCTTGCCCGGCTCGTTCTTACGCACGACCTTCTTGCCGCCGAGGACCGCGTCCGCCCAGGCGAGCGAGTTCTCGAGGTAGTTCGGCGCGGGGAAGATGGCGTCGAAGATGCCGAGGTCGAAGGCCTGCTGCGGCTTCAGCATGCGGTTCTGCTTGAGCGGGTTGGAGATGACCACCTCGAGGGCGTTCTCGATGCCGATGAGGTTCGGCAGCAGGTACGCCCCGCCCCAGCCGGGGATGATGCCGAGGAAGACCTCGGGAAGCGCCACGGCCGCCGCCGACGCGTCGACCGTGCGGTACGTGGAGTTCAGCGCGATCTCCAGGCCGCCGCCGAGCGCCAGACCGTTCACGAATGCGAACGACGGCACGCCCAGCTCGCTCAGCTTCCCGAGCACCTTGTGGCCGAGCTGGGCGATCAGCCGCGCGTTGTCCCGGGAGCCGACCTTGCTGATGTCCGAGAGGTCGGCACCGGCGGCCATGATGTACTGCTTGCCGGTGATGCCGACCGCTTGGATCTCGCCGGCCGCCGCGCGGCTCTTCAGGCCGTCGAGTGTCGCGCCGAGTTCGGTGAGGGTGGCCGGACCGAGGGTGTTCGGGCGGGTGTGGTCCCGACCGTTGTCCAGCGTGATCAGGGCGAGGACCTTGCCCGACGCGAGGCGGATGTCACGCACGGGGGAGTGCGTGATGACCTCTCCCTCGGTGAGCGCCTGGATGGGCGAGAAGTCGACGTCGTCGTAGCTCACTTCTTCTTCTTTCCGTCGTAGTGCGGGTTCTCCCAGATGACCGATCCGCCCTGACCGAGGCCGACGCACATCGCCGTCAGGCCGTACCGCACGTCGGGGCGCTCGGCGAACTGGGCCGCGAGCTGGATCATGAGGCGGACGCCGGACGCGGCCAGCGGGTGACCGACGGCGATCGCGCCGCCCCACGGGTTCACACGGGGGTCGTCGTCGTCGATGCCGAAGTGGTCGAGCAGGGAGATGACCTGGATGGCGAACGCCTCGTTGAGCTCGAACAGACCGATGTCGGAGATGTCGAGACCGGCCTTCCTGAGCGCCTTCTCGGTCGACGGGATCGGACCGATGCCCATGATCTCCGGCTGCACGCCCGCGAAGGCGAACGAGACCATGCGCATCTTCGGTGCGAGGCCGAACTCCTTGACGGCGCCGCCGCCGGCGAGGAGCGACATCGTCGCGCCGTCGGTGAGCGGCGAGGAGGTACCGGCGGTGACGCGTCCGTGCGGACGGAACGGCGTCTTGAGGCCGGCGAGGTCTTCCATCGTGGTCTGCGGACGGCGGCCCTCGTCCTCGGTGGCGAGGCCCCAGGCGCCGTCGGCGCCCTTGATCGCGACCGACACGAGGTCCGGCTGGATCTTGCCGGCGTCGTAGGCGGCCTGCACCTTCTGCTGGCTGCGCATGCCGTACCGGTCGGAGCGCTCCTTGGTGAGGTGCGGGAAGCGGTCGAAGATGCGCTCCGCGGTGACGCCCATGTTGAGCGCGCCGGGGTCGACCATCTTCTCCGCCACGAAGCGGGGGTTCGGGTCGGCGTTTCCGCCGATCGGGTGGTGACCCATGTGCTCGACGCCGCCCGCGAGGGCGAGGTCGTACATGCCCACGCCGATCGAGGCGCCCATGGTCGTCACGCTCGTCATCGCGCCGGCGCACATGCGCTCGACCGCGAGTCCGGGGACGGTCTGGGGGAGCCCGGCGAGGATCGCCACCGATCGCCCGAGGGTGAGACCCTGGTCGCCGGTCTGGCTCGTCGCCGCGATGGCGACGTCGTCGATGCGGTCCGCCGGCACGGCCGCGTTGCGCTCCATCAGGCCGATGGTCGCCTTCACGGCGAGGTCATCCGCGCGGGTGTTCCAGTACATGCCCTTTTCGCCGGCGCGCCCGAAGGGGGTGCGCACTCCATCGACGAAGAAGACGTCCGAGATCTCGGCCACTCTGCCTCCAAGTTAGTGCGGTGGCCTCAGTCTATGAACGGCCGGAAACCGGGAGGAATCGGTTGGATCGAACCTACGAAGCGGTCGCGGACGTGGTGTCGGGCGATTGCGCCGCCTCTACAAAGGCGTCGGCGATCTTCTGTGCAGTCTGTTCAACCTGCCAGGGGCGCGCCCCGAGCGCGGCCAGGGCGGCGCCGATCTCTTCCGCCGTGGTACCGGGGCCGTCCCACGCGACCCGGCGCAGGTACTCGGGGGTGAGGAGGTTCTCGGTGGGCATGCCCAGCTCCTCCGCGACCGCCTCGACGGCAGGACGGGCGGCCTTCAGGCGGGCGTCGGCCTCCGGGTTGCGGTCGCCCCAGGCGCGGGGCGGGGGGAGCGCGTCGCTCGGCACGCGTTCGCGCGGCAGCGTCTCCGCGGCACGGCCGTCGACGATCGCCTGCCACCAGCGGTCGAGCTGGGTACGGCTCGCGCGGCCCTGGAACTCCTTGACCCCGGCGAGGGCCTGCTTGGAGGCGGGATTGGCGAGGACAGCGGCCACGAGGGAACGGTCGGGCACGAGGCGCCCGGGGGAGATGTCCTGCTGCTGCGCGTACATCTCGCGGGCCTCCCAGAGCGCGCGGGCGACGGCGAGGTTGCGGGCCCCACGGACCTGGTGGAGTCCGCTCAGGCGGCGCCAGGGGTCCTCCCGGGGAGCCTTCGGCGCACGGGCCAGGGTGGCAGCGAACTCCTGGGCGGCGAACGCGGTCTTGCCCTGCTCCTCGAGCTCGGCGACCAGCGCGTCCCGGACGTCGATGAGGTGCAGGACATCGAGGGCTGCGTAGTCGAGCCAGGAGTCCGGGAGCGGGCGCGTCGACCAGTCCGCGGCGGAGTGCTCCTTCTTCAGGGTGATGCCGAGGGTGTCCTCCACGACGGCGGCCAGTCCCACCCGGTCGTGACCGAGGAGACGGGAGGCGAGCTCGGTGTCGAAGATCTCCTTCGGCTCCAGGTGCAGCTCGCGCAGCGACGGCAGATCCTGGCTCGCGGCGTGGAGGACCCACTCGACGTCGCCGATGGCCTCCTGCAACGGAGCGAAGTCGCCGATCGCCGGCGGGTCGAAGAGGAACACCCCGGCGTCGCGCCGGAAGACCTGCACCAGGTACGCGCGCTGCGAGTAGCGGAACCCGGACGCCCGCTCCACGTCCACGGCCACGGGGCCGGTGCCTGCGGCGAGCGCAGCACAGGCTGCACGGAACTCCTCGGTATCGGAGATCACGGAGTATTCAGTCACGTACAGCCTTTCGCGCGCCGATCACGGCGATGCCCTCGGAACCCGGCGGAAGCCCCGCCAGCATTCCGACCAGCTCGGCCCATGCTTCGACGTGCGGTCGGAACGGGCCCTCCGGAGTCCAGGACGCCCGCAATTCTATCTGTGCGCCGTCTCCCTCGTCGGCGAGACCGCCGAACCCCTTCGACAGCGTCTTCGTCGACGTGCCGGACGGGGAGTGGTAATTCGCCTCTCGCGAGTCCAAGGCGTCGACGAGCCAGGACCACGTCACGTCGGCGAGCAGGGGGTCCGTGCCGATCTCGGTCTCCAGAGGGGCCTGGGCGAAGATCACGATCCGCCACGCACCGCCCCAGGCATCCGGCTCGTCCGGGTCGTGCAGCAGGATGAACCGGCCGGTCCCGTAGACGGAGTCGCCGTCCTCGCCCGGGCGGACGTCGGCGGAGAGGGCGATCGCGAAGGGCGCGAGGTTCTGCGGCGTGGGGATCTCGCGGACCGCGATGTCGTCACGGAACGCGGTCGCGCGCAGTTCGGCGACGGCGGCGTCGAAGGGCGTCCCGGCCTCGGGGTGTGCGGTCACGGCAACAGGCTAGAGTCGGAAGGCGATGAAGAGTCTCAGGCACGCCGTTGCGATCGTTGTCCCCGCCCTCCTCGCCCTGGGCGCCGCCGTCGGCTTCCTCGTGCTTGCGGTGGCGCGACGTGTCGTGACGCCGCTGCGGAGCCGCATCCAGGACACGGAGATCCTCGCGATCGACACCGCCGCCCAGACGATCGAGCTCGGCCGCACCCTCGATACCGAGCTGCCGGGGCGATACGGCCTCTTCACCACGGGCACCTACGGCTATGTGAAGCTCGGCGCCGTCCTCAGCGCGGACAGCACGACGGTACGCCGCAAGCTCCTCACGAAGATCGAGCCGGGCGCGCGGGTGGACCGGGGCGCTTCCTTCAGCGGCAGCTACTACACGTCGCCGAGCGAGCTGCACCTGCGTTGGGAGAACGTGCTCATCGGCTCTCCGGCGGGACCCTGCCCCGCGTGGTTCTTCCCTGGGGACTCCTCGACCTGGGTCATCCAGGTCCACGGTCGCGGAACAACGCGGGCCGAGTGCCTGCGTGCCGTGCCGGTGATGCACGCGGCGGGAATGCCTACGCTCGTGGTGTCGTACCGCAACGACGGCGAGGCGCCGCGGACCAAGGCGGGGGCCTATGCGCTCGGGGCATCCGAGTGGCGCGATGTCGACGCCGGGATCGCCTATGCGCTGCGTCACGGCGCGGAGCGCGTCGTGCTGATGGGCTGGTCCATGGGTGGGGCGGTGTCCTTGCAGGCCGCGGTCAACTCCGGCCATCGGGATCGCATCGCGGGAATCATCCTGGAGTCGCCGGTCGTCGACTGGCGCGCGGTGCTGCGCTTCCAGGCCCGGATCGCCCGGGTGCGCGAACCCCTGCCCGCCCTCGCGATGGGGGCGCTGCAGCTGCCGCTCACCGCGAAGCTCAGCGGAGCCGACGAGCCCATCCTGTTCGACCGTCTGGACATGGTCGCCCGAGCCGACGAACTGCAGGCACCGGTCCTCATCCTGCACAGCGATGACGACGGCTTCGTCCCGGCGGACGCCTCGCACGCCCTGCAGGAGGCGCGGCCGGACCTCGTCACCATGCCGCGCTTCACGGTCGCGCGGCACACCAAGCTCTGGAACTATGACGAGAAGGGCTGGAGCACCGCCCTCACGGAATGGCTCGCGGCGCAGGGGCTCAGCGCTTCTGCCTGACCTGGTTCTTCGCGCGCATCAGCATGCCGGTCATGCCGCCGATCCGCAGCGGTGACACGGCCTTCGTGAGGCCGATCGACTGCGGGTAGTCCTCGGGGATCGCCAGGACCTCGTCCGCCGTCAGCCCGGTGAGGCCCTGCACGAGGATGCTCGCGAAGCCCCGGGTCGTCGGTGCCTCTTCCGGGGCCGTGGCGTGCATGGTCACGACATCGTCGTGGACTTCCACGTAGATGTAGACCGGCGACTGGCACTCCGCGACGCGCTCGCACATCTCCGGGTGCGCCGCCACCTCGTCGGACACGGCGGGCAGCTCGTCGGCGTATTCGAGGAGCAGCAGCAGGCGGTCCGATTCCGGGGTCTCCAGGAATCCGTCGCGTATCTCGGCGAGGGTCTCAGGCAGGACGGAGGCGTTCATCCCCGCCATTCTCCCACCTCAGACGGTCCCGGGCTCCGTGCCCGTCACGATCGGGACGCGCACCGCGCTGCCCCACTCCGTCCACGAGCCGTCGTAGTTGCGGACGTTCTCGAAGCCGAGGAGGTGCTTGAGCACGAACCAGGTGTGGCTCGAGCGCTCCCCGATGCGGCAGTAGGCCACGACGTCGTCGCCGTCCTGCAGCCCGGCGCCGTCGCGGTAGATGGCGTCGAGTTCCGCACGGCTCTTGAAGCCGCCGTCCTCGGCGACGGCCTTCGCCCACGGCACGCTCTGCGCGGTGGGGATGTGGCCGGCCCGCAGCGTTCCCTCCTCCGGGTAGGCGGGAGCGGTGGTCCGCTCGCCGCTGTACTCCTCCGGTGAGCGCACGTCGATGAGCGGGTTGCCGAGGTGGGCGAGCACGTCCTCCTTGTAGGCACGGATGGCCGAGTCGTCGCGCTCCACCACCGGGTACTCCGTGGCGGGACGGTTCGTCGCCTCGCGGGTCAGCTGTCGGCCCTCCGCGATCCAGCGGTCACGACCGCCGTCGAGGAGGCGCACGTCCTCGTGGCCGAAGAGCGAGAACACCCACAGTGCGTAGGCGGCCCACCAGTTGTTCTTGTCGCCGTAGATGACGACCGTGTCGTCGCGGGCGATGCCCTTGCGGCTCAGCAGCTCGGCGAAGCCCTCGCCGTCGACGTAATCACGCACGACCGGGTCGTTCAGCTCGGTGTGCCAGTCCACCTTCACTGCTCCGGGGATGTGGCCCGTCTCGTAGAGGAGGACGTCCTCGTCGGACTCGACGACCACGAGACCCGGCTCTCCGAGGTGGGCGGCGAGCCACTCGGTCGTCACCAGGCGGCCGGGCTCGGCGTACTCGGCGAACTTGGGGGAGGAGGAGTCGAACTCGATGGCCATGGGGTCTCCGGAGCGGTGAGCGGGCGAGCGGGCGGTGCGGACGGCGTAGTGTGGATCCGTCCCTTCGACGATAGATCCTCCCCGCGCCCCCGGGACCCGATCCGTAAGACTTCGACACAGGCCGTTGCCTGATTCAGGACCGTGATGACCGACCCGACCACCCGTACCGGAACCGTCCACCTGACCGATCGCACGCCGACGGTCAGCGGACCTGAGATGCTCGCGAGCCTGGTGCCGCCGCCGCAGTTCGACGACGCCACGTTCGACAGCTACCGGGCGGACCCCGCCTACCCGTCGCAGGAGGAGGCGAAGCAGACGCTGCTGCGTTTCGCCGGACGCGGTGCTCCCGTCAAGCGGGGCGGTCTGTTCAGTCGGGCGAAGAAGGAGCCGGAACTGAAGCCCGGCGTCTACCTCGACGGCGGCTTCGGCGTGGGCAAGACCCATCTGCTCGCGTCGATCTACCACGCGATGCCCGCGCGACGGAAGTACTTCGGTTCGTTCATCGAGTACACCGCCCTCGTCGGCGCCCTCGGGTACAAGAACACCGTGGATCTCCTCAAGGGTGCCGATCTGCTCTGCATCGACGAGTTCGAGCTGGACGATCCGGGCGACACGATGGTCATGACCCGGCTGCTGGGAGAGCTCGTGCCGACCGGCACCCGGCTCGCGGCGACCTCGAACACCCCGCCGAACGCGCTCGGCGAGGGGCGGTTCGCCGCGCAGGACTTCCTGCGCGAGATCCACGCGATGTCGGACAGCTTCCAGACCCTGCGCATCGACGGCGTCGACTTCCGGCAGCGGGCGATCGACGGCCACGCCGTCGCGCTGGAAGACGCGGCGTACGACGCGGCGGTCGAGGCGGCCGCGGCGGACGGCGCTGTGTCGGACGATGCGTTCGACGACCTCATCCGGCATCTCGCCCAGGTGCACCCCTCGCGCTACATCAGGCTCATCGACGGGCTGCACCGCGTGGGCCTCCGGGGCGTTCGGCAGCTCACGGATCAGTCGGAAGCCCTGCGCTTCGTGGCGTTCGTCGACCGGGTCTACGACGCGCAGATCCCGATCCTCGCCACGGGCCTCGGCCTCGACGCCGTGTTCTCCGACGAGATGCTCGCCGGCGGCTACCGCAAGAAGTACCTGCGCGCCATCTCCCGGCTCAACGCGCTCACGCATTCTGCGTAAGCCCGTAGTCCGGTGTAACGCGATGTTCACACCCGGAGCGGTGCTGTAACAGCGAGGAAACAAACCTCACGCATGGGCGAAATCGCCCGTGGTCACACTGAAGCTCTCAATTACTTCGGATGTGAGGTTTTCCTATGGATGCTCCCGGCAACATCTCGTGGGCGATCACCGCGACGGCACTGGTGCTGCTCATGACGCCCGGCGTCGCCTTCTTCTACGGCGGTCTCGTCAAGGCGAAGAGCGTCGTCAGCATGATGATGATGAGCTTCGGCTCGATCGGACTCGTCGCCGTGCTGTGGATTCTCTTCGGCTTCTCCATGAGCGCCGTCGACAGCCCCACGGCCTTCGCGGGCAACCCGTTCGCGGACATCGGGCTGTCCAGCCTCGCCTCGGGTGAGGGCTCGAACGTCGCCCTGCTCAGCGTCGCGTACGGCGCCACCTTCGCGATCATCACCGTCGCCCTGATCTCCGGCGCGATCGCCGATCGGGCGAAGTTCGGCAGCTGGCTGATCTTCGCCGGCGTCTTCGCCACGGTCGGCTACTTCCCGGTCGCGGCCTGGGTCTGGGGCGGCGGTTGGATCATGAACCTCGGCACGACCCTGTTCGGCGAGGACAGCGGCATCGGCGTGATCGACTATGCGGGCGGCACGGCCGTGCACATCAACGCGGGTGCCGCGGCGCTGGCCCTCGCCCTCGTGCTCGGCAAGCGCATCGGTTTCCAGAAGGGCATCCTGAAGCCGCACAACGTGCCGCTGACCCTCCTGGGTGCCGCGCTGCTGTGGTTCGGCTGGTTCGGCTTCAACGCCGGTGCGGAGTGGCTCGCCGAGGACATGGGCGGCGTGGGCCTCATCGGTCTGAACACGCTCGGTGCGACCGCGGCGGCGATCCTCGGCTGGATCCTCATCGAGCGCATCAAGGACGGCAAGCCCACCTCGGTCGGCGCTGCCTCCGGCGCGGTGGCGGGTCTCGTCGCGATCACCCCGGCGTGCGCCAACCTCACCCCGGGCTGGTCGCTTCTGCTCGGCGCGGTGGCCGGCGTCGTCTGCGCTCTCGCCGTGGAACTGAAGTTCCGCCTGGGCTTCGACGACTCGCTCGACGTGGTCGGCATCCACCTCGTCGGCGGTCTCATCGGCACCGTGTACCTCGGCTTCTTCGCCACCGGCACCGGCCTGTTCGTCGGCGGCGACGCCCGCCAGCTCGCCGTCCAGGTGATCGCCGCCGCGGGCGTGCTGATCTACTCCTTCGTGGTGGCCTGGGTGATCGGCTTCGTGATCCAGAAGACGATCGGGTTCCGCATCACGAACGAGGACGAGATCGCCGGTGTCGACCAGGTCGTCCACGGCGAGGAGGGCTACGCTCTCGCGAACGCGTGACGACGGTTAGGGTGACCGTGTGGGCACGACCAGCAACGGCATCCTGAAGACACTCGCGGATCTCCTGCGTCGAGCAGTGAGCTCCCCCCGGGCGTCGCGGACCTCACCCGGTCCGCGACGCCCTGATGCGCGTCTGCGGACGGCCGAGGAGCGCGCGCGGCGGTCGGCATCGGATGCCGGCGTCGAGCCGGGACGCGCCCGCGGCACCGAGACCGTGCGGCTCGACGCCGGGCGCATGCCGGCCGTCCGCGTGTCCTATGCGCCGCAGCGGGACGGGGCCCCGGATGCGGGCGAGGTCGTCTGGACCTGGGTGCCGTACGAGGAGAACGACGGCCGAGGCAAGGACCGACCGGTGCTGGTGATCGGACGGCAGTCCTCCGAACGGGTGTACGCGGTGCGGATGACCAGCCGGCCGCACGACGGCGACCGCGACTACCTCTCGATCGGGAGCGGGGAGTGGGACGGGCAGGGCCGCGAGTCCTGGGTCGACATCGAACAGCTCTACAGCGTCCACGAGCGTGGTCTCCGCCGGGAGGCAGCGGCCCTGGACCGTACCCGGTACGCCCGGGTCGCCGCGGCGCTCCAGCGGCGATACGGGTGGGCGCAGAGCTGAGGCGGATGCCGCGTTCCCATCCGATGGGGGCAGGGCTCCGAACCTTGTCATGAGTCGCCGCCGGCGGCACCCAAGGAGGAATCATGCGTTTCATCCCGACCAAGGTCCATGGAGTTCTCGACTACGTCGTCGGAATCGCTCTGATCGCCGCGCCCTGGCTCTTCGGCTTCGCCGGCGTGGGCGGAGCCCCCGTCGTCATCCCGATCGTCCTCGGCGTCGGCCTCATCGTCTACAGCCTCTTCACGAAGTACGAGTGGGGTCCGTTCGGTCTGATCCCCATGCCCGTGCACCTCGTCTTCGACATCGTCGCGAGCCTCTTCCTCGCCCTGTCGCCGTGGCTGTTCGGCTTCGCGGACGAGGCGCTGAACGTCTGGCTCCCGCACGTCGTCGTCGGTGCCGCCGTCATCGTCGTCGTGCTGTTCTCCCAGCCGCAGCCGCAGAGCACCCGCGGACGCCCCGCGATTGCCTGACGCCGGACACGACGAGGGGCGACCGGATGGTGATCCGGTCGCCCCTCGTCGTCCCCGTGGATCACTCCTCGGCGTCGGCGTCCGTTTGATGCTCCTGCTGCTGCTCGGTGTCGACCTGGGCGGGAGGCAGATCCTGGAGGAACTGGCGGTCGCTGTTCGGGTCGCCGCTCCCGTCTCCGGCGAGCGGATCCTGCGCGCTGACGTCGTCGGCGGGGATGTTCTCTCGTCCGTTCATGTCCGGTCCTCTCACGCGGGGCGCCGGGTGCGCCCGTTCACACGGCAGTCTGCCTGCCGTCGGTGCGGAGCGGGATCCCCTGGTGCGATCCTGTGCGCAGTGATAGGTGTGTTCACCCTCGGAGCGCATCGCTGAGCCAGCGCGCATACTGATGCCAGGGGTCGCCATCCTGCTGCAGCACCGCGATGTGGGCGCGGATCTCGGGGGTCAGCGTGAACCACTCACCGCCTTCGCGGGCGGAGGCGAACTCGCGGTGCCGCTGCTGTTCCCGCACGCGGTCGCCCCGTTCGAAGGCGAGGAGTTCGTCGTGGCGGATGCTCGCGAGGCGGCGCCGCGGCTGCCGGCTCGTGCCGATCTTCACTCTCCGGTCATAGCGGAGGTAGTAGACGACGTCGATCCGCGGGAACGGGAGGTCGGGGTCGGGAGAGTCCCCGAAGCGCCAGCCGCAGAGCGCGCAGTGCCAGGCGTCGTCCGCTCGCGTCCCGGAGAGGCTCCCGCAGAGGGAGCAGGGTCCGGGGAGAAGACGGGGTTTCGGCACCGGAGCAGCCTACGTCCGCCCCCGGACATCGGCCGCACCTGCCAGCACCCGACGCTTCTGTCAACCACTGCCGCCGGGCATCGTCCCTTGCCAGACTCGGCCTATGGTCTTCATCGGTTTCCACGCCTCCCACGAGCAGATCCCGCCGAGCGCCCTCTTGGAGGCGGTCATCAGTGCGGAGTGGGCCGGCTTCGACGGAGCCATGTGCTCCGATCACCTCGCCCCGTGGCTGCCTGAACAGGGGGAGTCCGGGTTCGCGTTCAGCTGGATCGCCGCGGCGCTGGCGCGCACCCGCTTCCCGATCGGCATGGTCAACGCCCCGGGGCAGCGCTACCATCCGGCTGTCGTCGCCCAGGCCTTCGGGACCCTGGAGGAGATGTTCCCCGGGCGATTCTGGGCGGCTCTCGGTAGCGGCGAGGCCATGAACGAGCATGTGACCGGCGACCCGTGGCCGGCGAAAGACGTCCGCAACGCCCGGCTGCGGGAGAGTGTGGATGTCATCCGTCGGCTGCTGGCCGGCGAGGAGGTCGACCACGACGGGCTGATCCGGGTGCATCAGGCCCGTGTCTGGAGCCGTCCGACGCAGCCCCCGCCGCTCTTCGCGACGGCCGTGAGTCCGGAGACCGCCGAGTGGGCTGCCGGGTGGGCGGATGGGCTGGCGACCGTGGCCCAGGAGCCGTCGGTGCTCCGGCGCGTCGTGGAGGCCTACCGCTCGGCCGGGGGAACGGGGCCCTGCATCCTGCAGACGCACGTGAGCTGGGGTGCCAGCGATGCGGAGGCGTTCGCGATCGCGAAGGAGCAGTGGCGGCAGGGCATCGTGACGCCTCCGCTCGCGTGGAACATCGAACAGCCGGAGGATTTCGATGCCGCCGTCGGCGAGGTCGATGAGACGGCACTCCGGGCCGTCGTCGTCGTCGATCATGACGCCCGGTCGCTCGCCGGTCGGGTGGCGGAGCTCGTGGACATCGGGTTCGACCGCGTCTATCTGCATCACGTCGGACGGGAGCAGACCGGGTTCCTGAAAGCGGCGGCGTCCGAGATCCTGCCCGCGATGAGGGAGCTCGTATGAAGATCACCGACACGAGCGACCTCTGGTGGAAGACAGCCGTCGTCTACTGCCTCGACGTGGAGACCTTCCTCGATGCGGACGGCGATGGCGTCGGCGACCTCCGAGGTCTCGCACAGCGGATCGACTACCTGTCGCAGCTCGGCGTGACGTGCCTGTGGCTCATGCCGTTCTACCCGTCGCCGGACCTCGACGACGGGTATGACGTCAGTGACTTCTACGGCGTCGATCCCCGCCTGGGCACTCACGGCGACCTCGTCGAGGTGATCCGGACGGCCCGCGATCGCGGCATGCGCGTCATCGTCGATCTCGTCGTCAACCACACCTCCGATCGTCATCCGTGGTTCCGTGCCGCGCTCCGCAGCGTGGACTCGCCCTACCGCGACTACTACGTCTGGCGGGACGATCCGCCGCCGAAAGGCCAGAAGAACACGGTGTTCCCCGGTCAGGCCGATGGCATCTGGACCAAGGACGAGAAGTCGGGGCAGTGGTACCAACACAGTTTCTACGAGCATCAGCCCGACCTGAACATCGCCAACCCCGTCGTCCGGGACGAGCTCGCGAAGGTGATCGGTTTCTGGCTGCAGCTCGGCATCTCGGGTTTCCGGGTCGATGCGGTGCCCTTCCTCCTCGAGATCCCGAAGACGGCTGATCTGGCCGACCCGCACGAGCTGCTCCGCGACATGCGGCGCTTCCTGCAGCGCCGCTCCAGCGAGGCGATCCTCCTCGGAGAGGTCAACCTGCCGTATGAGGAGCAGCGGGCGTACTTCGGCGGCGCGGACGGCGATGAACTCACGATGCAGTTCGACTTCGTCGGGATGCAGTCGCTGTATCTGTCGCTCGCGCGTCGTGATCCCGCGCCGCTCGTCGCCGCGCTCACCGCTCGCCCTGCCCTGGGCCCCGAAGTGCAGTGGGCGAACTTCCTCCGCAACCACGACGAGCTCACCCTCGACAAGCTCTCCGACGCCGAGCGGCAGGAGGTGTTCGACGCCTTCGCCCCCGACGAGCGGCAGCGGGTGTTCGGGCGCGGGATCACCCGACGGCTACCGCCGATGCTGGAGGGCGACCCCCGGCGGGTCCGGATGGCGTACAGCCTGCTCTTCACCCTGCCGGGCACGCCCGTGCTCTTCTACGGCGAGGAGATCGGCATGGGCGAGAACATCGCCATCGAGGGGCGGCAGGCCGTACGGACGCCGATGCAGTGGTCGGCGGACCGCAACGGCGGGTTCTCCGACGCCCGCCCCTCGCGTCTGGTGGCGCCGCTTCCCACGGACGGTTACGCGCCGGCGCACGTGAACGCGGCCGCGCAGCTCGAGGACCGGGGATCATTGCTGCACTTCATCCGCGACCTGACCGCGCGCTACCGGGTGTCTCCCGAGCTCGGGTGGGGCACGTTCACGGTGATCGCGCAGCCGGAGGAAGCCCTGCTCGTGCATTCGCTGGAGGCCGATGTCGGACGGACCATCGCCCTCCACAACTTTGCCGAACGGCCCGCGACGACTCGCTTCCGACTGGAGGAGCCGGCGGGGACGACGCTCGTGGATCTCCTCGACGCGCAGCGCGTTCCCCTCGCCGACGACGGCCTGGTGGAACTGGAGCTCCCGGCCTACGGCTACCGCTGGTTGCGCGTCTCCCGGCCGGGGGACGGCAGGATTCTCTGACCGCACGGAAAACGCCGAAGGCCCCGGATGTCCGGGGCCTTCGGCGGGAGTCGGTGGGCGATACCGGACTCGAACCGATGACCTCTTCCGTGTGAAGGAAGCGCGCTACCAACTGCGCCAATCGCCCATACCCGTGGGGTACGTCAACCGATACTACCCGACCGGCGGACGCCTCGATGACCAGTCCGGGAGACACGCGCGAGATTCGCCACGGGTTTGGCGGAGCGCGGATCATCGGCTAATGTTTCATAAGTACCCGGGACAACCGGGAACGAAATGCGGATGTAGCGCAGTTGGTAGCGCACAACCTTGCCAAGGTTGGGGTCGCGAGTTCGAGTCTCGTCATCCGCTCGAGTGCAGTAGGTCTTCTCGAAGATCGGCGGCACGTGGGGTCAATCCACACGGTGGCGTGGCCGAGCGGCTAGGCACCGGCCTGCAAAGCCGTTTACACGGGTTCGAATCCCGTCGCCACCTCACGGGAAAACTGAATAGCCCCAACGGGCGCGATTGGCGCAGCGGTAGCGCGCTTCCCTGACACGGAAGAGGTCACTGGTTCGATCCCAGTATCGCGCACCACGAAACCCCCGGATTTCCGGGGGTTTTTTGCTGCCTCCGCAGCCTTCCTCCCGCCGAGTGCCTCTGCGGCCACTCGCACCGATCCGATTCGAAGGTGTGTTCGAATATCGGTATCCTGGACGTGGCCGGAGGAAGGAGCCGGTGTGGGGAACTCAGGTCGTGCACTCTCCGCGTACAACGACATGCGGTCGCAACACCAGGCGATCGAAGCGGCCGCGCGCCGGGGGACCCTGCAGACGCTGTCGGATCGAGAGCTCGCCCTGCGGGAATCCGCGGTCACGATCTACCCCCATGCTCTCCAGCGCCGGGTGCGGGCCTGGGTGCGTTTCGGCCCGGAGGCGATCCGCGTCGAGGCGAAGGTGGTCCGTTCCACTCCGCTCGCGGCGGGCATCGAGTTCCGTGCCGGCGAACGCACGTACCGTTGCTGGGTGTGGGGAAACGCCGTGCAACCCGTGGACGGCTGAGGGGATCGGGGTGGATGCCCGGTGTGTGTCCACAGGGAAACGCCCCGTCCGCAGTTTCACGGACGGGGCGTTTCGACGGTGCCGCTGCGGCTCAGACGCGCGCGGTGCCGGCGCCGTTCTGCGGCACGCGCGGCTCGCGACTCACGAAGATGCCGAGGAGCACCATGCCGATCGCCAGGCCGAGGTGCAGCCAGTTGTCGGCGTTGTTCACGGGCAGGAAGTTCAGCTGCTCGTTGCCGACCGCGATGAGGCCGTACAGCCAGACCACGAGGTACGCGAGTCCGCCGATGATGAGGTACAGGCGGGAAGCGCGCGGTGAGGCGGCGAGCGCGATGCCCGCGACGGCGAACAGGAGGTGCACGATGTTGTGCAGCACGGAAACCTGGAAGATGCCGAGGAGCAGGGCCTCGGAGGCGGCCCCCGCTCCGTGGAGGTGCTCGGCCGAGTGGGTGAGGCCGGGGATGAACCCGGCGATGCCGACGATGAGGAAGACGATGCCGACGATCAGCGCCGTCTTCTGGATCGGTGTGGCGGCATAGCGGGTGGTACGGGTGGTGTCGCTCATGATCCCCTCCAAGGTGTGATGCGGTTGCCTGACGGTAGGTCTTCCTGTGTGCGGGCTGAGAGGGCATTGACGTTTCGAGAACCGAACGGTACTTTCGCGCGGGTGTGACAGCCGCGCGATGATGTAGCGGAAGCGCGGATTGTCAATCCCCTCGGGGGCGCGGGACCCGCTTCTTACGCTCTGGCCATGACCGACGCCGCTCTCGATCGCACCGGCGATCCCGCCTCGACTGCCGGTCGGGACCCGGCGACCGGCCTGCGTCGGATCGACCACCTGGCACAACTCGCCGCCGTCGTCCGCGCGTGCCCCGGCCTGCACGTCCGCTACTCGGAGGGCCCGGATGCGGACGCCCGCCGTTCGAGTGTCGACACGGAGAGCGGTCTCGAGCTTCCCGGTCTGTCCGTCAACCCGCTGGACGCCGAACGCTGGTGGACGCGTCCGCTGGAGGATTGGCTCGCCCGTCAGCTGTGCCAGTACCGCCACCTCGCGGAGAAGGATCCGCAGCGCATCGCCTGGATCCTCCGCGGCGAACACTGCGGGCGAGGACCCGACTGCGAACCCCTGCTGCGAGATGTGGAACCCGTCGCCGTCATCGGCGAGCAGCTGCTGATCGAGGCGCGAGAGCGGTACGAGCGGAACTTCGACGCGGGCCGCGGGCCCGCCGACGACGAGGAGGAGAGGGCATGAGCAGAGCAGGGGAGTGGGTCGAGGTCGTGCCGGGCTTCTTCTGCATCGGGGTGGCAGACGTGAACTGCTACCTCGTGCAGACCGCGGACGGGTTGACGTTGTTCGACGCGGGCCTGCCGCGCAGCAGGGGAGTGCTCCTCGACCTCCTCGACCACCTGGGGGCGGAGGCCGCCGATATCGACGCCGTCGTCCTGACGCATGGGCATTTCGATCACGTGGGCGTGGCCCGTGGACTCCGCGAGGAGGGCGTCTCGGTGTTCGTCCACCCCCGCGATGCGGAGCTCGCACGTCACCCGTATCGCTACCGTCCGGCCACGCCGCGCGTGCCTTACGTGCTGAGTCATCCGAGGGGCATCCCCACCATCACCCGGATGGTTCTCGCCGGAGCGCTGAACGTCCGCGGTGTGGAGGCGCAGCCGCGGGTCACGCACGGGCATCCGATCGATGCGCCTGGCACGCCGCTCGCCCTGTGGACCCCGGGGCACACGGCGGGGCACTGCGCGTACTTCTTCGAGACCGCCGGCGTCCTCATCGCCGGTGACGCCCTGGTGACGCTCGACCCGTACACCGGCGAGACCGGGCCGCAGATCGTGGCGCGGGCGGCGACGGCCGATACCGCCGAGGCCATGGACTCGCTGGACACGCTGGCCGAGACCGCCGCACGCGTCGTCCTCCCCGGGCACGGGGCCGCGGTGCTCGACGGCGTGGGGCCCGCGGTCGCCGCCGCACGACGACGCGGACCCCACTGACTCCACCGCCTCAGTCGAGCAGCGTCTCCCCGATGTAGCCGCCTTCCGCGCAGCCCGGAGGCACGGCGAACACGGCGGATCCGATCGGGACGGTCCACTCGTTGAGCAGGTCGAGCTCGTCGAGCCGTTGCTGCATGGGGACGAACTGGCGCGCGACGTCCGCTTGGAAGGCGACGAAAAGGAGGCCCGATTCCGAGATCGCACTCCCGCCCGGGCGCTCGTCGTAGTTGTACGCCCGGCGGAAGATGCGCTCGGTCCCATCGCCGCGCGCGCGCCGGATGTGCGCGAAGGCCGGGATGACGGGGAAGCCGATGGCCGTCGTCGCGTCGAAGTCGGGCTCGTCGAACTCCGACGTCCCGGTGAGCGGTGCGCCGTCGCGGAGTGTCCGCCCCACCGAGGCCTCGCGACCCCCGCGATCCAGGCGATCCCAGGCGTCGAGGTCCATGCGGATACGCCGCAGGACCATCCCGGTGCCTCCGGCCAGCCATCCGTCATCGCTCCAGACCACGCGCTCGAAGTCATCGGTACCCGGCTGCGGATTGCTCGTGCCGTCGACCTGGCCGAAGAGGTTGCGCATGGTGGTCCCCGCGCGCTCGGTCCCGTGCGCACGGCGGAAGCCCTGCTGGATCCACCGGACGGTCGCGAACCCGCGCGCGTCCTTCAGGAGCATGCGCTGCGCATGCGCGGCCGTGAGGGGATCGTCCGCGGCGATCTGCAGGAGCAGGTCGCCGTCGGAGAACTCCGGCTGCAGGCGGTCCACCCGGAAGGCGGGCAAGGGGGCGAGCCAGGAGGGGGCGTCGCCGCCGGCTCGGGCCACGAGCCCGGGGCCGAAGCCGAACGTGACCGTCAACCGCGCCGGCGACAGCGCGCGCTCCGGCTCGGAATCCGCGAGCGCCGAGCGCCCCTGGGTGAGTCTCGCCGCGTCGTCCGTGAGGATCCGCAGGAGTCGGCGGAGCCCCTCACGGTCGATCTCCGGACGGAGGTCCAGCGCCACGAACGAGCCGTGCGCCTGGGCTGCGGTGTCGATGCCCGCCTGATGGATGCCGTGGAACGGAACGGTGAGGGTGCCGTTGAGCGGTGCGGCGGGCTGGAGAGCCTCCGCATCCCCGCGAGAGAGGGCGAGGTCCGCCCCGACCGCGACGGCGGCTCCGACGCCGGCGACAGCCCCTCCGAGGAGGAACTGCCGCCGGGTCGAGCCGCTGCGGCCGGTGCGCGCGCCCGAGACGCGCGCGGACATCAGTGGTCCATGCCCTCGTGGTCGTCGGCATCGTCGTAGTTCTCGTTCGCGCCGGAGTAGTCCTTCACCGGCGCCGTGAAGTCGAACGTGGAGTTGTCCGACAGGGTGACGGTGAAGGCGACCTCGTCACCGGCGCGTAGCGGCTCGGCGAGATCCATCATCATGATGTGGTTTCCTCCGGGCTCCAGGGCGAGACCGCCACCCGCGGGGACGACGAAGCCCCCGGCGATCTCGCGCATGACCATTTCGCCGGCCTCGTTCTCCACGGTCTCGTGCAGCTCGATCATGGGCGAGGCGGCGGAGGCGACCGAGGTCACCGTCACGTCCCCGTCGCCCTCGTTGCGGAGCATCCCGAAGGCCGCCGTCATACCTTCGTCGGCCGACTTGACCCAGGCGTCGTCGATCCGGAGAGCTTCGCCGGCGGGAGCGGCGGCCGGCGGCTCGGCGGCCGGGGCCGTGCACCCGGTGAGGGCGACGAGCGAGAGGGCGATCGTCGCCCCGAGGCGGGGGAGGGAAGTGCGAGTGTTCATGGTGATGCCTTTCAGGAGTTCTCTGCCATGTCGTCGCCGGAGTCCGGCGGCACGGCGGCCGCGCGGCGGCGGCGAAGGACGAGGAGGACGGCGAAGACGACGACGGCGAGAGCCGCTCCCGCCCCGCCGACGAGCAGGATCCGGGTCGGACCGCCCGTCCCGTCTGCGTTCTGATCCGATGCGGTCGGAGCGTCCGGCACGGCGGAGGCGGTCGCCTCCGCGCTCCCGGTCGACTCCAGCGGGGCGGCGTCCCCGATCGCGAACGGGATGACCCCCGCGATCGGATGCCCGTCTTCGGAGACGACCTGCCAGCGGACCTGGTACCCGCCCTCCGGCATGTCCGGTGTGAGCGCGGCGGTGACGTTGCGGCCGCGCACCTCCACGTCGCCCGTCGCCCAGTCCTCGCCATCCGCGTCGACCACGAGGACGACGGCCCCGGCCGTCGATTCGTCGAGGACGAGGAGTTCGCCGGAGAACGTCATCGTGACGCTCCCCGGCGGCGCGTCGAGACGTTCCCCCTCGGCGGGGCTGCTCTCGAGGAGCTGGTCGTGGGCGGTCGCCGGCGCTGCCGTCGCGAGGATCGCGACAGCCGCCAGCACCGCCCCGGCCGCGAATCTGCGGACAGGGGACATGGAAGAGCCTCTCTCAGACGTCGTCGAGCGACGTGGGTACCTGCGTTCGGACGCGCGTCACAGCGGACAGCGCGAGGACGCACCGCACGGCCGGAGGCCGCGGGGCGCGGATCAGAGCGCGGGGAGAGAGGGCGGGGCCCGCCCGTGAAGCGGGGCGAGGAACCGGAGGTCGCGGGCCGCCCGGACGTCGAGGAAGCCCGTGAGGCGAAGGGAGCAGGCGGCAGAGCGCGGAGAGAGCACCACGTCCGCGCGGCGACGCACCCAGCGGACGAGATGAACAGCGAGCTCGCGAAGGGCGAAGAGCAGGCGCTCGCCCCGGTGCAGCGCCGTCACCGTGAGCAGGGCGGCGAGGGCATGCCCGATCCACATCGAGGCATCCGCCGTCACGACGACCGCCCCGCTGTCGGCGGCGGGAAGTACGAGCGGAGCGCCGTGCACATGCGGGATCGTCACACCAGATGGCGAGACCGTTCCGAGGACGAACAGTGCGTGGAAGAGGAATTGGCTGACAGCCACCGAGAGGGTGAGCCGGGTGAGGGAGAGTCGGCGTCCGGCGAGGAGCACGCTCGCCATGAAGGCGAACACCCAGGGCACGAGGATGCCCAGGGGGCCCGGCATCTCGCCGCCGCCGGTCACGTGGCCGGCCAGCGCGACGAAGATCGCGAGCGACGAGGTCGCGAAGCCCCGCACGACGGCGGGCTTGCGGGACGGGCTCACGGTCCCCAGTCTGCCATGCGCCGTTCAGCACGCGTCGGACCGGCCCGCGCGTCAGTCCCTTCGCGCCCCCGAGCGCTTCACGACGTCGTAGGCGGCGAGCGCTGCCTTCCGGGTCTCGCCGAGGTCGACGATCGGCTCGGTCGGGGCATCCGCCGCCCAGCGGCCGATGTACGTCCCCTCGCTGTCGAACTTCTTGGCCTGCAGTTCCGGGTTGAAGACGCGGAAGTACGGGGCGGCGTCGGCCCCGGAACCGGCGACCCACTGCCAGTTGAACGGGTTGTTCGCATCATCGGCGTCCACCAGTGTGTCCCAGAACCACTCCTCGCCGAGCCGCCAGTCGATGAGGAGGTTCTTGACGAGGAACGACGCGGTGACCATCCGCACCCGGTTGTGCATGTAGCCGGTGTGCCAGAGCTCGCGCATGCCGGCGTCGACGAGGGGGACACCGGTCTCGCCGTGCTGCCAGAGGTCCAGACGTGCGGGATCCAGCGGAGGCCAGGGGAACGCGTCGAACTCCGCCCGCAGGTTCTTCGTCGCGAGCTCGGGGAAGTGGAAAAGCGTGTGCCAGGCGAACTCGCGCCACCCGAGCTCCGAGAGGAAACCGCCGGCCCCGTCGACCTCGACCGCTTCGTGCCACACGGTGAACGGGCTGAGCTCGCCCCAGCGCAGACGGGGGGACAGCCGCGAGGTGGCGCCGGCAGCGGGCGAGTCGCGCGCGCGATCGTACGTGCCGAGGTCTTCGGTGAGGAAGTCCTGCAGCCGGCGGCGCGCGGCGGGCTCCCCGGGTTCCCAGGTGTCGCGGAGCCCACCCGCCCAGTCCGGGGCGGTGGGAAGCAGTCGCCAGTCGTCGAGCGGATCGGAGGAGAGCCGCGTACGCGTGCCGTGAAGCTCGCGCGGCTCCGGAAGCGGGGCACGAGGGGCCGGGAGCGCCAGGCAGGCCCGCCAGAAGGGCGTGAAGACGGAATAGTGCGTGCCGCTTCCGGTGGTCACCGTCCACGGCTCGTGCAGGAGCGACCCCGCGAAGGACGTCACCTCAAGACCTTCGTCACGCAGCGCGGTCTTCAGCCCGGCATCGATCCCACGCCCGGCGCCGCCATAGCGGCGGTTCCAGAACACCGCTCCCGCGCCCGATTCGGCGACCAGCTCCCGGACGACGCGGTCGGCGGGTCCGCGCCGCAGGACCAGCGTCGCGCCTTTCTCCCTCAGCCGATCGGCGAGCGAAGCCAGGGAGTGGTGCAGCCACCAGCGCGCCGCGCCGCCCAGCGGGCGGACGCCGGGGGACTGCTCATCCAGGACGAAGAGCGCGATGACCGGCTCATCGCGGTCGACGGCGGCGCGCAGCGCGGGATTGTCGGCGAGTCGGAGGTCGTCGCGGAACCAGACGATCGAGGGCGAGGTCATCGCGTCGCCCACAGGGCCCAGGCGACCAGCAGGGGTTGCAGGAAGAGGCGCCCGAACCGTCGCCTGTCCGTGTCGAGCCCTGGCGTCGATCGCCCGGTGCGCCACTGATGCCAGTTGCCGGGGAAGACCGCGGCGAAGAAGCCCGCCGTCGCCCACCCGATCTTCCGGCGCGGGCGCGGCAGCGCGATCAATCCCGCGGCGAGCGCGACCTCGGTCGCCCCCGATGCCAGGACGATCGCGTCCTTCTCCATCCGGGTGAACCGTGTCGCCCAGTCGGGCACGACGACGCGGAACCCTCGTGTCTGCGTGAAGTGCAGCACGCCCATCGCGCCGAGGGCGAGAGCGAGGAGCCAGCGGGCGATCGTCCGTGTCATGCGCCCACGCTACCGTCCCCGTCGGACGCCGCGGCTGTCACACTGAGGCGATGACCGTGCTGCGCATCACCGTCCTCTTCCTGCTCGCCGCCGTCGCCGAGATCGGCGGCGCCTGGCTCATCTGGCAGGCGGTGAAGGAGGACAGAGGCTGGATGTTCGCGGTCCTCGGGGTCATGGCGCTCGGCGCCTACGGATTCATCGCGGCTCTCCAGCCGGACGCGAACTTCGGCCGCGTCCTGGCCGCGTACGGCGGCATCTTCATCGCCGGCTCCCTCGCCTGGGGTGTCATCGTCGACGGATTCCGCCCCACCTCGTGGGACGTGATCGGCTCCGTGGTGGCGCTGGCCGGGGCGGCGATCATCATCTTCGCGCCGGCGGCCGCGGATTCGCTGTCGGAGACCGCCGCGTGACGGTCGGCGACCTGCGAGCGGACGAGTAGCCTAGATCCAGACCCAGATGGAGTGATCAGTGCCTGAAAACGCCCAGCCGACCGACGGCTTTGCCCTGTTCTCTGACCGAAACGTCGTCGCCATGCGCGTCGGCGGCGTCCTCAAGGACCTCGCTGCGACGGTCACCGAGACCGACGATGTCGAGCCCGTCACGATCGACAGCCCCGACGGCCTGAACATCCTGCGTCACTCGACCGCGCACGTGCTCGCCCAGGCGGTACAGCGGATCAACCCGCAGGCGAACCTCGGCATCGGTCCGCCCATCACGGACGGCTTCTACTACGACTTCGGCGTCGACACCCCGTTCACGCCGGAGGACATCAAGGCGATCTCCAAGGAGATGCAGCGCATCGTCCGCGAGGGCCAGCGCTTCGTCCGTCGCGTCGTGACGGACGAGGAGGCTCGTGCGGAACTCGCGGACGAGCCGTTCAAGCTCGAGCTCATCGGGCTCAAGGGCCCGTCGACAGGCTCAGGAACCCAGGGGGCCGCCGAGATCGCCGAGGGGGCCTCCGTCGAGGTGGGCGAGGGCGAGCTCACGATCTACGACAACACCACCCGCGACGGCGAGGTCGTCTGGAAGGACCTCTGCCGCGGTCCGCACCTGCCCAACACTCGCATGATCGGCAACGGCTGGGACCTCACCCGCATCGCCGCCGCGTACTGGCGGGGGAGCGAGAAGAACCCGCAGCTCCAGCGCATCTACGGCACGGCCTGGCCGACGAAGGACGAGCTGCGCGCTTACCAGGAGCGCATCGCCGAGGCCGAGCGTCGCGACCACCGCAAGCTCGGCGCCGAGATGGACCTCTTCTCCTTCCCGGACGAGATCGGCTCGGGTCTGGCGGTGTTCCACCCCAAGGGCGGCATCATCCGCTACGAGATCGAGGAGAACCTGCGCAAGCACCTGCTGCGCAACGGCTACGACCTCGTAAGCAGCCCGCACATCACGAAGAAGGATCTCTTCATGACGTCGGGGCACCTGCAGACCTATGCGGATGGCATGTTCCCCCCGATGCACCTCGACGAGGTCGTCGACGACGAGGGCAACGTCACCCGGCAGGGCCAGGACTACTACCTGAAGCCGATGAACTGCCCGTTCCACAACCTCATCTTCCGTTCGCGCGGGCGCTCCTACCGGGAGTTGCCGCTGCGTCTGGCCGAGTTCGGCACGGTGTACCGCTACGAGAAGAGCGGCACACTCTCGGGACTGACCCGCGTGCGCGGTCTGACCCAGGACGACGCGCACATCTATGTCGCTCAGGACCAGGTGAAGGAGGAGCTCACCACCAACCTGAACCTCGTCCTCGACCTGCTCCGCGACTACGGCCTCAACGACTTCTACCTCGAGCTCTCGACCAACGAGGAGGGCAACCCGAAGTTCCTCGGCGAGCCCGAGCAGTGGTCGACGGCGATCGACACGCTGCGCGAGGTCGCGATCGAGTCCGGTCTCGAGCTCGTGGCCGACCCGGGCGGCGCCGCCTTCTACGGCCCGAAGATCTCGGTGCAGGCCCGCGATGCCATCGGGCGCACCTGGCAGATGTCGACCATCCAGCTCGACTTCAACCAGCCCGACCGCTTCGAGCTGGAGTACACCGGTCCCGACGGACAGAAGCACCGGCCCGTGATGATCCACCGGGCGCTCCTCGGCTCCGTCGAGCGCTTCTTCGCGATCCTCCTCGAGCACTACGCCGGCGACTTCCCGCTCTGGCTCGCGCCGAGCCAGGTCGTGGGTGTGCCCGTGGCGGAGCAGTACGGCGACTACCTGGACGACGTCATCGCGCAGCTCCGAGCGGCGGGTGTCCGCGCGGACGTCGATCACTCCGACGACCGGATGCAGAAGAAGATCCGGAATCACACCACCGCGAAGGTCCCACTGATCCTCATCGTGGGGGAGCAGGATCGCGCCGCAGGGACGGTGTCGTTCCGCTTCCGTGACGGCACGCAGGAGAACGGCGTGCCGGTCGCCGACGCGGTGCGCCGGATCAGCGCCGCCATCGCCTCGCACGCGCTCGTGCTGAAGGCAGGGGATCTCGCATGACGGGCGGTGAGGCGGACCTGGAGGACGCCTCCCGTCTCGTCGGGGTCCCCGACGAGTTCCAGCGGCTGTGGACCCCGCATCGGATGGCGTACATCCAGGCCGGGCCGGAACCGCTACGCGAGGAGTGCCCGTTCTGCGAGGCGCCGAAGTACCCGGACGCCGAGCGGCTCATCGTGGCGCGCGGGGAGACCGCCTACGTGCTGCTGAACCTCTTCCCGTACAACTCGGGGCACCTGCTCGTGTGCCCGTACCGGCATATCGCCACCTACGACCAGGCCTCGCCCGAGGAGGTCGCGGAGATCGGCGCGCTCACGCAGACCGCGATGCGCGTGCTCCGCGAGGTCTCCGGCTGCGACGGCTTCAACCTCGGGATGAACCAGGGGGCGGTGGCCGGAGCGGGCGTGGACGCGCATCTGCACCAGCACGTGGTGCCGCGGTGGCGCTCGGATGCGAACTTCTTCCCGATCATCGCCAAGACGAAGGCGCTCCCGCAGCTCCTCGGTGAGGTGCGGGAGGCCGTCGCCGAGGCCTGGCCCACTCCCGAGCGCTGAGCCAACGCGCGGGTCGCCGAGTCACGGAGTGGGTCGCTGAGCCTGTCGAAGCGTCGCGGCCCTTCGACAGGCTCAGGGACCCAGTTCGGGCCCTTCGGCAGGCTCAGGGACCCAGTTCGGGCCCTTCGACAGGCTCAGGGACCCAGGATCGTGAAGGGGTCAGCGCACCTGGCGGGCGGTGAACTGCATTCGCGGGTTCGCGTAGAACTCCTGCGCCTCGACGAGCTGCAGCTCGCGCTCGCCCGAGTCGAGCGTGGCCTGCAGCAGGTCGTAGACGCTGGAGGCGGTGCGCTCCAGAGCGGTCTGCGCGCTGCCGGTGTCGATGTAGTGCGCGGTGAACAGCGCCGCCGTAACGTCGCCGGAGCCGTTGGCCTTCATCGGCAGGTGCGGGGTCTGTACGAGCCAGGCGCCCGCGTCGTCCACGGCGAGCATCTCGATCGTGTCCTCTTCACGGTCGGGCCGCTCGACGCTCGTGACGAGCACCGTGCGCGGCCCCATCGCCCGTGCGAGGTCGACCGAGGCGAGGGTCGACTCGAGCGTGTCGGGCTCGGTCTCGGTGAGGAAGCCGAGCTCGAACTGATTCGGCGTGATGATGTCGGCCACGGGAACCACGCGTTCGCGGAGCAGGATCGGGATGGCCGGAGCCACGAAGCAGCCGGACTTGGCGTTGCCCATGACCGGGTCGCACGCGTACAGCGCATCGGGGTTGGCGGCCTTCACCCTGGCGACCGCGTCGATGATGACGTCGCCGATGCCCTCGCTGCCCTGGTAGCCGCTGAGCACGGCGTCGATGGAGCCGAAGACGCCGCGTTCCTCGATGCCGGTGATCACCTCGCCGACGTCGGCCGGATCGATCAGCGGGCCGCGCCAGGCGCCGTACCCGGTGTGGT
Source organism: Zhihengliuella sp. ISTPL4 (assembly GCF_002848265.1). GTDB lineage: Bacteria > Actinomycetota > Actinomycetes > Actinomycetales > Microbacteriaceae > Microbacterium. The sequence goes on from NZ_CP025422.1 coordinate 756,337, forward strand.
TCGAGAACGTCACCGTGTAGACCGGCAGGACCTCCACGCCGATGCGTTGGAGCGGGAAGACGGCCGCGGAGTTGCCGACGTGACCGTATGCGACGGCGGACTGGATGGACAGGATCTTCATACCCGGTCCCTTTCATTCTGGGCGGGGCGGTGCCCGCGTCGGGTGGTCATCGTCCGGCGGCGACGAGGTCGGCGATGAGGGTCTCCGTGTCAGCCTCGGAGAGGCCGTGCACGGTGAGGCGGAGATGGTGCGACGGCTCGGCGCGCTCGTCGAGCGCGAAGTCGTCTCCGGTGCGAGCGAGCCAGCCGCGGCGCATGAGGTGGTCGGCGATGGTGCGCGCCGGCTTCTCGAAGCCGACCCACAGGCTCAGACCGTCCGGATCGGGGGCATCGATCCCCTCGGCACGCAGGCGTGCCGCGAACGCGGCGTTCCGCGCGGCGTAGTGCCGGCCCGCCTCCGCGATCTCCTCGCGGACGTCTTGGTCGGTGAGCTGGGCGAGCGTGAGGCGCTGCAGCAGGTGACTGACCCACGTGGTACCGGGGCTGAGCCGCATCGCCAGGCGCTCCGCCGTCTCCGAGTCGGTCGCCGCGAGCGCGAGGCACATGTCAGGGCCGAGGAACTTCGACACCGAGCGGACCAGGGCGAATCGCCGGTGCTCGGGTCCGATCAGCGATTCGTAGGGACGCTGGGAGAGCAGAGAGAAGTGGTCGTCCTCGATGACGAGCACGTAGGGGTGGTCGGCGAGCACGCCCCGCAGCGCCTCCGCGCGGGCGGGGGAGAGGCTCACCCCCGTCGGATTCTGTGCGCGCGGGGTGCAGATCACGGCGCGGACGCCCGCGTCCAGAGCGGCGCGGAGACCGTCGACCGTCATCCCCTCCTCGTCCACCGGCACCGTGATGGCCCGATAGCCGCCCAGCCGCACGGTGTGGATGCTTGCGAGGAAGCAGGGGTCCTCGAGCGCCACGGCGTCATCACGCATGAGCGCCTGCGCGAGCAGGCGCTCGACGGCATCCACCGCACCGCTGGTCACGGTGACCCGGAAGTCGTGACCGGGGAGGTCGGCGCCCATCCACTCCCGTGCCCACGCCTCGAGACCGCGATCGATCACCGGCTCCCCGTAGAGCACGGGACGACGACCGATCGTGCCGAGCGCCTGCGACGGGTCGGGGATCCGTGCCGGGTCAGGGTTGCCGGTGCCGATGTCTCGGAGGACGGTATCGGCTGCGTACCCCTCCTGGGGCACGGCGTCCGCACCGGCGACCACCGTGCCCGCGCGGCCCCGCGAGTGCACGAGACCCGCTTGTGCGAGTTGCCGGTAGGCGGCGACCGCGGTGTTGCGGTTGACCCCGAGGGTCGCCGCGAGCTCGCGCACGGGCGGAAGGACCTCGCCGGGCCGGAGCGCGCCGCGGTCTCGGAGGGCGCGCACGCTGTCCGCGATCTCCGCCGCGGTGGTTCCCCTGATCTGCTCGCTCATGATCCTCCTCCGAGATTCTAAGTGGATCGGACAGTGCTACTTTTGATCTAGATCAAAACCGATTTCGGATCATCCGACAGGAGACCCCCATGACCGAGCAGCCCACCACCGGATCCGCACGCGTGAAGCGCGGTCTCGCCGAGATGCTCAAGGGGGGCGTCATCATGGACGTCGTCACCGCTGAGCAGGCAAAGATCGCCGAGGACGCCGGCGCCGTCGCCGTGATGGCGTTGGAGCGGGTCCCCGCGGACATCCGAGCGCAGGGCGGAGTATCGCGGATGAGCGACCCGGACATGATCGACAGCATCATCGACGCGGTGTCGATCCCCGTCATGGCGAAGGCGCGCATCGGACACTTCGTCGAAGCGCAGGTGCTGCAGGAGCTCGGCGTCGACTACATCGATGAGTCCGAGGTGCTCTCGCCTGCCGACTACGTGAACCACATCGACAAGTTCGGCTTCACCGTGCCGTTCGTCTGCGGAGCCACGAACCTGGGGGAGGCGCTGCGCCGCATCAACGAGGGTGCCGCGATGATCCGCTCCAAGGGCGAGGCCGGCACGGGTGACGTCTCCGAGGCGATGAAGCACATCCGGAAGATCCGGGGAGAGATCGCCGCGCTGACCGCGCTGCCCAAGGACGAGCTGTTCGTCGCCGCGAAGGAGCTGCAGGCACCGTACGAGCTCGTCGCAGAGATCGCCGAGACCGGGAAGCTCCCCGTGGTGCTCTTCGTCGCCGGTGGCGTCGCGACTCCGGCCGATGCGGCGATGATGATGCAGCTCGGCGCCGACGGCGTCTTCGTCGGCTCCGGCATCTTCAAGTCCGGCAACCCCGCCGAGCGGGCGAAGGCCATCGTCAAGGCCACCACGTTCTTCGACGATCCGAAGGTGATCGCCGAGGTCTCCCGCGGGCTGGGCGAGGCGATGGTCGGCATCAACGTCAGCGACCTGCCCGCGCCGCACCGCCTCGCCGAGCGTGGCTGGTAGTCCGCGCGTCGGCGTGCTCGCGCTGCAGGGCGACGTGCGCGAGCACGCCGACCTGCTCGAGGCGCTCGGGGCCGAGGTCACGCTGGTCCGTCGACCCGAAGAGCTCGCGCAGGTCGACGGACTCGTACTCCCTGGTGGCGAATCGACTGTGATCGACAAGCTGGCCCGGCTGTTCGGGCTGCAGGAGCCGATCCGCGAAGCGATCGCCGACGGGATGCCGGTGCTCGGCACCTGTGCGGGGCTCATTCTTCTGGCCGACGAGGTCGTCGATGCGATCGAGGGACAGCAGAGCTTCGGCGGGCTCGACGCGGTCGTGCGGCGCAACGCCTTCGGACGCCAGGCCGAGTCGTTCGAGGCGGAGGTGACGGTGCCCGCGTTCGACGAGCCGGTGACGGCGGCCTTCATCCGCGGGCCGGTCGTGGAGGCGGTGGGAGCGCGGGCCTCGGTGCTCGCAACGCTGTCCGACGGCCGTGTGGTCGCTGTCGAGCAGGACGGACTGCTCGGGCTCAGCTTCCATCCGGAGATCTCGAGCGAGACGCGGTTCCACCGGCGCTTCCTCGACCGCGTGTCCGCCCGGGGCTGACTGCGCGAGCGTGAGTTCAGGCACCCCCGCGAAAACAGGCGCCCCCGCAGGTGGGCGCCTGTTCTCGCGTGATGGTCTGTGTCCGAGACAGGGGCCAGCGCGGCGCTTCGGCACGGTTCGATAGACTGGACGACGCCCTGGGCGGCGTTCCGGGGCGCAGACGACGAGCGGAGACTTATGTCCGGGCATTCCAAGTGGGCCACGACCAAGCACAAGAAGGCCGTCATCGACGCGCGCCGTGCGAAGTCCTGGGCCAAGCTCATCAAGAACATCGAGGTCGCGGCCAAGCTGGGCGGCGCCGACCTGCAGGGCAACCCGACGCTCTTCGACGCGGTGCTCAAGGCGAAGAAGACCTCGGTCCCGAAGGACAACATCGACCGCGCGATCAAGCGCGGCGCCGGTATCGGCGGCGAGGCCGTGGAGTACACCTCAATCATGTACGAGGGCTACGGACCCAACGGTGTGGCGCTGATGATCGAGTGTCTGACCGACAACAAGAACCGCGCCGCGGCCGAGGTGCGCACCGCGCTCAGCCGGAACGGCGGCACCCTCGCCGACCCGGGCAGCGTGGCGTACAACTTCAGCCGCAAGGGCGTCATCGTGGTCGGCTCCGAGGGGACCACCGAGGACGACGTCATGATGGCGGCGCTGGAGGCCGGGGCGGAGGAGATCGAGCCGCACGCCGAGGGCTTCGAGGTCATCACCGAGGCGAGCGACCTCGTGGCCGTCCGCTCCGCGCTGCAGGACGCCGGGATCGAGTACGAGTCGGCCGACGTCGAATTCGTGCCGAACCTCAAGGTCGAGATCGACGCCGAGACCGCCCGCAAGGTGTTCCGCCTCATCGACGCGCTCGAGGACAGCGAGGATGTCCAGAACGTCTTCAGCAACTTCGACCTGTCCGCCGAGGTCCAGGCCGAGCTCGAGAACGACGACGCCTAGGCGCGGCGTGAGCCGACGACGGGGCGAGCGGCTTAGCCTGATCGGGTGACCACTTCGCTGCGTGTGCTCGGCATCGACCCCGGACTCACCCGGTGCGGTGTGGGCATCGTCGACGTCGATCGCGCCCGCCGCGGCACGCTCGTCCACGTCGGCGTGATCCGATCGGCGCCGGACGCGGAGATCGGCGATCGTCTCGCCCTCGTCGCCGCCGGCATCCGCGCCGCGATCGCCGAGCACCGCCCCGATGCGGTCGCGGTCGAGCGGGTGTTCGCGCAGCAGAACACGCACACCGTGATGGGTACCGCGCAGGCGAGTGGGGTCGCGCTCCTGATCGCCGCCGAGGCCGGCCTTCCTGCGGCGACCCACACGCCGAGCGAGGTCAAGGCCGCGGTGACGGGGTACGGCTCCGCCGACAAGCGCCAGGTCCAGGCGATGATCGCCCGGATCCTGCGGCTGGACGCGCCTCCGCAGCCGGCCGATGCCGCCGACGCCCTGGCGATCGCCCTCTGCCACGCCTGGCGCCGCGGTGCCCCGGTGTCGAGCCGTGCGGGTGGTGGTCTCACACCCGCGCAGCGCGCGTGGGCCGACGCGGAGCGTGTCGCTCGAACATATCTACGATCCGGCTCCTAGACTGACGGGATGATCTCCTCTCTGCACGGCACCGTGCTGCACACGACGCCGGACCAGGTCATCATCGACGTCGGCGGTGTCGGATTCGCCGTGGCGGTCCCCGCAGACGTCGCCCACACCGCCACGGTGGGGGAGAAGCTCCTGCTGCACACGAGCCTGATCGTGCGCGAGGACTCGCTGTCCCTGTTCGGCTTCGCCGATCGCGGCGAGCTGGAGATCTTCAGCCTCCTGCTCAGCGTCACCGGGGTCGGCCCGAAGTCGGCGCTCGGCGTGCTTTCCCACCTCACCGCCGACCAGATCGCGGAGGCGGTGACCGCGGAGGACGACGCGCCCTTCCGCCGCGTGTCCGGCATCGGGCCCAAGACCGCCAAGCTCATCGTCGTGCAGCTCGCCGGCAAGGTGCAGGCGGTCGCCGCGCCGTCGGCGCCTACTGCATCGGGAGGCGCCGACGTGGTCTCTCAGGTCACGGTGGCCCTGGTGGGGCTCGGATGGTCGGAGAAGGTCGCGGCCGAGGCGGCGACGCAGACGGCGACGGAGGCCACCGACGCCGAGCGCGCCTCGGTGGCGGCGCTTCTGCGACGCACGCTGGCGCTGCTCGGTCCGGCGCAGGGAGGCCAGAGCCGTGGCTGACGCCCTCGATCCGACCGAGCCGACCGACGAGTCCGAACTCGCCATCGAGGGCGCTCTCCGGCCATCGAGCCTCGGCGAGTTCGTCGGACAGCAGAAGGTGCGCGGACAGCTGCAGCTCCTCCTGGAGGCGGCTCGCATCCAGTCCCGCCCGGCAGACCACATCCTGCTCGCCGGTCCTCCCGGACTGGGCAAGACGACGCTGGCGATGATCGTCGCCCATGAGAGCGATCGTCCCCTTCGCATGTCCAGCGGCCCCGCGATCCAGCACGCCGGAGACCTGGCCGCCCTGCTGTCGAGCCTCGTCCCCGGCGAGGTCCTCTTCATCGACGAGATCCATCGCATGGCCCGGTCGGCGGAGGAGATGCTGTACCTCGCCATGGAGGACTACCGGATCGACATCATGGTCGGGAAGGGGGCAGGGGCGACCAGCATCCCGTTGGAGCTCTCCCCGTTCACCCTCGTCGGTGCGACCACGCGTTCCGGTCTGCTCCCGAACCCGCTCCGTGACAGGTTCGGCTTCACCGGGCACCTCGAGTTCTACGACGAGGGCGAGCTGGAGCAGGTCATCGGACGCTCGGCCAGCGTGCTCGGCGTCGATCTCCCGACCGACTCACTCTCCGAGATCGCCCGACGGTCCCGCGGCACGCCGCGCATCGCGAACCGGTTGCTGCGGCGCGTGCGTGACTACGCGCTCGTGCACGGCGGCGGTGAGGCGACTCTGACCGGCGTCCAGGCGGCGCTCGACCTCTACGACGTGGATGCGATCGGACTGGACCGTCTGGATCGTGCGGTGCTCGATGCCCTGGTCCGGCGGTTCCGCGGCGGCCCGGTGGGCTTGAGCACCCTCGCGGTGGCGGTAGGAGAGGAGCCGGAGACCGTCGAGAGCGTGGTCGAGCCGTACCTCGTCCGGATCGGCTTCCTCGGTCGCACTCCCCGCGGGCGGGTCGCGACGCCGGAGGCCTACGCCCACCTCGGCGTGGCTCACCCGGACGGGATGCTGAAGTTGGATGACCTATAATCGCTGAAGACTTCCCGGATACCGCTGTGCGCCCAAAGGCTGGTGCGTGCACCTGAGAAAGGCGCCATCCCCATGCCCATGGAATTTGTCCTCTTCGGACTCCTCGCCGTCCTCCTGATCTTCATGATCTTCAACACGCGCAAGCGCACCCGGCAGATGAAGGCCGAGCAGGAGGAGAAGGCGACCAAGACGGTCCCCGGTGCCAAGGTCCTGCTTCAGGGCGGCATCTACGGCACGATCGTCGCCTACGACGCCGACGACCTCGACTCGCCGGCCCTGGTGGAGATCGCGCCCGGCACCGTCATCGAGGTGCACAGCCAGGCGATCCTCCGCATCGTGGAGCCCAAGGACGCTATCGTCGACGCGCCCGTCGACGGCGTGGACGACCACATCGTCGATGAGACCGCCGCGCCCGCGGTGGAGACGCCGGAGGAGACTCGCGCCCGCCTCGAGCGGGACGCCGACGACAAGTAAGACGAAGGCCGTCGCGGCCTCCCGGATCACCGTCCTTCCAGAAAGCTGAACACACGTGGCTTCATCTTCTCCGGTCCGTCACGCCTGGCGGGTCCTCCTCGGCCTGCTCCTCGTGACGGGCGTGCTCTTCGGCATCAATGCGCTGGGTGTGTACGTCTTCAAGCAGAGTTCCTGGACCCCTGAGCTCGCGCTCGATCTGCAGGGCGGCACCCAGATCGTCCTGAGCGCCGAGACGGAGGACGGAGCCGCGCCGACCCAGGAGCAGCTCGACCAGGCCGCGGCGATCATCCGTCAGCGTGTCGACGCCTCCGGTGTCGCCGAGGCCGACATCACGACCGAGGGCGGGCGCAACATCGTCGTCCAGATCCCCGGTGAGGCGGACGAGCAGACGCGTCAGCGTATCCAGTCCAGTGCCCAGCTCGAGTTCCGTCCGGTGCTCTACACCACGGCCGCGAGCACGGAGTTCGTCGGGGAGGACGGCAACTCCACCCCGTACCCGAGCCCGGACCCCTCGCTGAACGCGGAGCCCACGGCCGAGCCCACCGACGCCAGCGACCTGTCGTGGGTCACCGACAAGCTCGCGGCGGAGTTCCAGGCGTACGACTGCGCCAACCCCGCCAACGACCCGTCGAAGGCCCCGAAGGACGAGCCGGTGATCGCCTGCTCGCCCGACGACACGGCCAAATTCATCCTCGGCCCGGCCGAGCTGGACGGCCGCGCGATCACCGACGCGACGGCGGGACGCGACCCGCGCTCCGGTGCCTGGATCGTGCAGCTCACCATGAACGGCGAGGGCGCGGACGCCTTCGGCGAGGTGAGCACCCGGCTCAACCAGAACCGCATCGACGGGCTGTCGCCGCGCGACCAGTTCGCCTTCGTGCTCGACGGCGAGGTCATCAGCGCGCCGCGCATGAACGGCGTCATCCTCGACGGCCGTCCCAGCATCTCGGGCAGTTTCACGCAGGAGAGCGCGACGACCCTGGCCGACCAGCTCAAGTTCGGTGCCCTCCCGCTCAGCTTCGAGGTGCAGAGCTCGGACACGATCTCCGCGACCCTCGGCACCCAGCAGCTCCAGATCGGCCTCATCGCGGGCCTCATCGGTCTCGCGCTCGTGGCGGTCTACTCGCTGCTGTCGTACCGCGCACTCGGGACGGTGATCATCGCGTCGATCGCGGTGATGGCGGTGCTGACCTACATCGTCATCTGCATCCTGGCGTGGCGGATCGGCTTCCGTCTCTCGCTCGCCGGGGTCGCGGGTCTCATCGTGTCGATCGGATTCACCGCCGACTCCTTCATCGTCTACTTCGAGCGCATCCGCGATGAGCTCCGCGACGGCAAGTCGATCACCGGCGCCGTCGAAGACGGCTGGGGCCGGGCGAAGCGGACCATCTACATCTCCAAGTCCATCAACGTCCTTGCCGCCGTGGTGCTGTACATCCTCGCGGACTCGACCGTAAAGGGCTTCGCGTTCACGCTCGGCCTCACGACCGTGATCGATGTGCTGATCTTCGTGATCTTCACCCATCCGGTGATGCAGCTGCTCGCCCGCACCCGCTTCTTCGGCGGCGGGCACAAGCTCTCCGGCCTCGATCCGGAAGCCCTGGGCGCCGTGTACCGGAGCCGCTCGCAGTACCGAGAGGTCGCCACGGCGTCCGCAGGGCGCGGGGCGCGGAACGCACGCTCGCGCGGAGAGGCGGACCGCCGGCAGACCATCGCCGAGCGCAAGCGGGCCGAGGCCCTCGCCGCGGAGAGACAGTCCACCGCCGGAAGGGAGGGAGACAACTGATGGCTTCCATGAATGAGTTCGGCAACAACCTCTACACGGGCAAGACCTCCTTCCCGTTCGTCGGCCGCCGCCGCCTCTGGTTCATCATCGCGATCGCGCTGGTCGTCGGCTCGGCCCTGGTGCCGCTGTTCCGCCCGATCCAGTTCTCGATCGAGTTCACCGGTGGATCGCAGTTCACCGTGGCTGCCCCCGACACCACGGATCAGGACACCGCGACCGAAGCGGTGCAGTCCGTGGTCCCTGGGGCCGCCACCAAGGTCGTCATCGTCAACGACCAGGACGTCCGGGTGCAGACCGACCAGATGACGGAGGCGGAGACGCAGCAGGTCGCCCGCGCCCTCGCCGACGCGTACGGCGTCGAGCCGGATGCCGTCGCCTCGTCGTTCATCGGCCCGGCCTGGGGCGAGAGCGTGACGCGGCAGTCGCTGTGGGGTCTGGCGATCTTCCTCGCGCTGACCTTCCTCATCCTCGCCATCTACTTCCGCACGTGGAAGATGTCGGCGGCCGCGATCATCGGCCTGCTCGACGTGCTCGTGATCACCGTCGGCGTGTACGCCCTCGCCGGGTTCGAGATCTCACCGGCGGCGGTCATCGGCTTCCTGACGATCCTCGCGTACTCCCTGTACGACACCACCGTCGTGTTCGACAAGATCAGGGAGAACACCACCGAGGACGGGGAGAAGACCTCGCGGCTGTTCGGAGAGTCGGTCAACCTCGCGGTGAACCAGACCCTCATCCGCTCGATCAACACTTCCGTGGTGGCAGCGCTGCCGGTCGGTGCGATCCTCTTCATCGGTGCCTTCTGGCTCGGCGCGGAGACGCTGACCGACATCTCGCTGTCGATCTTCGTCGGCATCCTCGTGGCGACGTACTCGACCCTGTTCGTCGCGGCGCCGCTGTATTCGCTGTTCCGCGAGAACGAGCCGCAGATCAAGGAGCGCGACGCGCGTATCCGCGCCGCACGGAGCAAGGCGGCTGTCGACGCCTGACGCCCCCGCCGCGGGGCCGGCCCCCGCTCAGCGCGCGTAGGATTGTCTGATTCGGAGGTGAGTGGATGGCGGAGCCGCAGACGGCGTCGCAGGGTTCGAGTCTGCGACGGCTGGTGCCCCGCATCTTCTCGCGCGCGTCCCGGATCAACGACCTCGACAATCTGATCCGCACTGTCAGGGCCAACCATCCCAAGGGCGACTTCTCGGTCATCTCCCGTGCCTATGCGGTCGCGAAGGAGAAGCACGAGGGGCAGAAGCGGCAGAGCGGCGAGCCGTACATCACGCACCCGCTCGCCGTCGCCCAGATCCTCGCGGAGCTCGGGCTCGGACCGCGGGCGATCGCCGCGGCTCTGCTGCACGACACCGTCGAGGACACGGGCTACGCGCTCACGGATCTGACCGCGGAGTTCGGCGACGAGGTCGCGATGCTCGTCGACGGCGTCACCAAGCTCGACAAGGTCAAGTACGGGGAGAGCGCGCAGGCGGAGACCGTCCGCAAGATGATCGTCGCGATGTCGAAGGACATCCGCGTGCTGCTCATCAAGCTCGCAGACCGACTGCACAACGCCCGCACCTGGGGCTTCGTCCCGCCGGAGAAGGCCGCGAAGAAGGCCAAGGAGACGCTGGAGATCTACGCCCCCCTGGCCAATCGCCTCGGTATCCAGGCGATCAAGTCGGAGCTCGAGGACCTCTCTTTCGCCGTCCTCCACCCGAAGATCTACAACGAGATCCACAGTCTCATCGCGCAGCGCACCCCGCAGCGCGAGAAGTACCTGAGTCAGGTCATCGAGGAGATCGACGAGGACCTCCGTGACCTGCGCATCCGCGGCAAGGTCGTCGGCCGGCCCAAGCAGCTGTACTCGGTGTACCAGAAGATGGTCATCCGTGGCCGCGAGTTCGACGACATCTACGACCTCATCGGCATCCGCGTCCTCGTCTCCTCGGTGCGCGACTGCTATGCCGTGCTCGGAGCGATCCACGCACGATGGACGCCGCTGCCCGGCCGGTTCAAGGACTACATCGCCACCCCGAAGTTCAACCTCTATCAGTCGCTGCACACCACCGTGATCGGCCCCGCCGGTCGCACGGTCGAGATCCAGATCCGCACGCACGAGATGCACCATCAGGCGGAGTACGGTGTCGCCGCGCACTGGATGTACAAGGAGCGCATGAACGGCGGCGGCAAGGCGGAGGTCCGCGCCTCCGACACCGACATGGCGTGGCTCGCGCACATCTCCGACTGGCAGGCTGAAACCGCCGATCCCGGCGAGTTCCTGGACTCGCTGCGGTTCGAGATCGGTGCCAAGGAGGTCTACGTCTTCACGCCGAAGGGACGCGTGATCGGCCTCCCGGCCGGCGCCACACCCGTGGACTTCGCCTACGCCGTGCACACCGAGATCGGGCACCGGACGATGGGCGCCAAGGTCAACGGACGCCTGGTGCCGCTGGAGTCAGAGCTGAAGAGCGGCGACGTCGTCGAGGTCTTCACCTCCAAGAATCCGGACGCGGGGCCGAGCCAGGACTGGCTCGGCTTCGTCAAGAGCACCCGCGCGAGGAACAAGATCCGCGGCTGGTTCACGAAGGAGCGTCGCGAGGAGGCGATCGAACAGGGCAAAGAGGCGATCGCGCGTGCGATGCGCCGGCAGAACCTGCCGCTGCAGCGTCTGATGAGCCAGGACTCGTTCACCGAGGTCGCGCATCAGATGCACTACGAGGACGTCTCCGGCCTCTACGCCGCCGTCGGCGAGGGTCACGTCTCGACGCAGTCCGTGCTGGAGAAGGTCACCGCGCTGGTCGCCTCGGACGAGCCGACCACCGGGGCGATCGACCTGCCGGGCAGCGTCCAGACGCGCGAGTCGCGAGGCGGCGACTCCGGCGTGCTCGTGCGCGGCGCGAACGACATCCTCGTCAAGCTCGCGAAGTGCTGCACGCCCGTTCCCGGTGACCCCATCGTCGGCTTCGTCACGCGGGGGAGCGGTGTCTCCGTGCACCGGGCCGACTGCGTCAACGTGAAGGCGCTCAGCGGCGAGCAGGACCGCTTCGTGGAAGTCTCCTGGGCGCCGACGACGAAGAGCGTCTTCCGGGTGCAGATCCAGGTCGAGGCCCTCGATCGTTCCGGGCTCCTGTCCGACGTCACCCGGGTGCTCAGCGAGCACCACGTCAACATCCTGTCGGCGACCGTCACGACGACGGACGAGCGGCTGGCCCTGAGCCGGTTCGTGTTCGAGATGGGCGATGCGGTGCACCTGGACCGCGTCCTGAACGCCGTGCGGCGGATCGACGCGGTCTACGACGTGTACCGCGTCACCTCTTCCTGACGAGCCGCTCGAGAGCCGCGACGCCGCTGACGCTGCCGGGGACGCGGTGGCGACCTCGGAGGATCTCGATCGCGCCATCGAGCGTGTCGGGCCGGACGTGTGCGAGGGCCTGCATCCAGGGGAGCACGCGGGGATCCCGGTGCAGACCGGTCGCCAGGTCGCACATCGTGCGGACCGGGATCGAGACCCGGATGCCACCGAGCTCCTCGACCTCCCTCGCCGGGATCGCCGTGTCGTGGAAGACGACCCTGGCGTGCAGCCGGGGGCGCACGCGACGTTCCACACAACGTCGCACGTGATGGACCGCCGGCGGTGCATCCCGGGCGCCGTGGATCCACGCGGCGGTCGGACCGCAGGCCGCAGATCCTTCCTGTACGAGGAACGCGATGCTGCTCGCCCTCACGTCGGCAGACTCGGGCAAGTCGGCGGGGATGTACGCGTCGCCGATCTCGACGACATGACCGTCGAGGCGTGCCGCGCAGAGTTCAGCCAAGCTCAAGCGTGAGCCGGGGAGATAGAGCAGAGCGGGGTGCATGTCGCCAGTGTGACGTCATGCACCCCCCTCAGACGGAGATGTCTGGACCTGTGGAGAGCTCAGCCGCCGAGGGCGTTGAGCCAGGCGCGACGGGCCTCGAGGGCGTCCGCGGCCTCCTTGGCGGCCTTGCTGTCGCCGGCCTTCTCGGCGGCGGCCAGCTCGGCCTCCAGCTTCTCGATGGCCTCGTGCAGCTGCGAGCTCATGTCGTTCGCGCGCGCCTTGGTCTCCGGGTTGTTCTTCTTCCAGTCGACGTCCTCGCGCGCCTTGAGCGCCTGCTCGATGACGCGGAGCTTGTCGTCGAGCGCGCGCTCCTTGTCGCGCGGGAAGATGCGGCCGACCTCGTCCCACTCCCTTTGGATGCGGGTGAGCAGGGCACGGGCCCGCTTGATGTTCGGCTCGTCGGCGACCGCCTTGGCCTGCTCGAGCAGAGCCTGCCTGGCCTCGATCTTCGGGGCGGAGTCGGCCTCCTCGGCAGCGGCCTGCTCGGCGCGGGCGGCGTACAGGGCGTCGCCCGCGGCCTTGAAGCGCGCCCAGAGGGCGTCATCGGCCTTGCGACCGGCACGGCCCGCGGACTTCCACTCGTCGAGGAGCGATCGGTACGCGGGGATGCCGTCGACCCCGCGGGGCGCCAGCGCCTCGGCCCGCTCGACGAGACGGGACTTCGCGTCGCGCGCCGCCTTGTGGGCGTCGTCGAGCTCGGAGTAGAACGCGCGGCGGTGCTTGTCGACGACGGCCCTGGCGTCACGGAAGCGCTTCCAGAGCTGCTGAGAGATTCCCTTCGACAGGCGCGGGCCGTTCTGCTGCTGGGACTGCCAGGCCTCGAACAGCTCGTTGAGCTCGGCAGTGACCTGCTTCCACTGCACCTTGCTGAGATCACGGGCGGCGATGGCCTCGGCGCGCTCGACGAGGGCCGTGCGCTCCGCGATGGCCTGGTCCACGAGCTCCTTCGCCTGCTGCGCCTCCTGGGCCGTGGCCTCGGACAGCGAGGCGGTCAGGGCGGTGAGACGGTCGCGGAGTCCGGCGAGGTCGCCGACGGCCGCAGCGTCCGTGGCCTCGTCGATGAGGTGGGCGGCCTGCTTGGACAGGTCGCTCGCCGAGGCGCCGCCGGCCTGGTGGCGCTGCTCCAGCGCGACGACCTTGAAGGCGATGTCGTCGTACTTGCGGACGAAGTAGGCGAGGGCCTCGTCGGGGGTGCCGTCCGGATACTGACCGACGACGCGCCAGGTCTCTCCCTCGCGCACCTCGACGGTGCCGTCTTCGGACACGCGGCCCCATTCACCGGCGGACGAGACCGGGGTCGGCTTCGCGGCGGGCGCGGCGACGGCGGCCGGGGTGGGCGTCTTCCGCGGCATCGGCACGGCGGGCGGGGTGGGAACGGGCGGGGTCGGCTTCGCGGGCTCGTTGGCAGACACGGTGATTCTCCTTGCGCGGTCACGCCGCGGGAGGCGGAAAGGACGAGGCTCAGCCTAGTACGCCCTCTTCGATCCGCGAGACCCCGTCTTCCCGCCGAGACCCCGCGTTTCGTGCGTGAACGAGGCGGGGTCTCGACGACGACCCGGGGTCTCGGCGGATCGGGACGTTACCGTTTCGTGAGCAGAACGTTCGACGCAGGAAACACTCCGCGTCATCTCCGGGTAACACAGCGCTCCTATCGTCGCGACCACGACAGTCCCCAGGTCGACAGGAGTTCCATGGACGACAGCGCAGAGCAGACGGCCGAGCTCCTCGTCGTCGGAGCGGGGATCGCCGCGCACCGTTTCGTCGCGCGGATGCTGGAAGACCCGGAGCGGGACGTGCGGATCACGGTGTTCGGTGACGAGGGGCGGCTACCCTACGACCGCTCCGGGCTGGCGCGGGTGGTCGCCGGCGACGCGGCGTCGGGCATCGATCTCGACCGTGCCCCGTTCCGCGACGATCGGGTCCGGTTGATCGACGACGACCGGGTGCTGCGTATCGACAGGGCGGGACGCCGCGTGCGGACCCGGTCGCGTCGCTGGTACGACTACGACGCGCTCATCCTGGCGACCGGGACCCACGCCCGGCCACTCGAGGTGCCAGGCATCCGCGCCCGAGGGTCCTTCACCTTCCGCTCGATGGAAGACGCACAGACGCTGCGCGCGTTCCTCGCCATCCGCGCGACGGAGCTGCCGCGTGCCCTCCGAGCGGTGGTCGTCGGCGGCGACGAGACAGGGGTCGACGTCGCGCTCGCGTTGAATGAGGCCGGAGTGCAGACGACCCTCGTCGCCACCACGGATCGACTGCTTCCCTCCGTGCTGTCTGCATCTGCGGCGGCGTCCCTGCGGCGGGTCGTGGAGGCACGCGGGATCACCGTGCGGACCCGGACGCGGCTGACGCGCGTCGATCCCGACGAGGCCGGTGCCGTCACCGCGGTCGAGTTCCAGGACGGGACCTTCGCCCGGGCGGACCTCGTCGTGACGACCGCCGCGCGGGCCAGGGACGAACTCGCGCTCAACGCCGGCCTCCCGGTGCGCCAGAGCGGAGGCGTGATCGTGGATGCCGACGGGCGGACGGAGGACGAGCGGATCCTCGCCATCGGGGATGTCGCGGTGGGAGCCGTCCAGCTCGAGCGGGGCGTCGAAGCTGCATGCTCCTCTGCGGGCCGTGCCGTCGCCGCGCTATGCGGCGCTCCGCTCGCGGACCCCGGACCGCGGCGCTGGTACGGACGGCCCGGTGGTATCGACCTTGCCGTCCTGCGTATCGACGACGTCCGTGAGCCGGTCTTCGCCGTCCCACTACCGGCCCTCGACGGACGCCGGTTCGGAGAGATCCTGCTCTCCGAAAATGCGCGTCAGGTGTACGGCGCGACGACGATCGGCGAACCGGGTGAGCCATGGCTAACCCGGCTTTCGCGCGATGACACCGATCGGCGCACGGAGGTTCGTGTGCTTCTGGCGCCACCTGCGTCCGAGCACCGGGCGGAGAAGTGCGGTCACGGTCTCCTGACGCTTCCGCTGGACGCGCTGAGTGTCGAGCTGGATCGCCGGGGGATCCGGACCTTCCCCGATGCCCTGGCCGCAGCGGGGGAAAGCCGTGACTGCGGGCCCTGCCTCCGCCGTCTGGCGATCGCGCTGCTGCAGCGTGACCCCGCCCCTGCCGACATCCCCGACCGCCGACCGGGCGTCCGCCTCCGCGGTACGGCGGCCGCTTCCGTCGTGGACGTCGAGCTCGGGAGGGAGATCGACGCTGCGCTCCTCCTCACGATCGGCCGCCTGGCCCAGCGTCACGACGCCACGATCGGTCTCGGCGAGGGGACGATCACTGTCGGGGGGATCCGGGACGGCGACCTCCCGCGGGTGCTGGCGGGCCTCCGGGCCGCAGGCGCGGTGATCCAGGGCCTGGAGCCGGAAACCGGCGGGCGCCAGCCGGTGACACCGCTGGTCGGACCCGCGGAAGGGGGAACCCGCCGGCGTCGCGACGTCGACCACAGCGGTACCGGGACGGCGGCGGGAGTGCGGTCCGCAGAGGGGGCGAGATGAGCGCGCCCACCCGCGCGGCCCCGGCACTCGTGGGTTCCCGCATCGCGATCGCCGAGGCGACACGGCCGGTGCGGCCCGAGCCCGTCGATGCCGACGCGCTTCTGCACGCGCTCACCGGCAGCGGGTCGGAGGTCGTGCGGATCGTGTCGCTGCGCGATGCTCAGGCGATCCCCGCCGGCACGAAGCGAACGGCACATCGCATCGCGACCGGACAGGTCGACGCCGTGCTGTTCCCCGCCGCCGAGGGTGTGCCGGGTCTCCTGGCGATCATCGAGCGCCTCGGCATGCTCGACGCGGTGCGCGCCCGCGCGCGGGCTTCGCGATTGCTGTTGGCGACGGCCGACCCGACCGCGACGGCTCAGTTGGCGGAGCTCGGACTGGTTGCGTCCACAGCGTGCGGGCCGACGGCGGAAGACCTCGCCCGCACGGTCATCGATCACTTCGCCCGCGCAGGACAGGAACGGCGGACGGACGTCGGCGACGTGGCGGTGCGCAGCGGGGGCGTTCTCATCGACGGCGCGTTCGTCCCGCTCTCCCGCGGAGCCGTGAGCGTCATGGAAGCGCTGTTCGTGGCCGACGGGCGCGTGCTCAGCCGGACGGAGATCGGGCAGGTGCTCCCCGGCGGGCGGCGGAGTCCTCGAGCCGTCGAGGTCGCTGTGGCGCGGCTCCGGGAAGCCCTCGGCGACGTCGACCTCGTGCAGACGGTGGTCAAGCGGGGCTATCGACTCGCCGTGCTCGACGACTGATCCCGCCGGATCGGTTCACTCCGAGGGAGTGGCGGGTGCGGTCGGAGCCTCCGTCGGTGCCTCGGTCGGCGCCGGCGACGGTTCGATCGACGAGGATGGAGAGGGGGACGGCGACGGTTCCGGTGTGGTCACCTGCGCGTGCACCACCTGGCTGACGATGGCGCCCACGACGATGAGGGCGCCGACCGTGATCGCGATGGCGTTATCGCGGGTGCGTCGGCGGATCTGGTCCTGGTGCCAGCGGGTGCGAGCGGCGTGCAGCCGAGCGCGCTCCGCCTCGGTGCGTGTCTGCGCCTTCTTGGAACCGCGTGCGGCCATGCCCTGCTTCTCCCGTCCGACGCCGGTCCACGACGTCGCCTGAGAGCCTACCGGGGCGCCGACCTCGCCTCGTGTCCCCGGCCGCCGTTAGCCTGGAGGAATGTCCTCTCCCTCCGCCCTGCTCTCCGGGCAGACACCGCTCGCCGTGCGCATGCGTCCGGTGTCGCTGGACGAGGTCGCGGGACAGCGTCATCTGCTGCGGGCCGGGTCGCCCATCGTCGCCCTCGCCGACCCGGAGGCCAGCTCTCCCGGTGCGGTGTCGATCATCCTCTGGGGTCCGCCGGGCACCGGCAAGACCACGCTCGCCCAGGCCATCGCCCGCTCCTCCGGCCGCCGGTTCGTCGAGCTCTCGGCCATCACCGCCGGCGTGAAGGACGTGCGGGAGGTCATGCAGGAGGCGATCACGCAGCGTGACCTGTACGGGCAGACGACGATCCTCTTCCTCGATGAGATCCACCGCTTCACCAAGGCTCAGCAGGACGCCCTGTTGCCCGGCGTGGAGAACGGGTGGGTCATCCTCATCGCGGCCACCACGGAGAACCCGTCGTTCTCGGTGATCTCGCCCCTGCTGTCGCGCTCGCTGCTGCTCACGCTGCAGCCGCTCACCGATGACGACATCGGCGTGCTCGTGGACCGCGCGGTGGCGGATGCCCGCGGACTCTCCGGTACGGTCGCGCTCAGCGACGAGGCGCGGTCGGCCCTCATCCGCCTCGCCTCCGGGGACGCCCGTCGCGCCCTCACCGGGCTGGAGGCCGCCGCTGCCGTGGCGCTCTCGCACGCCGCCGCGGCCGAGGCCGAGGACGGCGAAGACCGGGAGACGGTCGTCCCCGAGGTCACCGCCGACGACGTGGCGCAGGCCGTCGACAAGGCTCTGCTCCGCTACGACCGCCAGGGCGACGAGCACTATGACGTCATCAGCGCCTTCATCAAGTCGATCCGAGGCTCCGACCCGGACGCGGCGCTGCACTACCTCGCCCGCATGATCGAGGCGGGGGAGGACCCACGGTTCATCGCCCGGCGGCTCGTCATCTCCGCGTCCGAGGACGTGGGGCTCGCCGACCCCCAGGCGCTCGGCATCGCGGTGGCCGCCGCCGACGCGGTCGCCTTCATCGGGATGCCGGAGGGGCGCATACCGCTCGCGGAGGCCACCGTCTATCTGGCCACGACCGCGAAGTCCAACGCCGCCTACGTCGGCATCGATGCCGCCATCGCCGACATCCGCGCGGGGGGATTCGGGCGCGTGCCCCTTCACCTCCGCGACGCGCACTATCCCGGAGCGAAGCGCCTGGGCCACGGCCGCGGCTATCGTTACGCGCACGACAGCGAGTTCGGGATCGTGCCGCAGCAATACCTGCCGGACGAGCTCGACGGGCGACACTACTACGAGCCGAAGAACCTCGGCGCGGAGCGCGACATCAGTGCCCGGCTGGAGCGCATCCGCCGCATCCTCGGCGACCGATGACCCGACAGCCGCGGCCGACTGTCGCCGTCTGTTAGACTTGAGCGGCTCGAAACCGAGTTTTCGGGCATCTCCTCGTTCACACCCCACCTCGACGGCACCCCGGCGTGCGCCCCGAGGCAGAACGCGGTGATACGTCCGTCGGACGTGAAATCCACGTCCACGTCATCGGAAGGATAACTTCGTGGTCACGAAGTCCCAGGACCGCCGCAAGGTGCGTCTCAGCCGCGCCCTCGGCGTGGCCCTCACCCCCAAGGCCGCCCGCTACCTCGAGAAGCGTCCCTACGCTCCGGGCGAGCACGGCCGCACCAAGCGCAAGGCCGACAGCGACTACGCCGTCCGTCTGCGTGAGAAGCAGCGTCTGCGCGAGCAGTACGGCATCCGCGAGAAGCAGCTGCGCATCGCGTTCAACGAGGCCCGTCGTCAGGACGGTCTGACCGGTGAGAACCTCGTCGAGCTCCTCGAGATGCGTCTCGACGCCCTCGTCCTGCGTTCGGGCTTCGCCCGCACCACGGCACAGGCGCGCCAGCTCGTCGTGCACCGTCACATCCTCGTCGACGGCCAGCTCGTCGACCGCCCGTCGTTCCGTGTGAAGCCGGGTCAGCTCATCCACGTCAAGCCCAAGAGCGAGGGCCTCGAGCCCTTCCAGGTGGCGGCCGCCGGCGGTCACGCCGAGGTCCTGCCGGCCGTTCCGGGCTACCTCGAGGTCGAGCTCGACAAGCTCCAGGCCCGTCTGGTCCGTCGTCCGAAGCGCGCCGAGGTCCCCGTGACCTGTGAAGTGCAGCTCGTCGTCGAGTACTACGCGGCCCGCTGATCCAGCGGAAGAGCATCAGGCAGGAGGCGTCGGGGTTCCCGACGCCTCCTGTCGTTTCCGCCTACGATGGAGAGACCGCGCCTTCGCGGCTCTAGGGCAAGGATGACGACATGAAGAATGTGCTGTGGTTCCTGATCGGCGTGATCGGCGGCTTCGTCGCGGCTCACTTCATGAACAAGGACCCGCGGGGCCATGACATCCTGGCCGACGTCGACGCCCGCCTCAACGGCCTCGCCGCGATCCTCAGCGACGCGTATCGCGAGCAGGAGGCTCGGCTGACCGAGCCGGGCGAGAACTGACCCCCCGCACCAGCGCCTCGGCGCGCCCCCTCACGCAAGGACATCCGGCACTCCTATGAAAACTGCGGAAATCGCGCAGCGCTACCTCTCCTACTTCGAGAAGAACGACCACCTCATCGTCCCCTCGGCATCCCTGGTCAGCGACGACCCGTCGCTGCTGTTCACGGTCGCCGGCATGGTCCCGATGATCCCGTACCTCACGGGCGTGGTCCCGGCGCCGCACCCGCGCATCGCCGACCTGCAGAAGTGCATCCGGACCAACGACATCGAGGAGGTCGGGCGCACCGCGCGTCACGGAACGTTCTTCCAGATGCTCGGCAACTGGTCGTTCGGTGACTACTTCAAGGAAGGCGCGATCCGCTACGCCTGGGAGCTGCTCACGAGCTCGGAGGCCGACGGCGGCCTCGGCTTCGACGAGAAGGACCTCTGGGTCACCGTCTACGAGACCGACGACGAGGCCGAGGCGATCTGGCGCGACATCATCGGACTCAAGCCGGAGCGGATCCAGCGCCTCGGCCGCGCGGACAACTACTGGAACACCGGCCAGCCCGGTCCCGGCGGACCCGACTCCGAGATCTTCTTCGACCGCGGCCCTGCCTACGGCAGGGATGGCGGTCCCGCGGTCGACGACTCGCGGTTCCTGGAGATCTGGAACCTCGTGTTCATGCAGGACTTCATCGAGAACATCCGCGGCAAGACCGAGTTCGACATCGTCGGCGAGCTGCCGATGAAGAACATCGACACCGGCATGGGCCTGGAGCGCGTCGCGTTCCTCAAGCAGGGCGTCGAGAACATGTACGAGACCGACCAGGTGCGTCCGGTCCTCGACCGCGCCGTCGAGCTCTCCGGCCGTCGCTACGGCGCCGTGCACGAGGACGACGTCCGTTTCCGCGTGATCGCGGACCACGTGCGCTCCTCGCTCATGCTGCTCTCCGACGGCGTCCGCCCGTCGAACGAGGGCCGCGGCTACATCCTGCGGCGTCTCATGCGCCGGACCGTGCGCGCCATGCGTCTGCTCGGCGTCGACGACCCCGCGTTCCCCGAGCTGTTCGCCGCGTCCCGCGACGCGATGAAGTCGGCGTACCCGGAGCTGGAGCGCGACTGGTCCGTGCTCTCCTCCGCGGCCTTCGCCGAGGAGGAGACGTTCCGGCGCACCCTGGCGCAGGGATCGACCATCCTCGACCTCGCGCTGGATGAGACGAAGAAGGGCGGCGGGAAGACCCTCAGCGGTTCCGAGGCGTTCCTGCTGCACGACACCTACGGGTTCCCGATCGACCTCACCCTGGAGGTCGCCGAGGAAGCCGGACTCGACGTGGACCGCGCCGCGTTCGACTCCCTCATGCAGGAGCAGCGGCAGCGCGCGAAGGACGACGCCCGCAACCGCAAGCGCCAGCTCGCGGACGTCTCGGTGTACCGCGACCTGCGCGCGCTGGGCGAGACGGGCTTCGACGGCTACACGGCCCTCGAGGTGGAGTCCCGTGTGCTCGGCCTGCTCGTCGACGGCGCGCCGGTGCGCAGCGCCGCCGAGGGGCAGATCGCCGAGGTCGTCCTCGCCGAGACGACGCTGTACGCCGAGTCCGGCGGTCAGGTCGCCGACAAGGGCACCATCGTGGGCCCGGGCTACGAGCTCGAGGTCCTCGACGTGCAGCGTCCGGTCCCCGGGCTGATCAGCCACACGGTCGAGGTCTCCCGCGGCACGGTCGCGGTCGACGACATCGCGACGACGATCGTCGACGCCGCCAACCGCCGCGCCGCCCGCCAGGCGCATTCCGCCACCCACCTCGTGCACGCCGCCCTCCGCGACACGCTCGGTCCGACGGCCACGCAGTCCGGATCGCTGAACCGCGCCGGGTACATGCGATTCGACTTCGCCTGGTCGCAGGCGCTGTCGGCGGACACCCGCACGGAGATCGAGGAGATCACGAACCGCGCCGTGCAGGACGCCCTCGAGGTCACCACCCGCATCGTGACGCTCGACGAGGCCAAGGAAGCGGGCGCCATGGCGCTCTTCGGCGAGAAGTACGGCGACGTCGTGCGGATGGTCGACATCGGCGGCCCGTGGTCGCGCGAGCTCTGCGCCGGCACGCACGTGTCGACCAGTGCGGAGATCGGCCTGGTCAGCGTGGTGGGGGAGTCGTCGGTCGGCGCCTCCAACCGCCGGATCGAGGCTCTCGTCGGCGCGGATGCATTCCGTGAGCTTGCGGCGGAGCGGGCCCTCGTGTCGCAGCTCACCGCCTCTCTGAAGACCCCGCGCGAGCAGCTCCCCGAGCGGATCGCCGATCTCGCCGCGAGCCTCAAGGCCGCGGAGAAGCGCATCGCGCAGTTCGAGGCGAAGGAGCGGGCGGGGCGCATCCCCGCCATCGCCGAGGCCGCGACGCGGGTCGGAGACTTCCGCGTGGCGGCGCAGACGCTCGGTGAGGTGGCCTCGGCCGACGACGTGCGTGAACTCGTCAACGGCGTGCGCGACCGGCTGGGTTCCGACCCCGCGGTCGTCGCGCTCGGTGCGGTCGTCAACGGTCGCCCCGTCGTCGTCGTCGCCACGAACGAGGCTGCGCGCGGTGCCGGTGCGAAGGCGGGTGCGCTCGCGAAGCGCGCCGCCGGTGTGCTCGGCGGAGGCGGCGGCGGTCGGGATGACGTCGCCCAGGGCGGCGGGACCGACGCGGAGGCGCTGCCCGCCGCGCTCGAGGCCGTCTCCCAGGAGCTGCGCGGCGCGTGAGCGGTTATCGCCGCGGGGTCCGGCTCGGTATCGACGTCGGCCGGGCCCGCGTGGGCGTGGCTCGGTCCGATCCGGACGGCATGCTGGCCGTCCCCGTCGAGACCGTGCCGCGCGACGAGCGCTCACTCACGCGCATCGCGGAGCTGGCTGCGGAGTACGAGCCGCTGGAGATCGTCGTCGGGCTGCCGGTGAACATGCAGGGCGCGGACACGCCGTCGACGGTCGATGCGCGCGAATTCGCGGCGGCGCTCCAGGCACGCAGCGGCGTGCCGGTCCGCCTCGTCGACGAGCGTCTGAGCACCGTCTCCGCGCATGCCGCGTTGCGGAGTTCTGGGCGATCACAGAAGAACTCTCGTAGCATTGTGGATCAGGTCGCCGCCGTGGTGCTGCTGCAGCAGGCGATCGACACGGAGAAGAGCACCGGAAACCCGGCCGGTGCCCCGGTCCCCGTTGACGAGGAGCCCGCCTGAACATGTCCGAACGCGAGAGCCGTGCGCCCGAGCACGAGCAGAGCACCCGGTTGGGGGATCTGTTCGAGAACCTTCCCGCTCCGTCCCCGCAGGTCCCGACCGCCGGAGATGACACGCCGGCACCCGGATCCCGCCGTGCGGCCAGGGAGGCCGCCGCGCGCGAGCAGGACGCCCCGCCCGCTCCGGACGCCGGTGTCGCACCCGGTGTCGATGTGCCCGCCCGCCCGGTCTCGGCGGCGACCACCGCGGATGCTGCCACGACCGACCACCGGCCGCGGGCGGATGCCGCAGACGCCGAACCGGTCGTGACGCGAGCGATGCCCGTCGCCGCCACGAGCGCGGACGAGGCCCCCGCTCCGGGCCCGCGCCGGTCGACCGGCACGGAAGACCCCGCACCGGCGCTGGGCGGCGGACTCGACGAGATCTTCGCCGCTCAGGACGACGGCCGTGATCACGGCGCGCCGACCAAGAAAAAGCGCCGCAAGGGCTGCCTCATCGCCCTGATCATCGTCCTCGTCATCCTCGGTGGCATCGCCGCGGGAGGCGTCTGGGTCGCGAACACCTTCGGCGACCGCATCGCAGACGCCATGGGCTGGGGCGAGCCGAAGGACTGGGAGCCGGGCCAGGCGAGCGGCGAGGTGCTCGTCACGATCAAGGAGGGCGACACGGGAGGCCCGGTGTCGACGGCGCTGTACGAGGCCGGCGTCACGAAGACCGAGGACGTGTTCTACGACTACCTGATCGACGAGAACATCGCAGTGACCTTCTATCCCGGTGTCTATCGCCTGCAGGAGAAGATGACCGCCGAGGACGCCCTGGCCGCGCTCCGCAACGAGGAGAACAAGCTCGAGAACACCGTGTCCATGCCGGAGGGTGGGACGATCGACTCGGCGCTCCCATCCATGGCGGAGACTCTCGGCATGCCGCTGGCCGATCTCGAGGCGGCCGTCGCCGATCCGTCCGCGTACGGCGTGCAGGCGCAGAGCCTGGAGGGATGGTTGTTCCCCGCCGTGTACACGTTCGACCCCGAGGTGACCGCGACTCAGGTCATCCAGCGCATGGTCGACCGGACACGCGAATCGCTCGCTGCCGCCGGCGTGCCGGACGAGGACGCGCAGCGGATCCTCACGATCGCCTCGATCATCCAGCGCGAGGGCCGCACAGACGACTTCGCCAAGGTGTCCCGCGTGATCCAGAACCGCCTCGACGATGACATGCTGCTTCAGATGGACTCGACGGCGCAGTACGGGTACGGCTCCCTGCATGAGGGCGTGGTCTCCAGCTCGGCGGAAGCTCTCGAAGACCCCAACGAGTGGAACACCTACGTGCACAAGGGCCTCCCGGTCACGCCGATCGCGAGCCCGAACGATGCCGCGATCGATGCCGCGATGCACCCCGCAGACGGGTCGTGGATCTACTTCGTCACCGTGAATCTCGAGACCGGCGAGACGCAGTTCTCGGAGACTCTGGCGGAGCACGAGCAGGGTGTGGAGAAGTGGCGCGACTGGTGCCGCGCGAACCCCGACGCCGGTTGCTGACGCCGTGAACCGGAGGAAGCTGGCGGTCTGGGGTGACCCGATCGGGCACTCCCGGTCGCCGGCCCTGCACGCCGCGGCCTATGCCGTGCTCGGGCTGGACTGGGAGTACGGGCGCCGCCAGGTCGGCGCGGAGGGCTTCGCCGATGCGGTCGAGGGGCTCGACGACTCCTGGCGCGGCCTGTCCCTGACGATGCCGCTCAAGGAGGAGGCGTACCGATACGCCGCCACCCGAGACGCCCACGCGGAGGTGACCGGCGCGGTCAACACGCTCCTGCTCTCCGAGACACCGGCGGGGTTCAACACCGACGTCGGCGGGATCGTCGACGCACTCGGCGATGCCGGGATCCGCGAGATCGGGACGGCGCGGATCCTCGGCGCCGGAGCCACGGCGGCCTCGGCCCTCGTCGCCCTCGCCGACATGGGGGCGACACGGGTCGAGGTCGCCGCCCGTCGGCCGGAGCGGGCCGCGGGGCTCGTCGGGATCGGGCAGCGACGCGGCGTCGTGGTCACCCCGCGACCGCTCGACGAGGCGGACGGCGCCGTCGACCTCACAGTGGCGACCCTGCCCTCCGGCACCGCGCTGCCGCCGGAGAGTGCCGCCCGTCTGGCCGAGACCGGCGGCGCGCTGTTCGACGCCGCCTACGCGCCGTGGCCGTCCGCACTGGCGGCGTCATGGGGCGCGGCACCGGTGGTCTCCGGGCTCGGGATGCTGCTGCATCAGGCGGTCCGGCAGATCCGGGTCTTCGTGCACGGCGACCCGGTCTCACCGCTTCCGGACGAGGACGCGGTCCTCGCCGCGATGCGCGCCACCCTCTGAGCGCCGCCCGACGAAACGCGGCACGGCGCGGGGGGAAACGCATGGGAGACTAGAGCACATGCTCCGCGTGCTCACGGCCGGCGAATCGCACGGCCCAGAACTCATCGCCGTCATGGAGGGTCTGCCCTCCGGCGTCCCGGTGTCGTCCGAGGCCATCCAGGCCGACCTCGCCCGCCGCAAGCTCGGCTATGGACGGGGCTCCCGGATGAAGTTCGAACAGGATGAGCTCACCATCTCCGGTGGCGTCCGGCACGGGAAGACGCTGGGCAGCCCCATCGCCCTGCGCATCGGCAACACCGAGTGGCCGAAGTGGATCGAGGTCATGAACCCGGAGCCGGTGGAGCTCACCGACCGCTCGCGCGGTCGTGGCGCGCCGCTGACCCGGCCGCGTCCGGGCCACGCCGATCTCGTGGGCATGCAGAAGTACGACTTCGACGAGGCCCGTCCGATCCTCGAGCGTGCGAGCGCCCGGGAGACCGCCGCCCGCGTGGCGCTCGGCGCCGTCGCCCGCTCCTTCCTCGGTGAGCTCGGCATCCGGCTCGTCAGCCACACGCTCTCCATCGGCCCGGTGCGCGTGCCGGATGGCGCGGCGCTGCCGACCCCGGACGACGTCGACGCGCTGGACGCCGACCCGCTGCGGTGCTTCGACCCCGCGACCTCGGCACTCATGGTCGCGGAGGTGGACGACGCAAAGAAGGACGGCGACACGCTCGGCGGCATCGTCGAGGTCCTCGCGTACGGCCTCCCCCCGGGCCTCGGGTCCCACGTGCACTGGGACCGTCGCCTGGACGCCCGACTGGCCCAGGCGCTCATGAGCATCCAGGCGATCAAGGGCGTGGAGGTCGGCGACGGCTTCGAGACCACACGTCGCCGGGGTTCGGCCGCCCATGACGAGCTCTTCGCCACCGCCGACGGCATCGCCCGCGGCACGGACCGCGCCGGCGGCACCGAGGGTGGCATGTCCACGGGGACCGTCCTGCGCGTGCGGGCGGGCATGAAGCCGATCGCGACCGTGCCGCACGCGCTGCGCACGATCGACATCGCGACCGGCGACGAGGCGACCGCGCACCACCAGCGTTCCGACGTCTGCGCCGTGCCCGCGGCAGGCGTCGTCGCGGAG
The DNA here is from genome assembly GCF_002848265.1 of Zhihengliuella sp. ISTPL4. Classification (GTDB taxonomy): domain Bacteria; phylum Actinomycetota; class Actinomycetes; order Actinomycetales; family Microbacteriaceae; genus Microbacterium. The sequence goes on from NZ_CP025422.1 coordinate 782,491, forward strand.
GCCATGGTCGCCATCGAGCTGGCCCGCGCCGTGTTGGAGAAGTTCGGCGGCGACAGCATCCGCGAAACGCGCCGCAACCTGGAGGGATACCTCGAGGGCATTCCCGAGGAGCTGCGCACGGCCCCCGCGTCCGAGGCGGCGCTCATCGCGCATGACGAACGAGGCTGAGCCGCTGACGCTGGTCCTCGTGGGACCGATGGCGTCCGGCAAGACCAGTGTCGGGCGACGGGTCGCGCGGCGTCTGGGGGTCGCCTTCATCGACACCGACAAGCGCATCGTCGCCGCGCACGGCCCGATCCCGGAGATCTTCGCCACGCACGGCGAGGCGCACTTCCGGGAGCTCGAGCGCGCGGCGGTCCGTGAGGCTCTCGCCGAGGGCGGCGTGATCTCCCTCGGCGGCGGCGCGGTCACGGACCCGGAGACGCGCGCGCTGCTGCGTGCGCACCCCGTGGTCTTCCTCACCGTGAGCGAGGCCGCGGTGGCCGACCGACTGCGCGGCGGGACGCGCCCGCTGCTGGCGGGCGAGGACCCGGTCGAGAAGTGGAAGCGCATCTTCGCGGAACGGCGAGGATGGTATGACGAGGTGGCGTCGACCACGTTCGACACCTCACGGCGTCCGATGCAGCGCATCGCGGACGAGATCGTGGCATGGAGGAGAGAACAGCGATGAGCACGACGACCATCAGCGTCACCGGGAACGACGCCTACGACATCACGATCGGACGGGGGATCCTCGACCAGGTGTCGGCGGCTCTCGCGCCGGGCGTCCGCAAGATCCTCGTCGTGCACCCGCCGACTCTCGCGGCCCGCGCCGCCGAACTCCGCGACCGACTCCTCGCCGACACCGCCGATGGCCCGCGCGAGGTGCTGCTCGCCGAGATCCCGGATGCCGAGCAGGGCAAGCGCATCGAGGTGGCCGCGTTCTGCTGGCAGGTCATGGGTCAGGCGGACTTCACGCGCACGGACGCCGTCGTCGGCTACGGCGGGGGAGCGGTGACCGACCTCGCCGGCTTCGTCGCGGCGACCTGGCTGCGCGGCATCCAGATCGTTCAGGTGCCCACCACCGTGCTCGGCCTCGTGGACGCCGCCGTGGGCGGAAAGACCGGGGTCAACACAGCGGAGGGCAAGAACCTCGTCGGCGCCTTCTGGGCACCGCGCGCGGTGATCGGCGACCTCGACGAGCTGGGCAGCCTGAGCCCCAACGAGGCCACTGCGGGGTTCGCGGAGGTCGTCAAGGCCGGCTTCATCTGGGCGCCGGAGATCCTCGACATCATCGAGGCCGATCCCGCGCGCGCGGTCGACACCACGACGGAGGAGTTCCGGCGGTCCGTCGAACTCGCGATCGACATGAAGGCGCAGGTCGTCTCGGACGACTTCCGCGAGGCCGGACAGCGCGAGATCCTGAACTACGGCCACACGCTCGGCCACGCGATCGAGCATGCCGAGCGGTATCGCTGGCGGCACGGGGCGGCCATCTCGATCGGCATGCTGTATGCCGCGGAGCTGTCCCGGCTCGCGGGGCGGCTGTCTGACGCCGCGGCGGAGCGCCACCGCACGATCCTCGAGTCGCTGGGCCTGCCAACCTCGTACCGTGCCGGAGCCTGGCCGCAGCTGCTCGCCACGATGCAGCGCGACAAGAAGAGCCGCGGCGGCATGCTCCGCTTCATCCTGCTGGACGACATCGCCAAGCCCACCGTGCTCCAGGCGCCCGACGAGTCGCTGCTCTTCGCCGCGTATCAGGAGATCGGCGCATGAGCATCGCCGTCCGGCGCATCACGCCGGAAGACTGGCGGGAGGTGAAGGCGCTGCGGCTGCAGGCTCTCGCCGACCCCGCCGCGCCGATGGCCTTCCTCGACACCGTCGAGCACGCCGCCGCACAGCCCGACCGCTTCTGGCAGGAGCGCGCGGCGAACGCCTCGGGTGACGCGGCCGCGGCGCAGTTCGTCGCGATCGCCGACGACGGCACCTGGACCGGGACGATCACGCTGCTCCCGCATCGTGAGCAGCATGACGCCGGCCTGGTCGTGGGGGTCTACGTGGCGGATGCGCACCGCGGTGCGGGCGTCATCGATGCGCTCCTCGACGCCGCGGCCGCCTGGGCCCGCGATCGCGGCCTCCTTGCCCTCGTGCTCGAGGTCCATGTGGACAACGAGCGGGCGCAGGCTGTCTATCGTCGACTCGGCTTCGTCCGGACCGGCGAGATCGAGACCTCCGGCTTCGGTCGGGAGTGGGTCATGCGCCGCGGACTGGCCGACACGGGGAGCGTGCCCGCATGACCGCTCCGCGTCGGCTGCTGCTCGTCAACGGCCCCAACCTGAACCTCCTCGGCACTCGCGAACCCGAGGTGTACGGCACGGCGACCCTCGCCGACGTCGAGCGGATCACCGCCGAGGCCGCCGCGGCGTTCGGGTTCGAGGTGCGGGCGCTGCAGAGCAACCACGAGGGCGTGCTCATCGACGCGATCCACGATGCGCGGGCGGACTGCGCGGGCATCGTCATCAACCCGGGCGGACTCACCCACACGTCGGTGGCCCTGCGCGACGCGCTCACCGGCGTCGCCCTGCCGTTCGCCGAGGTGCACATCTCCGACGTCTACGCCCGCGAGGAGTTCCGTCACCACTCGTTCCTGCACGACGTCGCCGCGGTCCGTGTCATCGGACGCGGCGTGGAGGGCTATGCCGAGGCCGTCCGGGAGCTCGTCGCGCAGCTCTGAGCGCGCGGGATCAGGGCAGGCCGACGAGCAGCACGCACACCGTGATGCCCACGAGCGTCAGCAGGGCCATGGCGAGGAAACAGCCGGCCAGCGCACGGAGCCGCGGACGCACGCTCGACACCGCGAGGCGGATGACCACCATCGCGACCAGGCCCAGGACCAGGACGATCGCGGTGATCAGGCCGACGGTCCCCGCCGCGCCGCCGCTGCGGACGATTCCGATCAGGGGCACGAGGCTGACCGCCGTGAAGATCGCGGCGACGATGAGCCACACAGCCCCGGACGACGTCCGCAGCGCCGGCTGATTCGCCATCCTGGTCGGGTCCTGCTCGCGGCCGTTCTCGCTCATGTCGATTCCTCCTGTCCAGCTCCAGCCTGCCGGGGGCGGTCACGGCCGTCACGGGGCTTCCGCTCTCACGGAGCAGCGTCTATCGTGCCTCCGCGGCGGCCCGCGCCGGGCATCCCGTAGAATCGACTGTCGGCCGACCCCGGCCCCCACGGACTCAGGAACGGAACTCCTCGCACATGGCATCCACCGCAGACATCAAGAACGGCGTCGTCCTCAGCATCGACGGGCAGCTCTGGAGCGTCATCGAGTTCCAGCACGTCAAGCCCGGCAAGGGCGGCGCGTTCGTCCGCACGAAGCTGAAGAACGTCGTCTCGGGCAAGACCGTGGACCGCACGTACAACGCCGGTGCGAAGATCGACATCGAGAACGTCGACCGTCGCGACTACACCTACCTCTACACCGACGGTGACGGGTTCGTGTTCATGGACCAGACCGACTTCGACCAGATCACGCTGCCGGCCGCCACGGTCGGCGACGCGAAGAACTTCCTGCTCGAGAACCAGCAGGTCACCATCGCCCTCAACAACGGCAACCCCCTCTACATCGACCTTCCGGCGTCGGTCATCCTCGAGGTGACCTACACCGAGCCCGGCCTGCAGGGCGACCGCTCGTCGGCCGGCACCAAGCCCGCGACGCTCGAGACCGGCTACGAGATCCAGGTCCCGCTGTTCCTGGAGACCGGCACCAAGGTCAAGGTCGACACCCGCACGGGCGAGTACCTCGGCCGCGAGAAGTAAGGCGTGAGCGCCCGCACGAAGGCGCGCAAGCGCGCGCTCGACATCCTGTTCTCCGCCGACGTCCGCGGCGACGACGTCGCGGTGGCCCTCGCCGCCGAGGCGAAGCGTGCGGCGAACGAGCCCGCGCGCGAGGCGTCGTGGCTGTACGCCCGCGAGATCGTCGACGGCATCATCGACCAGCGCGACGAGATCGACGAGCAGATCACGACGCACAGCCGTGACTGGAAGCTCGAGCGGATGCCCGCCGTCGACCGCGCCCTGCTGCGCATCGGCGCGTGGGAGATCCTCTACAACGACGAGGTGCCGACCGCGGTCGCGATCGACGAGGCGGTGGAGCTCGCGAAGGAGTTCTCCACCGATGAGTCGGGCGCGTTCGTGCACGGCGTGCTCGCCCGCGTCGCCCGCTCGGCCTGAACGCCGCAGCGGCGGTGTCGGCGGTGGCGGGCAGGATCGTCCCATGATCCGCCCGCCCGCCTCCGCCTCGGGTGCCCCGGGAGACGGGGCGCGGGACTGGCGCGCGCTGTTCGAGGGCGGCGCCGCTCCGGCGGCGACGACCCCGCTGGCCCTCGGGTTCGAGCTGCGCATCCGCGACGCCCGAGGAGCGAATCCGTGGGCGTCCCGGCCGCAGCGCACCGCGATTCCGCGTGATGTCGCGAAGGCGACCGGAGAGATCCTCCTCGGCATCCGTCCGCTGGAGCGGAGCGCGGCGACGGGATCCTGGGTGCTCGGCTCCGCCACCTGGGACGCGGTACGCCGCGCGCCGGACCAGTACGGTCGGGAACGATCGCGGTGGTTCGCCGATCTCCTCAGCATCGCGCGCGACACGCTGCTCTCCGGCACGGCCGGGGACTGGCTCGTCGCCGACCTGATCGAGTCGCGGCTCCTTTGGGGGCACCTGCGATCGGCGGGCGGCCTCGGCATCCCGCTCGTGGCGGCGCAGCGGTCGACGACGCTCGTCCTCGCGGATACCGCGGAGCTGACGGCGGCGGTGTCCCGCGGCGACGACGGCGGCCTCGTGGTCCGGCCGGTCGTGACGGTGGACGGGCGCGAGACGCCGCCTGGCAGCATCAGGCCCCTCGGGCGCTCCGGCGTGTACGAGGTCGCGCAGAGCGGGTCGCGCCTCCAGGTGACGCTCGCTGAGCTTCCGCTCGCAGGGCCGGCGCAGTCGCTGCTCCGGGCCCAGACGCTCGTCGTCCCCGCGGAGGAGGAGACGGCCTTCCTCCAGGATGCCTATCCGCTCCTCGCGCGTTGCCTCTCCGTCCGCGCGGTCGGCCGCGTCTCGCTGCCGGACCTCCCGCCGCCCCGTGCCGTGCTGCGGGTGGCGTTCCGTCGCGGAGACACCGTGGAGTACGCCGTCGAGTGGGACTATCGCGGCTTCGGGCGGGTGCCGTTCACGCCGGGTCCGGAGGCCGTGCGCGATCCGCAGGCCGAGGCCGGGGTGACGGAGCGGATCCGGAACGTCTGGCAGGAGCACGGCGTCGCGTTCGCCCCCGCGGGGGCGTTCCACGACGTGGAGGCCGCGGAGTTCATGACCCGCGTCGTCCCCGCCGTGGAGGCGGAGGGCGTCGAGGTGGAGGTGTCCGGCCGCCGCAAGACGTATCGCGAGCTCGCCGGGGAGCCGGAGATCACGGTCTCGACCGTGGAGAGCACCGACCCGGACTGGTTCGACCTCGGTGTGATCGTCCGCATCGACGGTCGGAACATCCCGTTCGAGCCGCTCTTCACCGCCCTGAGCGCGGGGAGACGGAAGCTCCTGCTCGTCGACGGCAGCTACTTCTCCCTGAACCACCCGGCGCTCGACCGTCTGCGTGACCTGCTCGACGAGGCCGGAGACCTCGACGAGTGGGAGACGGGCCCACGGATCAGTCGTCATCAGACGGATCTGTGGGAGGAGTTCGAGGACCTGGCGGACGAAGCCCTTCCCGCGGTGAGCTGGCGCGCCACCGCCGAGGGGCTGCGCAGCGCGGCCGCGGTGCCGGCCGTGCCGATCCCGCCGGGGCTCACCGCGCACCTTCGGCCGTATCAGAAGGAAGGCCTCGACTGGCTCGCGTTCCTCTGGACGCACCGCCTCGGCGGCATCCTCGCCGATGACATGGGGCTCGGGAAGACCGTCCAGCTCCTCGCGCTCATCCTGCATGCCAGGGCGGCGGGGGAGGAGCGCCCCTTCCTCGTCGTGGTCCCGACGTCCGTGCTGGCCACGTGGCGCACCGAAGCCGCGCGATTCGCTCCCAACCTCCGCGTGGTCACCCGGGACTCCACGGCCGGGCCGTCGGCGAGTGTCGCGGCTCGCGAGGCCGACGTCGTGCTGACGACCTACGCCGTCGCCCGGCTCGACGAAGAGGGGTTCGCGGGCGTCTCCTGGGCCGGACTGATCCTCGACGAGGCCCAGTTCGTGAAGAATCCGGCGACGAAGCTGCACCGGGCCGTCGCCCGCTTCCCGGCCGACGTCACCATCGCGGTCACGGGCACGCCGCTGGAGAACAGCCTCGAGGAGCTCTGGGCGCTGCTCAAGCTCACTGCGCCCGGGCTCTTCGCCTCGGCGCGGAAGTTCCGGGAGCACTACATCCAGCCGATCGAGCAGGGGAAGGTCCCGGAGAATGCGGAGGGCGGACCGTATCGGCAGCGCCGCCTCGCGCAGCTCCGACGGCGGATCCGTCCGCTCGTGCTCCGCCGCACCAAAGAGCTCGTCGCCCCCGATCTTCCGCCGAAGCAGGAGCAGGTGCTGGAGGTCGAGCTGAGCACGGGGCATCGCGAGCTCTACGAGACGGTGCTGCAGCGGGAGCGGCAGAAGGTGCTCGGTCTGCTGGAGGACCTCGACCGCAACCGCTTCATCGTGTTCCGCTCCCTGACGCTGCTGCGGATGCTGAGCCTCGCCCCGGCACTGATCGACCCGGCCGACGCGCGCCTCGGCTCCCGCAAGCTCGACGAGCTCCTGGAGCGGATCGTCGAGCTGCAGGCGGAGGGGCACCGCGCGCTCGTGTTCAGCCAGTTCACGTCCTTCCTCGACATGGCGGCCGCGCGTCTGGAGGCCGCCGGTATCCCGTACGCGCACCTCGACGGCTCGACGCGGCATCGCGAGCGGGTGGTCACGGACTTCGCGGAGGGGGAGCAGCCCATCTTCCTCATCAGCCTGAAGGCCGGCGGATTCGGACTCACCCTGACCGAGGCCGACTACGTCTTCCTCCTCGACCCGTGGTGGAACCCCGCCGCCGAGGCGCAGGCCGTCGACCGCACGCACCGCATCGGCCAGCGCAGCCAGGTGTTCGTCTACCGCATGATCGCGACCGGCACGATCGAGGAGAAGGTCCTCGCGCTGCAACGCCGCAAGGCGCGGCTGTTCACGGCCGTTCTCGACGACGACGCGCTCTTCGCCCAGGCGCTCACCGCCGACGACATCCGCGGTCTCTTCGACGACTAGACCGTTTTCCCCGGCCCGTCCCGCCTGGTGCTCAGGGAGCCGTCGGTACAATCGAACGGTTCATCTTCGAGAGGAATGCAATGCGGATCACGGGACTCGGCCACGCCGGCATGTTCATCGAGACGGTGGGTGGCAACATCATCTGCGACCCGGTGCTCGGCCCGTCCTTCTTCGGGTCCTGGTTCCCGTTCCCGGACAACCGTGGCCTCGACTGGGAGCGCTACGGCCGCGAAGCCGACTTCCTCTACATCTCGCACCGGCACCGGGACCACTTCGATCCGGCGCTGCTGGAGCGGTACATCCGCAAGGACATCGAGGTGCTCCTGCCCGAGTATCCGATCGACGACCTGGAGCAGGACATCCGGGCGCTCGGCTACACGAACATCACCTACGCGCCCGCCGGCGAGATCATCGAGCGCGGGGCGCTCAAGATGATGATCACCCCGCTGCGCGCGCCGAGCGACGGCCCGATCGGCGACTCGTCGCTCAGCGTGGACGACGGCACCGGATCGATGCTGAACCAGAACGACTCGCACCCGCTCGACCTCGACAAGCTCCTGCACTTCGGGAAGCCCGACGCCTACTTCACGCAGGTCTCCGGAGCGATCTGGTGGCCCATGGTCTACGATCTCCCGCTGGATGCGAAGCAGAACTTCGCCCGCCTCAAGCGCGAGGCGCAGAACAAGCGCGCGATGTACTACATCGAGAAGGTCGACGCTCCGCACGTCTTCCCGATGGCGGGTCCGCCCATGTTCCTCCGCGACGACCTCTTCGACTTCAACGGGATGGGCCGCAACGGCGAGTCCATCTTCACGGACCAGAAGCAGTTCATCGCGCACATGAAGGAGCTGGCCCCGAAGTACGACGGGCAGCTCTTCGTCCCCGGCACGCTCGTCACGATCGACGGCGGTGCGGTGACCACCGAGCAGACGCTCTACACCGAGGCCGAGCTCGCCCACATCTTCGACGAGAAGTGGGAGTACCTGGAGGAGCAGCGCGCGAGCCGCCAGAAGGAGATCCGCGACGAGGAGGCGTCTCGCGCCGAGATCATCCCGCCCGACGAGATGCTGGCGGCGATTAAGGAGTGGTGGGAGCCGCTGCTGAAGAAGTCGCGCACCATCCGCCTCGGTGTCGGCGGGCACGTCCGCTTCCGCATCGGGGAGCTGGACATGGTGGTCGACTTCCCGCGCGCCAAGGTCCGCGAGTACGCGGGCGAGGAGTGCGTGTACTGGTACACGATCCCGGCCGACCTCGTCTCGACGAACATCCGCGACCACGAGATCGACTGGTCGAACTCGATCTTCCTGTCAATGCAGTTCTCAGTCGGCCGCAGCGGCAAGTTCAACGAGTTCCTCACCACCTTCCTCAAGTGCCTCTCCGTCGACCGGATCGAGTACGTCGAGAACTGGTACCAGGAGCAGACCGACCAGACCGAGGACGCGGAGATCGGCGACTGGGTCGTCCAGCGCCGCTGCCCGCACCTGCGCGCCGACCTCACCAAGACGGGGAAGGTCGACGAGGACGGCATCCTCACGTGCAGCATGCACGACTGGAAGTGGGACCTGAACACCGGGCGTTGCCTCTCCACGAGCGGCCACCCGATCCGCTCCTCGAAGATCGACGACGTGACGGATCCGGTGCTCCGCGAGGCGAGCTGAGTGCGCCTGTACCACTCCGCCGTTCCGGTGGTACTCTGAGCCGGTGCCGACCGCTCTGACCCGTATCCAGGTGACGCAGACCGCCGCGCTGCGCGAAGCGCTGGAGCTTGCCGAAAGCGAGTGGCCAGGCGTTCCGAAGTCGGAGCAGGTGGCGCGGCTCGCCCTGCTGGGGGCGGAGAGGCTCGCGGAGCGAGGATCCCACCGGCGCGCGACCCGGCGCGCGGCGCTCGAGGCGACGCGGGGGTCGATCGCCTATCCACCGGGGTATCTCGACGCTCTCCGGAAGGACTGGCCGGAGTGATCGTCGTGGACGCCGGTGTGCTCATCGCGCACCTTTCCACGGACGATGTCCACCAGGAGGCGGCGTTCGAGATCCTCGATACCGAAGAAGACCTTCTGATCCACCCGATCACCCTCGCGGAGGCGCTCGTGCATCCGGCGCGGATGGGCACAGAGCTCGCTGATCTCGCCAAGATCGACTCTCTCGGGCTGCTGCGCCGGGAGGAGACGGTCGACGAACCGGTCCATATCGCGCGGCTCCGTGCCGCGACGTCCCTGAAGCTCCCGGACTGCGCGGTGCTGGTCACGGCGGAGGCGTTCGGAGCGACTCTCGCCACCTTCGACCGTCGTCTCGCGACGGTCGCCAGAGAGCGCGGTGTCGAGGTCGTCGGCGTCTGATCCCTCCGATAGACTGCAATCACAAGCAACCTTTAACACCGTCCTGTGAGGCGGAGAAGGGAGCGGCTGATGAGTGTGCGCACTGTGTTGCACCAAGCCGACATCTCACGAGCGCTGACCCGGATCGCGCACGAGATCCTCGAGTCCAATCGCGGGGCCGACGACCTCGTCCTGCTGGGCATTCCGACCCGCGGCGTCACGCTGGGCCACCGGCTCGCCGCGCTGATCAGCGAGATCGCGCAGGTTTCCGTCCCGGTCGGCTCCCTCGATGTGACGCTCTTCCGTGACGACCTCGCCAAGCACCCGACGCGATCGCCGCAGCCGACGGAGATCCCCGCGGGCGGCATCGACGGGAAGACGGTCGTCCTCGTCGACGACGTCCTGTTCTCCGGCCGGAGCATCCGCGCCGCGCTCGACGCCCTGCAGTCGATCGGCCGTCCCGCCATCGTGCGGCTCGCGATCCTCATCGACCGCGGACACCGGGAGCTTCCCATCCGCCCGGATTTCGTGGGCAAGAATATCCCCTCCGCGCGCACGGAGCGCGTCAACGTGCGTCTGTTCGAGAACGACGGCACCGAGGAGGTGACGATCGGCGAATGAGGCATCTCCTCGACACCCGCACGCTCGACAGAGCCACCGCCCTGCGCATCCTCGATGTCGCGGAGGACATGGCCGACACCCAGTCCCGCGAGGTCAAGAAGCTTCCCACGCTCCGCGGGAAGACCGTCGTGAACCTCTTCTTCGAGGACTCCACGCGCACCCGCATCTCGTTCGAGGCCGCGGCAAAGCGCCTGTCCGCCGACGTTATCAACTTCGCCGCCAAGGGATCGAGCGTCTCCAAGGGTGAGAGCCTCAAGGACACCGCGCAGACGCTCGAAGCCATCGGTGCCGACGCGGTCGTCGTGCGGCACCCCGGCTCCGGCGCCCCGCAGACCCTGGCCACGAGCGGATGGATCTCCGCCGGCGTCGTGAACGCGGGCGACGGCACCCACGAGCACCCCACCCAGGCGCTCCTCGACGCCTTCACCATCCGCAAGCGTCGCTTCGGTGCGGACAGCCGCGGACGCGATCTCTCCGGTCTCCGGGTGACGATCGTCGGCGACGTGCTTCACTCCCGGGTGGCGCGCTCCAACGTCTGGCTGCTCACCACGCTCGGCGCCGAGGTCACGCTCGTGTCGCCGCCGACCCTGGTTCCGCAGAACGTGTCCCTGTGGCCGGTCCGCGTGGTCTACGACCTGGACGACGCCCTCGCGGAGGGGCCGGACGCCGTGATGATGCTGCGCATCCAGCTCGAGCGGATGAACGCGGCGTATTTCCCGACTGAGCGGGAGTATTCACGCCGGTGGGGCCTGGACGCACGGCGCGTGGCCGCTCTGCCGGACGGTAGCATTGTCTTGCACCCCGGGCCCATGAACCGGGGACTGGAGATCTCCTCCGAAGCGGCCGATTCCCCCCGTTCGACGGTGCTGGAACAGGTGTCGAACGGGGTCTCCGTGCGCATGGCGGTGCTGTACCTGCTGTTGGCAGGAGAACGAGACGACGAACGAGGGGGAGACCTGTGAGCGAGACCCTCGTCATCACCGGTGCACAGCTGCTCGGCGCGGACGGCGCCGACATCATCATCGAGAACGGCGTCATCGCCGAGGTCGGGACGGGCCTCACCCGCACCGGCGCGCGCGTGATCGACGCCGCGGGCCTGGTCGCGCTGCCGGGTCTCGTCGACCTGCACACCCACCTGCGCGAACCGGGGTTCGAGGCCTCCGAGACGATCCTCACCGGCACCAGGGCGGCCGCCGCGGGCGGGTTCACCGCCGTGTTCGCGATGCCGAACACGTCCCCGGTCGCCGACACGGCGGGCGTGGTCGAGCAGGAGCTCGCCCTCGGCGAGGCGGCCGGTTACGCGACGGTGCAGCCGATCGGCGCCGTCACCGTGGGGCAGAAGGGCGAGCGCCTCGCCGAGCTCGGCGCCATGGCCACCTCCCGTGCCCAGGTGCGGGTCTTCAGCGACGACGGCTTCTGCGTGTGGGACCCGCTGATCATGCGCCGGGCGCTGGAGTACGTGAAGTCCTTCGACGGCGTCATCGCCCAGCATGCGCAGGACCCGCGGCTCACCGAGGGCGCCCAGATGAACGAGGGCACGGTGTCGGCCGAGCTCGGGTTGGCCGGGTGGCCGGCGGTCGCCGAGGAGTCCATCCTCGCCCGCGACGTGCTCCTCGCCGAGCACGTCGGCTCGCGGCTGCACGTGTGCCACCTCTCGACGGCCGGCTCGGTCGACATCATCCGCTGGGCCAAGAAGCGCGGCGTCAACGTCACGGCGGAGGTCACGCCGCACCACCTGCTCCTCAGCGACGAACTCGTCCGTGGCTACGACGCGCGGTTCAAGGTCAACCCGCCGCTGCGCCGCGAGGAGGACGTCCTCGCGGTCCGGGAGGGCCTCGCCGACGGCACGATCGACATCGTCGCCACCGACCACGCACCGCACCCCAGCGAGCACAAGGCGTGCGAGTGGCAGGCCGCCGCGAACGGCATGGTCGGCCTGGAGAGCGCCCTGCGGGTCGTGCACCAGTCGATGGTGCAGTCCGGGCTGCTCACGTGGGCCGATGTCGCCCGCGTCATGAGCGCGACGCCCGCCCGGATCGGACGGCTCTCCGGCCACGGCACGCCGCTCGAAGCCGGGCAGCCCGCGCACATCACGCTGTACGACCCGGCGATCGACGGCGTGTTCACCACCGCCGACCTGCACGGACGCAGCGAGAACTCCCCGTACCTCGGCCGTGCCCTTCCGGGACGCGTGGAGTACACCGTGCACGGCGGCGTCCTCACGGTCGACGGCGGCACCGTCGTCGAGGAGCTCGGCGCATGAGCGCACGGGACCTCGCGGTCGCGATCATCATCGCCGTCGCGCTGCTGATCCTGCTGTCGATGCTGTTCGCCTGGCGACGACGAGTGCGGCGCGATGCCGCGTACACGGCCCCGCTCGGGGTGCCGGAGCACGCGGAGGTGACGCGCCGCGACGAGGTGCTCTACGTGTCCACCACTCGGCACGAGCAGCCCCTCGAACGGCTCGCGATCACCCCGCTGGCGTTCCGCGCACGCGGCGAGCTGGCCGTGACCGACCGCGGCATCGCGCTGGCCCTGGACGGTGCCCCCACCGTCTTCCTGGCCGCCGACCGCCTCGTCTCCGTCGACCGCGCGACCGTCACCATCGATCGCGTCGTGGAGTCCGGCGGACTCGTGCGCATCTCGTGGCACGTCGACGACGCGACCGTCGTCGACAGCTATCTGCGCCTCACCGGCGGCGACCTCCCGACCCTCATCTCCGACCTGCAGCGGCTCATCCCCGCCGCCCCTGACACAGGAGCTTCGTCATGACCCTCTCGACTTCCTCTCCGCAGGCCTCCGCGGCCCGCCTCCCCGATCCCGCCGTCCTCGTCCTGGAAGACGGCACCCGTCACCGCGGTCGTGCGTACGGCGCGCGCGGCCGCACCCTCGGCGAGGTCGTGTTCGCCACCGGCATGTCGGGATACCAGGAGACCATCACCGACCCGTCCTACGCCGGACAGATCGTCCTGCAGACGGCCCCGCACATCGGCAACACCGGCATGAACGACGAGGACACCGAGTCCCGGCGCATCTGGGTCGCCGGCTACATCGTGCGCGACCCCTCGCGCGTCGTCTCGAACTGGCGCGCGAACGCCTCCCTCGATGACGTCCTCGTCGAGGACGGCATCGTCGGCATCAGCGGCATCGACACCCGCGCGGTGACCCGCCACATCCGCTCCGCCGGCTCCATGCGCGGCGGCATCTTCTCGGGCGCCGACGCGGAGCTCGACCCGGAGGAGCAGCTGCGCATCGTCCGCGAGGCCCCGGAGATGACCGGTCTCAACCTCTCCGCGCAGGTGTCCGTCCAGAGCGCGACCGTGACCTCGGCGGTGGGGGAGCGCATCGGCAACCTCGCGGTTCTCGACCTCGGCGTGAAGCAGGCCACGATCGACAACCTCGCGGCGCGCGGCTTCGACGTGCATGTCCTCCCGCAGGACGTGGGCATCGACGAGATCCGGGCGATCGAGCCGGTCGCCGTCTTCTACTCGAACGGCCCGGGTGACCCCGCGGCCTCGGGGGACCACGTCGAACTGCTCCGCGCGGTCCTCGACGACGGCCTGCCGTTCTTCGGGATCTGCTTCGGCAACCAGCTCCTCGGCCGCGCGCTGGGCCTCGGCACGTACAAGCTGCCGTTCGGTCACCGCGGCATCAACCAGCCCGTGCTGGACAAGCAGACCGGCAAGGTGGAGATCACCGCTCACAACCACGGCTTCGCCGTCGAGGCGCCCCTCGAGGGCTCCTTCGACAGCCCGCACGGCTACGGCAAGGTCGAGGTCAGCCACGTCGGCCTCAACGACAACGTCGTGGAGGGCCTGCGCGCCCTCGACATCCCCGCCTTCTCGGTGCAGTACCACCCCGAGGCCGCGGCCGGACCGCACGACGCCAACTACCTCTTCGACCGCTTCCGCGACATGGTCATCGCGAACAAGAAGGACGCAAAGTAATGCCCAAGCGCGACGACATCAACTCCGTCCTCGTCATCGGCTCCGGCCCGATCGTCATCGGCCAGGCCTGTGAGTTCGACTACTCCGGCACCCAGGCGTGCCGCGTCCTCCGCGAGGAGGGCGTCCGGGTCATCCTCGTCAACTCGAACCCGGCGACGATCATGACCGACCCCGACTTCGCCGACGCGACGTACATCGAGCCGATCACCCCCGCGGTGATCGAGACGATCATCGCCAAGGAGAAGCCGGACGCGATCCTGCCGACGCTCGGCGGCCAGACGGCGCTCAACGCCGCGATGTCTCTGCACGAGCAGGGGATCCTCGAGAAGTACGGCGTCGAGCTCATCGGCGCGAAGGTGGACGCGATCAAGAAGGGCGAGGACCGGCAGATCTTCAAGGAGCTCGTGATCGAGTCGGGCGCGGACGTCGCCCGCAGCGTGATCGCGCACTCGATGGACGACCTCCTCGCGGGCGCGGCCGAACTCGGTTATCCGCTGGTCGTGCGCCCCTCCTTCACGATGGGCGGTCTGGGCTCCGGCTTCGCCTACGACGAGGAGGACCTGCGCCGTATCGGCGGCGCCGGCCTGCGCGACTCTCCGACGACCGAGGTGCTCCTGGAGGAGTCGATCCTCGGCTGGAAGGAGTACGAGCTCGAGCTCATGCGTGACACCGCCGACAACACGGTCGTGGTCTGCTCGATCGAGAACGTCGACCCGGTCGGCGTGCACACGGGCGACTCGATCACGGTGGCGCCCGCGCTCACGCTGACGGACCGCGAGTACCAGAAGATGCGCGACATCGGCATCGACATCATCCGTGCGGTGGGCGTGGACACCGGCGGCTGCAACATCCAGTTCGCGGTCAACCCCGAGAACGGGCGCATCATCGTCATCGAGATGAACCCGCGCGTGTCCCGGTCGAGCGCCCTGGCGTCGAAGGCCACCGGCTTCCCGATCGCCAAGCTCGCGGCCAAGCTCGCTCTCGGCTACCGCCTCGACGAGATCCCGAACGACATCACCGGCGTGACCCCGGCGAGCTTCGAGCCGACGCTCGACTACGTCGTCGTCAAGGTCCCGCGCTTCGCGTTCGAGAAGTTCCCGGCCGCCGACGCCACCCTCACCACGACCATGAAGTCGGTCGGCGAGGCGATGGCCATCGGCCGCAACTACGCCACCGCGCTGCAGAAGGCGCTGCGTTCGCTCGAGAAGCGGGGCTCCAGCTTCCACTGGGGCGAGGAGCCGCGCAGCGTCGAGGAGCTGCTGGAGATCGCGAAGACGCCGACGGACGGGCGGATCGTCACCCTGCAGCAGGCGCTGCGCAAGGGCGCGACCGTCGAGCAGGCGTTCGAGGCCACGGCCATCGACCCCTGGTTCCTCGACCAGATCGTCCTCATCAACGAGGTCGCCGAGGTCGTCCGCACCGCCGGCGAGCTGGACGACGCGACCCTGCGCTACGCCAAGGAGCACGGCTTCTCCGACGCGCAGATCGCGCAGCTCCGCGGCGAGAGCGAGGTCGAGATCCGCGGCGTGCGCCACGGTCTCGGCATCCGCCCCGTGTACAAGACGGTCGACACGTGCGCGGGCGAGTTCCCCGCGCTGACGCCGTATCACTACTCGAGCTACGACGCCGAGACGGAGGTCGAGCCGTCCGAGCGCACCAAGGTCGTCATCATCGGTTCCGGCCCGAACCGCATCGGTCAGGGCGTCGAGTTCGACTACTCCTGCGTGCACGCCTCGTTCGCGCTGTCCGACGCGGGCTTCGAGACCGTCATGATCAACTGCAACCCGGAGACTGTGTCGACCGACTACGACACGTCCGACCGCCTGTACTTCGAGCCGCTGACGCTCGAGGACGTGCTGGAGGTCCTGGACGCGGAGGCGGCCAGCGGCACCATCCTCGGCGTCGTCTGCCAGCTCGGCGGCCAGACCCCGCTCGGGCTCGCGAAGGGCATCGAGGCGGCCGGCTACACGGTCCTGGGGACGAGCCCGGAGGCCATCGACCTGGCCGAGGAGCGCGAGCTGTTCTCGCGACTGCTCGACGAGGCAGGACTCCTCGCGCCCCGCAACGGCACGGCGATCGACGTGGAGGGCGCGGTGCGCATCGCCGAGGAGATCGGCTACCCGGTGCTCGTGCGCCCGAGCTTCGTGCTCGGCGGCCGCGGCATGGAGATCGTCTACGGCACCGACGCGCTGCGCGACTACTTCGTGCGGACCGCGGGCGAGGTCGTGATCGAGGAGGGCAAGCCGCTCCTGGTCGACCGCTTCCTCGACGACGCGATCGAGCTCGACGTGGACGCGCTGTACGACGGCACCGACCTCTTCATCGGCGGCGTCATGGAGCACCTGGAGGAAGCCGGCATCCACTCCGGTGACTCGAGCTGCACGCTGCCCCCGGTCTCGCTCGGCCGCAGCGACGTCGACCGCGTCCGCGAGGCCACCCTCGCCATCGCGCAGGGCGTCGGCGTGCGCGGTCTGCTGAACGTGCAGTTCGCGATCAGCGCCGGCGTCCTCTACGTCATCGAGGCCAACCCCCGGGCCAGCCGCACGGTACCGTTCGTCTCGAAGGCGCTGGGCATCCCGATGGCGAAGGCCGCCAGCCGCATCATGGCCGGCTCCACCATCGCCGAGCTCCGCGCCGAGGGGATGCTGCCCGAGCAGGACGGCTCGCGCGTCCCGCTGGACGCCCCGGTCTCGGTCAAGGAGGCCGTGCTGCCCTTCAAGCGGTTCCGCACCGCCGACGGCAAGACCGTCGACTCGGTCCTCGGTCCGGAGATGCGCTCGACGGGTGAGGTCATGGGCATCGACCGCGACTTCCCGACCGCGTTCGCGAAGTCCCAGGCCGCGGCCTACGGCGGCATGCCGACGTCGGGAACCGTGTTCATCTCGGTGGCCGACTCCGACAAGCGTGCGGTGATCCTCCCGGCACACCGTCTGCAGCAGCTCGGCTTCACGATCGTGGCCACCGAGGGCACGGCGGAGATCCTGTCGCGCAACGGCATCGCCGTCACCGTGGTCGA
This sequence comes from Zhihengliuella sp. ISTPL4, assembly GCF_002848265.1. Taxonomy (GTDB): domain Bacteria; phylum Actinomycetota; class Actinomycetes; order Actinomycetales; family Microbacteriaceae; genus Microbacterium. The sequence goes on from NZ_CP025422.1 coordinate 799,607, forward strand.
GAAGTACAGCGAGACCCAGGAGAGCGGCGCGCGGAACATCGTCGACCTCATCAACGACGGGGAGATCGACATCGTCGTGAACACCCCGTCCGGTGGGGCGGCCCGTGCGGACGGCTACGAGATCCGCGCCGCCGCCGTCGCCGCGGACAAGGCGCTCTTCACGACTATCGCCGTGCTCGGCGCGGCCGTGAGCGGGATGGACGCCGCGCACGAGGGCTTCCAGGTCAAGAGCCTGCAGGAGTACGCGCAGGACCGGATGGCCGCGGTATGACGGCACGCTTCGGCGAGCGGGCGCGCGCGGCCCTCGAGGCGCACGGCCCGCTCTGTGTCGGCATCGACCCCCACGCCGCTCTGCTGGCGGCGTGGGGGCTGACCGCCGATGCCGTCGGAGTCCGGGAGTTCGGGCTCCGTACCGTCGAGGCGGCCGCCGGTCGCGTCGGTGTCGTGAAGCCGCAGGTGTCCTTCTTCGAGCGGTACGGCGCCGCCGGGTTCGCCGCGCTGGAGGACGTGCTCGCCGCCGCGCGGGCGGCCGGACTGCTCGTGATCGCCGACGCCAAGCGCGGGGACATCGGATCGACGATGGCCGATTACGCACAGGCCTGGCTGCCCGCCGGTGCGCCGCTGGAGGCGGACGCCTTGACGGTGAACCCGTACCTCGGCGTCGGTGCGCTGGAGGGCGCGTTCGCCCTGGCCGAGGAGCACGGCAAGGGGCTCTTCGTCCTCGCGGCGACCAGCAACCCCGAGGCGACCGTGCTGCAGCGCGCGACGACCGCGGACGGCGGGACCGTGTCCGCGGCCGTGGTCGCCGAGGTGTCAGTCCGGAACGCCGCAGCGACGCCCGCGGGGGAGTGGGGGAGCTTCGGCTTCGTCATCGGCGCCACCGTGGACGCGGCGGAGGCCGGCCTCGCGCCGTTCGCGCCCGTCGCCCCGATCCTCGCCCCCGGCTTCGGCGCACAGGGCGCCACCCCCGCGGATCTCGCCCGCCGCTTCGGCCCCCAGGCCGCCTCGGTGATCGCGAGCGAGAGCCGCAGCCTCCTCTCCGCGGGCCCGGCGGCCCTCGCCGAGACGATCGCCGACCGTGCCGCCCAGTATCGAGAGGTCAGCCGTGGCTGAGGAACGCCGCACCGTCCCCGAAGTCGACAGGGCCGCCGCCGCCCGCCGCGCCGTCGAGCGGCGACGTGCCAGAGCCTCGCTCAAGCGCGACCTCACGATGCGCGTCATCACCCCGCAGGCCGTGCTGCGCCGGGCGACGGAGGATCCCGATTCCGTCGAGGGTTCCATGCGCATCACCGACTTCCTGCTCGCCCTCCCCGCGATCGGCGCCGGCAAGCGTGACCGGGTGCTGGAACAGCTCCACATCTCCCCGGTCAAGCGGCTCGGCGGGCTCGGAGCCCGTCAGCGTCGGGTGCTGGAGGAGTGGCTGGACACGCGGTTCCCGGTGCCGGCCCCACGCGACGCGCGCAGCCGCCTCCTCGTCCTCGCCGGTCCGACGGCGGTCGGCAAGGGCACCGTCGCCGCGCACATCCGGGAGAACAACCCTGAGATCCACCTCTCCGTCTCGGCCACCACCCGCCCCCCGCGCCCGGGGGAGATCGACGGCGTGCACTACTACTTCGTGGACGACGCCGAGTTCGATCGTCTGATCGCCGATGGCGAGCTGCTCGAATACGCCGTCGTGCACAACCGCTCGCGGTACGGCACCCCCCGCGCCCCGATCGACGCCGCCCTGGCCGAGGGGAAGACCGTCCTGCTGGAGATCGATCTGCAGGGCGCGCGCCAGGTGCGCGAGGCCGAGCCCTCGGCCACGCTCATCTTCCTCCTGCCGCCGAGCTGGGACGAACTCGTGCATCGACTGGTCGGACGAGGCACCGAGGACGCCGAGGAACGGGCCCGTCGCCTGCGCACGGCGAAGGTCGAGCTGGCGGCGCAGAACGAGTTCGACCACCTCGTCGTGAATGAGGACGTCGCCACCGCCGCTCGTGAGGTCGTAGACTTGTCTACAAGCTCTGCGCGCTGACCTGATTCCAGGGTCGAGCACCACGCCGGTCCCTGAGCTCGTCGAAGGGTCGCGCGCCCGCAGCACCGTCTTCGCGGCGAATCCCGTCGCCTGATCAGGAGGTCCACCCATGGCCGGACGCAACAACGGCATCATCGATCCCCCCATCGACAACCTGCTGGAGCGCGTCGACTCCAAGTACGAGCTCGTGATCTACGCCGCCAAGCGCGCCCGTCAGATCAACGACTACTACTCCGACCTGCACGAGGGAAACCTCTTCGACAACGTGGGCCCGCTCGTCGACTCCTCGGTCGAGGACAAGCCGCTCACCATCGCCCTCCACGAGATCAACGAGGACAAGCTCCGCCTGCGTCACGCGGAGTGACTCGACGACCGCGCCGCCGCGACGTCGGTGGCGCGGTCCAGAATGGGTGCCACACCCTCCCACCGTCCGTCCCCGTTCTGGAGCATCGATGAGCGCGCTGCGTCTGTTCACGTCCGAGTCCGTCACCGAAGGGCACCCGGACAAGATCTGCGACCAGATCTCGGACAGCATCCTCGACGGACTGCTCGCGAAGGACCCGGGCTCCCGGGTCGCGGTCGAGACGCTCGTCACCACCGGGCTCGTGCACGTGGCCGGCGAGATCCGCACGGACGCCTACGTCGACATCCCGACGATCGTCCGGCAGGTCGTGAACGGCATCGGCTACACGTCCTCCGACACCGGCTTCGACGGCGACTCGTGCGGCGTCAGCGTCTCGGTGGGGGAGCAGTCCACGGACATCGCGCATGGGGTCGACAACGCCCAGGAGCACCGCGACGGCTCGTCGGTCGATCCGCTCGACGGCCTCGGCGCCGGGGACCAGGGCATCATGTTCGGTTTCGCCACCAACGAGACGCCGCAGCTCATGCCGATGGCCGCGTGGACGGCGCACCGCATCGCCGAGCGACTGACGGAGGTGCGCCGCAGCGGGCTGCTGCCCTTCCTGCGCCCGGACGGGAAGACGCAGGTCACCCTCGGCTACGACGGCTTCACCCCGAAGACCGTCGACGCCGTCGTGCTGTCCACGCAGCACAACCCGGACATCGCCCAGGACGACCTGAAGGCGCAGATCCGCGAGCACGTCATCGATCCGGTCCTCGCCACGACCGGCCTCGACCTCGACGACGTGACCTACTACATCAACCCCGCCGGCCCGTTCGTCACGGGCGGTCCGAAGGGTGACGCCGGGCTCACCGGCCGCAAGATCATCATCGACACGTACGGCGGCGCCGCACGGCACGGTGGCGGGGCGTTCAGCGGGAAGGACCCGTCGAAGGTCGACCGCTCCGGCGCCTACGCGACGCGCTGGGTCGCCAAGAACGCCGTCGCCGCCGGGCTCGCCGATCGCCTCGAGGTGCAGGTCGCCTACGCGATCGGCGTCGCACGCCCGGTCGGCCTGTACGTGGAGACCTTCGGCACCGGACGGGTTTCCGACGAGGTCATCACGCGGGCCATCGACGAGGTGTTCGATCTGCGGCCACAGGCCATCATCGAGCAGCTCGACCTGCTGCGGCCCATCTACGCCCAGACAGCGGCCTACGGGCACTTCGGTCGGGAGCTGCCGGACTTCACCTGGGAGCGGACGGACCGGGCCGAGGAGCTGCGGCGCGCTGCCGGGCTCTGACGGGGGCGCGGTGCTGATCTCTCCGGAGAGCCGGCGCATCGCCCGGGTGCTCCTCGAATCACCGCTGCCGCAACTCGACCGCCTGTTCGACTACGCCCTCCCTCCCGAACTCGGCACGGTCGAGCCCGGGGTCCGCGTGCGTGTTCCCCTCCGGACCGCCGGCCGGGTGGTCGACGGGTTCGTCGTCGAGCTGGACGTGGAGGACGACGCGGATCGGCCGCTCTCCGAGGTCGAGAGCGTCGTGTCCGCTGTGCCCGTCTTGCCGGATCGGCTGTACCGGCTGGCGCGGCGGGTCGCGGATCGCGCCGCGGGGTCGGCGTCCGACGTGCTGCGGCTGGTGATCCCGAAGCGGCAGGTACGCGTCGAGAAGGCCTGGACCGCGGACGCTCCGACGCCCGTCCTCGAACCCGAGGCGCGCGACGCGGCTGCGTCCGTGGTTGGACTGTACAACGGGTTGCAGGCGGTGCTCGACGAGAGCGGTCGCGCGGCCGTCGAGGCCATCCCGCAGCTGAGCGACGACACGCCGGGCTGGGCACGGATGCTCGCCGCCGCCGCTGCGACGACGCTCGCGGCCGGGAAGTCGAGCATCCTCGTCGTGCCCGACCATCGCGACCTCGATCGGCTCCTGGCGGCCCTCGACGGGTTCGTCCCCCCGGAGGCCATCGCACGGCACGACTCGCGGCAGACCAACCCGGATCGCTACCGCTCCTTCCTGCGCACGCTCGAGGACGCGCCCTGCATCGTCGTCGGGAACAGGTCCGCCGTGTACGCCCCTGTCGTCGCCGGTCTCGTGGCGGTGTGGGACGACGGCGACAGCCTGCTGGGCGAGCCGCTCGCGCCCTACGTCCACGCTCGGGATGCGGCGCTGCTGCGGCAGGAGGCGGAGGGCTCGGCCCTGCTCTTCGCCGGTCACACGCGCACGACCGAGGTCGAGCGGCTCGTCGCACACGGCTGGCTGCAGGACATCCGCGCGGCGCGACGCGTGCTGCCGCGGGTGGTGCTCAGCACGCCCCAGGAGATGGAGCAGCCGACGCCGCAGCGCATGCCGTCGTCCGCCTTCCTCGCCGCCCGGAACGCGGCCGCGGAGGGACCCGTGCTCATCCAGGTCTCGCGGCCCGGTTTCGCACCGTCCCTCGTCTGCGCCGACTGCCGCGCGCCCGCCCGGTGCCCGCACTGCGGCGGTCCTCTCGGCGCACGTCATCGTGGCGCGGTCCCCGTGTGCGGGTGGTGCGGCCGCGGTGCCAGGGCATGGACGTGCCCTGCGTGCTCCTCGACCCGTCTCCGGCTCGCCTCCTCCGGGAGCGAGCGGACCGCCGACGAGCTGGGCCGCGCCTTCCCGGGTGTCCGGGTGATCGTCGCGGACAGCGGCCATCCGGTCGAACGCGTCGATGCGCGACCGGCGCTGGTGGTCGCCACCCGCGGCGCGGAGCCTCTCGCGGAGGGCGGCTACCGGGCGGTCGTCCTGCTCGACGGCCCGCGCATGCTGCAGGCGCCGGACCTGCGCATCGGCGAAGCCTGTCTGCGGTGGTGGTCGAACGCCGCCGCCCTGGCCGCGCCCGGCGCTCCCGTCCACCTCGTCGGCGTCGACGGCGCCGTCGCCAGAGCCCTCGCCACGTGGAACCACGCCGCGTACGCGCGGACCGAGCTGGAGCAGCGGGCACCGCTGCACATGCCGCCGACCGCACGCGTCGCGCTCGTGGAGGGCTCATCCGCCGCCGTGGCGCGTGCTCTGGAGGCCCTGTCCGAGCTCTCGCTGCCCCCCGACGCGGTGCTCGGTCCCGTGCCCGTCGAGTCCGACGACGTGCCGCCGCGGGTCCGGGCGCTCGTGCGCTTCGACTACGGCGCCGGAAGCCGCGTCGCGACCACCCTCCGTGCTTCCGTCGTGGCGGAGGCGGTGAGCGGCCGCCGCGGCCGGACCAAGGCCGCCCGCAGCACGCTCTCGGTCCGCCTCGATATCCTCGATCCAGAACTCTGACCCTCCCGGAGAACCTTCATGCGCCTCGTCTTCGCCGGCACTCCCGCCGCCGCGGTCCCCACTCTGCGACGCCTCGCCGCTGAGCACGACATCGCCGCCGTCGTGACACGGCCCGACGCGCCGCTCGGACGGAAGCGCGTGCTCACGCCCTCGCCGGTCGCGCAGGCGGCGGCCGAACTGGGGCTGCCCATCATCCCGGCCGCGCGACTCGACGAGGCCGCCACGGCGGAGATCGCGGCGCTGCAGCCCGAACTCGGCGTGATCGTCGCCTACGGAGGGCTCGTGCGCGAACCGCTCCTCTCCACGCCCGACGCCGGATGGATCAATCTCCACTTCTCGATGCTGCCGGCCTGGCGGGGCGCCGCCCCCGTGCAGCGCGCCCTGATCGCGGGAGATCCCGTCCTCGGTGCGAGTGTGTTCCAGCTCGTGCCCGAGCTCGACGCCGGCGACGTGTTCGCCACACGCGCCGTCGACCTGCCGCCGACGGCGACCGCCGGCGAGGCGTTGGAGGCCTTGGCTCTGGACGGTGCCGGTCTCACCGCCGACGTGGTCGCCGCGATCGCCGACGGCAGCGCCCGCGCCGTTCCCCAGGAGGGCGAGCCGACCTTCGCCGGCAAGCTGACGCTCGAAGACGGCCTTCTCGACTTCCGCGAGCCGTTCGACGTCGTGTACGCCCGGTTCCGCGGCGTCACCCCGGAGCCGGGCGCGCACACGACGATCGACGGTCAGCGGCTGAAGATCCTCGAGGCGCGGCCCGCTGCGGCCGAGGCGGAGGACCTGCCGCCGGGCGTCATGGCGGGTACCCGATCCGAGGTGCTGTTCGGCACGGCCACGTCGCCGCTGGCCGTCACCCGGCTGCAGCCGGCAGGCAAGGGAGCCATGAACGCCGCCGACTGGTGGCGGGGTCTGCAGGGCGCTACTCCGGTGGCCGGCTCGTGAACGACCGGCGACGCCCCGGCAACGGCCCGCAGCGCGAGGACCGGACGCGGAACGGCCGCGGCCCCGACCGGATGGTCCAGCCGGCACGCCGCGTGGCGTACGACGTGATCAGGGCGGTGTCGGAATCGGACGCCTACGCGAACCTCCTCCTGCCGACCGCAATCGCCGAGGCGCGACTGGACGCCCAGGACGCGGCCCTGGCCACGGAACTGACCTACGGCACACTCCGTCGCCGCGGCACGTACGACGCGATCATCGCCGCGGCCGCGGATCGTCCCGCCGATGCGATCGATCCCGCCGTGCTGGACGCCCTCCGGCTCGCGGTGCACCAGCTCCTCGCCACGCGGGTCGCCTCGCACGCGGCCGTCAACGAGTCCGTGAACCTCGTCGCGCTCGGCGCGGGCCGCGGCGCATCCAGCTTCGCCAATGCGGTGCTGCGGCGGATCGCTCGTGAGGCGCCGGAGGAGTGGCTCGCGCGCATCGAGGCGGCGGCCCGGTCGGACGACGAACGGCTGGCGCTGCGGGCTGCGCATCCCGTGTGGATCATCCGGGCGCTGCGTCGCGCCCTCGCTGCCGAGGGGCGTGTCGAGGAGCTGGACGCCCTGTTGGAGGCCGACAACGTCTCGCCCGAGGTCACGCTGGTCGCCCTTCCCGGGCTCGCGGAACCGCAGGAGCCGCGCCGGCCGTATGCCGCCACGGCGTTCGCGTCTCCCGGAGGCGATCCGCGTCTCGCGCTGACCGCCTCCGAGGGTGCCGTCCGGGTCCAGGACGAAGGATCGCAACTCGTCGCGCTCGCGCTGACCGCGGCGACCCCGGTCCGTCAGGGGGAGCGGTGGCTCGACCTGTGCGCAGGCCCCGGCGGGAAGACCGCTCTGCTCGCCGCCGTCGCCCGGGAGAACGACGCGGTGCTGGAGGCCAACGAGGTCGTGCCCACCAGGGCCCGACTCGTGCGCAATGCCCTGCGAGCCGTCCCGGGAGACGTCACCGTCCACCAGCGCGACGGCCGGGAGCTGGCCGCCGAGCGACCCGGCGCGTTCGACCGGATCCTGGTCGACGCCCCCTGCACCGGCCTCGGCGCCCTCCGTCGGCGCCCGGAGGCTCGGTGGCGCAAGTCCCCGGCCGACGTCGCCGAGCTCGTGCCGCTGCAGGTCGGCCTGCTCACTGCGGCCGTGGACGCTCTGGCGCCCGGGGGCATTGTCGCATACGTCACCTGCTCGCCCCACCTCGCGGAGACGACGGCGGTGGTCGAGGAGGTGCGGCGCCTGCGTCCTGAGCTCGTCGAACTCGACGCCCGCGCCGCGCTGCGGGGCGTGGCCCAGTCGCCGATCGACCTCGCCGACGACGGCCGCTCGCAGACCGGCAGCGCACAGCTCTGGCCGCATCGCCACGGCACCGACGCGATGTTCCTCGCACTCCTGCAGCGCCCCGGCGATGCGACAGAAGCCCCGAAGGAAGGTTGAGACCATGGATCTGCCCCGCGCTCCGCGCATCAACCCCAGCATCCTCGCCGCCGACTTCGTCAACATGCAGGCGGAGCTGGCTCGCATCGCGACGGCCGACTTCGCGCACGTCGACGTCATGGACAACCACTTCGTCCCGAACCTCACGTTCGGTCCGCAGATGGTCCAGCGCATCCAGGAGACCAGCCCGGTCCCGCTGGACGTGCATCTCATGATCACGGATCCGGATCGCTGGGCCCCCGGCTACGCCGAGCTCGGTGCCGCGAGCGTGACCTTCCACCTGGAGGCGGCGGGGGAGCCGGTGGCGCTCGCGCGTCGGCTGCGCGACATCGGCGCCCGTGCGGGGGTGGCGGTCAAGCCCGCGACGCCCGTCGAGGGACTCTTCGACCTGCTGGACGAGTTCGACCAGATCCTCGTGATGACCGTGGAGCCCGGCTTCGGCGGACAGGGCTTCATGCCCGAGACCATGCCGAAGCTGCAGGCGCTCTCCGCGGAGGCGCGACGCCGCGGCTCGTCCGTCTGGCTCCAGGTCGACGGCGGCATCTCCGACGCGACGATCGCCCAGGCGGCCGAAGCGGGAGCGGACACCTTCGTCGCCGGATCCGCGGTCTACGGTGCGGACGACGTGGAGGCGGCCGTCACCCGGCTCAGGGACCTCGCGCGAGCCGGTAGCCTGGAGGGGTGAAGACTTTCGACGAGCTGTTCGCTGAGCTCAGCGTCAAGGCCGAGACCCGCCCCGAGGGATCGGGCACCGTGGCGGAGCTCGACGGCGGCGTGCATGCGATCGGCAAGAAGATCGTCGAAGAGGCCGCCGAGGTCTGGATGGCAGCGGAGTACGAGTCGGACGCCGCCGCCGCCGAGGAGATCTCCCAGCTGCTCTACCACCTGCAGGTCATGATGCTCGCGAAGGGCCTCACGCTGCAGGACGTCTACCGACATCTGTGATGCGCTCCGGTCCCACTCCTTCGAACTGAAAGCCGTTCATGCTGCGCATCGCCGTTCCCAACAAGGGCTCGCTCTCCGAGACCGCCGCCGAGATGCTCGCGGAGGCGGGCTACGCCGGCCGCCGCGACCCCAAGACCCTGCATGTCATCGACGCCGAGAACGACGTCGAGTTCTTCTTCCTCCGTCCCCGTGACATCGCCACGTACGTGGCCTCCGGCGCGCTCGACGTCGGGATCACCGGTCGTGACCTCCTCCTGGACGTGCAGCAGCCGGCACGCGAGATCGAGCAGCTCGGCTTCGGCGCGTCCACGTTCCGCTTCGCCGGTCCTCCCGGACGCTTCACCTCCGTCCAGGACCTCGACGGCGTTCGCGTCGCCTCCGCTTACCCGGGCCTGGTGGGCTCCTTCCTCCGCGACCAGGGCGTGAACGCCGAGCTCGTGCAGCTCGACGGCGCAGTCGAGTCCGCCGTGCGTCTCGGCGTCGCGGACGCGGTCGCGGACGTCGTGTCCACCGGCACCACGCTCCGGCAGGCCGGGCTGGAGATCTTCGGCCCTGTGATCCTGGAGTCCGAGGCCGTGCTGATCAGCCGTCCCGGTGAGGCCGACGGCGTGGATACGCTGCTGCGGCGACTCCGCGGTGTCATGGTCGCGCGCCGCTACGTGCTCCTCGACTACGACCTTCCCACCGAGCTCGTCGATCAGGCCGTGGCCATCGCCCCCGGTCGCGAGTCCGCGACGATCTCGCCGCTCCGCGACCCGGCCTGGGTCGCTGTCCGGGTGATGATCCCGCGGCGCCGCGTCAATCAGGTGATGGACGACCTGTACGGGCTCGGCGCCCGAGCCATCCTCGTCACGGCGATCCACGCAGCGAGGCTCTGATGACCCTCGCGAGTCGCGTCATCCCGTGCCTCGACGTCGCCGACGGCCGCGTCGTCAAGGGCGTCAACTTCGAGAACCTCCGCGACATGGGCGATCCGGTGGAACTCGCCCGGCACTACGCCGCTCAGGGCGCCGACGAGATCACGTTCCTCGACGTCACCGCGACGGTGGATGCGCGGGCGACGACCTACGACGTCGTGCAGCGCACCGCGGAGCAGGTCTTCGTGCCGTTGACCGTCGGCGGCGGGGTGCGCAGCGTGGACGACGTCGCCCGGCTCCTCTCGGTCGGAGCGGACAAGGTCGGCGTGAACTCCGCGGCGATCGCCCGCCCCGAGCTCATCGGGGAGATCGCTGACCGGTTCGGTGCCCAGGTGCTCGTGCTGTCGCTCGACGTCAAGCGCGCGGACACCACGCGCTCCGGCTTCGTCGTGACCACGCACGGCGGCCGCACGCAGACGACGCTGGACGCGCTCGACTGGGCGCGCGAGGCCGCCGAGCGCGGGGCGGGGGAGCTGCTGGTGAACTCGATCGACGCCGACGGCACCCGCGACGGCTTCGATCTCGAGCTCGTCCGTCTCATGCGCGAGGTCGCGCCGATCCCCGTGATCGCCTCCGGCGGTGCGGGACGGGCGACCGACTTCGCTCCGGCCATCAAGGCGGGCGCCGACGCCGTGCTCGCGGCGAGCGTGTTCCACACCGGTGCGCTGACCGTCGGGGACGTGAAGGACGCGCTGCGCGCGGAAGGAGTACTCGTCCGATGACCGACACGCCGAAGCCGGACGAGGCGTCCGTCGACGACCGCATCGCGCAGGTCGCCTTCAACGCGGACGGGCTCGCCCCGATCATCGTGCAGCAGTGGGACTCGCGCGAGGTCCTCATGCTCGCGTGGGTGGACGCGGAAGCGCTCCGGCGCACGCTCACCTCCGGGCGTGCGACCTACTGGTCCCGCTCCCGCCAGGAGTACTGGCGCAAGGGCGACACGTCCGGACACATCCAGGTCGTGCGGGAGGCCCGCCTCGACTGCGACGGCGATGCGCTCCTGCTCCTCGTCGACCAGACCGGCCCCGCGTGCCACACCGGGACGCGGACGTGCTTCGACACCACCGACCTGGAGGCCGTCGACGGGGTGAGCGCTTCGTGAGCATCGCGCAGCGCGGTCGTTCCCTCTCCGTAACGGGTTTCCTGCTGGCCGGCGCCATCGGCATCATCTCGTCGACGCAGACCTGGTTCACGGTGCAGCGCGCGGATGCGGGGAAGGACATCCTCGTCCCCGGCGCCTCCGCCCTCGTGCTGCTGGCGCCGCTGAGCCTCGCCGTCCTCGCGCTGGGGGCCGCCCTGGCGATCGCCGGCCGTGCCGTGCGCGTCGTCTTCGGCGTGCTCGCCGCCGCCGCCGCGGTGTTCCTCGGCTGGTCCGCGCTGCAGCTCCTCGTCGGGGACGCGTACGCGGCGGTCGCCGCCACCGTCACGGAGACGACCGGCCTCGCCGGTAGCGGCGCGGTGCACGAGGTCGCCGCGAGCATCGAACCGTCAGCGTGGCCGTTCCTCGCGCTCGGTGGCTGGGTGATCCTGTTCGCCGCCGCCATCATCGTGCTGTCCACCTGGCGGCGCTGGAAGGTCGGCGGCCGGCGCTACCGGACCGACGCGCCGACCGACGCCCCGCACGACGGCCCCGTGGACGCGGTCGATTCCTGGGACGAGCTGTCCCGCGGGTCCGATCCCACGCGCTGACCCCGATAGACTGAATCCAGATCCGCACGTCGTCCCCCGGAGGAGAACATGACCAACCCGATCGCTGACCCCGGCCACGGACACTCGCCTGCGGCCTGGACCGCCGTCGTGATCATGCTCATCGGCTTCGCCGCCGGTACCGTCGCGTTCTGCTTCGAGCAGCCGACGCTGGTGTGGATCTCGGCCGCGCTGATCCCGATCGGGGCGATCGTCGGCTGGGTGCTCGCGAAGGCGGGCTACGGCGTGAAGGGTCCCAAGTACGCTCCGAAGGCGCACTAGTGGTCCTCGCCGACCTGACGGCCGGCGCTGTCGCAGACGCCGAGCGTCGCTCTGAATCCCGTCCGCTCGCTGTCGTCGAGCGGGACGCTCTCGCGCGTCCCGCGGCGAAGGACGCGCTGTCGTTCCTTGCTCCGGCCGATCGCGTGAAGATCATCGCCGAGGTGAAGCGTGCGAGCCCGTCTCGGGGCGCCCTCGCCGAGATCCCCGATCCCGCGCACCAGGCCGCGCTCTACGAGACCGGCGGAGCCTCCGCGATCAGCGTGCTCACCGAGGAACGCCGCTTCGGCGGCAGCCTCGCCGATCTGGAGGCGGTCACCGCCCGCGTCTCGCTGCCGGTTCTGCGGAAGGACTTCATCGCCACCCGGTACCAGGTTCTGGAGGCCCGCGCCACCGGCGCCGATCTCGTCCTGCTCATCGTGGCGGGGCTGGAGCCCGACGTCCTCCGTGACCTGTACGGTTTCATCCTCGAACTCGGCATGACGCCGCTCGTCGAAACCCACTCGGCGGAGGAGCTGGAGGCCGCGATCGACCTCGGCGCCGACCTCATCGGCGTGAACGCCCGCAACCTGAAGACCCTCGAGCTCGACCGCGATCTGTTCGGACGGCTCGTGGACCGCATCCCGGATTCCGCGATCAAGATCGCGGAATCCGCGGTGCTCACCCCGGCCGACGTCGTGCACTACCGCTCGGCCGGCGCCGACGTCGTGCTGATCGGCGAGGCCCTGGTGACCGGCGATCCGGTCGCCACCCTCAAGAGCTTCCTGGAGGCGAAGTGAGTCTGCGCGACCAGCACGGTCCGTTCTTCGGCGACTTCGGCGGGCGGTACATGCCCGAGTCGCTGGTCGCCGCGATCGACGAGCTGACGGTCGCGTACGAGGAGGCCATCGCCGATCCGGCGTTCCGCGCCGAGCTGGCCCACCTGCTGTCCTCCTATGCGGGACGGCCTTCTGCAATCACCGAGGTGCCTCGCTTCGCGGAGCACGCGGGGGGCGCGCGGGTCTTCCTCAAGCGTGAGGACCTCAACCACACCGGTTCCCACAAGATAAACAACGTGCTGGGACAGGCGCTGCTCACCAAGCGTCTCGGCAAGACGCGCGTGATCGCCGAGACCGGCGCCGGTCAGCACGGTGTCGCGACGGCGACTGCTGCGGCCCTGTTCGGCCTCGACTGCACCATCTACATGGGCGAGGTCGACACCGAGCGCCAGGCGCTGAACGTCGCCCGGATGCGTCTGCTCGGAGCCGACGTCGTCGCGGTGACCTCCGGTTCCCGCACGCTGAAGGACGCGATCAACGACGCCTACCGTGACTGGGTCGCCTCGGTCGAGACGACGAACTACATCTTCGGCACGGCTGCCGGACCGCACCCGTTCCCGGCGATGGTGCGCGACTTCCAGAAGATCATCGGCGAAGAGGCCCGCGCCCAGATCCTCGACGAGGTCGGCCGTCTTCCTGACGCGGTCGTCGCCTGCGTCGGCGGGGGATCCAACGCGATCGGCATGTTCGACGCGTTCCTGGACGACGAGGGTGTGCGGCTCTACGGCGTGGAGGCGGCCGGCGACGGCGTCGACACCGAGAAGCACGCGGCGTCGATCGAGCGGGGCCGCCCCGGTGTGCTGCACGGCGCGAAGACGTACGTGCTGCAGGACGAGGACGGCCAGACCGTCGAATCGCACTCCATCTCCGCGGGGCTCGACTACCCGGGCGTGGGGCCTGAGCACTCCTGGCTGGCCGACATCGGGCGCGCCGAGTACATCCCGGCGACGGACGACGAGGCGATGCAGGCTCTGCGGCTGCTGAGCCGCACCGAGGGGATCATCCCCGCGATCGAGTCGGCTCACGCCCTCGCCGGCGCGCTGCGGATCGGCCGCGAGCTCGGACGCGACGGGCTCATCGCGATCTGCCTCTCGGGCCGCGGCGACAAGGACATGGACACCGCCGCCCGGTACTTCGAGCTCTACGACGAGGAAGCCCTCGCGCACGACGTGTCCGAGGAGAGCGCTGCCGAGGAAGCGGCCTCGAAGGGAGAGCCGCAGCTGTGAGCCGCGTCGAACAGGCCATCCAGCGCGCGCACGACGCCGGCCGCAGCGCTTTCGTCGGCTACTTGCCCGTCGGATTCCCCGACCTGGAGACGAGCATCCAGGCGGCGATCGCTCTCGCCGAGAACGGCGTGGACATCATCGAGCTCGGGCCGCCCTACAGCGATCCGGTCATGGACGGCGCGATCATCCAGGAGGCGACGACCAAGGCCCTCGCCGCGGGCTTCCGGATGAAGGACCTCTTCACCGCCATCCGCGCGATCACCGCGGCGACCGACGTCCCGGTCCTCGTGATGACCTACTGGAACCCGGTGCTGCAGTACGGGGTGGATCGCTACGCCGAAGATCTGCTCGCCGCGGGCGGCGCCGGCCTCATCACCCCGGACATCACCCCGGAAGCGGCCGGCGAGTGGATCGCGGCCAGCGAGCGCCTCGGTCTCGACCGGGTCTTCCTCGCGGCTCCGACCTCGTCCGACGAGCGTCTCGACCTCGTCGTGCGCTCCTCGACGGGCTTCGTCTACACCGTCTCCACCATGGGGATCACGGGGGAGCGGGCCGAGCTCGACCGCGCTGCCCGCACCCTCGTGTCGCGGCTCCGCGACCACGGCGCCCGCCGCGCCTGCGTGGGCATCGGCATCTCGACCCCTGAGCAGATCGCCGGCGTCTCCGAGTACGCCGACGGCGCCATCGTGGGCACGGCCCTCGTCCGCGCCCTCCGCGACGGCGGTGTGCCCGCTCTCGCCGAAGTCACCCGAACCCTGGCCGCCGGCACCGCGTCGGCGCGCTTCGCCTCAGAGAAGTAGGATCGCACTCATGTCCTCCGCGCTCCACAGCACCGCCGCCGGCGTGCTCGCCAGCATCCCGAGCCCGCCCGTGTCGTACTTCGACCTCGGTCCGCTCCGTATCCACTTCTACGCGCTCTGCATCATCGCCGGCATCATCGTCGCCGTCCTGATGACCAACCACCGCCTCACCAAGCGGGGCGCGGAGCCGTGGGTGGTCATCGACATCGCGATCCTCGCGGTGCCGCTCGCGATCATCGGCGCGCGCATCTTCCACGTCCTCACCCACCCGAACTTCTACTTCGGCGAGGGCAAGAACACCTGGAACCCCTTCGAGCCGGGCTCGGTCTGGGCGATCTGGGAGGGTGGCATCGCGATCTTCGGTGCACTCATCGGCGGCGCCGTCGGCGCCTACCTCGGCTGCCGGTGGACCGGCATCCGCTTCTGGACGTTCGCGGACGCGCTCGCGCCGGGTCTGCTTCTCGCGCAGGCGATGGGCCGTTTCGGCAACTGGTTCAACCACGAGCTCTTCGGCCTGCCGACCTCGCTCCCGTGGGGCCTGGAGATCGAGTCCACGAACTCGGCCTTCCCTCCCGGCCTTCCCGAGGGCACACTGTTCCACCCGACGTTCCTCTATGAGGTCATCTGGAACGGCCTCGGCGTCCTCGTGCTGCTGTGGCTCGGCCGGAAGCTGTTCTTCCAGTGGGGCCGCCTCTTCGCGATCTACCTCATCTGGTACAGCGCCGGGCGCATCCTGTGGGAGTCGATCCGTATCGACCCGAGCGAGATCATCCTCGGCCTGCGCAGCAACGTCTGGGCCGCCATCATCGGCGTCGTCGTCGGACTCGTCATCCTCGTCGTGCAGACCCGTCGTCACCCCGGTCTCGAGCCCTCGCCGTACCAGCCGGGCCGCGGGCGGAAGGACGTGGACGCTGATGTACAATCGCAGGACAATCCCTCTGATTTCGTGGACGTGAGCGAGCCTCCGGCCGAAGAAGTCGCCGCCGGAGCCACTGCCACAAGCGCTGCTCCCACGAGCGGGGACGGCTCCCGATAACGCCGACTCGCGGCGGGAGAACCATTGCACTGAACGAGCGGGCCGACGACGTCCCCGGGTTTCACTGAAGATCTGAGGACGGTAACTGGTGTACTTCCAGCCCCCTTACGGCGCCTCCGGCGCATACCCCCCGAAGCAGGGCATGTACAACCCGGCGTTCGAGAAGGACGCCTGCGGCCTGGCCATGGTCGCGACGCTGCGCGGCGAAGCCGGGCACGACATCATCGCGCTGGCCCTCGAGGCCCTGCGCAACCTGGAGCACCGCGGGGCCATCGGTTCCGACGCGGGCACCGGGGACGGAGCCGGCATCCTCACCCAGATGCCGGACGAATTCCTCCGCGCGGTCACCGGCTTCGAGCTGCCGCCCGTGGGGGAGTACGCGGCCGGGCTGGCCTTCCTGCCTCGCGATTCGAGCGAGCGCCGCCAGCAGAAGGCCGGGATCGAGAAGATCGCTCGCGCGGAGGGGCTCCGCGTCCTCGGCTGGCGCGAGGTCCCCACCGCCAACGAGAACCTCGGCAAGCTCGCCGACGAGGCCCGTCCCGCCTTCGAGCAGCTCTTCGTGAGCGCCGGCGGCGCCACCCTTGCCGATGCGCCGCTCACCGGCATCGCGCTCGACCGCGTCGCGTACCGTCTGCGCAAGCGCGCCGGTCACGAGCTCGGTGCCTACTTCGTCTCCCTGTCCAGCCGTACGCTCGGCTACAAGGGCATGGTGACCACGCTCCAGCTCGAGCCCTTCTACCCGGATCTGCAGGACGAGCGCTTCGCCTCGGAGCTCGCCGTCGTGCACTCCCGGTATTCGACCAACACCTTCCCGTCGTGGCCGCTCGCGCAGCCGCTGCGGATGCTGGCCCACAACGGCGAGATCAACACCGTCGGCGGCAACCGCAACTGGATGCGGGCCCGCCAGTCGCAGCTCGAGTCCGAGCTCCTCGGCGACATCTCGCCCCTGCTGCCCATCTGCACCGACGGCGCCAGCGACTCTGCCTCGTTCGACGAGGTGCTGGAGCTGCTTACGCTCACCGGCCGCAGCCTGCCGCACGCGATCATGATGATGGTCCCGGAGGCCTACGAGAAGCAGGCCGACATCTCGCCGGAGCTGCGTGCGTTCTACGAGTACCACTCCAACCAGATGGAGCCGTGGGACGGCCCGGCCGCCCTCATCTTCACCGACGGCACGCTCGTCGGCGCGACCCTGGACCGCAACGGCCTGCGTCCCGGACGCTGGACGGAGACCACCGACGGCCTCGTCGTCATCGGCTCCGAGACCGGCGTGCTGCACTTCGAGCCGGAGCGCATCAAGCGTCGCGGCCGGCTGCAGCCCGGCAAGATGTTCCTCGTCGATACCGCCCAGCGCCGGATCGTCGAGGACGAGGAGATCAAGCACGATCTTGCGACGATGCACCCATGGCAGGAGTGGCTCGACGCCGGTTCCGTGCGTCTGGCCGACCTCCCCGAGCGCGAGCACATCGTGCACCCACCGGCTTCCATCACCCGGCGGCAGCGCACCTTCGGGTACACGGAGGAGGAGGTCCGCATCCTCCTCACCCCGATGGGCCAGACCGGTGTGGAGCCGCTGGGCGCCATGGGATCGGACACCCCGATCGCCGTGCTCAGCAAGCGCCCGCGGCTGCTCTTCGACTACTTCACGCAGCAGTTCGCGCAGGTGACCAACCCGCCGCTGGACTCGATCCGCGAAGAGGTCGTCACGAGCCTCAAGCTCGGCCTCGGTCCCGAGGTCAACCTCCTGACCTGGGGCCCCGAGCACACCCGCACGGTGTCGCTCGACTTCCCGGTCATCGACAACGACGAGCTCGCGAAGATCCGTCACATCGACAAGGCCCTGCCCGGGCGCTCGAGCGCCACGATCCGCGGCCTCTACCACTTCGACGCCGGACCCCACACCCTCGCGGAGCGTCTCACCGAGATGTGCGCCGAGGTCGACCAGGCCATCGAGGACGGCGCGGAGTTCATCATCCTGTCGGACCGGGACTCGAACAAGGACCTCGTCCCGATCCCGTCGCTGCTCATGGTGTCGGCGATCCACCACCACCTCATCCGGCGCGAGAACCGGATGAAGGTCGGTCTGATCGTCGAGGCCGGCGACGTGCGCGAGGTGCATCACGTCGCGACCCTCATCGGCTACGGTGCCTCGGCGATCAACCCCTACCTCGCCATGGAGACGGTGGAGCACCTCGTGCGCACCGGCTACATCACGGGCATCTCCCCGGAGAAGGCGGTCAAGAACCTCATCTACGCGCTCGGCAAGGGCGTGCTGAAGATCATGTCGAAGATGGGCATCTCCACGGTGTCGTCCTACGCGGGCGCGCAGGTGTTCGAGGCCGTGGGCCTCAGCCCGGAGTTCATCGACGCCTACTTCACGCGCACCGAGTCGAAGCTGGGCGGTATCGGGATCGAGGAGATCTTCGCCGAGAACCAGGCCCGCCACGACTACGCCTACCCGGAGGATGCCGCGGCCCGCGCCCACGAGCGCCTGTGGACCGGAGGCGAGTACCAGTGGCGCCGCGACGGCTCTCCGCACCTCTTCAATCCGGAGACGGTGTTCAAGCTCCAGCACTCCACGCGGACCCGCCGTTACGACATCTTCCGCGAGTACACGAAGCTCGTCGACGATCAGGCGGCCGAGCTGAAGACGCTGCGCGGCCTGTTCTCGCTGCGGACCGGCACGCGCAAGCCCGTGCCGCTGGACGAGGTCGAGCCCGTCTCGGCGATCGTCAAGCGCTTCTCCACCGGCGCGATGAGCTACGGCTCCATCTCCAAGGAGGCGCACGAGACGCTCGCGATCGCGATGAACCGGATCGGCGGCAAGTCGAACACGGGGGAGGGCGGGGAAGACCCCGACCGTCTCGTCGACCCCGAGCGTCGCAGCGCGATCAAGCAGGTCGCCTCCGGCCGGTTCGGTGTCACGAGCCTCTACCTCACCGAGGCCGACGACATCCAGATCAAGCTCGCCCAGGGCGCCAAGCCCGGTGAGGGCGGTCAGCTCCCGCCGACCAAGGTCTACCCGTGGGTCGCGCGGACCCGGCACGCCACGGCGGGCGTCGGGCTCATCTCACCGCCGCCGCATCATGACATCTACTCGATCGAAGACCTCAAGCAGCTCATCTTCGACCTGAAGCGGGCGAACCCCGAGGCGCGCATCCACACGAAGCTCGTCAGCCAGTCCGGCATCGGCGCGGTCTCGGCCGGTGTCGCCAAGGCGCTCAGCGACGTCATCCTCGTGTCCGGTCACGACGGCGGCACGGGTGCGAGCCCGCTGAACTCCCTGAAGCACGCCGGCACCCCGTGGGAGCTCGGCCTCGCCGAGACGCAGCAGACGCTCATGCTCAACGGCATGCGCGACCGCGTCGTCGTGCAGGTCGACGGCCAGCTCAAGACCGGTCGGGACGTCATCATCGGCGCCCTGCTCGGTGCGGAGGAGTTCGGCTTCGCCACCGCACCCCTCGTGGTCAGCGGCTGCATCATGATGCGCGTCTGCCACCTCGACACCTGTCCGGTGGGCGTCGCGACGCAGAACCCCGTCCTGCGCGACCGCTTCACCGGCAAGCCCGAATTCGTCGTGAACTTCATGGAGTTCATCGCGGAGGAGGTGCGCGAACTGCTCGCCGAGCTCGGTTACCGCTCGATCGACGAGATCGTCGGCCGCACGGAGCTGCTGGAGACCAACGCGGCGATCGCGCACTGGAAGGCCGAGGGCCTCGACCTCAGCCCCGTGCTGGAGGGACCGGCGTTCCCCGCCGGCGAGCCGCGTCGCAGTGGCCGTGCCCAGGACCACGAGCTCGACAAGCACTTCGACGTGCAGCTCATCGACATCGCGAAGGCGGCGCTGCTCAACGGCGAACCCGTCGTGGTGGAACTCCCGATCGCCAACACCGAGCGCGCGGTCGGCACGATGCTCGGGCATCAGGTGACCTCGCGCCACGGCGCCACCGGACTGCCGAAGGAGACGATCGACGTCACCCTCACCGGCACCGCGGGCCAATCGCTCGGCGCGTTCCTGCCGCCGGGCATCATCCTCCGGCTGGAGGGCGACGCGAACGACTACGTCGGCAAGGGCCTCTCCGGCGGCGACATCACGATCCGGCCGCCGCGCGGCTCCGCGATCGCCCCGCACGAGAACGTCATCGCGGGCAACGTGATCGGATACGGCGCCACATCCGGCACCATGTTCATCTCCGGCGTGGTGGGCGAGCGCTTCCTCGTCCGGAACTCCGGTGCGACCGCGGTGGTCGAGGGCGTGGGCGACCACGCGCTCGAGTACATGACCGGCGGCCTCGCGGTGATCCTGGGTTCGACCGGGCGCAACTTCGGCGCCGGAATGTCCGGGGGAGTGGCGTACGTGCACGCCCTGGACACCGGCAAGGTCAACGCGCAGTCGCTCGGCAGCGGCGAGCTGCGGCTCGAACCACTGGACCGTGCCGACCTCGAAGTGCTGCGCGGGCTGCTCGTCGAACACGTGGAGCGCACGGCGTCCCCGCGCGCCGCCGCCCTGCTGGAGGACTTCGACGCCAGCGCGGCGGAGTTCGTCAAGGTGCTCCCGCGCGACTTCGCCGCCGTGCGCAGCATGCGCGAGGAGGCACTGGCCGAGGGGATCGACCCCGACGGCGACATCGTCTGGAACCGCATCCTGGAGGTGACCGGTGGCTGACCCCAAAGGCTTTCTGAAGGTGACCGAGCGGGAACTTCCCGCTCGCCGTCCGGTGCCCGTGCGCATCATGGACTGGAAAGAGGTGTACGAGCCCGGCGACAAGGCGGTGCTCCGTCGCCAGGCAGGCCGGTGCATGGACTGCGGCGTGCCGTTCTGCCACTCCGGCTGTCCGCTGGGCAACCTCATCCCGGAATGGAACGACCTCACCTGGCGCGGGGAGGGGCGTGCGGCGATCGAGCGGCTGCACGCGACGAACAACTTCCCGGAGTTCACCGGACGGCTCTGCCCGGCCCCGTGCGAGAGCTCGTGCGTCCTCGGCATCAACCAGCCGGCCGTGACGATCAAGCAGATCGAGGTCTCCATCATCGACGAGGCCTTCGCCAAGGGCTGGGTCGAGCCGGAGCCGCCCGAGCGTCTGACGGGCAAGACCGTGGCCGTCGTGGGTTCGGGCCCCGCCGGTCTCGCCGCCGCCCAGCAGCTCACCCGCGCCGGCCACACCGTGGCCGTCTTCGAGCGCGACGACCGCATCGGCGGCCTGCTGCGCTATGGCATCCCGGACTTCAAGATGGAGAAGAGCCAGCTCGAAGCCCGCCTTCGTCAGATGCAGGAGGAGGGAACGCGTTTCCGCGCCGGTGTCGAGATCGGCAAGGACATCTCCTGGGCCGACCTGCGCGCCCGGTACGACGCGGTCGTGATCGCCACGGGCGCCACGGTCCCGCGCGACCTGCCGATCCCCGGTCGCGACCTCGACGGCCTCCACTTCGCGATGGAGTACCTCGTCGAGTCGAACCACGCGGTCGCGGGCGACACCGTCCCCGACCAGATCACCGCGGAGGGCAAGCACGTCATCGTCATCGGCGGCGGCGACACCGGCGCCGACTGCATCGGCACCGCGCACCGCCAGGGCGCGCTCAGCGTCACCAACCTCGCCATCGGCAAGCAGCCGAGCGAGACGCGGCCGGATCACCAGCCATGGCCGATGATGCCGACGATCTTCGAGGTGGCCTCGGCTCACGAGGAGGGTGGGGAGCGGATGTTCCTCGCGTCGACCGTGGAGTTCCTGTCCAACGAGGTCGGCGAGGTCCGCGCGCTGCGCGTGGCCGAGACCGAGTACATCGACGGCCGCCGCGTGCCCAAGAGCGGCACGGAGCGCGAGATCCCCGCGGACCTGGTGCTCATCGCGATGGGCTTCACCGGGCCGGAGCAGGACGGCTACACCGAGGACACCCGGCCGGAGGTCACCGAGCGCGGCGCCTTCCGTCGTGCCGCGAGCTACGAGTCGTCGATCCCCGGTGTGTTCGTGGCCGGTGACGCCGGTCGCGGTCAGTCGCTCATCGTCTGGGCGATCGCGGAGGGCCGGGCGGCGGCGGCGAACGTCGACCGCTTCCTCATGGGCACCACCGTGCTCCCGGAGCCGGTGCGCCCGAGCGATGTCGCGATCGGCCTCCAGCCCGCGTAGGCTGAGGCCGGCAGTGTCGCCTGTACGTAATCCCCCACTTCTACCCTGGAGACATGTTGAGACGCGCGAAAATCGTCGCCACCCTGGGCCCCGCCACTTCCACATATGAGACGGTGCGCGCACTGATCGATGCGGGTGTGGACGTCGCCCGACTGAACCTCAGCCACGGCGACTACTCCGTGCACGAGAACAACTACGCGAACGTGCGCCGCGCGGCGGAGGACTCCGGTCGGGCCGTCGCCATCCTCGTCGACCTCCAGGGCCCGAAGATCCGTCTCGGACGCTTCGAGGACGGACCGTACGAGCTCGCCAAGGGTGACATCTTCAAGATCACCACCGAGGACATCATCGGCAACAAGGAGATCTGCGGCACGACGTTCAAGGGCCTGCCCCAGGACGTCAAGCCCGGCGACTTCCTGCTGATCGACGACGGCAAGGTCCGCGTCGAGGTCGTCGAGACGGACGGCGTCACCGTCACGACGCGCGTCGTCGTCGCCGGTGCCGTGTCGAACAACAAGGGCATCAACCTGCCCGGCGTCGCCGTCAACGTCCCCGCGCTGAGCGAGAAGGACGAGGACGACCTCCGCTGGGGTCTCCGGACGGGTGCCGACCTCATCGCGCTGTCGTTCGTGCGCAACGCCTCCGACGTGACCCGCGTACACGAGATCATGGCGGAGGAGGGCGTCCGCGTCCCCGTCATCGCCAAGATCGAGAAGCCGCAGGCCGTCGATGCGCTCGAAGAGATCGTCGATGCGTTCGACGGCATCATGGTCGCCCGTGGTGACCTCGGCGTGGAGCTGCCGCTCGAGGCCGTTCCGATCGTGCAGAAGCGCGCCGTCGAGCTGGCCCGCCGCAACGCCAAGCCCGTCATCGTGGCGACGCAGATGCTCGAGTCGATGATCAACAGCCCGGTGCCGACCCGCGCCGAGACCTCCGACGTCGCCAACGCCGTCCTCGACGGCGCCGACGCGGTCATGCTCTCCGGCGAGACCAGCGTGGGCGACTATCCGGTGGTCGTCGTCGAGACGATGGCCCGGATCATCGAGTCGACGGAGGAGCACGGTCTGGAGCGCATCCTGCCGCTCACCACGAAGCCCCGCACGCAGGGCGGTGCCATCACCCTCGCCGCCCTCGAGGTCGCGGAGTTCGTGGATGCCAAGTTCCTCTGCGTCTTCACGCAGTCGGGCGACTCGGCACGCCGCCTGTCCCGCCTGCGATCCCGCATCCCGATGCTGGCCTTCACGCCGGAGCCCGGGATCCGTCGCCGCATGGCGCTCACCTGGGGTCTTCGCTCCACGCTGGTCGACATGGTGCAGCACACCGACCTCATGTACCACCAGGTCGACGAGTACCTCCTCGAGAACGGCCTGGCCGCCGAGGGCGACAAGGTCGTCGTGATCTCCGGTTCCCCTCCCGGGATCATCGGTTCCACGAACGACCTGCGGGTTCACAAGGTCGGGGATGCGATCCGCGGCGCGGCGCCGATCTATAAGGCCGGGGTCTGACGCAGCGCGTTCGGAGAGGGGCGGGGCTTCGGCCTCGCCCCTCTCTGTCATCTCGAGAGCGGAGCGTCAAGCCTCTCGGCACCGGCGTCGATGTCGGTTAGCTTTCCTCCATGGTCCTCCGCCGTCTCGTCCTCACCTCCGGGCTGACGTTCCGCATCCTGGAGAGCCCGCGGCCCGCCGGCAGCACCGCCCCGACCGTGGTGCTCGTTCACGGGATCGGGATGTCCCACCGGTACCTTTCGCGGCTCCACGACGTGCTCGCGCAGACCACCCGCGTCGTCTCCGTCGATCTGCCGGGCTTCGGCGGTCTACCCAAACCGCGGTTCGACGTCACGATTCCGCAGATGGCCGCGGGTCTTGCGCAGGTCGTGGCGACTCTCGACGATGATCGCGTCGTGCTCGTCGGACACTCCATGGGCGTGCAGTGGGCCGTGGAGACGGCGCTGCACCATCCCGAGTACGTCCGCGCAGTCGTTCCCATCGGCCCGGTCGTCGACGACGCTCACCGTACGCTGGGGGCGCAGGCCAGGGCCTTGGCGGTCGACACGCTGGGCGAGACTCCCGCGATCAACACGGTCGTCCTCACCGACTACCTGCGCTGCGGTGTGCGCTGGTACCTCCGGCAGGTTCGGCACATGCTCGCATATCCGCTGGAGGAGAAAATCGCCGCGCTCACGGTGCCGGTGCTGATCGTGCGGGGGAGTGAGGACCCCATCGCCGGGCGTGCGTGGTGCCGGCGTCTGCGCGACGCCGCCGCGGTGTCCCGACTCGTGGAGATCCCGGGTCACCATCACGTCGCGCAGCAGTCCTCGCCTCGGGCGGTTGCTTCCGCGATCCTCACCCACACGGCCGGCGCCTGGCCGATCGCTGCCCCGGCGACGGCGAACCGACGGGGGAGGGCACCATCGGCGTCCTGAGGAAGCTGGGCTGGTGGGTCGCGGACTACGCCTACGCAGGGTTCTGGCAGGTCCGATCGTTCTTCGGTCGGGACCAAGCCGACGGCTTCGCCACCGGGCACGGCGCGCCGATCGTCGTCCTCGCCGGCGTCTACGAGACCTGGCGGTTCCTGGAGCCGCTCATCGTCGCGCTGCACGAGCGCGGACATCCGGTGCACGTCGTCGACGCCCTGCGCCGCAACCAGTTCCCGGTGCAGGACGAGGCCGATCAGGTGGCGGACTACCTGCGCACACATGACCTCTCCGGTGTCATCCTCGTCGCGCACAGCAAGGGCGGGCTGGCCGGCAAGCTCGTGATGACCGGCCCCGAGGGTGGACGGATCCGTGGCATGCTCGCCATCGCGACGCCCTTCGGCGGCTCCCGGTACGCCCGGCTGCTCCCTGGCCGGGTCCTGCGGGCGTTCTCACCCGACGACCCGTCAATCGTCGCACTGAGTCGTGAGCTCGACGTGAACGCGCGGATCGTCTCGGTCTACGCCACGTTCGACCCGCACATCCCCGAGGGGAGCGAGCTGCCCGGCGCCAAGAACGTCGTCCTGGAGACCGGGGGACATTTCCGGGTCCTCGCTCATCCGCGCGTGATGGCCGAACTCGCCGCCCTCGCCGAATGACGGGACGAGCGGTTCGCGATTCTGGTGCCGGCGGTGGGACTCGAACCCACACGCCCTTTCGGACAAAGCATTTTGAGTGCTCCGCGTCTGCCATTCCGCCACGCCGGCCCGTGTCTCGCGACTACGACTGTAGCGCAGACGACGCCGGGTTCCTCGCGCCGCCGCGGTCTTCAGCCGGCGGCCGGGACCTCTCCGTTAGGATGGAAGGGTGACCGAGCAAGAACAGGCTGAGCAGCCCACGGCATCCGCACCCCGACGCGTCGTCGTCGCTGAGGACGAATCGCTGATCCGTCTCGACATCGTCGAGATCCTTCGCGACAACGGCTTCGATGTCGTCGGCGAAGCCGGCGACGGTGAGACGGCGGTGGCCCTCGCGACCGAGCTGCGTCCCGACCTCGTCATCATGGACGTGAAGATGCCCCAGCTCGACGGCATCAGCGCCGCCGAGAAGCTGCACAAGGGAAACATCGCCCCCGTCGTGCTGCTGACCGCGTTCAGCCAGAAGGAGCTCGTGGAGCGGGCCAGCGAGGCCGGCGCCCTGGCGTACGTCGTGAAGCCGTTCACCCCGAACGACCTCCTGCCCGCGATCGAGATCGCGCTGGCCCGTCACGAGCAGATCATCACGCTCGAGGCCGAGGTCGCCGACATGGTCGAGCGCTTCGAGACCCGCAAGCTCGTCGACCGCGCCAAGGGCCTGCTGAACGAGAAGATGGGGCTGAGCGAGCCCGAGGCGTTCCGCTGGATCCAGAAGGCGTCGATGGACCGTCGCCTGACGATGCAGGATGTCGCCAAGGCGATCATCGAGCAGCTCGCTCCCAAGAAGTAAGGCGCCTCCGGTGCTCCGGCTCGACGCAGAGCACGTCCTGCGGCCGGTCCGCGCCGGTGACGGTGCCGCGCTCGCACGGGCGTATCTCGCGAACAGGGAGCATCTCGCTCCCTGGGAGCCGACGCGCGCCGAGGCGTTCTTCACCGAGGAGTGGCAGGAGCAGAACGCGCAGCAGTGCGTCGCCGAGGCCGCGCTCGGCCGCAGTTCGCGGTTCGTGATCCTCTCGGACGATGGAGAGATCCGCGGCCGGATGAACCTCAACAACATCGTGCGAGGCGCGTTCCTGAGCGCCGATCTCGGGTACTGGATCGATTCCACCCGGCTGCGGCGAGGTCTCGCGGGACGCGCGGTGGCCCTGGTCGCCGAGCACGCGCGGGACGAGCTCCGGCTGCACCGGCTGCAGGCCTCGACGCTGCTGCACAACGTGGCGTCGCAGCACGTCCTCACGGCCAACGGCTTCGAGCGCATCGGCATCGCGCCGAAGTACCTGCGGATCGCGGGCGAGTGGCAGGATCACGTCCTGTTCCAGCTGCTGCTGGAGGAGCCGCTCAGTGCTCGGCGGGAGCGTCCTTGATCATGTTGGTGATCCGGATGGTCGAGCACCGTCGGCCCTGATCGTCGGTCACGACGATCTCGTGGACGGTGATGCTGCGGCCGAGGTGCACGGGGGTGCAGACCCCGGTGACGACGCCCGAGGTGGCCGAGCGGGTGTGCGTGGCGTTGATGTCGACACCGACCGCCAGGCGTCCGGAGCCGGCGTGCAGGTTGGCCGCCATGGAGCCGAGCGATTCGCCGAGCACCACGTACGCGCCGCCGTGCATGAGGCCGACGGGCTGGGTGTTGCCCGCCACCGGCATCGTCGCCACGCAGCGATCGACGCCGAACTCCACGAACTCCATGCCCATCTTCTCGGCCAGGGCTCCCATGCCGCGGGCGGCCGCCCACTCGAGTCCTTCGCTGGTGGCGACCTCGCTCATGCATCCTCCTCTGCGGGTGTCCGTGCTCCTCGTTAGGCTGACAGGGTGACGGACTCCGCAAAGCCTACCCTCATGGTCGTCGACGGCCACTCGCTCGCCTACCGGGCCTTCTTCGCCCTCCCGGTCGACAACTTCACCACCAAGGACAACCAGCACACGAATGCCATCTACGGCTTCCTGTCGATGCTGGTGAACCTCATCAAGGCCGAGCAGCCCACGCACCTCGCGATCGCGTTCGACACCTCCCGCCGCTCGTTCCGCACCGACGAGTATCCGGAGTACAAGGCCACTCGCTCCGAGACGCCGCAGGAGTTCAAGGGCCAGATCCCGCTCCTGCAGGACTGCCTCGCGGCGATGTCGATCCCGGTGCTGACGCAGGAGGGCATCGAGGCCGACGACATCCTCGCCACCCTCTCGACCCAGGGCGCGGCCCAGGGGTACGACGTGCTCGTGGTCTCCGGAGACCGCGACACCATCCAGCTCGTCACCGACGACGTCACCCTGCTCTACCCGTCGGTGCAGGGGGTGTCCCAGCTCAAGCGCTACGACCCGGCGACGGTGCAGGAGCGCTACGGCGTTCGTCCCGAGCAGTATCCCGACATCGCCGCTCTCGTCGGTGAGACGAGCGACAACCTCCCCGGTGTGCCGAAGGTGGGGGAGAAGACGGCCGTCAAGTGGCTCACGCAGTTCGGTTCCCTCGACGACCTGCTCGAGCGCGCCGGCGAGATCAAGGGCGTGGTGGGCGGCAATCTCCGTGACCACATCGAAGACGTCCGCCGCAACCGCAAGCTCAACCGCCTGCTGACCGACGTGGAGCTGCCGGTGGCGCCGGCCGACCTTGCGGTCGCCCCGATCGATGCCGAAGCCGTTCGCGACATCTTCGCACGCCTGGAATTCCGCACGCTGCTTCCGCGGGTGTTCGAGGCCGTCGGTGCGGGGGAGGTGGCCGACGACCCGGCCTCCGCCGTCGAGATGCCCACGCCGTCGGAGGTGTCCGCGGCCGATCTCGCGGCCTGGGCGGTGGCGCAGGACGAGGATGTCGCACTCCGCGTCGTCGTGCAGTCCGACGCGCCTGTGCGCCTCGGCGTCGCCACCGGCTCCGAGCTGCGCGAGCTCGACTGGTCGGAGGACGCCGCCGCAGCGCTGCGCACGTGGCTGGAGTCCGACACGCCGAAGGTGCTGCACGACGCCAAGCCGCAGGTGAAGGCTCTCCTCCGTCAGGGGATCCGTCTCGGCGGACTCGCCTACGACACGAGCCTCGCGGGCTGGCTGCTGCGCCCCAGCTTCCCCGACAAGACGCTGTCCGACCTCGTGCAGCGCTACCTGGGGGAGAAGCTCCCGGAGGCCGACCCCTCCCAGCTCGTGCCGGAGACCGAGGGCGCCACCCCATCGCAGGAGGCATGGTTCATCCTTCGGGTGGCCGAGGCGCTGCGGAACGATCTGCCCGAGCCGGTCGACGCCGTGCTCCGCGACATCGAGCTGCCGACGCTCCGCACGCTCGCCGACATGGAGCTTGCGGGCGTCGCCGTCTCGCACGAGGTCCTGTCGACGTTCTCGGGCGAACTCGCGACGCGCGCCGATGCGTTGGCGCAGGAGGCGCTCTCGGTCGTCGGTCGCGAGTTCAACCTCGGGTCGCCGAAGCAGCTTCAGGAGGTCCTGTTCGAGGATCTGCAGCTCCCGAAGACGCGTAAGACGAAGACCGGATACTCGACCGATGCGGCGGTGCTCGCCGACCTGCAGGAGTCGCACCCGCACCCGTTCCTCAGCCTGCTGCTGCAGCACCGTGAGGCGACAAAGCTGCGGCAGATCATCGAGTCCCTCGACACTGCGATCCGGGATGATCACCGGGTCCACACGACGTACGTGCAAACCGGTAGCCAGACCGGACGCCTGTCCAGCACCGACCCGAACCTTCAGAACATCCCGGTCCGCACCGAGGAATCGCGGCGCATCCGCAGCGCCTTCGAGGTCGGCGAGGGGTACGAGACCCTGCTCACCGCCGACTACTCGCAGATCGAGATGCGGATCATGGCGCACCTCTCGGGTGACGAGGGACTGATCGAGGCCTTCAACAGCGGCGAAGACCTGCACCGGTTCGTCGGCGCCCGCGTGTTCGGCGTCGATCCCTCCGAGGTCACGCCGGCGATGCGCACCAAGGTGAAGGCGATGTCGTACGGCCTCGTGTACGGTCTCTCCGCGTTCGGGCTCTCCAAGCAGCTGCGCATCGAGCAGTCCGAGGCCAAGCAGCTCATGGTCGAGTACTTCGCGAGGTTCGGCGCGGTCCGCGACTACCTGCGGGCGTCGGTGATGAAGGCCAAGGAGGTCGGCTACACCGAGACGATCTTCGGCCGTCGGCGGCCGTTCCCCGATCTCGCGAGCCCCAACCGCGTGCTGCGGGAGAACGCCGAGCGCGCGGCGCTCAACGCTCCGATCCAGGGGAGCGCGGCCGACATCATGAAGATCGCGCTGTTCCACATCCACGACGACCTCCACGCCGCGAAGCTGGAGTCGCGGGTGCTGCTGCAGATCCACGACGAACTCGTCGTCGAGATCGCGGCAGGGGAGTGGGACGCGGTGGAGCAGATCGTCCGCACGCGGATGGGGGATGCCGCCCAGCTCTCCGTGCCGCTCGACGTGCAGGTCGGCCGCGGCCGGGACTGGAACGAAGCGGCGCACTGATCCCGATGCTCGGAGGGGGCGGGGATTAGGCTGGAGGGTATGACTTCCGCACCCCGCACCCCCTCCGCCATCGACAAGGTCGCCGATGAATGGGTCGACACGATCGCTGTCCTGGCGCCGACTCTCGGCACCTACATCGGCCGCTCGGAGGTCAACGACCGGTTCGGCGATCTGAGCCCGGAAGGTCATGAGGAGATCGCGGCGGCGACGCGGGCGACGCTCGATAAGCTCTCCGCACTGGAGCCCGTCGATGCGATCGACGAGGTGACCAAGACCGACCTCAGTGCGGAGCTGCGCCTCGACCTCGAACTGCACGAGGCGAAGTGGCACCTGCGCGATCTGAACGTCATCGCATCCGCCGCGCAGGACGTCCGCTCCGCCTTCGACCTGATGCCGACAGCGACCGTCGAGGACTGGGAGGTCATCTGCACCCGGCTCTCCGCGGTTCCGGCGGCGCTGCGCGGGTACGTCGAGACGCTGCGCCTGGGCATCGCCGAGGGCGTCACTCCCGCGCGTCGTCAGGTCGCCGAGGTCGCGACGCAGATCGACCGCTACATCGCCGACGACGGCTTCTTCGCGGCGTTCGTCGCCCACGCCGACCCGCAGGAGGGCCAGCTTCCCGCATCGCTCGCCCGCACGCTCGCCGACAATTCCGCGGCTGCCCGGGTCGCCTACGGCGAGCTGCGGCGCTTCCTGGCGGAGGAGCTCGCACCGGAGGCAGGCGAGACGGATGCCGTGGGGCGCGAGCTCTACGCCCTCAACTCCCGCCGGTTCCTCGGGGCGACCATCGATCTCGACGAGACCTACGAGTGGGGTCGCGAGGAACTCGCCCGCATGGTGGCCGAGCAGACGGCGATCGCGAACGAGATCCTCCCCGGCTCCTCCGTCGAAGAGGCTGTCGCGCATCTGGAATCCGACCCTGCCCGCAAGCTCGTCGGCACCGAGGCGCTCCAGCGGTGGATGCAGGAGACCAGCGATCGCGCGGTCGCCGAGCTCGGCGCCTCGCACTTCGACATCCCGGAGGCCATCCGTACCCTGGAGTGCATGATCGCGCCGACACAGGAGGGCGGGATCTACTACACCGGTCCCACCGACGACTTCTCGCGCCCCGGTCGCATGTGGTGGTCGGTCCCCGAGGGCGTCACCGAGTTCGACACGTGGCGCGAGCTCACCACCGTGTACCACGAGGGTGTGCCGGGGCATCACCTGCAGATCGCCCAGGCCGTCTACAACCGCGCCGAGCTCAACTCCTGGCGGCGACTGCTCGCCGGCACGTCGGGGCATGCGGAGGGCTGGGCGCTGTATGCGGAGCGACTGATGGAGCAGCTCGGTTACCTCGATGACCCGGCGGATCGCCTGGGCATGCTGGATGGGCAGCGGATGCGGGCGGCGCGCGTGGTCCTCGACATCGGCGTGCACCTCGGCAAGCCCCGACTCGAGGGCCAGGGCGTCTGGGATGCCAAGTACGCGCTCGACTTCCTCCGCCGTAATGTGAACATGTCGGACCAGTTCGTGCAGTTCGAGGTCAACCGGTACCTCGGCTGGCCGGGTCAGGCTCCGTCGTACAAGGTCGGTCAGCGCATCTGGGAGCAGGTCCGCGACGCCGTCAAGCAGGCGGAGGGCGACGCGTTCAGCTTCAAGGGCTTCCACAAGCGCGCCCTCGATCTCGGCGGCGTCGGACTCGACACGCTGCGAAGCGCGCTGCTCCCTCGGTGACGGGAATGCCGGCCCGAGGCCCGGTGTTCCATTCACCTGAATAGGAAGGTGTGACATGGACATCGAGTTCGGGCTGGACACGTTCGGCGACATCACCCGGGATCAGGACGGCGAGCTGCTCAGCGGCGCGCAGACCATCCGGAACGTCGTCGCCCAGGCGGAGCTGGCCGACACGGTCGGCGTGGACTTCTTCGGCGTGGGGGAGCACCACCGACGCGAGTTCGCGGTCTCGTCCCCGGAGATGGTGCTCGCGGCCATCGCCGCCCGGACCGAGCGGATCCGGCTGGGAACCGCGGTGACGGTGCTGTCCTCGGACGACCCGGTGCGCGTGTTCGAGCGCTTCTCGACTCTCGACGCCCTGTCCGGGGGTCGGGCGGAGGTCGTCCTCGGGCGCGGTTCGTTCATCGAGTCCTTCCCGCTCTTCGGCTACGACCTGCGCGACTACGACCGGCTCTTCGAAGAGAAGCTCGAGCTGTTCGTCGAGCTCCTCAAGGAGGAGCCCGTGACATGGTCCGGAACGTTGCGGCCGTCTCTCGACAATGCGGATGTCTTCCCGAAGACCGAGAAGGGTCTGCGCACGTGGGTCGGCGTCGGCGGCAGCCCGGAGTCGGTCGTGCGTGTCGCGCGTCACGGTCTCGGACTGATGCTCGCGATCATCGGCGGTCCGGCCGGGCGGTTCAAGCCTTTCGTCGACCTGTACCACCGCTCGGTCGCCTCCTTCGACACCACCGCGCACCCGGTCGCCGTCCATTCGCCCGGCCACATCGCGCCCACCGACGCCGAGGCATGGGACGAGGCCTACCCCGGCTTCGAGGCGATGAACAACACCATCGGTCGCGAGCGCGGGTGGCCACCCTACAGCCGCGCGCGTTTCCAGAACGACATCGGTCCCGAGGGCTCCCTCTATGCCGGCTCACCGGAGCGTGTCGCCGCGAAGATCGCCGACACGATCACGACCCTCGGGCTCGGCCGCTTCGATCTCAAGTACGCGACGGGAACCCTCTCGCACGAGTCGATGATGCGCAGCATCGAGCTGTACGGCACCGAGGTGATCCCTCGGGTGCGGAAGCTCCTCGCCGACCGCGACTGACCGGGCGTCATCTCGCGGCTCGGCGGGACGGGCGGCCCTACGATGAGAATCATGGCCGATACCGCCCTGCCGAGCCGCACCTCGCTCGCCGAGCGCCTCGACGTCCTCCCGTTCACCCGCAGGCACCTGCGCCTGCTCACGGGCTCCGGCGTCGGCTGGGCGCTCGACGCGATGGACGTCGGACTCATCTCCTTCATCATCGCGGCGCTCTCACAGCAGTGGGATCTCACGAAGGGGGAGGCCGGCTGGATCGCCTCGCTCGGCTTCGTCGGAATGGCGGTCGGCGCGACCCTCGGCGGTCTTCTCGCTGACCGCTTCGGCCGCCGGCAGGTGTTCGCCCTCACTCTGCTCATCTACGGTGTAGCCACCGGAGCGAGTGCGCTGGTCGGGGGAGTGGCGGCCCTGCTCGTGTTGCGGTTCTTGGTCGGCCTCGGGCTCGGCGCGGAGCTGCCGGTCGCCTCGACGTACGTGAGCGAATTCGCTCCGGCGCGCATCCGCGGACGGCTGATCGTCATCCTGGAAGCATTCTGGGCCGTCGGCTGGACCGCCTCCGCGCTCATCGGGTTCTTCGTCATCCCCGCGTCCGAGGCGGGCTGGCGATGGGCCTTCGCGCTCGGCGCGATCCCCGCGGTCTACGCCCTCGTCGTGCGGTGGGGTCTGCCCGAGTCGCCGCGCTGGCTGGCGTCCCGCGGACGTATCGCGGAAGCGGATCGCATCGTGGCGGCCTTCGAGGCCGATGCAGGAGTCGAGTACACCCCGCCCATCCGGAAGGAGCCGGCGTCGCGGGCGATCGCGATGACGGCACGGGTCCGGCTCGCGACCCTCTGGAACGCGGAGTTCCGCGTACGGACGGCGTGTCTGTGGCTCGTGTGGCTGGCCGTGAACTTCGCGTACTACGGGGCCTTCATCTGGATCCCCAGCATCCTCGTCGATGCCGGATTCGACCTCGTCCGCTCGTTCGGCTTCACTCTCATCATCACGCTCGCTCAGCTCCCGGGCTATGCCGTGGCGGCCTGGCTCATCGAGGTGTGGGGCCGCCGCGTCACGCTGTCGGTCTTCCTGCTCGGGGCGACCGCGTCGGCCGTCGTCTTCGGCACCGCGACGACCGTGCCCATGATCATCGGCGCCGGCATGGCGCTTTCGTTCTTCACCCTCGGCGCGTGGGGTGCGCTGTACGCGGTGACGCCCGAGATCTACCCGACCTCACTGCGCGGCACCGGGGCGGGCTGGGCCGCCGGGGTGGGGCGCATCGCCTCCATCGTGGCGCCCCTCACCGTCCCGCTCCTCCTCGGTGCCGGCGGTGCGCCGCTGCTGTTCGTCGTGTTCGCGGCGTGCTTCCTCGTCGCCGCTGCGGGAGCCTGGGGTCTCGTGGACCGGAGCGGAGCGGCGCTGGACGACCGGTGACGTCCGCGACCGGGAATAGGCTGGGCGCGTGGCTGATGTACGTTTCGTCGCGATAGGCGACTCCTTCACCGAAGGCGTGGGCGATGTGCTCCCCGATGGGCGCGAGCGCGGCTGGGCCGACATCGCCGCGCAGGGATGGGCGGATGCCGCTGGGCACCCCATCCAGTACGCGAATCTGGCGATCCGGGGGAAGCTGGCCTGGCCGATCGTCGAGGAGCAGCTCGAGCCCGCGCTGGCCCTGCGTCCCACGCACCTGTCGTTCAACGGTGGCGGCAACGACATGCTGCGGCCACGGACCGACGTGGAGCACATCGCCGATGCGTTCAGCCGCGTGCTGCGACGGTGTGATGAGGAGGGCGTGACGATGATCCTGCTCTCTGGCGCCAACCCGAGCGGTCAGCTTCCGATGGGGTCGCTTGTGCAGCGCCGCGGCGATCTGCTCTCCGAGGCGGTCCTGCGGCGGATCGAGGACCGGCCCGACGTCATCCGCGCCCTCAACTGGCCGGACACGGAGCTCTCGAAGCCCGCGTACTGGTCGGAGGACCGGCTTCATATGAACGCGGCCGGACACCATCGTGTCGCGGCGCGTGTGCTGCATGGACTCGGCTTCGAGCCGCCGGCAGCCTGGTGGGCGCCGCTCGATCGCTGGACCGCCGGCCCCGGGGGTCTGGCCTACTACCGGGAGTTCGTCGGGCCCTGGGTGCGTCGACGCGTGACGAGGACCTCGTCCGGAGACGGCCGCGCAGCGAAGTACCCGACCTGGGTCGAGCGGACTCCGGCGTGAGCGTCGTCATGCGCCGCACATGAGCGACATCGAACTCGTCCGTCTGCCCGCCGGGTCGGTCACGCTGCACGACGCCCGGCGCGGCACCCGCCGGACCGTCGAGCTCGAGCCGTTCTCGCTTGCCGCCTTCCCGGTCACGGAGGAACAGATCACCGAGGTCCTGGGCGCACCGACGCGGCATCCTCGTCGTCCGATCGCGGACGTGAGCTGGCTCCGCGCCGTCCACTTCTGCAACGCCGCCTCGGAGTGGGAGGGCCTCGACCCGGTCTACCACTTCGAGGGTGAGGACGTGGCCTGGGACACCACGGCCGACGGCTACCGCCTGCCGACCGAGGCGGAGTGGGAGTACGCGTGCCGCGCCGGTTCCACCGGTCCTCATTACGCCCCGCTGGCCGAGGCCGCCTGGACAACCGCCGACGGGGTCCGGACGCCGCAGGACGTTGGTGGGAAGCTCCCGAACCTGCACGGACTCTTCGACATGCTCGGCAACGTATGGGAATGGTGCTGGGATCTCCTCGACCCGGCGCGTTACGACGACTACCGGGTCTTCCGCGGTGGCGGGTTCGCCGACGACGCCTGGAGCGTCCGCGCCTCGGTCCGCCGTGGGGGAGGGCCGCGCATGCACCACGAGGACGTCGGCTTCCGCGTCGCCCGGGGCGCCTTCGACACCGAGGAGGAGGCGCAGGGCTGGTCGGCGGCGGCAGACCGGGACCGCGCCTTCGTCGACGGAGGGCTGCCGTCGGGATGGACTCCGCGCCGGCGTTAGTGCAGGCCGCTTCCGGCGGTTTGGCCGCGGTCTGCGCCGGGTGCGAGACTGAGCGGATGACCAGGCCCTTCGCGCTCATCCTCAACCAAGGTCGCGTCGCCGACCGCACGGACGGAGCCCTCGTCGGGGCGCGCCGCGTCGCCGACGCCCTGTCCTCGCTTCTCCGGCAGGAGCCCGTCGTGGTCGGCACTCCGGAGCCGGGTCGGCTCGACGATTGGTCGGTCGCGCTGCCCGAGGCGGCAGATACGCTCGCGGGCCTCCGGGCCGCGGTGCAGGAGGCGATCGCGGGGGAGACGACGCCTCTCCTCGTGACGAACACGTGCGCAGCAAGCCTCGGAACGCTGCCGAGCGTCGCCGAGCACCACCCCGACGCGGTGGTGCTGTGGATCGACGCGCATGGCGACTTCAACACGCCGGACACCACCGACTCCGGATACCTCGGCGGCATGGTCCTCGCTGCTGCCTGCGGGCTGTGGGACAGCGGACACGGGGCGGGCATCGACCCGCGGCAGGTCATCGTCGTCGGCGGCCGCGACATCGACCCCGCCGAGGGGGAGCTCCTCGCCGGCGCGGGAGTGACCGTCCTCAGCCCCGCGGAGAGCACGCCGGAGCGGCTGAGCGCCCTCATCGCCGGGCGACCGGTGTGGATCCATGTCGACTGGGACGTCCTGGAGCCCGGCTACATCCCCGCGGCCTATCGCGTCGGAGACGGTCTGCTGCCGCACCAGGTGGCAGCGCTGTTCGCCGCCATCCCGGCCGCGGACGTCCGTGGCGTGGAGCTCGCCGAGTTCGAGGCGGGCGACGCGGAGGTGCCGGAGCGCGTCAGCGTGGAGTTGATCGTCGAGACGTTCCAGCACCTGCTGCGCTGACGACGCGGAGTGCCGTCACGGCGCGGCCGGTGCTGTGCCGAGGTGCCAGGCGGTGATCTCGACCTCGGAGCCCGACACGATGTCGAGTTGGACCGGCCACGAGCCGCGGTCGAGTCCGGGGAGCACGGCAGCATGCAGGGCGCGGGCGACGAGAGCGCCGTCCGTCGCGTTGGCGTCCCAGCCGATCACCGCGGTCGCCTCGCCGCCGGGCGGCACCGTCACGGGCGTCGTGCCGGGGTCACTCGCGAGGAACGAGGAACCGGGGCGCACCGCGACGTCGAGGGCATGACCGTTCCGGTCCGCGAAGGCGATGTCGGGATACCCCTCGACCACACACGGCTCCTCACCGGCGTTCAGCAAACGGATGCTCTGGGCGCGGTGACCCGTGGCCCCGTCGGCGGTTCCGAGCAGCAGTGTGGCTCGGTCGAGGGTGCACGCGTCCGCGGGAAGCTGGGGTGTCGAGGCCCCCGGGGCCCGCTCCGGCACCGGATCGCCCACGGCCGCCGGGTCGACGAAGGCTCCGGACTCGTCGGTGGTGCCCTCCAGGGCGGCGTTCTCCTCGACGATCTGGCGCTGCCACGCGGCATCGGCCAGGCTCCCGACGACGACGAGAGCGGCCACACTCGCGAGCGCGAGACCGAGGAGGCGCGAAGACCACCGCCGCGCAGGTTCCTCGCCGGCTCTGCGCGAGAAGGCCCAGGCGGGGATCCAGCCCCAGGCGAGTCCCCAGTAGGCGGTGTCCGGCGCGGACTCGACGACCGCCGCAGTGAGACCGTGCAGGCCGGCGAGAGGGAGGAAGGACAGCACCCGGGTGACGTCGTCGCACAGCCCGACGGCTGTTCCGGCGAGGACGGCACCGAACCAGAGCACGAGGAACGCGGGAGCCCGGCCGACCCCCTGCGCACCCCGTCCCACCAGCCAGACGACGCTGCAGAGGACGGCGGCCGTCACCGCCAGCACCAGGACGCCCCACGCGCCGGGGAGCAGCCAGGCATGACTCTGCAGCGGACCGATACCGCCGAAGCTCAGCAACCGCGTCAGCACGATGTCGGAACCGGTCAGTCGGGCGATGGCACCGGAGACGATCCACAGTGCGCCGAGGAGCAGTCCAGCGAGCAGACCCGCCGTCAACGGTGGCTTCGTACGACCGTCCCGGTCGCTCGGGAGGGCGGCGGTCGACGGGGGAGCGGAGGCCGTGCCTCATCCTATGGGCGCTCAGCGACGCCGCTCGGGATCCAGCCCCATGCGGATCCGCGTCCGCTTGCGTTCGATGAGGATGAAGACGACCCCCAGGATCCAGAGGGGGATCGGGGTGAGGAACGCGATACGGAACGCGTCGAGCGTGTAGGTGTCCGGTGTCCCAGCGCCCTGGGCGTCGAGGAGGAGACCGATCACGAAGACCGCGATCAGTGCGGCGATGAAGCCGCCGGCGTTCGTCACCCCCGTCGCCGTGCTGAGGCGGTGCGCGGGGTTGTGGGTGCGGGCGTGATCGAACGCGATCATCGACGCCGGGCCGCCGGTCGCCAGAGCGACCGCGAGGATCCAGAGCAGCCAGTCCGGAGCGGGGCCGGGGAAGGCGATGACAGCGATCCAGGCCGCCATCTGCACACCGACGGCGGGGAGCACGAGAGCGAGGGAGCGGTGATTCGGCAGGCGACGGGAGAGGTCGCCGATGATCGGCCCGAGGATCATGCCCGCGACCACATAGATCGAGATGATCCCCGCCGCATGAGCGGTGGTCAGGCCCTCGCCGGCCGTGAGGAACGGCATCCCCCACAGGAGCACGAACACCGTGCCGGCAAACGGGGTGGTGAAGTGCGACCAGAACGCGAGCCGGGTGCCGGGATGCGCCCAGGCCGCCCGGATGCCGACGCCCGTGTCGATCGCCGACGTCACAACACGCACGACTCCGGTGTCCGTGTTCACCGACACGTCCGGACCGCTCTCCGCGGGGTTGTTGCGCACGATCAGCCACACGAGGATCGTGAAGAGCAGGCCGAGACCGGCGATGCTGCCGAATGTGATCGACCAGGTGGTGGCGTGCAGCAAAGCGGCGACCGGCACCAGCGCGATCAGCTGGCCGGCTTGCCCGATGATCCCGGTGAACTGGACCATGACGGGGCCGCGCTGCGCGGGGAACCAGGTCGCGACCAGGCGTAGCACGGCCGGGAAGACGGCGGCGTCACCGGCTCCGAGGAGGACACGCGCGACGATCGCGATGCCGATGCTGGGGGAGAGGGCCATGGTGAGCTGTCCGGCCGCCATGAGCAGCATCCCCGCCGTGATGATCGGACGGGATCCGTAGCGATCGAGGAGGACCCCGACCGGGATCTGCATCCCCCCGTAGACGGCGAGCTGCACGACCGCGAACAGCGCGAGCGTGGAGGCGTCCGCCTGGAACCGGTCGGCGGCCTCGACACCGACGGCGCCGAGAGATGTGCGGTTGGTGATGGCGAGCACGTAGGCCGCGACGCCGACGGACCAGATCGCCCAGGCCCGCCATCCCGGCGTGGAGACGGGGGAGTGGGAGACCTGAGGCACCCTTCCACGCTACTCCTGCGTCGAGGAGCGACACGCACACCGGTGGGCGTGAACGTTGCGCGGCACCGCCGTCGCGACATGTTCGTCTATGCGCTGGTCCGGCCGGGCGCTCCAGGCACCCTCTCCGTATGACGCGGATGGCGTCATTCAGGTGATGGTGACCGGCGCGACGCGCAGACGTTGTTCGCGGATGCCGAGGACGAGCGCGACGATGCCGAGGGAGGCAGTGCCGATTGCGGACCCGTCGAGAACGAGATGGCCGGCGATCCTCGATGTCATTGTGCCGAAGGGCGCCGACGAGGAAACCGCGATCCCAACGACGAACGCGAGTGGCGTCCAGAAGACGACCCACAGCGGAGCCCAGCGCCAGGGCGACGGAAGGACTCTCGCGCGTCCGATTCCTACGGCGGCGATGATCGCGAACGTGGCCAGACTCCCGTAGTACAGCACGGCAGCAAGCACCCAGGCGTCTTCGCGCGCGTTGGGGTCGCCGGGCGACTCCGGGACGAGACTGAAAAAGAGGGACTGCGCGAACGGTGCGACAGCCAGTGCGAGCGTCGCGACGGTGCTGACGGGGCGCCGATCAGTGACGCTACCCGCACGCCCGACACCGATCGCGAACAGAACGGCCGCCGATGCGAACACGGCATCCTTCGCGATCGCAAAGCCGGCGAGCTCCCCGCGGGCTGTGAACCAGATGACGGCCGAGAGAAGGAGCAGGAGTCCGCCGGTGACCCATGTGAGCCGTCGCGCTCTCCTGTCAGCAGTTGCGTTCTCGGCCCCATCGCTCACGCAATCACCCTAGTCGTCGTCAGGTTCACGCGCAGCCCGGAGGAAGCACCCGCTCGAGAAGCCGAACCTCGTAGGATCGCGATATGACCTCCCCGCGCCGTGCCCCTGCCGACCTGCGGAAACGCGGGGGCTTTCGGGGAGCCGACGATTCGACTGCCTCGCTCATCCTCGGCCAGTTCTTCGTCGGTGGTTTTTTCCTGTTCATCGTGGCTTTCTTCCTCGCACTCGGCGCTGCGGAAGAGTACGACGGGGCGACATCCTTCGTCGGGGCGAGCATCATCGCGGTCGTCCTGTCCGTCGTGTCGATGATCACCGCCCTGGTGATCGGCCTGCCCCTTCGCCTCGTCTCGGCCCTGCGAGCGCGGTGGCTCGCCCACGGCGAGATCACCGTCGTCGGGGTCGTCGTCGGGCTCGGCGCCTGCATCGTGTCGGTCGTGCTTGCGGGTGGAAGCGGGGGAGCGGCGCTGCCGTGGTGGGCGTTCGTCGTCGCGTGGTCGGTCCTCACTTTCTCGGTCGCGCATTTCGTCTGGCCAGGACGACGCCCGCAGGGTGATCGCCGCGAGCAACCCAACAACGGCCCGGCCGCGTGAGCGCACGCGGCGAGGGCCAGCATCCGGAGGACCCGGGAGGGCGGGACGCCGACGAGAACGTCCCGACGCACACGCGGCGGGGATTCCTCATCGCCGCCGGAACCGGCGTCGCGGTGACCGGCGTCGGCATCTGGCTCTCCGCGAATTCCGGGGGAGACGCAGACGACGCCGGACGCCGCCCGGACAACCCGCGAGGACTGCCAGAGTACGAGCCGGTCTACGACCGCGCGGTCAGGGGTCTCGAGGTACCGCTCGGTTTCGAGGACTGTGCCCACCCGACGGTGCGCGCTGACCGGAGCATCGCGGGAAGCGATCGTCGAACCGTGAGCCCGGTCATCGACCGCTTCATCATCCACCACACCGGCACGACATCCGACCAGTTGGACTTCTTCTCCCGCTGTAATAGGAGATCATCGGCTCCCACCTTTTATCTGCGACACGACGGCTCGGTCGTCGAGACCATCCGCCCGCGAGCGAAGCCGTCGTCCACCGGGGCGGACTGGAACTGGCGGTCCGTGGCG
Organism: Zhihengliuella sp. ISTPL4; assembly: GCF_002848265.1. Lineage (GTDB taxonomy): Bacteria > Actinomycetota > Actinomycetes > Actinomycetales > Microbacteriaceae > Microbacterium. The sequence goes on from NZ_CP025422.1 coordinate 840,103, forward strand.
GTGGAGACGCTGGATTTCACCGGAGCCCCGGAGTACACCGTGACCACGGCGCAGGTGGAGGAGATCGCACAGATGATCGCGTGGCTCGCCGGCTTCGACGGGCGGACGCTGGACGGCGTTCCGGTGCGCTTCCGGATCGACCGAGAGCACGTCATCACCCACCAGGAGACGTGGTCGGGAACGGAGTGTCCCGGCCCGTTCCTGCAATCGCGAGTGGATGACATCGTGGCGCGGGCGCAGGAGATCCGGAAGAGAACGCGGTGACGGCAGGGGAGCGGGCTAGTTGTAGGTGAAGCACCGACTCGAATCCGGTGTCGACTCCGGTTCACCCTTGTAGAGGATGAACCAGTTCTCCGCCGTCGCCTCGTCGACGTGCGCGTCCAGGAGCATGCAGGTATAGATGACGCTGTCTTCGCTTCGGAAACCGGCGTAGACCCAGGTCGTCCCGCACGGGAAATCCGGATCCGTCGCCAGCGTGATCTGATTCAGCGCGCCGCCCGAACCTTCCTCCCAGGTCCCGGAGAAGTCAACGGCATCTGCCCCGCGCAGCTCCGTCGCAGTGCGTGGCAGAGTCCCGCCGCACCCCACAGCCCGTGGCCACGCATTCGCCTGGAAGGTGCCGTCGTCAGCGAGTTCGAGTGTCGTCGGCAAGTCGCTTCCTGCCTGCCAGGTCCCGTAAGCATCAGCCTCCGTCAGGCTGTAGTCCGAAGTCCCGCACGCCGCCGGCGGACCCAGGAGGGGGGCACTTTCCTCAAACTGACATAATGTGCATTATCGGATAATCCGTATGAAGAGTGGGCGAGCGCGAGAGAGGGCCCGGAACGGTCGAGTTTCCTCTCAGCGACCGACATACGCCGCGAGATGTTCACCCGTCAACGTCGATCTGTCCGCGACGATGTCGGCGGGCGTTCCTTCGAAGACGATGCGACCGCCGTCATGGCCGGCGCCCGGACCGACGTCGATGATCCAGTCGGCGTGTGCCATGACGGCCTGATGATGTTCGATCACGACGACCGTCTTGCCGGCGTCGACGAGGCGATCCAACAGACCGAGGATCGTGTCGACGTCAGCGAGGTGCAGACCGGTCGTCGGCTCGTCGAGCACGTACACATCGCCCTTCTCGCCCATCTGGATCGCGAGCTTGATGCGCTGGCGCTCACCGCCCGACAGAGTCGACAACGGCTGTCCGAGCGACAGGTACCCGAGTCCCACGTCTTCCAGGCGTCCGAGGATGGCGGCCGCGGCCGGGAGCTTCGCCTCACCCTCGCTGAAGAACACGCGGGCCTCAGACACCGGAAGGTCGAGCACCTCGGTGATGTCCTTGCCGCCGAGCTTGTACTCCAGCACCGCCGCCTGAAAGCGCTTACCGCCGCAGTCCTCACAGGGGGTCTCGATGGTGTCCATGAACCCGAGCTCGGTGATGATGACACCGGCGCCCTTGCACGTGGGACACGCGCCCTCGGAGTTCGCGCTGAACAGGGCGGGCTTCACGCCATTTGCCTTCGCGAAGGCCTTGCGGATGGGCTCGAGCAGCCCCGTGTAGGTCGCGGGATTGCTGCGACGCGAGCCCTTGATGGCGGACTGGTCGATCGCCACCACGCCCTCGCGTCCGGTCACCGAACCGTGGATGAGCGAGCTCTTCCCGGATCCCGCGACGCCGGTGACCACGGTCAGGACACCGGTCGGGATGTCCACGTCCACGTTCTGGAGGTTGTTCGTGGAGGCGCCGCGGACTTCGATCGCGCCGGTGCGGTCACGCACGGCGTCCTTGAGCTGTGCACGGTCGTCGAGATGCTGACCTGTCAACGTACCGCTGGCTGTGAGACCCTCGACGCTCCCCTGGTAGCAGATCTCTCCCCCGGCGCTTCCCGCACCCGGCCCCAGGTCCACGACGTGATCGCCGATCGCAATGGTCTCCGGCTTGTGCTCGACGACGAGTACCGTGTTCCCCTTGTCGCGAAGGCGAAGCAGCAGGCCGTTCATCCGCTGGATGTCGTGCGGATGCAGCCCGATCGTCGGCTCGTCGAACACATACGTGACATCGGTCAGCGAGGAGCCGAGGTGCCGCAGCATCTTGATCCGCTGCGCCTCTCCCCCGGACAGCGTTCCCGAGGGCCGATCCAGGCTCAGATACCCCAGGCCGAGGGTCACGAAGGCGTCGAGGTTCGCGCTCAGCGCCTCGAGGAGCGGCCCCGCACCGGGCAGGTTCAGACCGCGGACCCACGCGGCGAGATCCGTCACCTGCATACGGCACGCGTCGGCGATGCTCACGCCGTCGATCTTCGAGGATCGCGCGCCCTCGGTGAGACGCGTACCGTCGCACTCCGGACACACCGCGAAGGTGGCCACGCGCTCGACGAAGGCACGGATATGCGGCTGGAGCGCGTCGAGGTCTTTCGAGAGCATGGACTTCGTGATCTTCGGGATCAGGCCCTCGTAGGTCATGTTGATGCCGGAAATCTTGACCTTCGTGACCTCGCCGTAGAGGAAGAGGTGACGCTGCTTGTCGGTGAAGGACGAGATGGGCTTGTCCCCCGGGTAGAACCCGGACTGCGAGAACCCCTTCACCATCCAGCCGTCGGCGGTGTACCCGGGCACCATGATGGCGCCCTCGTCGAGGGACTTCGACTCATCGACGATCTGGGACAGGTCGAGGTCCGACACCACTCCCCTGCCTTCACATCGCGGGCACATGCCGCCGAGGTAGATCGCGTCCTTCACGATCTTCTTCTCGCCACCCGGCCCGGTCATGACGCCGCTGGCCTTCTGCGTCGGGATGTTGAACGAGAACGCCGTCGGACCGCCGATGTAGGGCTGGCCGAGCTTGCTGAACAGGATGCGGAGCATCGCATTCGCATCCGTCACCGTGCCGACGGTCGACCGCGGGTTCGCGCCGAGACGCTCCTGGTCCACAATGATCGCCGTGGTGAGCCCTTCCAGCACGTCGACGTCGGGACGCGGCACCGACGGCATGAAGCCCTGCACGAACGCGCTGTACGTCTCATCGATCATGCGGCGCGATTCGGCGGCGATCGTGTCGAAGACGAGAGAGCTCTTCCCCGACCCGGACACTCCGGTGAACACCGTGAGGCGTCGTTTCGGGATGTCGACGCTCACGTCCTTCAGGTTGTTCTCTCGCGCGCCCTGCACACGGATGAGGTCGTGGGTGTCCGCGGGGTGCTCGACAGCGGTCATGCGGCGTCCTTCGTGGTGGTGGCGCCGTCAGGCGGCCTGGTTGATACGGAGCAGGTTGCCGGCGGGATCGCGGAAAGCGCAGTCGCGGACGCCGTAGGGCTGGTCCATGGGTTCCTGGACCACATCCGCCCCCTCCGCGACCAGACGGTCGAACAGGGCGTCCAGGTCGTCGCTCGCAAGCGTCAGAGCACCGTAGCTGCCCTTCGCGATGAGCTCCAGGATCGTCTGCCGCTCGGTGTCGGTGATGCCGGGGTCGGTGGCCGGCGGGTGGAGGACGATCGAGGTCTCGGGCTGACCGACCGGGCCGACCGTGAGCCAGCGGAGACCGTCGTAGCCGACGTCGTTGCGCACCTCGAAGCCGAGGGCGTCGCGATAGAAGCCGAGCGCCGCTTCGGCGTCGGTGTGCGGGAGGAAGGCGTAGTGGATGCTGATCTTCATGATGCTCACGTTAGGTGCGCCTCGGGCCGCGGCGCTTCTCGATTCCTGATCGGTCGGGTGATCTGCTTCGCCTGGAACGAGGGGATGCCCTCGACGTTCGCGGCGCGTTCACGGTACACGCTGGGTGGGACACCGACCAGCTCCGAGAAGCGGGTGCTGAACGTTCCCAACGACGAGCAGCCCACCGCGAAGCACACCTCGGTGACACTGAGGTCGCCGCGACGCAGCAGCGCCATGGCGCGTTCGATGCGGCGGGTCATGAGATAGGAGTACGGGGATTCGCCGTAGGTCTCGCGGAACCGCCGGCTGAGATGCCCGGCGGACATGTGCACACCGCGCGCCAGGGCCTCGACGTCCAACGGCTTCGCATACTCCCGGTCGATGCGGTCGCGCACCTTCCGCATCACGACCAGCTCGCGCAAGCGAGCCTCATCCACCGGTGTCACGTGATGATCCTGCCATGACGCCGGAAGACGAGGAATGACCATCCGCGACGCGCGGAGCCGCTCCTCCCCCGCTGTCGGGCTTCCGGCGCTACCCTGGGGGCATCCTCACAGGATTCTCTCAGAAGGGGTTCCCCGTCATGTCTGAAGCAGTCGCAGAAACGAAGTCTTTCTTCAAGTCCATCCGCGTCGCTCTCGCGGTCTCCGGCGTGCTCGCGCTGCTCGCGGGTATCGCGTTGCTCGTCTGGCCGGTGAAGTCCGCCGTCATCGTGACGGCGATCTTCGCGTCGTACCTGATCGTCGCGGGAGTCGTCTACATCGGCCTCGGCATCTTCTCCCGCGCCAAGGGCGGCTGGTCTCGCGTCGGCCACATCGTCCTCGGCCTGCTCTACATCGTCGCCGGCGTCATCGCGTTCTTCAACCTGAACGTCGCCGCCGCCACCCTCGCGCTGGTCGTCGTGATCTTCATCGGTGTGAGCTGGATCGTCGACGGCGTCGTGGCGCTCTCGCTGCTCGGCAGCGACGGGTCGCGAGTGTGGACCGTGATCTACGCCATCCTCAGCATCATCGCCGGAATCATCGTCCTCTTCTCGCCGGTCATCGCCGGATTCGCGCTGTGGCTGCTCCTGGGCATCTCGCTCGTCGTGCTCGGTATCGTGCAGATCATCCGCGCGATCACGCTGGGCAAGGATGAGAAGGCGTTCACCACGGGCGCTGCCGCCGTCTGATCCGCAGACGCGTGACGCCCCGGACCCGCAGCAGCGGGTGCGGGGCGTCTTGCGTTCGACGACTATTCCGTGACGAAGGCGCTCACGTCGCCGACGAGGCGGGTGTTGTCCGCGGGCACGGGGTCCACGACGGCCTTCGCGACCTCGGCGGCGAACTCGGAGACGTTGTAAAGACGACCCGCCGACTCGCGACGCTCGGCGATCGCGCCGGGGTTCGCGCGCTCGAGCAGCGTCGCGGTGATCGTGCCCTCGATCATGTCGCCGGAGACGACGGTGAAGCCGATTCCCTTCTCGGCCAGGCCCGGGATGAGCTCGCGGAGCGCGTCCTCGCCGGCGCGCTTGGAGAGGGCGACCGGCTCGTACTCCGGCATCGTCGGCGTCGTGCGGATGAAGTGGGCCTGGTGGCTGGTCACGAACACGACGCGCGCGCCATCCTCGAGCAGCGGCGTCGCCGCGTTGAGGACGTTGAGCTGCGCGTCCCGGTTGAGGGTGAGCGCGTAGTCCTCGGCCATGCCGGACTCCATCCCGCCCGAGGCATTGAGGACGAGCACGTCGAGGCGACCGTACTCGGCACGGATGGCATCGAACATCTCGGCGACCGACGCCGGGTCGGTGAGGTCTGCACCGACGACGAGCGCCCGTCGGCCGAGCTCCCGCAGCTGCGCCGCGAGCTTCTCCGCGCGCGGCGCCTTGTTGCGGTAGTTGATGACGACGTCGGCGCCGGCCTCGGCGAGGTATCGCACGGTGTCGGCGCCGATCCCCCGCGATGAGCCGGTGACGAGGGCCACCTTGCCGTCGAGGGATCCTGCGGGAAGAACGTCGGTCACGGGTGACTCCTCATGGTGCGTGGAACGCCGTGAGCGCACGGCCCTCACAGATTACCAAGGGGGCGCGGTGGCGGCCGGTCGAGCGTCGTCACGCGTGGTACGTTGACGGCAAAGGAGGCCGCATGGACAACTTCTCGACGTTCGTCACGTTCATCGACCACTGGGCATGGATCGGATGGCTCGTCCTCATCGCCGTCTTCCTCGTCATCGAGATGCTCTCCCTCGATTTCACCTTCCTCATGCTGAGCTTCGGCAGCGTCGTCGGGCTCGTGACCGACTTCATCGGCCTCCCGGTGTGGATCCAGATCCTCATCGCGGCGGCCGCGGCCGCCCTGTTCATCCTCTTCCTGCGGCCACCCCTTCTGCGCCGTCTGCACCGCGGCGCCGATCCCACCCGCTCGAACGTCGAGGCGCTCGTCGATCTCCGCGGCATCGCGCTGAGTGAGATCACGCAGATCTCCGGCCAGGCCAAGCTCGCCAACGGCGACACCTGGACCGCCAGAACGACCACCCCGATGGCCATTCCGGCGGGCGCGCCCGTCGCCGTCAGTGCCATCAACGGCGCTACCGCCATCGTCCGACCCCTCAACGACTAGGAGCACGCGTGGACGACGCATCGATCATCCCGACCGTGATCATCTGGATCCTGGTGATCGCGGTCATCATCTTCGTGATCGTCACGATCGCGCGGGCGATCCGCATCATCCCGCAGGCCACGGCCGGTGTGGTGGAGCGGCTCGGTCGCTATCACAAGACGCTCACCCCGGGCCTGAACATCCTCGTGCCCTTCATCGACCGCCTCCGCCCGCTGATCGACATGCGCGAGCAGGTGGTCTCCTTCCCGCCGCAGCCTGTGATCACCGAAGACAACCTCGTGGTCTCCATCGACACGGTCGTCTACTTCCAGGTGACCGACGCCCGTGCCGCCACCTACGAGATCGCGAACTACCTCGGCGCCGTGGAGCAGCTCACCACCACGACCCTCCGCAACGTCGTCGGTGGCCTGAACCTCGAAGAGGCGCTGACGAGCCGCGACAACATCAACGGGCAGCTTCGCGTGGTCCTCGACGAGGCGACCGGCAAGTGGGGCATCCGCGTGGGTCGTGTCGAGCTCAAGGCGATCGACCCGCCCGTCTCCATCCAGGACTCGATGGAGAAGCAGATGCGTGCGGAGCGGGATCGCCGTGCCGCGATCCTGACCGCCGAGGGCACGAAGCAGTCCGCGATCCTCGAGGCGGAGGGCCTTCGTCAGGCGGAGATCCTCCGGGCCGAGGGCGACAAGCAGGCCGCTGTCCTCCGCGCCCAGGGTGAGGCGGAGGCGATCCAGAGCGTCTTCACCGCGATCCACCAGGGCGCGCCCGACGACAAGCTCCTCGCCTACCAGTACCTGCAGATGCTCCCGAAGATCAGCGAGAGCCCGTCCAGCAAGCTGTGGATCATCCCGAGCGAACTCACGGAAGCGCTCAAGGGCATCGGCACCGCCTTCACCCCGAAGACCGGACCGGGTTCTCCCACTCCCTCCGCGGGCGCGTGACGCACCCGTACTTCGTCAGGGCCGAGCAGCCCCGGATCTTCGCGCACCGAGGTCTGGTGACCGCGGCGGGACGAGAGTCCGGCGTGTGGGAGAACACCGCGGCCGCCTTCGCCGCGGCCCACGCCGTGGGGGCGGAGTACATCGAGACAGACTGCCAGGTCACCGCGGACGGCGACGTCGTGCTCTTCCACGATCGTGACCTCCGGCGGCTCCTGGACGATCCGCGCGCCGTCAGCGAGGTCAGGACGCGGGAGCTGAGCGAGCTCTTCGCGGAGCACGGCGGATTGCTGACCGTCGCCGAGGCGCTCTCCGCATTTCCCGAGACGCGGTTCAACATCGATGTGAAGACGTCGGCGGCTGCGGTTCCACTGGGCCCCATCCTCTCCGCCCACACGCACCGGGTCCTGGTGACGAGCTTCTCGGACGCCAACCGGCGGGCGACGGTGGAGGCCGTGCGCCGGACCGGCACCGTGTTGCGGCCAGCCACCTCCGGCGGAAGCCGGACGATCGCCGCGCTCCGTCTTCTCTCCGCGATGCGCCTCTCCCCCGCCAGGCTTCTGCGGGAGATCGATGCCCTGCAGATCCCCGAGCGACATGGCGCGGTCACGGTGCTGACGCCGGCCCTCATCCGCGCTGCCCACCGCGTCGGGACCGAGGTCCACGTGTGGACGGTGAACGAGGCGGAGGACATGCGCCGCCTCGTCGACGCGGGCGTGGACGGCGTCGTCACCGACCGGGCCGACGTCGCCGTCGCCACGCTTCGAACGCTCTGAGCGCCCTTTATCCTCCGGCGCTGGGATTCCCCTGTGAATACCGCGCAGAAGGCCGTCGTATGGATGAAGCGCACAGGCTCGAACGTTATACCTGACAGCGACGAGAGGACCACACAATGGCAGATCGCAGCCTGCGCGGCATCCGACTCGGCGCCCAGAGCCTACAGAGCGAAGAGGGCGTCGTTTTCATGGAGCGCCGTGAGACCACTTACACCTGTGACACCTGCGGACACGACACCACGCTCATGTTCGCGGCCGATGCCGAACCGCCTCAGACCTGGGAGTGCCGTTCCTGCGGAGCGGAAGCCCGCCTGAAGGTCGACGGCGAAGCCGTCACCCTCGAGGTCACTGACGAGAAGGCCGCCCGCACCCACTGGGACATGCTCATGGAGCGCCGTACCCGTGCGGAGTTGGAGGAGCTTCTCGAGGAGCGCCTCGCCTACATCCGAGCCCGGCGCGGCGCCGGCGAAGACCCCACCCGCGAGAAGATCGGCGCCTAGCGCCGCCGGGCGCGCCACCACCCGAGACCGAGCGCGCCCAGACCGCCCCACAGCAGCACCTGCTGCAGCCAGGGGCCCAGGACGATTCCCGCCGTGAGGCCGGAGCGGAGTTCGACATCCTCGAGCATCGCTCTGGCCTCGTCTGCGTCCAGGCTCGTGACGGTCCGTCCGTCCGGCAGGATGATCTGGCTCGTGCCGACCGTGGAGATGTTGACGACGCTCCGGCCGGTCTCGATCGCGCGCATCCGTGCGAACGCGAGCTGCTGGAGGTTCTCGTCCGTGCCGCGGAAGTCGGCGTTGTTCGTCTGGAAGACGAGGACCTCAGCGCCGTCGTACAGTCCCTCGGTGATGACGTCGTCGTAGATCACGTCGAAGCAGATCGCGAGTCCCACCCGAACGTCGTCGACCTCGACGATCGGCGGGTTGGTCCCCGGCGTGTACTCGCGCTGGATCAGTCCGATGAGGTCGGGGACGAGAGCGTTGAAGAACGCCCGATCCGGCACGTACTCGCCGAAAGGCACCGGGTGACGCTTGTCGTGCTTCTGCGGTGCCGTGCCGTCCGGAAGCCAGAGCATGGACGTGTTGTAGTAGAGGCTCCCCCGGCCGGTCGCGGCGTTGGCGAGCAGCGGCGCATCGATGCGGTTCGATACCAGGGTCATGCGCCGCGCGATGGTCGAGTTGGCATAGGGATCGGTGTCGAGTCCGCCCTCCGGCCAGACGAGCAGATCGACGTCCTCACCGTACAGCGGTTCCGTGGCCTCCGTCTGCGCCTGAATGACGGCGAACGGCTCCCGCTCGTCGAAGTAACCGGTCGGTCCGTTCCCCTGCACCGCGGCTATGCGCAGAGATCCGGACGGCGTGGTCGGGAAGAGCGGCGTGAAGATGAGGATGAGCACGAGGACTGCCGGTGCGCACAGCGTGACCGGTCGCCGCCACAGACGGGCGCGCACGATCTCGATCGCCATGGCTGTGAGGAACACCATGAGAAAGCTCAGTCCGCTCACGCCGACCCACGAGGAGAGCGCGGCGAGCGGGCTCTCCGCCTGACTCATGCCGAGGCGGGCCCAGGGGAAGCCGCCGTAGGGCCACCAGCCGAGGAACAGCTCGCGTCCGACCCAGAGCGCCGCGACGATGGCGGGGAGGGTCAGTAGACGCCCGGCGGTACCCGGCCACGCCCGCGGCACCCATCGGTACGCCAGAGTCAGCGGAATCAGTGCGACGGCCGTAAGGACGCCCTCGACCACGCTCAGCGCGGCCCAGGGCAGCGGCCCGAGGTACCGCGACGTCCAGGATACGAGCAGGGCGAAGAAGAGGATGCCGTAGACGAGCCCCACCAGCAGCGCTCCCCCGGCCCGACGCCCGATCAAGGAGAGCAGCAGCAGCGCGGTGGCCGGGAACGCCAGGATCCAGACCGCGGCCTCGGGAAACGCGAGATCCATGAGGAGAGCGGCGACAGCCGCAGCGAGCACGGCAGCCCAGAGGGGCAGCAGGGCGCGTCGGCGAACAGGGGCTTCGGTCATGCGGGCGGATCTCACATCGAGGAGTAGGCGACGATCCCTCGCCGCACGCCGTCGAGCGCGGCCCGGGCGGTGCGGGCGAGCGCCGCGTCCTCGGCGACGATGGACAGCTGATCGAGGAGGTCGATGGTCTGCTTCGCCCACCGCACGAAGTCGCCGGCCGCCATGTCGGCGTCGATGAGGACGCGGTCGAGCATCCCGCCTCGCGCCCAGGTGTGCATCGCACCGGCGAGCCCGGCCGCGAGCGGTTCGCTGCCCGGCAGCTGGTGGTCCTGTTCCAGATCGTCGAGCTCGGCCCAGAGCGCGGTGGTCTTGTCGTAGGCGGCGCGGAAGGCTCCGCGCGGCAGGCCCCGCTCCCCCGCGTTGGCTTCGTCGCGGCGGGGCTCATAGACGAGGCAGCAGGCCATCGCGGCCAGGGACGGCGCGTCGAGCGCCTTCCACAGGCCCTGCCGCAACGACTCGGCCACGAGGAGGTCGCGCTCACCGTAGATCCGGCGCATCGTGCGTCCGGCGTCGGTCAGCTGCATCCCGTCCTCGTTGCGACGGACGTAGTCCAGTGTCTCCAGCACCTCGACGACGCGGTCGAAGACGCGAGCCACCGTGCCGGTCCGCGTCTCGATCTGACGCCGCGTGCGGTCGGTCTGGCGCTTGAGCTTCCAGTAGCGCTCTGCCCAGCGGGCGTGCTTCTCGCGGTCGGGGCACCGGTGACAGGGGTGGCGCTGCATCCGCGTGCGGAGCGCCTGGATCCGCTTCAACCGCTTGTCGCGCGCGGCCCGGGGCGCCTGGGCGTCCTGCCGGTTCTTCTTCTCCAGGTCGCTCAGCTCGCGGCGGATGGCGGCATACTCGGGGAAGTCCCCGTGCTCGCAGGCCATCGCCGTCTGGTACCCGGCCAGCGACTCCTCGGCCTCCCGCACCTGGCGAGCCAGCCCGACCACGGCGCGGTCCGCCTGGAACTGCGCGAACGATGACTCCAGGATCTGCCGCGCCCTGGCCTGCCCGAACAGGTCGATGAGGTTGACGGCCATGTTGTACGTCGGCCGGAAACTCGAGTTGAGCGGATAGGTCCGCCGCGACGCGAGGGCGGCGACGGCCTGCGGGTCCATGCCCTCGCTCCACTGGACGACCGCGTGTCCCTCGACGTCGATGCCGCGGCGCCCGGCGCGGCCCGTGAGCTGCGTGTACTCGCCGGAGGTGATGGCGACGCGCGCCTCTCCGTTGAACTTCTCCATCTTCTCGAGCACGACCGTGCGCGCCGGCATGTTGATGCCGAGGGCCAGGGTCTCGGTGGCGAAGACGACCTTGAGCAGTTTGCGCTGGAACAGCTCTTCGACGACCTCTTTGAAGGCCGGCAGGAGGCCGGCATGATGGGCCGCCACGCCCCGCTCGAGGTTGTCCAGCCACTCCCAGTAGCCGAGCACGCCGAGATCCTCGTCCTGCAGCGTGCGGGTGCGCTCCTCGACGATGGCGCGGATCGCGGCCCGCTCCTCCGATGAGGTCAGCCGCAGCCCGGAGCGGCGCACCTGCTGTACCGCGGCATCGCAGCCCACGCGGCTGAAGATGAAGAAGATGGCCGGCAGGAGATTCGACCGCTCCAGGAGTTCGACCACATCCGGACGGTCCATGCGCTCGATCCGCCGCGCGTTGGCCGCGCGGACAGGGCGGCGGCCGCCCCGAGGCGGACGGGGCGCCTGGCGACCTGCGTGGCGGTTGCTCCGGTACGACTGGGCTTGCCGATTGCTCTCGTAGGTCGACCCCGTGAAGGAGCGGATGCGCATGAGCTCCTGGTTCACCTGGGCCGTGGCGATGCCGGCGCGGTCGTCGAAGAGCGGAAGCAGGTCATCGCGCACGAGAACGTGCTGTTCCAGCGGCACCGGGCGGATTTCCGAGACGATGACCTCGGTGTCGCCACGCACCGTGTCCAGCCAGTCGCCGAACTCCTCGGCGTTCGACACGGTCGCGCTCAGCGACACGAGCCGCACCCGGGGTGGGAGGTGGATGATGACCTCTTCCCACACCGCGCCGCGGAAACGATCCGCCAGATAGTGCACCTCATCCATGACGACGTAACGGAGATCCCGCAGCGCCGCGGAATCCGCGTAGATCATGTTCCGCAGCACCTCGGTCGTCATGACGACGATGCGCGCGTTGCCGTTTATGTTCGTGTCGCCTGTCAGCAGTCCGACGTCATCGGCACCGTAGACGTCGACGAGTTCGCGGAACTTCTGATTCGAGAGGGCCTTCATCGGCGTCGTGTAGAAGGCCTTGTCCGTCGGGGTCTGCATCGCCAGGTGGATGGCGAACTCCCCCACGATCGTCTTCCCGGCACCGGTCGGCGCGGCGACGAGGACGCTGCGCCCGTTCTCCAGGGCGTGGCACCCGGCGACCTGGAACGGGTCGAGCTGGAACCGCTGACGTGCCGCGAACGCCGCCGTCTGCGGGTGCGCCGCGCTCTCCTGGGCCTGCGCGTATCGCTCGGACGGCGAACTCATGTGGCGTCCGGGACGAGTCCAGCGGCGGTGTCCCGCTTGCGCTTGCGCCGGTCGAAGAGGAGCGACAGTCCCGCCGCCGCGAAGAAGAGCACGATGAGGATACCGGCGAGCATCAACATGCTCACCACGTCCGCTGCCGGGGTCGCCAGGGCGGCGAAGATCGTCGCGATGAGGATCGCCACCCGCCACCCCTTCAGGATCGCCCGCCCCGACATCACGCCGGCGAGGTTGAGCGCGACGAGGAAGACGGGGAGGACGAAGGAGATGCCGATGACGATCATCAGCTTGAACACGAAGTCGTAGTACTCCTGCGCGGAGTAGAAGTTGGTGCCGCCCTCCGGGGTGAAACCCCACATGAGCTCGATGACGTGCGGCATGATCTGCACCCCGAGGTAGCAGCCCGCGAAGAACAGCGGTACAGCGGCGACGACGAAGCCGACCGTGTAGCGGATCTCCTTGCGGGTGAGACCGGGCATGATGAAAGCCCAGATCTGCCACAGCCAGACGGGTGCGGAGAGGAACAGGCCGATCGTGAGGGCGATGCGCATGCGCATATCGAACGCGGACGTCACTGTCCCGAAGTTCAGGGCGCTGAAGTCATCACCGCGCCGGTCGGAGATGATCCTGATCGGCTCGGTGATGAAGTGGATCACCGGGTCCGCGATGAGGAACGCCACGACCATGCCGACGACGAGAGCGATCGCCGCATACATGAGGCGCTTGCGCAGTTCGACGAGATGCGCGCCGAGCGACATCCGCCGATCCCGATCCGCCGTCGGCGTCACGGTCGGTTCGATGGCTGCCACAGCCGTCAGGCGCGAGGCGGAGTCTCAGGGTCGGTGCCCGAGTCCTTCACCGTCGTCGGCTCCGCGGGTGCCGACTCGGCACGACTCGCGTCCTCTTCCTTCATGGCCTTCATCTCGCCCTTGAAGACGCGAGCGGACTGACCCATGCTCTTCGCGAGTGCCGGCAGCTTGGCGGCACCGAAGAGGAGGAGGATAACGGCCAGCACGATGAGCAGGTGCCAGCCTTGCATTCCAGCGAACATATCGACATTCCCGTCGTAGGGGGGCTTTCCGCCCCAGTTTACAGATCAATCCTCGGCATCAGGCCGGTGGTAGAGCGCGAGTCCTGCGGCGGCCCACTCGCGCGTCGCGCTCCGCGCGATCGGGGGGTCCGTGACCTCCATCGCCCCGCCGAAACGGGCGGCGAGCCGCTTGATGCCCCGGGGGTCGGCGAGGTGGAGCTGGGTGGTCACCATCCCGTCCCCGGCCCTGAGCGTCTCCGTCGGCACGAAACCACTGAGCAGCGGAGCGAGGCGCTCCGGCACGCGGACGGTCACCTCGCGCTCCTCCTCCAGCCCGGCGAAGGCCTCCGGCACCTGGTCGCCCCCGTGCGTGCTGGGGATGTCGGTCAGGGTGGGCGCGCTGACGCGGTCGAGGTGGAAGGTGCGCATCGCCTCGCGCATGTGACACCAGCCCTGCAGATACCACTGTCCATTGGTGATGAGGATCTGCACGGGGTCCACGGTCCGCGTGGTGGGTTCGGCGTCAGGGGCCTGGTAGGTGAACGAGACGGCGACGCCCTGCTGCAGACCGCGAGCGACCACCTCCCGTACTTCGTCGACGGCGCTCGGGGCGACGACGACGTCGGCCGGGGCATCCGCGGCTCCCCGGGAGAGTTTCGAGATGAGACCGGCGACGAGGCCGGAATCGGAGACGGCCGGTACGGCGGCGACCATCTGCAAGCCCGCGAGCAGGGCGGCCGCCTCTCGCGCGGTGAACCGCGGCACGCGGCGGAGCGCCACGTCGTTCGTGATCTCGATGATGTCCTCGAGGTCGAGGAGATCCCAGTTGATGTCGAACATCTCTTGCGGCTGCTGCCAGTACCCGGCCTCGCCGGGCAGGCCGATCACGGTGAGCTTCTCGACCATCGCCCGCATCTCGCGCGGGGTCACGCCGAACTCCTCTGCGGCCTCGGCGAGGGAGACCTGGCCGTGCTCCAGCAGGTACGGCACGAGGGTGAGGTACAGGCGGACGCGCTCGGCAGCGAGGAGCGGTTTGGGTGCAGCGCTCATGCGGATACCCCCGCCTCGGAATCGGTGTGGGCGTCGACCACGGCACGAAGACGCCCGATGACCGCCGCCCGGAGCGGAGCGGGCTCGACGACGCGGACCTCAGGGCCGTAGGACGCGAGCTCGTCCGCCAGGATGTGCAGGTCGACGAAGGGGACGCGGATGCCCTGCGTCGCGGGCGTCGCCCGTCGCCCCAGCCGCAGCGCTGCCTCGGTCCCGGGGGTCACCTCCAGCAGCGCCGAGTTCTCGGCGGCGACGCGCTCGAGACCGCTCAACGCTCGCTCGCCCGCGCCCTCGCGCAGGGACGCATCGAAGGTGCTCGCGCTGAGTACGACGTCGCCGACGATCCGGCTGAGCAGGAACGTCCGGTCCTCCTCGATGTCGACGTCGACGCCGTAGACGTGCCAGCGCGCCTCATAGTCCACGAGCGCGAGCGGACGGATGCGACGGCGCCGCGGAGCGTCCTCCCCTGGCTTGAGGTAGTCGAACGAGACGACGCGGCTCCGTTCGATCGCGTCCTGCAGAGGTGTGAACGCGGCGTCACGGGCGGTGATCCGTGGCGCGAAGCCGATGATCGGCTCATCGCCGTCGATTCCGAGGGCCCGGATCTTCCGGACGCCGGACTGCGCGTCGCCGGAGACGGATTCAGCGCTCCAGACGCTGCCGGCGAGGCGCAGCACGGCCAGCTCCGCCGGAGAGAACTCGATGTCCCCCGGCAGATCGTATTCCGCTTGCGGAATGCGGTAGCGGGCTTCGCGGAGGTCATTCGGATCGGCGGCATCGCCGATCGTCTCGATGGGGACGCCGAGAGAGCGGAGCTCGTCCTTGTCCCGCTCGAACATCTTCTCGAGGGCATCCGACCGCGTTCCCGCGTCGGCGCGCTGGCGGTACCCGGAGACGTTGTCGAGGATCTGCTGCTTGGTGAGCCCGATCTCCGTGGCCATCAGCGCCACGACGAGGTTCGTCAGGCGCTCTTCGGCGGGGATCCGGGCGGCCATCAGGGAGCGGAGACCGGGGACACGCCGAGGATGTCGACCACGACGGCCATCGCCGCGGAGTTCTCGGTCTTCGGCAGGACGACGAGGACCTGGGAGCCGACGGGCTGCCCGACCAGCGCATCCGCCACCGGCGCGGCGATCTGACGGATGCCGTCGGTGGCGGACTGCCCCCACGTGCTCTGCAGAACGGTCTTGTCGTCCCAGCCCACCGCGGTGAAGTGCACGAGCGGAGTCTGCTCCTCCGTCAGTTCCTCGCCGTCACCACGGATCAACGTCTGGACGACCTGCTCCTCCGGGGCGGCGCTGTCGGGGATGATGATGCCGGGCGTGCCGTCATCGGCGCGCACGACGGTCGGCATGCCCTGCGCGTCGTTGAACTGCAGTGTCCCCTCGGCTTTCGGGAGGAACGCATCGACGACGTCGATCACGAACACCGCGATGTCGTCCTCGTCCATGCCGAAGCCGCCGAGGTTCGCCTCGCCGAAGTCCTCCGGGGTGAGGCCCGCGACGATACGGGTGCCGCCGGTGGCGCACTCCAGGACGTCGGCGAGCCCGGGAGACTGCGTGGCCCAGGAGCCGATGGTCGATGCGCGCGTGGTCTCCTCGTCGTACGTCGTGGCGAAGACCTGCTCGCCGGTGGCACCGCTGTAGATGGAGATCTGAGCGACGAGGGGCTGGGCGTCGTCGACGAGCGCACGACCGTCCCCCGTCACGACGTCGGCGTAGGACGTCTCCGTGAGGCGCACGGGCGCGAAGACCTCGACCTCCGGCTCGGACCCGACATCCCCCGTGACCGTCACGGCGCTGTCGATGCCGTTGGCGTGTCCGTCGCGATCGCACGAGGCGTCGGCGGACGATGCGGTCACGCTGCACCCCGTCAGGGCGAGGGCGGCGAGGCTGAGGGTGGCCAGAACGGCGGACGTTTTACGCACGCGCTCCAGTCTATTCCGTCGCGTGCTCCGATTCGCGCGATGCGGCAGCCAACCGCGCGCCCTCCGCGGCCTTGCCGGCCTCCCGGGCGCGCTTGCGGAGGTTCTTGTCGGTGATCTCCCTGTCCCCCACCGCTCCCGGGGTCCAGAGTTCGACGTCCTCGTCGTTGTAGCTGCTCTTCGAGGCGCGACGCTTCACCGACGGGGCCACGGCCCCCGGAGCGAGACGGCGGGCCGTGAGGAGGAACCCTGTGTGCGCGACCATGCGGTGGTCCGGACGGACCGCCAGGCCTTCGACGTGCCAGCCGCGTACCATCGTCTCGGACGCCTCGGGATCAGTGAAGAGCCCGGTGCCTCGGATGAACTCGGCGACGCGCGAGAGCTGTGTGGCGGTGGCGATGTAGCAGAGCACGACCCCACCGGGGGTCAGTGCGTCAGCGACGGCGTCGATGCACTCCCACGGCGCGAGCATGTCCAGGACGACCCGGTCGACGGTGCCCGGCTCGACTTCGTCCGGGAGCGCGGCGACGAGGTCTCCCACGACGACCCGCCAGGAGTCGGGGCGTTCCCCGAAGAAGGTCTCCACGTTGGCCTGGGCGACCTCGGCGAAATCCTCCCGGCGCTCGAAGGAGAGCAGGCGGCCCGCGGAACCGACGGCCCGCAGCAGCGACAGCGACAGCGCACCCGACCCGACGCCGGCCTCGACGACGGTGGCGCCGGGGAAGATGTCGGCCTGCATGACGATCTGCGCCGCGTCCTTCGGGTAGACGATCGCGGCACCGCGCGGCATCGACATCGCGAAGTCGCGCAGCAGCGGACGCAGAGCGAGATACTCGTGGCCCGAGCTGTTGGCGACCACCGATCCATCCGGGAGTCCGATGAGGTCTCGGTGCCGGAGGACACCGTGATGGGTGTGCAGTTCGCCGTCCTCGCGCAGCGTCACGGTGTGCAGGCGGCCCTTCGGACCGGTGAGCTGCACACGGTCGCCTTCGCGGAAGGGCCCGCTGGGACGGGGCGCGGAAGGGGTCGTCATCGGGTGGCCTCCGTGATCGTGGCGCGGGAGCCGAACAGCTCCACGAGGTCGGCAGCGCCCCGGCCGTCGAGGGTCGGCCACAGCTCGTGGGCGCCGAGGCCGTCGAGCGGGACGATGTGGGGCACGCCGAGGGTCAGAGCGCCGGAGGCGAGACCGGCGCGGAGGCCGGTCGGGGAATCCTCGATCACCACCACCTCGGCGATGTCCACGTCGAGGAGAGCGGCGGCCTGGAGGTATGGCTCCGGGTGGGGCTTGGGGTTGTCGACGTCGTCGCCGGCGACGACGATGTCGAAGGCCTCGAAGTCGATCAGACCGACGACGTCGAGCGCCATCCGGCGCAGGGACATGGTGACCAGGCCGGTCGGGATCCCGGCGGCACGGAGGTCGCGGAGGAGCTCTTGTGCGCCCGGTCGGAAGGGCACGCCCTGAGCGCGCAACGACTCCTGCACGGCGCTCGTCAGGTGGGACACGATCGCCTCGGGAGCCATGTCGACGCCCGCGCCCTGGAGGATGATCGCGCTGTCGACGAGACCGCTGCCCACGAGCTGCAGGGCGTCTTCATGCGACCAGGTACCGCCGAAGGACTCCACCAGTGCGGTCTCGGCCGCCATCCAGTAGGGCTCGGTGTCGACGAGTGTTCCATCCATGTCCCAGAGGACCGCGCGGGGCTTGTTGCTCACTGAACCCATGCTAGCCGGGGCCGCCCACATCGCTTCCACGCGGACTAGCCTGGGGGGATCGGAACCACGACCTCGAAGGGAGCACGGGATGGACGTTCTCGGTTCGCGCATCATCATCGCCGCCTTCGACGGCTGGAACGACGCCGGTGAGGCCGCGACCGGAGCGGTCGGCGCCCTACAGGCGGCGGGCGGCTACGACCTCGTGCACTCCGTGGACCCCGAGCTGTACTTCGACTACCAGTACACCCGCCCGGCGACGCGACTCGATGCCGAGGGGCGCCGTCAGATGACGTGGCCGGAGGCCGGGCTGTGGCGTCCGCGCGACCCGGGTCCCGGTCCCGAGTTCTGGATCCTCACCGGTGCGGAGCCGGCACGCACCTGGCAGGCGTTCGCGTCCGAGTTCATCGACGTCGCCCTGCGCGACGACATCACGGGCTTCGTCACGCTCGGGGCCATGCTCTCCGACGTTCCGCACACCCGCCCGATCTCGATCTTCGCGTCGAGCCAGAACGAGCAGGTCCGCGAGGCGCACGGCCTGGAGAGGTCGGTGTACGAGGGCCCGGTCGGCATCCTCAGTGTCCTCGAGCACTTCGCCGAGAACGCGGGCATCCCGTCGGTGAGCCTGTGGGCGAGCGTGCCGCACTACGTGGCGTCGGCCGCGCCGTCGCCGAAGGTCACCCTGGCCCTCCTCGACCGCCTCGAAGAGCTCACCGGTGTGGACGTGGATCGCCGGCATCTCCGCACCGAGGCCGCGGCCTGGGAGGCGTCGATCGACGCGGCCGCATCCGAGGACGAGGACATGGCCGAGTACATCCGGCAGCTGGAGCGCACCAGGGACACCTGGGACTCCCCCGATGCCTCCGGTGACGCGATCGCCCAGGCCTTCGAGCGCTACCTGCGGCGCCGTGACGACGGCCGCGGCGACCGCAAGCGCTGAAGAACGCCCGCTCAGGCCGAGGCGGGGATGACGCCCATCGCGAGGAGCGCGAGCAGGACGCCGCCGAGCAGGATCCGGTAGATCACGAACGGCAGGAAGCTGCGCTTCGAGATCCAGTTCATGAAGAACGCGATCACGCCGAGCGCGACGACGAAGGCGACACCCGTCGCGGCCACGGTGTCGCCGAGCGAGAAGAAGGACGGCTCGCCCCAGCTCTTGAACAGCTGGTAGAAGCCGCTGCCGAACACAGCCGGAATCGCCAGCAGGAAGGCGTAGCGGGCGGCGGCGGCGCGCTCGTAGCCGAGGAAGAGCCCCATCGTGATCGTGCCCCCGGACCGCGAGACACCGGGGATGAGGGCGAGCGCCTGAGCGATCCCGAAGGCGATGCCGTGAGGGTAGGTCAGGTCGTCGAGTTTGCGGCGCTTGGCGCCGACGTGATCGGCGATGCCCAGGAGGATGCCGAACACGATGAGCATGATCGCGACGATCCAGAGCGAGCGGAAGACGGTCTCGATCTGATCCTGGAAGAGCAGTCCGAGCAGCACGATCGGGATGCTGCCGATGATGATGAGCCACCCCATCCGTGCGTCCGGATCGTTCCGCGGCACCTTCCCGGCGAGCGACCGGAACCACTGGGAGATGATGCGGACGATGTCCCGCCAGAAGAACACGACGACGGCAGCCTCGGTGCCGATCTGGGTGATGGCGGTGAAGGCGGCGCCCGGGTCCTCCCCGGAGGGCAGGAACGTTCCGACCACGCGCAGGTGGGCGCTGGAGGAGATGGGCAGGAACTCGGTGAGACCCTGGACGATTCCCAGGATCAGTGCTTCGAGCAGGTGCATGGAGAGGCCTTCGTCTTTCGGGGCGGCACGGAGCGCGTGGACGCCGCTCAGTACGTGCGCAGCAGATCGGCCAGCACCCGCTGACCGAAGACAAGTGAGTCTACGGGCACCCGCTCGTCGACTCCGTGGAACATCCCGGTGAAGTCCAGATCGGCCGGCAGACGCAGCGGAGCGAAGCCGTAGCCGGTGATCCCGAGAGTGGCCAGCGCCTTGTTGTCCGTCCCCGCTCCCAGGAGGTACGGGATGACGGGAACCCCGGGGTCGTGACGACCCAGCGCCGCCACCATCGCGTCCACGAGCTCCCCGGCGAACGGCGTCTCCATGCCGATGTCACGCACCACGGTCTCGATCCGGATGTCGTCGCCGACGATGCGCTGGAGTTCCGCGAGCACGTCGTCCTCGGTCCCCGGGATCACCCGGACATCGATCAGCGCCTCGGCGCGCTCGGGGATGACGTTGTGCTTGTAACCGGCGGTGAGGGCGGTGGGGTTGGTCGTCGTGCGGAACGTGGACCGGAGGAAAGCCTCAGCCGGGCCGGCTGCGGCGGCGAGGGCATCGGGGTCGTCGGGGCTCCGGCCGCTCAGCGCGCTCAGGCCCTGGAGCAGCGCCTCCGTCGTCGGCGTGAGCCGGACCGGCCACCGTGTCCGGCCGATCGCGGCGACGGCTTCGGCGAGCTTCGTGACGGCATTGTCCTCGTGCAGTCGGCTGCCGTGACCCGCCCGGCCGGTGGCGACGAGGCGGATCCAGATCAGGGCCTTCTCCCCCACCTGCAGCAGGTAGGCTCGGCGGTCGTCCACCGAGATGGAGTAGCCGCCGACCTCGCTGATCGCCGCGGTCGCCCCGGCGAACCACTCCGGACGATCCTTCACGACGAGCGCGGAACCCTCGACACCGCCGTTCTCCTCGTCGGCGAAGAAGGCCAGGATGAGGTCGCGCTCCGGCTGCTCCCCCGCGCGCAGGATGTCCGCCACGGCGGTGAGGATCATCGCGTCCATGTTCTTCATGTCGACCGCGCCGCGACCCCAGAGCATGCCGTCCTGCACGGTGCCGGCGAACGGGTCCACCGTCCAGTCCTCGGCGACCGCGGGCACGACGTCCAGGTGGCCGTGCACGACGAGAGCCGGCTTGGTGCGATCGCGACCCGGGACCCGGGCCATGACGTTCGTGCGCCGCGGGATGGGCTCGTAGTACTCGACCTCGAGTCCCAGCTCCTGCAGGTACGCGCCGACGTACTCGGCGGCCTCCCGCTCTCCCTTCGCGTTGCCGCCGCCGTAGTTGGAGGTGTCGAAGCGGATGAGGTCGCTCGCGACGCGGGCGACCTCCGGCAGGGAGGATTCGGTCATGGACTCAGGCTATCGAAACCGCGTGCCACGCCCGGGCGTCACGCTCGGTTCGAGACGCCTCCGAGAACGTGCTAATCTCATTCTTCGGTCGGCAACGATCAAATCCAACACCTGCGCGGGTGGCGGAATGGTAGACGCGCTAGCTTGAGGTGCTAGTGCCCGATAGGGCGTGGGGGTTCAAGTCCCCCTCCGCGCACAGAGAGCGAAGGCCCCGGATCCATGGATCCGGGGCCTTCGTCGTTGACGGTGCGGTCCCGCGCGAGGCGGGACCGCAGCGACGTCACACGGCGCCGACGCCGAAGAGCAGGCCGAGCGCGTAGGTCACCGCCGCCGCGCCGAAGCCGATCGCGAGCTGGCGCAGGGCGCGCCGCAGCGGCGGTCCCCCGGAGAGGACGCCGACCATCGCTCCGGTGCTGAGCAGCGCGATGCCGACGAGCACCAGCGCGAGCACGATCGCCGCGGTGCCCTCCATGCCGAAGATCCAGGGCAGGACGGGGATGATCGCGCCGGAGGCGAAGAGGAGGAAGCTGGAGATCGCGGCCGTCCAGTCGCTCCCGACGACCTCGTGGGCGTCTGCGCCCTGGACGGTCACCGGGCCCGTGGCCGCGCGTCGGACGCCCTCCTGGGCAGCCTGGACGATGCGGCGAGCCCTGGCGAGGGACTCGGTCTGGTCCATCCCGCGGGCACGGTACACGAGCGCGAGCTCGTTCTCGTCGATGTCGAGGTCGGCGGCGGCCGCCGCGGCGTCCTCGTTCGCCTCGGTCGCGGTGAGGAGCTCCCGCTGTGATCGCACCGACACGAACTCCCCCGCGCCCATGGACAGCGCACCGGCGAGCAGCCCCGCGATGCCGCTGAACAGGACGAAGCCCGAGCTCACGCCGGTGGCGCCGATGCCCAGCACGAGCGCGAGGTTGCTGACGAGGCCGTCGTTCGCACCGAAGACGGCAGCACGAAACGAGCCGGACAGACGCCGACGCCCCCGGGCCGCGAGGCCGCGGACGACTTCGTGATGGACCTTCTCGTCGGCGCGCATGGCCGGGGTGGCCCAGCGCTCGGCGTCGTACGGAGAGCGGGCCTCGGCGCTCTGGGCGAGGGCGAGGACGAAGATCGAGCCGAAGCGTCCGGCCATCCACCCCAGGAGGCGGGAACGGACCCCGGCCCGCGGCAGGCGTGTCGGCTCGCCGCCGAGGAGATCGAGCCAGTGCTTCTCGTGCCGTCGCTCGGCTTCGGCGAGCCCGAGCAGGATCGCTCGCTCCTCCCCTGACCGGCGCGCGGCGAGGCGCTGATAGACGGCGCCCTCGGCACGCTCCTCGACCAGATAGCGAGCCCAGCGCCGTCGATCGGCGGCCGTCGAATCGGCTGCGGCAGCGGCTGTCATGGAACCTCCAGGTGTCACTGTGCCCGGCGTCCGGACAACCGTTCCACGCTATCCGCGCGGTGTCGCGCAGGCCGCGTCCTGACACCGATTGCCAGCATTTCGGGCTTCCGAAGCAGCGAGGTGGCGCCCCTCAGGAGCGGACGCGTTTGCGCAACACCTCGATGCGGGACTGCAGTTGCGTCACGGTCGCCTGCGCCACCGCAGGTCCGCCGCAGATGCGTCGGAGCTCGGCGTGCACGGCACCGTGCGGCTGACCGGACTGCCGTGCGTAGAGGCCCACCAGGCTGTTCAAGAGCTGGCGTTGCTCGCGCAGGGTGCGATGCAGCGGCGCGGGCAGCGTCGTCGTCTGCGTCGGCTCCGCCTGCGCCTCGCGCACCTCGCGGTGCCGGGACTGCCGCGCCTGCCGCTGCATGAGGAGCTCGTGGACGTGCTCGGGTTCGAGGAGACCCGGGAAGCCGATGAACTCCTCCTCCTCCGGCGTATTCGGCTCGGCGAGCTGGCCGAACTCCTTGCCGTCGAAGACCATGCGGTCGAAGTGGGCGACGGAGGAGATCGCCTGGTAGCTGAACTCCTGGGTCAAGGCGTCCGAGGCCTCGTCCTCGCGGTTCGCGCTCTCCAGCAGCGAGTCCTCCAGGCCATCGTCGTCCTTGGACTGCCGGTCGAGAGCGTGATCGCGCTGCTTCTCCATCTCATTCGCGAGCTTCATGAGCACGGGCACGTGCGGGAGGAAGACACTCGCCGCCTCGCCCCGACGACGGGCGCGCACGAAGCGGCCGATGGCCTGAGCGAAGAACAGCGGAGTGGACGAGGAGGTCGCGTAGACGCCGACCGCGAGCCGCGGCACGTCGACGCCCTCCGACACCATGCGCACCGCGACCATCCACCGGGCGGTGCCTTCGGAGAACTTCTCGATCCGCTCGGAGGCGGTGGCGTCGTCGGACAGCACGATCGTCGGCTGTTCGCGCGTGATGCTGTGCAGGATCTTGGCGTAGGCCCTGGCGACGGTCTGATCCGTCGCCAGCACGAGTCCACCCGCATCGGGTATGTGGTGTCTGATCTCGGTCAGACGGCGGTCAGCCGCCGAGAGCACCGCCGGCATCCAGTCGCCCTCCGGGTCCAGCGCCGTGCGCCAGGCCTGTGAGGTGACGTCCTTCGTGTTGTCCTGTCCGAGATGGGTCTCGAGCTCGTCGCCGGCACTCGTCCGCCACCGCATCTTCCCCGCGTACATGTGGAAGAGCACGGGGCGGACGACACCGTCCGCGAGGGCACGCCCGTAGCCATAGGCGTAGTCGGTGCTGGAGACCCGCGCCCCGGTCTCGTCAGGGAGGTACTCCACGAACGGGATCGGCGCCGTGTCGCTCCGGAACGGGGTCCCCGAGAGCAGCAGTCGGCGCTTCGCCGGACCGTAGGCGTCGCGGATCGCGTCCCCCCAGCTCAGGGCGTCGCCGCCGTGGTGCACCTCATCGAGGATGACCAGGGTCTTCGCGTCCTCGGTGAGGTGGCGGTGCACCGAGGACTTCGCCGCGACCTGGGCATACGTCACCACGACGCCGTGATAGTGCCGCGCCGGTGCCCAGTCGCTGTTGCGGAAGCGCGGGTCGAGCCGGATGTGCACGCGGGCGGCGGCGTCGGCCCACTGGGTCTTGAGGTGCTCCGTGGGGGCCACGACGATGACCCGGTTCACCTCCCCCATGCGCATCAGCTCGACCGCGAGGGTGAGCGCGAAGGTGGTCTTGCCGGCGCCCGGTGTGGCGGCCACGAGGAAGTCGCGCTGGTCGGCCTGGAAGTACGCGTCCAGAGCCTCCTGCTGCCATGCCCGCAGCTTGTTCGCCGTTCCCCACGGGGCGCGCTGAGGGAAGGACGGAGAGAGCATCGACTCCACGATAATCGCTCCCACCGACACCGCGGCATCCCCGGGGGCTCCGCGCGCGTCCTCCCTCGAACGCACCGCCACGGGTAGGCTCGGTCACTGCGCGGCGGTCACCATCGTGCGCGCATGCCTTCGCGAAGGAGAGCCGGATGAGCGATCAGGAATCGACCAGGACCCCGTACGTCCCGAACGAGACCCCGCACCCGTGGCGACGGTTCGTCGCGATCGGCGACTCGTTCACCGAGGGCATCGGCGACCCGGACCCTGCGGCTCCCGGCGGGCACCGCGGCTGGGCCGACCGCGTCGCCGAGGTGCTCGCGCAGCAGGTCGACGATTTCGCGTACGCCAACCTGGCGGTCCGAGGCAAGCTCATCGCGCAGATCGTCGCCGATCAGGTGGAGCCCGCCGTGGCGCTGCGCCCCGACCTCATCTCGATCTGCGCTGGCGGCAACGACGTCATTCGCCCCGGCACCGATCCGGATGCCATCGCCGCACAGCTGGAGGACGCGGTGGCGCGCCTGTCGTCCACCGGCGCGGCCGTGGTCGTGTTCACCGGCATCGACACGGGGTTCACGCCGGTGTTCCGTCCCTTCCGCGGCAAGGTCGCGATCTACAACGAGAACGTCCGCGCGATCGCGGAGCGCCACGACTGCATCGTCGCGGACCAGTGGGCACTGAAGGTCGTGCAGGATGCGCGCTTCTTCGACGACGATCGCCTGCACTACAACGCGCTCGGCCACCACGAGGTCGCGCGGATGGTGCTCCGCGCCCTCAACGTTCCGAACGACCTCGAGGCCATGCAGCCCGAGCCGCTGCCGCTGCGGACCTGGCGTGCCGCCCGCAGCGAAGACCTCGGCTGGGCCCGGGAGCACCTCGTGCCCTGGGTGCTCCGCCGGCTGCGCCACCAGTCCTCCGGCGACCACATCGCTGCCAAGCGCCCCGAGCCCTCCCCGGTCATCCTCCCCGGCAAGGAGTGACGCGCACTCTCACTCCGCGGGAGCGAGTGCCCACAGCGCCACGGCGGCGGCCGAGGCGACGTTAAGCGAATCCACGCCGCCGGCCATCGGAATGGTGACCACGGTGTCCGCGCTGTCGAGCGCGGTCCGCGTGAGACCGTCGCCTTCGGCTCCGAAGAGCAGCGCCACCTTCTCGTGCCGCTGTGCCGCATACATCCGGAGATCCACGGCTGTGTCACTGAGCGCGAGGGCAGCGATGTCGAAGCCCTGCTCACGGAGATCCGAGACCGCCGACGACCACTCGTCGATCCGGGTCCAGGGCACCTGGAACACCGTGCCCATGCTCACCCGGACGCTGCGACGGTAGAGCGGGTCGGCACAGCGCGCCGACACGAGCACCGCATCCGCCCCCAGGCCGGCGGCGGCGCGGAAGGCGGCACCGACGTTGGTGTGATCGCCCAGGTTCTCCAGCACCAGCACCAGCCGTGCGTCGCGCACCACGTCGGCGACCGGCGCCAGAGCCGGACGGCGCATGGCGGCGAGGGCTCCGCGGTGGACCTGATAGCCGGTGACCTGTTCCGCGACCTCGTCCGGGACCACGAGCACCGGAACGGCGCGCTCCCCCAGGATGCGCCGCACCTCGTCGACGCGCCGGACCGAGACCAGCACCGATCGGGGTTCGTGCCCGGCGGCCAGCGCGCGCTCGATCACCTTGGCGGTCTCGGCGATGTAGAGTCCCTCCGCGGGCTCGCGGACGGCGCGGAGGGCGGTGTCGGTGAGGCCGCGGTAGTCGTCCAGCCGCGGGTCGTCGATGTCGGTCACATGCTGGAGGTCCACCGCTCCACTCTGCCATCCCGGTTCTCGTCCACCCCGCGCCCCGTAGACTCGATCGAGGAGGTCCTGTGAGCGTGACGAACACCGACGAGCCGTCGGCTGAGCTCTCCCACGCCGCCGCCCTGCTGCGCGGCAAGCGGATCGCCCTCCTCACCGGAGCCGGCATCTCGACAGACTCGGGAATCCCCGCCTACCGCGGCGAGGGGGCGCGCACGCGCAGCGATCCCATGACGATCCAGACCTACCTCGGCGACGAGGCCGCGCGGCGCCGCTACTGGGTCGGCGGTCACCTCGGCTGGCGCGCCTTCGCACAGGCAGCACCGAATCCCGGCCACCGCGCCCTGGCGGAGATGGAGGCCGGGGGCGTCGTCTCGGGCGTCATCACCCAGAACGTCGATGGCCTGCACCTCCGCGCGGGCAGTTCGCACGTCATCGAAGTGCACGGCACCATGCGCCGCGTGCTCTGCCTGCACTGCGGCCAGGTGTTCGACCGTCGAGACATCGCCGTGCAGATCGAAAAGCGCAATCCCTGGATCACCGTCCCCGAGAACGTGGCCCTGGCCCCGGACGGCGACGTGCTCCCGGAGAGCACCGAGGGCTTCCTCGTCCCGACCTGTACCGTGTGCGACGGCATGCTCAAACCCGACGTGGTGTTCTTCGGGGAGTATGTACCGCAGGACCGCTTCCGCGCCGCGGAGTCGCTGCTCCGCTCCAGCGACGCGCTCATCGTGGCCGGCTCCTCGCTCGTCGTGAACTCCGGTGTGCGCCTCGTGAATCGTGCGCGTCGGCGCGGCATCCCTCTGATCATCGTCAATCGCGAGCCGACCCGCGCGGATGCCTGGGCCGATGTCACCATCGCCGCCGGCACCAGCGACGTGCTCCCCGCCCTGCAGGAGATGCTCTCGTGACCTATCTCACCCTCATCCGCCACGGTCAGACCGACTGGAACCTCGCCCGCCGCATCCAGGGGTCGACCGACATCCCTTTGAACGAGACGGGCCGCGAGGACGCGCGGTGGGCGGCGGAGAAGCTCGCCGGCACGACGCACCACGCCGTCTACACCAGCCCGCTCGTACGGGCGAGCGAGACTGCCGGCATCATCGCGGAGCGCCTGGGGCTGGAGATCGCCGGGGTGGTCCCCGACATCCGGGAGCGGGAGTTCGGCGACGGGGAGGGCATGCTCGTCCCCGACTACATCTCCACCTACGGCGACTGGCACGCCGAGGTCCCCGGGGCGGAGTCGCTGCACGAGGTCGGCGTCCGCGCCATCGCGGCGCTGCACCGGATCGCGCGGGACGCGCGACGCCGGTCGGCGCCACAGGCCGAGTCGGTGCTCGTCGTCACGCACGGCGGCGTCATCCGCGCCGTCATCGACCATGTCTCCGGCGGTACGCTCCCCCGGGACGGCGAGGTGTTGCGCAACGGCTCCGCGCACCGGTTCGTCGCCGCTCCCGGCTACCTCCGGCTGCTCGAGGAGATTCCCGTCCTCTGATTCCGGCCTCAGCGGGCGCGGGAGACCACGGCGCGCGCGTGCCGCAGGACGGGCTCGTCCACCATGCGCCCCTGGAAGCGGAACACACCGCGCTCGTGTGCCGCAGCTGCGAGCACCTCGCGAGCCCACGCCACGGTCTCGGCGTCCGGCGCATACGCCGCCCGGATCACCGCGACCTGACTCGGATGGATGCAGGCCGTCGCGCGGAAACCCGACGCCGCCGCGTCCTCCGCCTCCCGCTCCAGCCCCGCGGTGTCGCCGATGTCGACGTGCACCGCGTCGATCGCCGCCTTGCCGTGCGCACCGGCCTCCAGGAGCACCCGGGAACGGGCGTAGCGCGCGATGTCGCGGTAGCCGCCCTCCGCGTTCCGGGAAGAGGTGCCGCCGAGGGAGGCCACCAGATCTTCCGCGCCCCACATCAGCCCGACGACGGCCGGGTGCGCGGCGATATCCGCCGCCGCATGGATGCCCCGCGCGGTCTCGCACAGCGCAAGGAGCGAGTAGCCCGCGTCGAAGGCGTCCAGGCTCGCCGCGCTCTCCGTCTTCGCCACCATCACGGTCCGGAACGGCGACCGCGCCACGGCCTCGAGGTCCTCGGCGAAGGCCGAGGAGTCAGGGGCGTTCACCCGCACGATGACACGGACGGGGTCGAGGTCCGCAGCGATGACGTTCTTCCGGGCGTCGGCCTTCGCCTCCGGCAGCACGGCGTCCTCCAGGTCGAGGATCACGGCGTCGGCCCGCTCCTGCGCCTTCGCGAAGCGCTCGGGGCGGTCCGCCGGGCAGAACAGCAGCGCAGGACCGAGCTCGAAACTCATGCCGTGTCTCCTTCCGGTCGGCAGTGCACGAGCACCGTTCGGGTCGCCGTCGCGACGACCGTGCCGTCCTGATTGCGTCCAGTGTGCGCGATCTGGACGACGCCCTGGCCGGGACGGGACGAGGAGAGCCGCTTGTCGACGACGACGCTCTCCGTCGTGAGCGTGTCCCCCGCGAACAGCGGGTGCGGGAACGCGATGTCGCCGAGACCGAGCTGCGCCACCAGAGTCCCCTGCGTGAGCTGCGCGACCGAGGAACCCACCATCGTCGACAGGGTCCACATGGAGTTCATGAGCCGCGCGTGGAAGGGCTCCTGACCGTCGGCGAACGCGGCGTCCAGGTGCAGCGCCTGGGTGTTCATGGTCAGCGTGGTGAACAGCACGTTGTCCGCCTCCGTGGCCGTGCGCCCTGGGCGGTGCACGTACCGGACGGCAGGCTCGAACTCCTCGTAGTACAGGCCGCGCTGCACGATCTCGCGCATGGTCATGCCCTCCACGCTACCGGGCGAGTCCGAGCGCCCTGGCGATCACGAGGAGCTGGACCTCGGTGGTCCCCTCGCCGATCTCGAGTATTTTGGAGTCGCGATAGTGGCGGGCCACCGGGAACTCGTTCATGAAGCCGTTGCCGCCGAAGATCTGGGTCGCGTCCCGGGCATTGTCCATCGCGGCCTCGCCCGCCACGAGCTTGGCGATCGCCGCCGGCTCGGCGAACGGCTCACCCGCGTCGCGGAGGCGGGCGGCATGGTGCC
Source organism: Zhihengliuella sp. ISTPL4 (assembly GCF_002848265.1). Taxonomy (GTDB): domain Bacteria; phylum Actinomycetota; class Actinomycetes; order Actinomycetales; family Microbacteriaceae; genus Microbacterium. The sequence goes on from NZ_CP025422.1 coordinate 869,474, forward strand.
AGGCGAGTCGTGCGGTATGCACGCGGGCCCGCATGCGGGCGAGCGTGAACTGGGCGTTCTGCCGCGTGCTGAGCGCGCTGCCGAAGATGGTGCGGCTCTTGGCGTACTCGACCGCCGCCTCCAGGCACCCCTCCGCCGCGCCGGTCGACAGGGCGGCGATCGCGATGCGGCCCTCGTCCAGGATGCTGAGGAAGTTGCGGAACCCGCTCCCCCGATCGCCGAGAAGGTTGGCGGCCGGCACCCGTGCTCCGGCGAAGGTCAGCGGGTGCGTGTCGGACGCGTTCCAGCCGACTTTGTCGTAGGGCGGCTCGACGGTGAATCCGGGGGTGCCGTTCGGGACGATGATCGTCGAGATCTCCTTCCGACCCTCGCTCTGCCCGGTCACCGCGGTGACGGTCACGAAGCGCGTGATCGGAGTGCCCGAGTTGGTGATGAACTGCTTGGAGCCGTCGATCACCCATTCGTCTCCGTCGAGCCGCGCCGTCGTGCGGGTCGCGCCCGCATCACTTCCCGCCTCGGGCTCCGTGAGCCCGAAGCCGGCGAGGGCGCGACCGGCGAGGAGATCCGGCAGCAGCTCGCGTTTCTGTTCCTCGGTGCCGAAGCGGAAGACCGGCATCGCTCCGAGGCTGACGCCCGCTTCCAGGGTGATCGCGATCGACTGGTCGACCCGGCCCAGGGCTTCGATGGCGAGGCCCAGAGCCATGTAGTCACCGCCCTGGCCGCCGTACTCCTCCGGGAAGGGCAGACCGAAGAGACCGAGCTCTCCCATCTGCCGCACGACGTCCATCGAGAGCGTGTGGGTGCGGTCGGCCTCGTAGGACTGCGGGGCGACCACCGTGTCGGCGAAATCGCGGACCATCGCCGCCAGCTCGCGCTCCTCCTCGGTGAGATCGTGCATCATCGGTCCTCCTCCGTCGTCGTCACGCGGGCGACCGGTTGGTCGCGCCGCACCTGGTCGCCGACCGCGACCAGTATCCGCACCACGCCGTCGTGCGGCGCGAGCACGGGGTGCTCCATCTTCATCGCCTCGATCGAGACGAGAGGCGTTCCTGCGTCGACGGCCGTCCCGTCCGTGACGTGGATCGCCACGACACCACCCGGCATCGGGGCGCGGGCCTCGGGTTCGGTGGCCTTGGCCTCGCGTTCCGCGGCGGCGAGGCGCCTCCGCATCCGGCCGCGACGGTCCAGGGGGCGAAGCCGCAGCGTCCGCCCTTCCTCGCACACCCACACCGCGCCCTCCGCATCGCGAGCCGCGCGGACGGAGGCGACCGCGGCATCCGACGGTGAGACCGGGAGGAGGACCTCATCGTCCGTGAGCACGACGAGAGGTTCCGGCTCCTGCGGCGCTGCGCCGAGACGCCAGCCCGGGAGGGCTTGCCACAGCGGGCCGGCGCTCTCCCGGCGCGTCGAGGCTTCGGGACGAGCGCGCGCCAGTTCCGCAGCGGCCGCGAGCTGGGCGGTCGACGGCGCCGCGCGGTCGATCGGAAGGAGGGTCTCGATGAGGCCGGTGTCGAGGTCTCCGCCGACCACCCGGCGATCCTGAAGGAGACGGCGGAGGAAGGCGATGTTCGTCTCCACCCCGAGCACCACCGTACGGGCGAGAGCGTCGTCGAGGCGCTGCAGGGCCGTCTCCCGGTCCTCCGCCCACGCGATGACCTTCGCGATCATCGGGTCGTAGAAGCCGCTGACGATGCTTCCCGTCTCGACCGCCGCATCCACACGGACACCCTCGGGGGCCTCGAACAACAGCACCCTTCCGGTCGACGGCAGGAATCCGCGTTCCGGAGATTCCGCATACACGCGCGCCTCCACGGCATGACCGGTGGTGCGGGGAGCGATGTCGAGCGGCTGCCCGTCAGCCACGCGAAGCTGCAGCGCGACGAGATCGAGGCCGGTGACCTCCTCGGTTACGGGGTGCTCCACTTGCAGACGGGTGTTCATCTCGATGAAGAAGACGTCGTCAGGGGCGTCGGCATCGACGAGGAACTCGACCGTCCCGGCTCCGACGTACGCCACGCTCTCCGCCGCACGCAGCGCCGCCGCGAGCAGCCGGTCACGGGTCCCGGTCGGGATGCCGGCCGACGGCGCCTCCTCGATCACCTTCTGGTGACGACGCTGGAGGGTGCACTCGCGCTCGCCGAGCGCGACGACGGTGCCCTGCGCATCCCCGAAGACCTGCACCTCGATGTGCCGCGGCCGGCGGATCAGTCGCTCGAGGATGAGCGCATCGTCACCGAAGGCGGATGCCGCGACGCGACGGGCGGACGCGAGCGCGCCCGGCAGGCCCGCGGCATCTGTCACGACTTCCATGCCCTTGCCGCCGCCGCCGGCGCTCGGCTTGACGAGGAGCGGGAATCCGACGGCCGCCGCCTCTTCGAGGATCTCCGCCTCCGACAGCCCCCGCGCGTCGAAACCCGGGACGACGGGCACGCCGCTGCGGCTCACGTGCTCCCTGGCTCGCGCCTTGTCGCCCATGACCTGCAGGGCTTCCACGGAAGGACCGATGAAGACGATGCCGCTCTCCGCGCACGCCTCCGCGAGCCCGACGCTCTCGGAGAGGAATCCGTAGCCGGGATGGACAGCCTCCGCTCCGGAGGCACGAGCCGCCGCGATGACGGCATCGATGTCGAGATAGGACTCCGGCGCCGGCGCCGGACCGATCCGCACGGCGGCATCCGCCTCACGGACGTGCGGTGCGTCGGCGTCCGCGTCGCTGTAGACCGCGATGCTGCGGATGCCGAGGTTGCGAAGGGTGCGGATGACCCGCCTGGCGATCTCGCCGCGGTTCGCGACGAGCACCGACGAGAAGGAGACGGAGGGCGACATGGGGCTCACATCCGGAAGACGCCGAAGCGCGGCTCGGGCAGGGGGCTGCGGGCGACGACGTCGAGGGCCAGGCCCAGGAGGTCACGGGTCTGCTCCGGGTCGACGATGCCGTCATCCCAGAGCCGCGCGGTCGCGTAGTACGGCTCACCCTGCTCCTCGTACTGCGCGCGGATGGGCTCCTCGAACGCGGCACGCTCGCCGGGGCTCCACGATTCTCCCCGCGCGGAGAGCTGATCCTCTTTGACTGTCGCCAGGACGGAAGCGGCTTGCGGCCCACCCATGACCGAGATCCGGCTCGCCGGCCACGTCCAGAGGAAGCGCGGTGAATACGCGCGCCCGCACATCGAGTAGTTCCCCGCCCCGAAGGACCCCCCGATGATGACGGTGAGCTTCGGGACCCGGGTGGTGGCGACGGCCGTGACCATCTTGGCCCCGTCCTTCGCGATGCCCCCTGCCTCGGCGTCGGAGCCGACCATGAAACCGGTGATGTTCTGCAGGAAGAGCAGGGGGATGCCGCGCTGATCGCAGAGCTCGATGAAGTGCGCCCCCTTGAGCGCGGACTCGCCGAAAAGCACGCCGTTGTTCGCGACGACGCCGACCGGGTGCCCGTGCAGGCGTGCGAACCCCGTCACGAGGGTCGTGCCGTACTCGGCCTTGAACTCGTGGAAGGTGTCGCCGTCGACGAGTCGGGCGATGACCTCGCGGACGTCATAGGCCGCGTTGACGTCCACCGGCACGACGTCGTACAGGGATCCGGATTCGGCGGGCGGACGGCTCTCCTGCACGTCCCACGCCGGCGCGAGCGGCGGCGGCAGCGTGGCGACGATGTCGCGAAGGATCTCCAGGGCGTGCTCGTCGTCGTCGGCCAGGTGATCCACGACCCCGCTGCGCCGGGCGTGCAATTCCCCTCCCCCGAGCTCCTCGGCTGTGACGATCTCGCCGATCGCGGCCTTGACCAGCGGCGGACCGCCGAGGAAGATCGTGCCCTGGTTGCGCACGATGACCGTCTCGTCGCTCATGGCCGGCACGTACGCGCCCCCCGCCGTGCACGAGCCGAGGACCGCCGCAAGCTGCGGGATGCCCTGCGCGGAGAGCCGGGCCTGGTTGAAGAAGATGCGACCGAAGTGCTCCCGGTCGGGGAAGACCTCGTCCTGCTTGGGAAGGAAGGCACCGCCGGAATCGACGAGGTAGAGGCACGGCACACGGTTCTCCAGGGCGATCTCCTGCGCCCGCAGGTGCTTCTTCACCGTGAGCGGATAGTACGTTCCGCCCTTCACGGTGGCGTCGTTGCAGACGACCATGACCTGTCGACCGTGCACGAGCCCGATGCCGGCGATGACGCCCGCACCCGGCGCCTCGCCTCCGTAGAGGCCGTCGGCTGCGAGCGGAGCGACCTCGAGGAAGGGGCTGCCCTCATCGAGGAGGCGCGCGACCCGGTCGCGCGGCAGGAGCTTGCCGCGGGCGACGTGCCGCTCACGGGAGGCGGCGGGGCCGCCCGCTGCGGCCGCCGCGAGACGTTCCCGGAGCTCGCGCGCGAGCGCTTCCTGGGTTGCCGGCATCGTGATGTCCTCCTCGACCCACGTCGCGCCGGTCATCGACCTGGCGCGCTGCATGCATTCTCGGTTAGTGTTCACTAACCCGTCGGTTCAGGTTAGCGAGGATTAACTGAGATGACAAGCCCCGCCACAGCTCGCGACCGCGCCAAAGCGGAACGCTCCGACGCTCTCCTGCACGCCGCAGCGCGGCTCTTCGCCGCACGCGGGTACAGCGGTGTGAGCCTGGAGGACATCGGCGCCGCCGTCGGCGTGTCCGGTCCCGCGGTGTACCGCCACTTCGCCGGCAAGCAGGCCCTGCTCGGCGCGGTACTCGTCAAGGTCAGCCAGGATCTCGTGGTGGGCGGGCGACGCGTCTCCGAGGAGCCGACGAGACCGGACGAGCGCATGCGCGGACTCATCCGGTTCCACGTGGAGTTCGCGCTCGGCAACGCGGAGGTGATCCAGGTGCAGGACCGCGACCTCGCCTTCCTCGACGAAGCCGACCGGGCCGAGGTCCGGCGGCTGCAGCGCGCATACATCGAGCTCTGGATGGATGCCCTGGCCGCGCTGGACCGTCCGGAGCCGCTCGACCGTGACGAGCTGCGGCTGCGCGTGCAGGCGTGCTTCGGTCTCATCAACTCGACACCGCACAGCACCCGAGCGGCCACACGACGGCATACGGCCACCGCGACCGTCCTGGTCGCGATGGCCGATGCCGCCCTGAGGGCCGCTAGCTGAGCAGCATCGCCCGGCCGGGCTCTTCGAGGATGTCCGCCACGTCCTTGAGGAACGTCGCACCCTCCGCGCCGTCGACGAGGCGGTGGTCGAACGACAGGCTCAGGGTCATGACCTGGCGCAGAGCGATCTCTCCGCGGTACTCCCACGGCTGTCGCCGCACGGCTCCGATCGCGAGGATGCCGGACTGCCCCGGGGGCAGGATCGGCGTGCCGGCCTCGACACCGAAGACGCCGATGTTCGACAGCGAGAACGTCCCTCCGGCGAGCTCAGCCGGTGACGTCTTGCCGGCTCGGGCCGTCTCCGCGAGCTCCCGCACGGCCGACGACAGCTCCACGAGATTCAGCCGCTCCGCGTCGCGGATCATGGGCACGATGAGACCACGGTCCGTGGCGGCGGCGATGCCCAGATCGACGTAGCCGTACTGGACGATCTCGCCGGACTCCTCGTCCCAGCGCGCGTTCAGACCCGGTGCCCGCCGCAGAGCGAGGCAGACCGCCTTCGCGACGACCGCGAGCGGACCGATCCGGTGTTCCGCCAGGGCCCTGTCCTCGCGAAGGCGAGCCAGCATCTCCATGGTCGCGGTCACGTCGACGGTATGGAAAACCGTCACGTGCGGAGCCGTGAAAGCACTCTGGACCATCGCCGCCGCCGTGTGCTTGCGGACACCGCGGATGGGGATGCGGGTCTCCCGCGCACGGCCGTCGGGAGTAGGAAGCGAACGGGATGGGGCCGCGGTCTCCGGCGCGGGTGCCGGGGCGGTGCGCGCCCCTCCAGCCCCGATGCGCTCGGCGTAGGCCTCCACATCGGCACGAGTGATCACACGGTCGCCCACCTCGGCGGCGACGAGCACCAGATCGACGCCCAAGCGCTTGGCGTACGCGCGCACCGGCGGGGTCGACCGCGGTCGCTCCCAGACGGGCTCGACGGCGGCTGACGGCAGGGCGTCGTGAGGGGCTGCTTCCAGCACCGCGGTGTCCGCGACCTGTCCCGATTGCGGACCTCCGTGACGCCGCGCACGACGAGCGGGCCGTCGACTCGATGTCGGCGCTGCTCCGTACCCCACAAGGTTCGGCTGCGCCTTCTCCGCTCCGGCGTCCCGCTCGGCACCCGACGGTGCGACGGGGGGCTCCTCCCCCTCGACGTCGAAGGCGATCAGCGGAGCTCCCACGGCCACGGTCTCGCCGGCTTCCGCGTGGAGCGTCGAGACCGTCCCCTCATAGGGAGACGGCAGCTCGACGACGGCCTTCGCGGTCTCGACCTCGGCGAGCGTCTGATTCAGTGCGACGCTGTCCCCCGGCGCGACCAGCCATTGGACGACCTCGGCCTCGGTGAGCCCTTCGCCGAGATCGGGGAGGTGGAACTCGGCGATCATGCGTCGGCTCCCGTCAGGCTGTGCGGACGATCCAGCACACGATCGACCGCATCGAGGATCCGGTCCAGGTCAGGCAGGTGGTACTTCTCCAGCTTGGCCGGCGGGTACGGCACGTCGTGTCCGGTGACCCGCACCGGGGCGGATTCCAGGTACTCGAAGCAGCGCTCGGTGACGCTCGCGATGACCTCCGGCGCGAGTCCGGCCTCCCGAGAGGCTTCGTGTACGACGACCACGCGTCCGGTCTTCCGCACCGAGGCGGCCACCGAGTCGTAGTCCACGGGCGAGAGCGATCGCAGGTCGACGACCTCCAGCGCGATGCCCTCGTCCTCCGCTGCCTCGGCTGCCTGCAGCGCGGTGCTGACCATGGCCCCATAGGTCAGGACGGTGACGTCGGTTCCCTGGCGCACCACCCGGGCGAGGCCCATCGGCGGCGCGTCCGCGAGCGAGGCCTCGAGGTCGACCTCACCCTTGTGGTGGTACAGCCGCTTCGGCTCGAAGAACACGACCGGGTCGTCCGACGCGATGGCCTGGCGCAGGCTGCGATACGCGTCCTCCGGGTTCGACACCGCGATGACGCGCAGCCCGGCCGTGTGAGCGAAGTACGCCTCAGGAGACTCGGAGTGGTGTTCCGCGGCGCCGATGCCCCCGGCCCACGGGATGCGGATGGTGATCGGCATCTTCACCCGACCCTGGGTGCGGTAGTGCAGCTTCGCGACCTGGGACACGATCTGGTCGAAGGCGGGGTACACGAACCCGTCGAACTGGATCTCCACGACCGGGCGGTAGCCGCGGAACGCGAGACCGACGGCCGTGCCGACGATCCCGGACTCCGCGAGCGGTGTGTCGATGACCCGCGCCGCTCCGAACTCGTCGAGAAGTCCGTCCGTGATCCGGAAGACGCCCCCGAGCTTGCCGATGTCCTCGCCCAGCAGCACGACCTTCTCATCGTCGCGCATCGCCTGGCGGAGACCGGCGCCGAGCGCCTTGCCGAGAGTGAGCTCCGTCATGATCAGGCCTCGCCTTCGAACGACGCGAGATACGCGGCGTACTCGTCCCGCTGCCGCTCCAGCCCGGTGTGAGGTTCGGCGTAGACGCCGTCGAACACCGCGAGGGGCGGACGGGTGACCATGCCGAGGCACGCGGCACGCATCTCCTTGGCGACGGCGTCGGCGGCCGCCTGCGTCTCGGCGAGGTGCTCGTCAGGAAGCTCGCCGGAAGCCCGGAGGTACGCTTCCAGGCGCGCGATCGGGTCCCGGCGACGCCAGGACTCCAGCTCGGCGTCGTCACGGTAGCGGGTGGGGTCGTCCGCCGTGGTGTGCGGGCCCATCCGGTAGGTCACGGCCTCGATGTAGGCCGGCCCCTTGCCGGCGCGGGCGTGCGCCAACGCCCATCGCATCGCCGCCAGGCAGGCGAGGACGTCATTGCCGTCGACGCGGAGGCTGGGGATGCCGAAACCCGGCGCGCGTCCCGCGATCGGGTACTGCGACTGCACGGCCACGGGCTCCGAGATGGCCCAGTGGTTGTTCTGACAGACGAAGACGACCGGAGCCTGGTAGGACGCGGCGAAGATCATCGCCTCGTTCACGTCACCCTGACTGGTGGCTCCGTCGCCGAAGTACGTCACGGCGACCTCCGGGGCGCTCTCATGACGGATGCCGAGTGCGTATCCCACGGCGTGAAGGGTTTGCGCGCCGATGATGATCTGCAGCGGGGCGACGCGCAGTGCGGCGGGATCGTAGGCCGCCCCTTCCTCGCCGCGCCACATGCGGACGTAGTCTCCCGGCTGCGCGCCACGCGCATAGATCACGCCCGTCTCCCGGTAGCTGGGGAAGACGTAGTCCTGGGGGTCGAGCGCGCGGGCGGTTCCGATCTGGGTAGCCTCCTGCCCCTGGCAGGGCGCCCACAAGCCCAGCTGCCCCTGCCGCTGCAGGGCCACGCCTTCTGCGTCGATGCGACGGAGGATGACCATGTCGCGATGGAGCGCCCGGAGCTGGACGGCGTCGACGTCGGCGACGAAGGCGTCGAGGCGGGCGTGGGGAACCCGCGTCCCGTCCGGAGCGAGGATGCGCTCCGAGAGCTCGAGATCCTGGGCGGTGTCTGCGATAGGGGTGGTCTGCGGCGACATCATCGTCCTCCTCGTCCCTGGCGACCCTTGTGGGGTACGCGCAATGGTGCCGGCGTCATCACCGGCATGGTCCGAGAGTACGTCCGCTCATCACCTCGCTCAAGCAATTCCGAGCGCCCTGAGCATGTTGCTCATTTTTCTCCGGCAAGCCGCTGCTATGGTTTGGCACTATGCCTGGACTGGATCGGATAGACCTCGAGCTTCTCGCTGCCCTGGCCGAGGACCCTCGCGTGACCATCGTCGCTCTCGCCGAGCGGATGAGCTTGTCCCGCAACACCATTCAGGCCCGGATGGCCCGTCTGGAGCAGAGCGGCGTCTTCCTCTCCTACGAGCGCGCCTTCTCCCCCGATGTCCTCGGCTTCCCGCTGCAGGCGTTCGTCAGCATCGGTGTCCGTCAGACCGAACTGCCGCGCATCATCAACGAGCTCGCCCGCATCCCGGAGGTCGTCCAGGCGCACGGTCTGAGCGGCTCCATCGACCTGCTGGCACGGGTGGCATGCCGCGACGCGCGTCACCTCTTCGACACGGACGCGCGCATCCTCTCGATCGAGGGCGTGGAGCGGACGGAGACCTCGCTCGCGATGGGCGAGGTCATTCCCTTCCGGGTCGCGGGACTCATCGGCCTCGCGCGACGGGAATCCTGAGGAACCGACGGATGGCTCCGGCTGCCTCGGCGGGCGTCTCATAGTGGATGAGGTGACCCACCTGCGCGATCTCGACGAGTGACGCGTCGGGGAAGAGCTTCACGAGTTTGCGTTCCGCCTCGATCGGGGTGATGTCATCGCGCTGTGCGGCGATGAGCAGCGTCGGTACGTCGATCGACGGGGCGAACTCCCTGACGTCGTGCGAGACGCTCGCGACGAAGGCGTCGTGCAGGACCTCGCGGTCGGAGAACCGGGAGAAGTAGGTGTCGTGCTGGTCGTGGATGAACCGCCGGAGCTCGGGATCGCGCGTCTTCGCCATCGTGATGCTCATCACGCGGACGATCACACGGTTCCGCAGGAGGGCGGTCCCGATCCGCGACGGGAGTTTCGCACCCAGCGCGTAGTAGAGCACCGCGAGGCGGGTCATCAGACCCTTCGGCCCCTCCAGCGCCGGGGCGCCGATGGGATTCACGAGGATGAGCCGCGGCGTCTGCAGCCCGCCGGCCACGGCGGCGGCGGTGACGATGGAGCCGAACGAATGCCCGAGGACGACCGCGCCAGGGGCTGTGGCCGCTGCGAAGACGGTCAGCCAGTCCGCGTACGCCGAAAGATCGTGCCGTCGGCCGGGCAGCGGCGCGGACTCCCCGAATCCGGGAAGGTCGGGGACCAGGACTCGCAGCTCCCGCAGGAACGCGAGGACGGACTCGAGGCCGTGGTGCTCGCCGCGGAAGCCATGGACCGCGATGACGGTGGTCTCCGCGTCGTCCGGGCCGTAGGCCCAGTACGCCGTGGATCCGCCCAAGATCTGGACCTCGTGACGCTGCACGGGCAGCCTGCTCAGACGATCCGCGTAGGGGGAAGGCACGCTCATCCTCCGAGTCTACGAGTCGCCTCCCGAACAGCAGCGCGCACGGGGCACGACCCGTTCCCATCGGATTGTCGGCGCGGTGGGCTACTGTCCAAGAAGCCCCGCTGTGCCCGGGGCTACGAGGAGTGTCAGTGCAGTTCACGTCGACGGACATCGAGCAGGTGGAATCCACCTGGCAGCAGTTCGTCCCTTCGGCGACTCTGCAGGACGCGGATCCGCGTCGCTTCCGCTTCGACTGGCGGTCGGTGGAAGCGGGCTCGATGTCGCTGGTCCGCTATGAACTCGCGGCGCAGGTGCACTCTCGCGCAGAACCGGAGGATCAGCTGCTCGTGTGTCGCGTCGACGCCGCCGACGCGCGGATCTGGTCGGGGCGACAGAGTCTGGATGCCGGTCAGCCCTGGCTCACCGATGGCGCGCGTGTCGAAGCGAAGTGGGATCAGGTCGCTCGCGTCCGTGCTCTCATCTTCGACCGCGTCGCTGCGCGTGATGCTGTACGACAGATCACGGGCGACGACCGCCTCGAACTCCGGGCCACCGGGCTCACGCCGCATACGCGGGAGGACGGCGCGCGGTGGGAGCGGATGTTCTCCTACATCGACGGCTCGTTCGGAGCGGAGGGCACGGATCCCCTCATCGCCGCCGAGCTCGGGCGGCATGCGCTCATGCTGACGATGTCGGTGTTCCCCACGACGTTCAGCGAATCGCTGGATCGGCCGGTCCAGCGTATGGCCGCGCCAACCTCCGTACGTCGCGCCCTCTCCTACATCGAGGAGAACGCCCACCTGCCCATCACCGTCGACGACGTCGCCGCGGCGGCCTTCATGTCGACCCGCGGTCTGCAGTACGCATTCCGGCGCGCCTTGGACATCACGCCGACGGAGGCGCTGCGCCGAGCCCGCCTGGAAGGGGCGCACCGCGACCTCCGGCATGGAAAGGGAGCGTCGCTGACGGCGGTGGCGCGGCGGTGGGGGTTCAGCAACGTCTCCCGGTTCGCGACCATGTACCGCGAGACGTACGGGATCAACCCCATCCTCAGCAGTCGATGAGCCTCTTCCTGACACGGCGCGCACACTCTGTTCGCCGGTGTCGGCGAGTTGCGCCGATGCGCACCGAATCGTGCGCAAGGTGGATAGAGTCCAAGAAGAGAAGCGAGCCGCCTGCCGGCTCCCTCCCGTACGTCTGAAGGAGCGCCATGATCACCCCCGCCGCCACCGCCCCCGCCCCGAAGGTCGGCTGACGATGGGCAGCCTCTACTACGGTGACACCCAGACGCCGATCCAGATCGAGGATCGGGCGCTCGCACACCTGAAAGTCGTCATCGCGACGAAGCTGCGCCGCAATGAGAGCTTCACGCTCTCCTGGCGGCACCCGGAGGGCGACGCTCCCGGTCGCTCGACACTCTGGCTGCACCCGTCGATTCCCCTCCGCTTCGTGTTCGAGGAGGCGGAGACGCCGGAACTCAGCCGCCGATGGATCGAGGAGCTTGCGCACTCAGCGAACTCGAGCGGAGGGATCACCCTCGTCGAGGAACATCTGGAGGGTGCAGACATCGTCTGACGAAAAGGGCCGCGGGATCACCCGCGGCCCTTCCCTTTGCTGTGCCTGCCGTTCAGAGTCCCTCGTCGGAACTCGAGCTGACCGACCGCCGGGTCGTGGGCTCGCCCGTCGCCGGATCGACGTACGTGCGGGACACCGTCTCGGTGCGACGACGCCGGGCCAACAGCACGATGCCGATCAGGAAGATGATGACGCCGGCACCCATGAGGATGTAGCCGACCATGTCGAGGTCGACCCAGGCCACGTCGACGTTGACCGCGAAGACGAGGATCGCTCCGATGACGAAGAGCGCGATTCCGCTGCCGATGCTCATGATCTCTCCCGTTCCGCGGCGCGGTGCCGCTCTCGGGAACTCTGCCGCGGGGACGCAGCGCAGACGAGGGGCTTGACACCGGCGGAGTCGGCGCCCCCGGCTCTGCGACGCGGGCTACGACCGGCCCCGACGCCAGGGCGCCGCGCCCAGAGGTCGGGTCCGAACACCCCGTACTCGATGCGCTCCGGTGCGACTCCACGCAATATGCCGTGATCCTGCGAAGAACGGCGTCATGAAACGGTTGCCATGTCATCTCTTCTGTGACGGATCGCTTCCCCTTCCGACGCGTCCGTCCGTCTGTAGGCGCATTCGCCGTCTACATGGTGCCGGGAGCATCGTTGTCTCTCCCCGCTCCCGGCACCTTCGTACGCGAGTCAGCGATGCTTCACCGGCATCGCGTCAGGCCGGCCAGCCCCGCCACCGGGTGCGTCCGGCAGTCCGGGGGTCGTGGGCTCTCACCTGCGCAGCATGCGCTCAATCCTGGGAGACCGGAATACCACGCCCGACGGCGTCGTCCCGGCACCCGCCTGCGGTCTACGCTCGTGCGAGCTTCACCTGCCCTACGGGCGGTGAACCATGCAAGGGGGAACAGGATGAAGTCCGACGCGCGCAAGAGAATCCTCGCGGCAAGCCTCGGGCTGGTACTCGCGACAGGCACGCTCCTCACCCCGGTCGGCGCTACCGCCGTCGTGCTTCCCCCGGCGAAGGACGTCCCTCTTCTCGTCACCTATGTCGCCCGTGTCTGCGACGAGTACACCGACGTCATGGCGAACAAGGCCCGGAACAACCTCATGGAGTCGCTTCGTGACCTCGGCGCCGACACGACCTATCCCGCAAACGGCATCATCACGGTCGCGGACGAGAACGCAGGGTCCCCGAACTGTTCCCCGTTGCAGGATTGGCGCCTCACCATGGGCCGCTCCCACCAGGGAAAGACCGCCGCCACCCTGAACCTCTCCACCGTCACCCAACCGTTCGCCACCAGCATCGTCACCAAACCGAGCGTCCCCGAACTCGACGCGCAAGGTGTGGGCACCGGCCGCATCATCGAGGGGGCCGTGACCGTCGAGCTCGACCCCGCCCAGGCGCAGATCGTCCGGTCCGGACAGACGCTGTGGGTGCAGGGCGGCACTCCGTCGGAGCCTCTGAACGGTCAACAGGAGACGCACGGGTACGCGGCGCTGCGGTGTGCGCAGGACGCCGTCAACGGGGACAACGTGGAGTTCGTGTCCTTTCCGAAGAACCAGACCCACGTCTTCTGCTACTACTACACCGTCTCTCCCCCACCCGAGTCCGGGACGATCGTCGTCCGGAAGCAACTCGCTCCCGGCTCGCTCGGGCAGGGCACGTTCCGGTTCGACGGCAACCTGTCGTATGCGGACACGAACCGGGACGGCGTCAACGACTTCACCCTGTCCACGACCGCCACCTCACCGGCGTCACAGACGTTCATCCGCGGCGCGGTCGGAACGGGCGAGCCGGCGTGGGAGGTCACCGAGACGCCTACGGATGGATGGCAGGCCACAGCACCTCCCGTGTGCTCCAGCGCCGAAGGCACACCGGTGACGATCACGGGGGTGACCGCGCAGATCCGCCTTCTCGCCGGTGACACGGTCACGTGTACGTTCACCAACGAGCGGGCCCGCACCGGTCCGGGAACCCTGTCCAAACTCACCCTCGGCGCCGGAGGCACCTTCCCGTTCGCGATCGACGTTCCGGCCCCAGGGGCCGATCGACAGACGACCGTCACCACCGCCGGTGACGGCGACCAGGTCGTCGTAGCCGAATCCCTCGGATCGACGCCGGGCAGGTACACCGTCACGGAGACGCTCCCCGCGCCGACCGGAGCGGGGTCGTGGGACGCGCAGGGCGCGCAGTGCAACGGTACGGAGGTGCCCCTCACCGCCGACGGGCTGCGGCGGACCGGCACAGTCGAGATCGGCGAAGGCGAGACCTTCGACTGCGTCGTCACGAACCGGTACACCCCAGGCGGGTCGATCACCATCCGTAAGGCGACCACCCCGGTTGCGGGCAGCGCAGGGTTTATCGTCACGCCGAGAGAGGGCGCCCAGATCGCCCCCGGGACCTCGGCTGCCTACCAGGCGACGGCCACGACGACGACGGACGGTGAGTTCGTGGAAGCGGAGTGGGAGGGTCCGGCCGCTGACGCGTTGACCGTCGAGCCCTCCGCGCATTACGGCATCGTCGAACTCCTCCCTGCGCCGAGTGCCGAAGGATCCTGGAGTCTCGCCTCCGTCGACTGCGGTCCGAATACGGCCACCGTCGACACGGAGGGAGCCAGCGTCGACGTCATCCTGACACCGGAGAACCCGGATGCGACCTGCGACTTCACCAACGAGTTCCAGCCCGCGGGGCACCTGCTGGTCGTGAAGAACGGCAGCGACGACGTCGCGTTGCGTGACGGAGACGCACAGCTGGAGGTGCGATGCACCCCCGACACGTCCTACGCCTTCGCTCTCCCGGTCGGGGCCGGAACCGCGGATGCGGGGACCGCGACCGTGCTGCAAGCGCAGGAGTGTCGGGTCATCGAAACGGAGACCGGCGCCGCGGCCGATACCACGGTCGCCACCACCGCGTCGGTCACCGTCGACGGGGGCGCCCCCGTCACGCTCGAGCCATTCGACACCCCGTTCCCCGTCCGCCCAGGGGTCGACACGGTGGTGACCATCGACAACCGGTATACCGCCGATCCCGCTCCGTCCCCCACCCCGACGCCGTCGTCGTCGATCCGCCCGGCCGGCGATTCGGGAGCGGAGGATCTAGCGCGCACCGGGATCGACCGTGGCTTCCTAGCGATCATCGTCGCCCTAGGAGCGGCCGCGATCGTTCTCGGGGTGGCGCTGTGCCTCCACCGGCGACGCGAGTCGGCCAGCCGCTGACGTACGCCTCGACGCAGGATCAGCCCGGCTCGGAATTCCCTATAGCCCTATGACGGCTCTCTGGTGGAGACTCATTGCAGAGAGAATCCTTGACCGCGGTGATGGCTGCGCAGGGTCTGTATCGGAGGGAACCAAGTGCGTAAGAAAAATGGCGTACCCCAGCGCCCCGACGACGGGGGCTTCTCGCTGGCACTGCGGCCGCGCTGCTAGCGATCGTCGGTCTCGGTGTGCCGACGACCGCGCAGGCGGCCGAATTGGATGCGATCACGTCGGTGGAGATCGTTGAGCCGGCGACGGAGGTCCACCTCTACGACACCATCCGCCTGGAAGCTACGTGGGCGGTGCCGGACACGGCCCAGCCCGGCGACACGTTCTCTCTGACTTTCCCCACGACGCCGTCGCTCGTGGGAGTCGCCTCGGCGTTCCAGATGTTGGACCCGGACGGGGCGACGATCGGCACCTGCACGGTCGTCCGGACGGGGATCACCTGCACGCTCAGCGACTACGTCCTCACACACGACAACGTCCAGGGGAACCTGTTCTTCCAGACGAAGGTGGAGGAGACGACAGAGGAGGACACTCTGACCTTCACCACGGGCGGGGGCGACCCGATCATCGTCAACATCCCCGGCGGAGGCATCCTTCCCCAGGTGCCGAACCCGGTGCCCACGGACGCGATCAAATCCGGGGTCCAGACCACCACCGGTGGCATCGAATGGTACGTGTGGGTGCCCGGCAACCTGCTCAGCGGGCAGAACCCGACCATCACGGACACCTACACGGAGGGTCTGACGCTTCTTCCGAACACGCTGTCGGTGGGTTCCGTCGCCGTCGCCGACTGGAACGACGGTTTCTTTGATCCCGCGGATTTCACCACGCTGACTCCCGCTGTCGACTACACCCTGACACCTGACGCATCGGCACCCTCCTTCACGGTCGCGCTCGCCGCCCCTGCTCAGGCCGACCGACTCTACAGGCTCCTGTACCAGACCCAGCTTCCCGCCGACGCCGTGACCGGTGATGTGTTCAACAACACCATCACGGGCACGAGCTTCACCACCACGACCGCATCGGTGACCGTGAGCGTCGCCGGCGGAGGCGGCGACGGCGACGGCCTGGGCGGATTCACGGTCGCCAAGCAGATCACCGGCGACGGCGCCTCGCTCATCCCTGACACGGCGACGTTCCTCGTCGACTACTCCTACACGGTCCCGGCAGGCCCGGTGACGGGCACGCTGACCCTTGCCGCTGATGGCACGTCGCAGCTGCTGCAGAACATCCCGGTCGGTACGGTCGTCACCCTCACCGAGCGCCCGGCGGTCCCGGTCGAGGGAGTCGTGTGGGGCGCGCCGGTGTTCTCCGGCACCGGGGTCACCGTCACCGACACCGGCGCCCAGCTGACGATTGGGGACGCCGCGAACATCGCCGCGACCCTCGCCAACCCCACGACCCTCGCCCCGGTCCCGCTGGGCGGCTTCTCGGTCGCGAAGCAGGTCACCGGCGACGGCGCTGAGCTGGTGCCGGACACGGCGGCCTTCCTGGTCGACTACTCCTACACCGGTGAAGACGGCCCCGTAGCCGGGACGCTGACCCTGACCGCGGACGGAACGGTGCAGACCGTCGAGGACATCCCCGAGGGCACCGTGGTCACCCTCACCGAGCGTCCTGCGGCCGCTGTCGAGGGCGTCGTGTGGGGGGCACCGGTGTTCTCCGGCACCGGAGTGACCGCCACGGACGATGGTGCACAGCTCACGATCGGTGAGGCCACCACGGTCGCTGTCGGATTGTCCAACCCGACCACGCTCGCGCCGACCCCGCTGGGTGGCTTCTCGGTCTCCAAGCAGATCACCGGCCCTGGTGCCGCGCTGGTGCCGGACACGGCGACCTTCCTCGTCGACTACTCCTACACCGGCGAGGACGGTCCCGTGACGGGGACGCTGACCCTGGCCGCGGACGGGACCGTGCAGACCGTCGAGGACATCCCTGAGGGCACCGTCGTCACCCTCACCGAGCGCGCCGCCGGCGCTGTCTCCGGTGTCGCCTGGGGCACCCCGGTGTTCGCGGGCGAGGGCGTCACGGCGGCGGAGGGCGGCGCGCAGCTGACGATCGGCGCGGACACCGTCGTCGCCGTCGAGCTCACCAACCCGACCACGATCACACCGCCCTCTCCGAGCGACCCGCCGGCAGCCGAGCAGCCCCCGGTGCCGCCGAGGGGTCTCGCGATCACGGGTGGCGACGCCGGTGGCATGATCGCCGTGACCGCGTCCGCAGTGTTGGCACTGGCTGCGGGTGCGCTCCTGCTGCGTCGTTCCGCCCAGCGCCGCGAACTGGCATCGGTCAACGAGACGATCGAAGACTAGCCAGACCGGATCGCAGATCAGCGGGGTGAGGGAGGCGCAACGCCTTCCCTCACCCCGCTTCTGTCGACGGGGTGGGTGACGCGCTGGGGTTGCCGGGCAGGGGTGTCCCGATGATCTGGTGCAGCGCGGCGACGTGGCGGGTGTAGGCGGCGCGGCCTTCATCGGTGATCCGCACCCACGTGCGCGGTCGTCCGACGCCTCGGGCTTTCGTCACGCTGACGTATCCCGCGTCTTTCAGCACCGTGAGGTGCTTGCTCGCGACCGAATCTGCGACGCCCAGCAGATCCCGCAGTACGGCGAACTCCGCTTGCTCTGCCCAGTTGAGATAGGCGCAGATCTGGAGGCGATTCGGGGAGTGGATCACCTCGTCCGTCTCGATCATGCTCCCTCCAACAGCGTCTTGCGGACCCCGACGTCGATGCGCCACTCCGCGAACGCCCATACAGGCCCCACCAGAGCGCCCGCTACCCACTGCGCCCACGCCAAGCCGTAAAAGTCTGTCCCGAACGTCCCCAACATCAGCAGCAGAAAGAAGACCCCCATCGCGGCCAGTAGCCACCCCGCTGTGGAACCACGAATGGCGCTTAGCTGCATCCGGTCCGAGACCCTTACCCCCGTCGCCCGCGTCGTCAGCCACATCACGAGCGACGCGCCAGCCACCACGGCAAGCGGAATCGCCCAGAACGCCTTCGTCGCGAAGACAACGGCAAACGTCACCCCCCAGTACACAGCCGTCAGCCCGTACGCCCACCATGGCGACACCACATGCTGCAGCGCCCGAGCAGCTGCTTGGCTTCCCAGCCGAAGTTGCTCCTTCGGATCCATATCCCGACCCGGACGGCTGTCGATGTCCCTGTTCCCCAGCGATTCACTTTCCATGCCGGAAAGTTAGCACTCGGTCGCGTAAGTTTCCAACTTGGAAAAGGCGCCTGTGAACGCTAACGTGTTACTCTTCACAGGATGATGCGGGAATGTGGGATCGCCGCTTGGGGGGAATCATGACGAACAGCAGCGATGGCGACAAACGCTCCACCGGTACACCCGATCGACAAGTGGAGTTTCACCGACTGGCGCGCCTGCGCCCCGGCTATCGATGGTGGAGCCCCCTCGTCGCGGGGATCCTCGGAATCACGGTCACCGCGCTGCTCATCGGCGCCTTCATCGCCGTCGAGATGATGATCAGTTCCGCGTTCGGCTCGTCTACGAGCATCCTCGAGGAGCTCATCCCGACGCGGATCACCGACCCGGCGAACCCTTTGGCTCTCGTCAATGCGGCCGTGCCGATCATCCTGATGCTTCCCGCCCTCTTCTTCGCCTCGCGGCTCGTCCAGGGTCGCGGCGTCGGTTACCTGTCGTCCGTGACCGGCCGGCTGCGCATGAGATGGCTCGGGGTGAGCCTCATTATCGCCGCGAGCATCATTCCCTTCGTGCTACTGGCCGAGCTGGGACTCCGGCAGGTCGTCGGTGCGCCGACGCACATCGATCTCACTCACCCGAAAGTCTGGCTGTTGAGCGTCCTGGTGATCCTGCTCATCCCGTTCCAAGCAGCCGCAGAAGAGTATGTCTTCCGCGGTGCTCTCATGCAGCTCGTGGGCGCTTGGCTCTCCCGCCCCGTCTTTGCCATCCTCCTGCCCGTCCCGCTCTTCACGTTCGGGCACCAATACGATCTGTGGGGCATGCTCGACGTGACCCTCTTCGCCATCGCTGCCGCGTGGCTCACCTGGCGCACCGGCGGCCTGGAGGCTGCCATCGCCCTCCACATCGTCAACAACGTCCTCGTGATGCTGCTCAGCACCATCGGCATCGACCTCGGCGACGGCACCCTCGGGCTCCCCGGACTCCTGATCTCCATCATCGGCACCGTCGGCTACACCATCCTCATCGTCCGATTCGCCGACCGGCTCGGAGTACAACGTCAGGCGAGGCCCTAGCCGCACTCTCGCAACGTTCGATGACGAGCGCCACCCCGGCGGCCAGGATTGCGCCGATTCGCGCGACGGCCAGGGCGCCGGCAGGTCCGACGGCAACGAGGAGGGTCGCGGCGAGGGCCGTGCCGTCGATGCCGTGACTTCACCCGTTGCGCTTGATCATTCGACGTTCGCGCCCTCAGCACCAGCTCGATGAGAAGTCGGAAGAGAAGCGCTGCAAGCAGTGCGGGGATCACAGGATGAGGCTCAGCGGAGAACACAGGGGTACGGCTGATGGGTAAGGTCCCACTTGAAGCGTGATTCCATCCTCTGCTGTGCACGTATCCGCCGAGGTTGTCGCCTAGAGCGCCGACGCTGGCGAAGAACTCTGGATCGCGTCCCGAGTATCGCCTAACACCTGCGACGTGGCTCAGGCGCTTCTTGACGTCAGGGTTCGATGGTGTGCGCTGAATCCCGCGCCACCAGTCCTGAATATCGACGTGAGCCCGATCCGCGGCCCGCAAGTAGCCCGAGCTCGAGACCGCTGCGCAACGAGGCCATCGCCTGCCTGTACAGCCCAAGCCTCGCCAGAGTGAATGAGGTCTTCACCTCATTCTCTGCCTCGCGGATCGCCGCCAGATTTCCAGAGAACAAGGTGTCCTCTGTGACCGGTGGGACGTCCGTGAGCTCATGGAACACCCACCAGCAGCCCTCGATCGCCTGGGCGAGTCGAGAGTGTGAAGCAACATGAGCGTCGGTCGCCGCAGCGGCCGCCTGCATCTCCTCGTCTGAATGGCGAGCGAAATTCAGGGTCATGGACCCGGCCCTATCGGCCTCCGTCGTCGAGGAGTTTGTGCGTGGTGGCGGACGCAGGATCAGTGTCCGATCGGCCGAGCGCGCCCCGGCGTCGGCTGTTCATCAGGAGGGTCAGCCCGGCGGCGAAAAGCGTGCCGATTCCGGCGACGGCCAGAGCGCCGCCAGGGCCGACGGCGACGAGGAGGGGCGCGGCGAGGGCCGTGCCCGCGACGCCGGCGGTCTGGTTGACGCTGCCCATCGCTGCCAGTGCACGACCGTGGGTGCTGTCGGGAACCGCCGACACGACGATGAGGCGGATCGCGGCGACTTGGATCGCGTTCGCGAGACCGGCGATCGCGAAGCCCACCCCGGCGACGACGCTGCTGTGGATCACGCCGGGCAGGAGGAGACCGATGCCCATCGCCGCCGTTGCACCGAGCAGCCATGTCGCGGCGCAGATCTCCGTGACTCGCGCGCCGAGGCGTGATCCGAACAACCGTCCGACGACGAAGCACTGGGTGAGGATCGCGACCCCAATGGGGTTGAGGGCGAGGACGTCGAGGGAATAGAGCGTCTGCGCGGTCGAGAAGATCGAGGTGAACACGATCGCCAGGACGAGTCCGCTGAGCGCGGCGCGCGCAGCCTGGTGTCGGAACAGCAGGGTGGGAGCTTCGGTGACGCGTTGCCACCAGGAGGACGGTGCCGCCACCGGTTCCCACGCCTGCTGGGGATACCAGCGAGCCACGACTCCGAGGATGGCGACCGTTGCGGCTTGAGCGAGGAACAGCCAGGACAGGTCGAGAAACTGCACCGCGATCCCCCCGAGCAGCGGGCCGATGAGCCCGCCGATGAGCCGGGCGGTGTCCAGGCGAGCGAATGCTCGCGCGGTGGAGTCGGGGGCCTGCGAACGCGGGGCACGGTCGGCGAGCAGCAGGAGCGCGGCGGAGTCCAATGCGGACACGCACGCGCGAGCAGCGACCATGGCGATGAGGACTGCCGTGGTCGGCGCGGCCGCGGTGAGCAGGAGGATGACGACTTGCACGGCCGCGGACACGACGACGACTGTCCGCGGTCCGAACCTGTCCAGCAGCGGGGCCGCGAGCGGGGCGAGGACGATGGCAGGGATCGCTGCCGAGAGGAGCACGGCAGCGACCGCCCAGCTCGCCGCTTCGCCCTGCGCGACGGTCACCACGACAGCCAGCATCGTTGCCGATGAGCTGACCATGGCGATCAGGTGCGCGAGAGGAAGGGAGAGCCGGACGGCCGCGTTCATTGGATCCAGGTGGTAGGGCGGGCGGGACTTGAACCCGCGATCGTTGGGTTATGAGCCCACTGCCTTAACCAGCTTGGCCACCGCCCCGTACCGCCCCAGCCTAGCGGGCAGGGGCTCACGCTTCGGTTGCGCGGGCGTGCGTCGCCGCGTGCTCCAGGTAGATCGCCGCGTTCGCGACCAGAGAGGCGCGCTCGTCGTCCGACAACGCCCTGCGCACCTTTGCCGGCACACCCGCGACCAGGGACCCGGGCGGCACCTCGGTCCCGCCAAGCACCACGGCTCCGCCGGCGATCAGGCATCCCTCTCCGATCACGGCACCGCTGAGGACCACGGCCCCCATCCCGATGAGGGAGCCGTCGCCGATAGTGCAGCCGTGCACCACGGCGTTGTGTCCGATGGAGACCTGCGATCCGACAACGACAGGATGCCCCGCCTCGACGTGGATCGAGACGTTGTCCTGGACGTTGCTGCCCGGGCCGATGACGATCGGCGCCGAGTCACCGCGGAGCACGGCGTTGTACCAGACACTGGCGCCGGCCCGGAGGGACACCGCTCCGACGATGCGAGCGCCGTCCGCGACGAAGGCCGTGTCGTCGAGCTCGGGGGTGCGATCCGGGAGGGCGAGGACGGAAGCTCCGGCAGCGATGCTCATGAGGCGAGACTACCCTCACTTCCGCGGAATCACGCGGAAGTGAGTGCAGCCTCAGCTTCCTTGCGGAATGTCTGAGGCTGAGTAGCGTTGTACTCGTCAGTCAGAGAACTTCATTCGGAGGAGCACAAGATGAGCAAGGCCCAGACCGTTTCCACCACCGCCATCGATCCGACCGTCGCCGCCGGTGCGGCGCAGTTCCTCTCCCCCGTCGTCCTCGGTCTCCAGGCCCTGACCGTCAACGGCAAGCAGGCGCACTGGCACGTCCGCGGCGCGAACTTCGTCGGTGTGCACGAGCTGCTCGACACGATCGTCGCCCACGCCGGCGACTTCGCCGACACCGCCGCCGAGCGCATCGTCGCTCTGGGCCTGCCGATCGATGCGCGCGTGAACGCCGTCGCCCAGAAGGCCGGTGCGACGGGAGTTCCCGCCGGCTTCGCCCAGTCGGATGAGCTGATCCGCGCGGTGATCGCCGACATCGACGCGATCCTCGTGGACGTCAAGGCAGCCGTCGAAGGCCTGGACGAGGTCGACCTCACGAGCCAGGACGTGGCGATCGAGATCCAGCGCGGCCTCGAGAAGGACCGCTGGTTCCTCGTGTCGCACATCGCGGCCTGAACCCGCACAGAAGAAGGCGGCCCCGGAATCCCGGGGCCGCCTTCTGTTCGCGTGCCGCCTCAGGCGGCGTGGGTGACGCGGCCAGCCAGAAGCGTCGCCACGACCGGCATCGTCCGGAGCGCCGGGGCGCCGACGGCACGCGGGTCGCCTCCGATGATGGCGATATCGGCGGGCTCGCCCGGACGGATCGCCGTGCGGACGCTCGCTGCGAGGGCCTGATCCAGTGTCACGCGCTCCTCCGCGTGCCACGCGGCGCGGTCGTCGTCGGTCCGCCAGACCGCGGCGGAGATCGCCTGCCACGGGTCGAGCGGCGCGACCGGGGCATCGGATCCGAACCGCAGCTCGGCCCCCGCGGCGAGGAGCGAGGCGAGCGGGTAGCCGATCGCCGTCTGCTCTGCCCAGTGGTGCTCCACCAGGTCGCGGTCGTCCACCGCATGCTGGGGTTGGACGCTCGCACGCACGCCGAGGCGCGCGAATCGCGCGAGGTCCGCGTGACGGACGAGTTGCGCGTGCTCCATCGACCCCGTCGCGCCGGTGGCGCCGAAGGCATCCAGAGCCGCGGTCACCGCGCGATCGCCGATCGCATGCACCGCCACCTCGAGTCCGGCGCCCGCGGCGGTGGTCAGCAGCGCGGCGAGTTCCTCGGGCGGCACCGTGAGCACGCCGTAGTTCTGGGGATCCCCCGGATAGGAGTGCGAGCAGGCCGCAGTCCTGGTGCCGAGCGAGCCGTCGCTGATGACCTT
Source organism: Zhihengliuella sp. ISTPL4 (assembly GCF_002848265.1). Taxonomy (GTDB): domain Bacteria; phylum Actinomycetota; class Actinomycetes; order Actinomycetales; family Microbacteriaceae; genus Microbacterium. The sequence goes on from NZ_CP025422.1 coordinate 892,697, forward strand.
CAACGAGCCGACCCGGACGAGGGCACCCACCAGTCCGGTCGGATCCGCCACCGCGAGGCGCTCCCCCGTGCGCAAGCCCGCCGCGATCGCCCGCGGGAGGTCCGTCGGATAGAACGCGAACTCGACGCGGTGCGCATCGAAGCCCGCAAGGATGCGTCGCGGCCAGGCATCGGCATTCCAGGCCATGTCGAAGTCCACCAGGCCGGTCACGCCGCGGGCCGCCGCGGCGTGACCGGCCTGGATGACCGCCTCGTCACTGTGCGCGGGGTCCACGGCGTTGAGCCGCCGAGAGATCTCGAAGGCATCCTCCTCGCGCAGGACACCGTCGTCGCCGCGGAATCCCTCGCGGGCCAGAGCGGCCGAGTTCAGCCAGACACTGTGGACGTCGGCGTTGATCAGGTACGTCGGCACGACCCCGGTCGCGGCGTCGAGCATCGCCACGGTCGGGCGGTCCGGCCACAGCGCATCCCGAAACCCGGTGCCGACCCGTCTGCCGTCGGGGAGCACGGGCGCGTCGCGCATGACCCGCGCGGCCGCGGCGGCGGAATCCGCTTCACCCAGCGGTACGCGCTCCGCTGCGAGAGCCCACTGCACCGTGTGCACATGGTTGTCCCAGAGCCCCGGCACCGCCCAGGCGCCGTCCGCGTCGATGACCTCGCCGCGCGCCGGGAGCGCCCCGGTCGGCGCGATGTCGACGATGCGTCCCTCGGCCATGTGGAGATCGACCGGTTCCTCGTCCAGCAGGAACTCTCGGCCCGGCCCCACGGGGCGGACGGCACGGACCGTGCCGACCTCGACGCCACGGGCGATCACGCGGCGCCTCCGGCGCGCGCGTCCCGCGCGCGACGCATCTCCGCCGCGAGGGCGGCGTTCTCATACGGCCCCTCGGCGCGCAGCGCCGCGATCACCGCCTCGACGGTCTCCGCCGGCTTGTTCTGGCTCAGCTTCCGCTTGGCGACCACCTTCGTCGGCGTGAGCCGGAAGCCGACCGTTCCGGCTTCCAGCCGTTCGATGAAAGCGGCGTCGTTCGGACGGTCCCACATGCGTCGAGGGTCAGGGAGCTGCGACTCGAAACGCGCGACGAGGGCGTCCAGCACACGGAGGTTCTCCGCCGAGCTGAGGATCTCGGGGACTCCGGAGAGGTGCACCGCCGTGTAGTTCCAGGTCGGCACCGCCGGGACGTCGCCGTACCAGCCCGGGGAGACGTACCCGTGCGGTCCTTGAAACGCGACGAGGATCTCGCGCTCTCCCAGCCCGTGGATGGCGTCGTCGGGACGCCCGACGTGCCCCACGATCGTCAGGTCGTCGCGGTCGTCATCGAGCAGGATCGCGTAGTGCGAGGCCACGAGGCCGTCGTCGGGGGCGCTCACCACGGTGGCCCACGGGTTCGCATCGATGACGCGGCGGATCTCCGCCACGTCGGCGAGCGTGAAGCTCGGATTCTGTCGCATGGATCCCAGCCTAGAGCGGCAGGAGCCGGGGGGATCGCGCGCTCAGGCCTGGCAGCGCGGGCACCAGTACAGCTTGCGGGCGCCGATCTCCTCCAGCGCGATCTCGGTCCCGCAGACCCGGCACGGCAGGCCGGCGCGATGGTAGACCCAGTGCCGGTCGTCGCGGCTCGCCATCGCGGCCCGGTACTCGTCGGGAGACAAGCCGTCCATCGTCATCATCTGACCGGTCTCCACGCCGATGGCCAGCAACCGCACCCAGTCGTGCCAGAGCGCGCGGACGACATCCTCCGGGATATCGCGGCCGGGCGTGTGCGGGTTCAGGCGCTGCCGGTAGAGCATCTCTGCCCGATACACGTTGCCGATGCCGCTGACGACCGCCTGGTCCATCAGCAGCAGGGCGATCGGAGTGGGTTTCTTGCGCACGGCGCGAACGAAGCGTTCCTCGTTCTCCCCCGGATCGCCGACGAGCGGATCCGGACCGAGCTTGGCCACCGTCGCCAGCATCTCCTCTGGCGTCTGCAGCACGCACGCCGTGGGACCTCGCAGATCGGCCACGGTGATGTCGGTCATCAGTCGCAGCCGCACCTGTCCGACCACGGGCGGCGGCCATTCGTCGACCTCGTCGGTCAGCCCCTTTGTCTGTTCGGACATCCGCACGTGGACCCTGGCCCGGCGCGGAGCCCCGATCGAGGCGAGCGAGTTCTCGCCGGCGTCGTCGAGGATCGCCTCGTCCAGCGTCGTGCCGCGCTGATTGGTCTGTCCCATCCGCCCGTTCGCCGACGCGATGGTGGGGTCGACGAGGATCTCTCCCGCGAAGTCCCACGCACCGTAGAGACCGAGATGCACGCGCAGCCAGAGGTCGCCCTCCGCTTCCAGGAACATCTGCTTGCCGACCGCCTGCACGCTCACGGCCTGGCGCCCGTCGAGCACGGCGGCGCCCTCGGCGAAGCGTCCCTGCGGGCTGGACGCGCTCATCGTCTTGCCGACGAAGTTGCGATCGAACTGCCGCGCGATGCGGTGGACGGAGTGCCCCTCGGGCATGTCAGGCCCGAGGATCCGGGAGGAGCGAGCCGTCGCGCTCGAAGTCCGCGATCTGGCCGATGCGGCGCACGTGACGTTCGTCGCCGGAGAAGGGCGTCGCGATGAACCGGTCGATGAATCCGGTGACCTCGTCGTAGGTGTGCTGACGGGCACCGATCGAGATGACGTTCGCGTCGTTGTGCTCCCGGGCGAGCTCCGCCGTGGACAGGTTCCAGACGAGGGCCGCGCGAACACCGGCGACCTTGTTCGCCGCGATCTGCTCGCCGTTGCCCGAGCCGCCGAAGACGACGCCGAGCGCCTGGACACCGGCCTCCTGATCCGCGACGACGGCCTGGGCCGCCCGGATGCAGAAGGCGGGGTAGTCGTCGAGCGCGTCGTACTCCACCGGCCCGTGGTCGATCACCTCGTGCCCTGCCGCGCGGAGATGCTCCTGCAGCTGGGTCGAGAAATCGAGTCCGGCGTGGTCGGTGGCGATGTGGATGCGCATGGTCTCCATCCTAGGATCGACGATCCGCGGGTCAGGGGGCGATGCCGGCGGCTGCGGGCTTGAACCCCGCGCGCACGTTCTCGCAGCACCCCGGACGGCAGACGTCGAAAGCTCCGGGGAGATCGGTCACGTGCGGACGCTCCGCGTTCGGGCGCCCCTGCAACCGCTCCTCGATGAGGTCGACGATGCCCTCCACGAACGCCTCGCGGACGCCGGGCGTGGATGTGCGGACGAAGGCGAGCCCCGCCTCTTCCGCGGCTTCCGCGGCCTCAGTGTCCAGGTCCCAGAGGACCTCCATGTGGTCGCTCATGAAGCCGACAGGCACCACGATGACGGCCTTGCGACCACGCGCGGGGAGCTCGGCGATGACGTCGCAGACATCGGGCTCCAGCCAGGGCTGCGAGGCGGGACCGGAACGGGACTGGTAGACGAGTTCCCAAGGCACATCGGCGGCGCCGGGCACGGCGGCACGCACCTGCTCCATCGTCCATTCCGAGACGGCGAGGTGCTGCGCCGCGTACGCGCCGCCTTCACCCCAGTCGATGTCGCGGGCGCCGGACCGCTCGGCGTCGGCCGTCGGGATGCTGTGCGTGGAGAAGAGCACCTGGATCTCCGAGGGGGCGTACCCCTCGTCGAGGTAACGCCGCACGGACTCGCGTACCCCCGCCTCGAAGGCCTCGACGAAGCCGGGGTGGTCGTAGAAGGGACGGATCTTGTCGATGGTGACCGTCTCGCCGAGACCGGTGTCCGTCAGCACGCGGGCGAAGTCCTCGCGGTACTGCCGACAGCTGGAGAACGAGCTGTAGGCGCTCGTCGCGAAGGCGAGGAGGGTGGTGTGGCCGTTGGCGGACGCCTCGGGCAGCACATCCTCGAGGTACGGGCCCCAGTTGCGATTCCCCCAGTACACCGGAAGGTCGATCCCTCGGGCGGACAGTGCCTTCTCCAGCGCCTCCTTGAGCACGCGGTTCTGGCCGTTGATCGGGCTCACCCCGCCGAAGTGGCGGTAGTGATGCGCGACCTCCTCCAGGCGCTCGTCCGGGATCCCCCGACCGCGCGTCACGTTCCGCAGGAAGGGGATCACATCCTCCTGGCCCTCCGGGCCGCCGAAGCTCGCCAAGAGGATGGCGTCGTAGGCGACAGGCGTGGTCACATAGGGGTCGCCGCCGGCAGCGGCGGGCGAGGCAAAGGGAACGACATTCGGCTCGATCGCGGTCACCCCTCCATCTTCCCACCTCCGCGGACGACGAGCGTCCGCACGACCGGGACTATCCCTGGTTCGAGAGGGTCGACGGCGCGCGCGTCGCTCTGGCGTAGGCTGTCATGGTTGCCGTCGGCGCCAACTGCGCCGACCCCGGTTACGTCCCCTCACCCCTGGGAGTACAGCTTTGCCTGGAGAGAACCTCACCCGAATCGAAGCGCAGGAGCGCCGCGACGTCGTCGACACGCACTCCTATGAGGTCGCCCTCGATCTGACGAAGGGTGCCGAGGTCTTCGGTTCCCGCAGCGTCGTGCGCTTCTCCGCGTCCCCTGACAGCTCCACCTTCATCGACCTCATCGCCCGCGACGTGCGCGAGATCTCGCTCAACGGAGAGCAGCTCGACCCGCGCGAGGTCTTCGCAGAGTCCCGGATCGCGCTGACCGGTCTGCAGGAGGAGAACGTCCTCGTCGTCGATGCCGACTGCCTCTACACCAACACCGGCGAGGGCCTGCACCGCTTCGTCGACCCGGTGGACGGGGAGGTGTATCTCTACTCGCAGTTCGAGGTGCCGGACTCCCGTCGCGTGTTCGCCGTCTTCGAGCAGCCCGACCTCAAGGCCACCTTCCAGTTCACGGTGACCGCCCCCGCGGAGTGGAAGGTCGTCTCCAACTCCCCCACCCCGGAGCCCATCGTCCACGACGACGGCGTCTCGGCCACCTGGGGCTTCGAGCCCACGCCTCGGATCTCCTCGTACATCACGGCTCTCGTCGCCGGACCGTACGAGTCCACCTTCTCGGAGCTCACCAGCGCCTCCGGCCGAGTGATCCCGCTCGGCGTCTACGGACGCAAGAGCCTCTGGCAGCACCTGGACGCCGACTACATCTTCGACAAGACCCGCGAAGGCTTCGCCTACTTCGAGTCCAAGTTCGGCGTCCCGTATCCGTTCGCCAAGTACGACCAGCTCTTCGTCCCCGAATTCAACGCCGGGGCGATGGAGAACGCGGGCGCGGTCACCTTCACCGAAACGTATGTCTTCCGCAGCAAGGTCACCGACGCCGTCAAGGAGCGGCGCGTCGTGACGATCCTGCACGAGCTCGCCCACATGTGGTTCGGCGACCTCGTCACCATGAAGTGGTGGAACGACCTCTGGCTCAACGAGTCGTTCGCCGAGTGGGCGTCCACCATCGCGACGGCCGAGGCAACCGAGTGGACCGAGGCCTGGACGACCTTCAACGCGATGGAGAAGACCTGGGCCTACCGCCAGGACCAGCTTCCCTCCACCCACCCGATCGTCGCCGAGATCAACGACCTCGAGGACGTGCAGGTCAACTTCGACGGCATCACCTACGCCAAGGGCGGATCCGTCCTCAAGCAGCTCGCCGCGTGGGTGGGCATCGAGGCGTTCTTCGCCGGCGTCTCGCAGTACTTCCAGAAGCACTCCTGGGGCAACACCGAACTCAGCGATCTGCTGTCCGAGCTGGAGGCCACGAGCGGCCGCGACCTCAGCACCTGGTCGAAGAAGTGGCTGGAGACCGCCGGCGTCAACACCCTCGAGCCCGTCGTGGCCGAGGACGACAACGGCAAGATCTCGCGCTTCGCCATCACGCAGACGGCTCCGGCCGACTACCCGACCATCCGTCCGCACCGTCTCGGCATCGGCTTCTACTCGCTGCAGGACGGCGCGCTCACGCGCACCCACCACATCGAGGTGGATGTCGACGGCGACCGCACGGAGGTCCCCGAGCTTCAGGGCCTCGACCGCCCGGACCTCATCCTCCTCAACGACGACGACCTCGCGTACGCGAAGATCCGTCTCGACGAGAAGTCGCTCGCGACCGCGATCGCCCACCTCGCCGACATCCACGACCCCCTCGCCCGCTCGCTCGTCTGGGGAGCAGCCTGGGACCAGACCCGCGACGCGGAGACGGCGGCGTCCGACTACATCGATCTCGTCCTCGGCAACATCGGTCGCGAGACGGAGTCGACGACGGTCCGCACCACGCTCGCGCAGCTGCGCACGGCCGCGACGCTCTACGGCGCTCCGGCGGAGCGCGATGCCGCACGGCTGAAGGTGGCCGACGGCCTCTGGACGCTCGCCGAGGCGGCGGAGGCCGGCAGCGACAGCCAGCTCCAGTTCGTCACCGCCTTCGCGAACAACCTGGTGACGCCGGAGCACGCCGGCATCGTCGGCCGTCTGCGCTCGGGTGAGGAGACGCTCCCCGGACTCGACGTCGACGCCGACCTGAGCTGGCAGCTTCTCGTCGGCCTCGCGACGATCGGCGCGACCGACGCCGGCGCCATCGATGCCGCGCTCGCCGCCGACAACACCGCCAAGGGAGCGGAGTTCGCCGCCCAGGCGCGCGCTGCCCTTCCGGACGCCGCGGCGAAGCAGGAGGCCTGGGACGCGTTGATCGCGCGCGACGACGCCCCGAACACGATCGTCCGCTCCGCGGCCCTCGGCTTCGTCCACCCGGCGGGCGTGGAGGTGCTGGGCGCCTTCGTGCCTCAGTACTTCGACATGCTTCTGCCGGTGTGGGAGTCGAGGACCTACCAGATCGCGCAGTACCTGGTCGTCGGGCTCTTCCCCACCGCACTCGCGGACGTCGCGCTGCGCGATGCGACGCGGGGTTGGCTCTCCGCGCATCAGGACGCGCCGCCCGCCCTGCGCCGTCTCGTGCTGGAGAACCTCGCGGACGTGGAGCGCGCCCTGGCGGCCCAGTCCCGCGACGCCGAGGACTGACTCTCGGCACCGACACCGACACCGACACCGACACGGGCCTCTGCCGCCGCTCTTCCAGCCGGCGCAGAGGCCCGCTCGGTACCATCGACACGATGCTGATTTCCGCTGACACGACTCCCTCGCCGACGCCGACCGAGCTCCCCCCGTGGGTGAAGGACATGCTCGCGATGCTGACCACGGTCGGCGGCAAGCTCCTGCAGATCGCCTTGATCATCGGCGCCTGCGTCCTCATCGCGCTCGTGCTGCGCCGGGTGATCACACGTGTCGTGCACCGCATCGTCGACACCGCCAAGAACAAGGCCGCCGTCGACGACACGCAGGCACTCGAACGCTCGCCGCTGGCCGACATGCGGCTGGTCCAGCGCACCCGCACCCTCGGCACCATCCTGCAGAACATCGTGAACGTGATGCTCGTGATCATCGCGATCATCCTCATCGTCAACGCGATCGACAACGCCCTCCTCGGATCGCTCACCCTCCTCACGGCGGCGGTCGGTGCCGGACTCGGTTTCGGCGCTCAGAACATCGTCAAGGACGTCCTGAACGGGATCTTCCTTGTCGCCGAGGATCAGATCGGCATCGGAGACGTCGTCGACCTCGGGCTCGCCAGCGGCGTCGTCGAGTACGTCAGCGTCCGCGTGACCCAGGTGCGGGACGTGAACGGCACCCTCTGGTACGTCCGCAACGGCGAAGTCACCCGCATCGGGAACATGTCGCAGGGTTGGGCGCGCGCGATCGTCGACATCGGCGTTCCGCCGGATTCCGACCTCGAGCAGGTCGAGCACATCCTGCTGGAGACCGCGCAGGGCCTCGCGAAGGACCCGAAGTGGCGTACCCGCATCGTGGAGAAACCTGAGCTCTGGGGCCTGGAATCGATCGACGGGGACGCTCTCGTGGTCCGAGCGGTCATCAAGACCAGGGCGAATGCGCGCGACGACGTCGCGCAGGAGCTGCGCCGCCGCCTGCGGGCTGCCCTTCTGGAGAAGGAGATCGACGTCCCCCACCTGGCCGACGTCGTCCCCACCGGGCTGGAGGGAGCGCGCCGCGTCCGGGGGGCCAACCCGCCGAAGACGCGCCCCAATGCCGTCACCGGGGTGCCCGTCATCCCCGACCGCGGGATCTGGCGACGTAAGAAGAACACCGGCGGCGACGGGAGTGCAGACAAGTGACGTTCTACGACGAGGTCGGCGGACGCGAGACGTTCGCGAAGATCGTCTCGGTCTTCTACCGCGAGGTCGCTCTCGACCCCGTGCTCAAGCCGATGTACCCGGAGGAGGACCTCGGTCCGGCCGAGGAGCGGCTGCTGCTGTTCCTCGAGCAGTACTGGGGCGGCCCGACCACCTACGGCGAGACCCGGGGGCACCCCCGGCTGCGGATGCGGCACATGCCGTTCCATGTGGACCCCGACGCCCGCGATCGTTGGCTCCGTCACATGCGCACGGCCCTGAACGAGGCGCAGTTGTCCCCGCTGCACGAAACCACTCTCTGGGACTACCTGGAGCGGGCCGCTTATGCCATGGTGAACACATTCGAGCCGTCCGGCATCGGCACGGCACCCCAGGGACGCACGACCCTGGAGACCCGCTCCCGTCAGGAATCAACGGAGAACCCATGACGACCACGCCCCCGACCGCAGACGTCCTGGTGATCGGTTGGGGGTTGGCGGGACTCGTGGCCGCCGCGGAAGCCCTCGAGGCCGGACGTCGGGTCGTCATCATCGATCAGGAGCCGCGGACCAATCTCGGCGGGCAGGCGTGGTGGTCCTTCGGCGGGCTGTTCCTCGTGGACTCCCCCGAGCAGCGCCGCCTCGGCATCACCGACTCGCTCGACCTCGCCGCCCAGGACTGGTTCGGCACCGCGGGGTTCGACCGGCCGGAGGACGAGTGGCCACGGCGCTGGGCCGAGGCCTACCTGCACTTCGCCGCCGGGGAGAAGCGCGCCTGGCTCCGTGCCCGCGGGGTCGGCTTCTTCCCGGTCGTCGGCTGGGCCGAGCGGGGCGGTTACGGCGCCCTCGGTCCGGGGAACTCGGTCCCCCGCTTCCACATCACGTGGGGCACCGGGCCGGGGATCGTCGCCCCGTTCGCGGCCGCGGTCGAGCAGGGAGAGCGGGAGGGACGGCTCACCGTCCTCGCCCGACACCGCGTCGAGGAACTCGTCCTCACCGACGGACGCGTGACCGGAGCGCGCGGGAGCGTGCTGGCATCGGACGGCGCCGCCCGGGGCGTGCCCTCGTCCCGCGATGTGATCGGCACGTTCGAGATCGACGCGACGGCGACGATCGTCGCCTCCGGGGGCATCGGCGGGAACCACGACCTCGTCCGCGCCGCCTGGCCCTCGCGACTGGGCACTCCCCCGACGCACATGCTCTCCGGCGTGCCCGCCTACGTCGACGGCTCGATGCAGTCCGTGAGCGCATCCGCCGGCGCCCGCCTCATCAACGGCGACCGGATGTGGCACTACGTGGAGGGCATCACGAACTGGGACCCGGTGTGGCCGCAGCACGGCATCCGGATCCTGCCCGGTCCCTCGTCGCTGTGGCTCGACGCGACCGGACACCGGCTCCCCGTTCCGCTCTTCCCCGGGTTCGACACACTCGGCACTCTGGAACACCTCAGGCGGACCGGTCACGACCACTCCTGGTTCGTGACCTCGCGGCAGATCGTGGAGAAGGAGTTCGCACTGTCGGGCAGCGAGCAGAACCCGGACCTCACGGGCAAGGACGTGGCCCTGCTGCTCAAGTCCCGCCTCGCGAAGGGGCCCACCGGTCCCGTGCAGTCGTTCCTCGACGAGGGCGAGGACTTCATCGTCGAGAACGACCTCGAGTCGCTGCTGGAGCAGATGGCGGCCCACCCCGGGGGCGAGCTCCTGGACATCGACGCCGTACGCCGCGAGGTGGTCGCCCGCGACCGCGAGATGGTCAACGACTTCAGCAAGGACCCGCAGATCGGCATGCTGCGCTCGATGCGGGCCTATCGCGGGGACAAGCTCATCCGCACCGCGGCCCCGCATCGGCTCCAGGACCCCTCCGCCGGGCCGCTGATCGCGGTCAAGCTGCACGTGCTCACCCGGAAGTCCCTCGGGGGGATCAACACAGATCTCGACGGTCGTGCCCTGGACGGAAGCGGCGCGCCGATTCCGGGTCTCTTCGCCGCAGGCGAGGCCAGCGGCTTCGGCGGCGGAGGCGCCCACGGCTACCGCGCCCTCGAGGGCACGTTCCTCGGCGGGTGCCTGTTCTCTGGCCGTCAGGCGGGTCGCGCCGCCGCTGCTCTCGGTTGATCCCGAGCTGCCCGCCGGCTGCGTGACCGCGTCAGGCGCCGGAGCCGGTGGTGCGCACGCCGGTCAGCCCGGAGGCGACGGGACCGCGCGCGAGCACGTGGCCGCGGCGGAACGCGAGCCGCGTCCAACGACCGGAACGCGTGACGGGCACGTCCTCTTCGCCGGAGATGAAGCCGAGGGCGTCCGCGGCGAACGCCACGCCTCGCGGAAGTCCGCCGAGGTCATCGTCCGGCTCGCCCCAGATCGCTGCGCGGAGCGCGCGGACCGCTTCCTCGCCGGACCCCGGCCCCGCACCGTGCGCCACGGCCGAGATGCCCCACTGGGCACGCTGCGCGATGACGGAGGCGGGAAGGACGCTTTCCACGGACCAGTCCCGGCGCGGAGGTGCGACACCGGCCCACGCGGGCGAGAGGGCGGTCTCCGGCAGGGCGAGGCGCTGCGGGTCGTCCGTCGGGGCCAGGGCGTCGATCACGAGATCGCACTCGAGTTCCGGGTCGGCACGCACGATGCGCATGGCGAGGATCGTCGGCGTCTGGTCGAAGAGCCCCTGGGGCGCGAGGACCGCCGTCGTGAGCGCCAGCACGCCCTGGTGAGCCTGGAGACGCACACCTTCGTCGGAGACCCTGGATGCGCGGCCCGTGAACGTGAGGACATCCTTCGCCGTGTCCGGATCGGCGAGCAGGAGCTGAGGGGTCACGCGTTCTAAACTACCAACGAGCGGCGACCCGGGGCCGCGGAGGGGAACACATGAGCGCCGACGAGCACGCCATCCAGACCGTGGAGCGTCTACTCGACGTCCTCGACCTCGACGCCACCCAGGCGCGGACCACCGAGGACATCTTCACCGGCTCGTCGCACCCGATGCCGAGCGGCCGCATCTACGGCGGACAGGTGCTCGCGCAGACCCTCGTGGCCGCGGAGCGCACGCTGCCGGAGGACCGCGCCGTCCACTCGATGCACGGATACTTCCTCCGTCCCGGCGATGCGAGCCAGGGCATCACCATCGCCGTCGACCGCATCCACGACGGACGTTCGTTCTCCACCCGCCGCACCCAGGCGTACCAGAACGGCGTCCCGATCTTCTCGATGATCGCGTCGTTCCAGGACGCCGATCCCGGTGTGGAGCACGCCGAGCCCATGCCGCCAGGGGTGCCGATGCCGGAAGACCTCGTCCCCGACGAGGATCGCGTGCCGGGTCTCGCCGGCGGCGCACGACGCATGCTGAGCGAGCGTGCCGCCGACATCCGCCACGTCGACTCTCCGCTGTATCTGCCCAACGACGACGAGCGGGTTCCGCGGCAGGCGGTGTGGATGCGTCTGCGGGCTCCGCTCCCCGACGACCAGCGGCTGCATCGGGCAGCGCTCGCCTACCTCAGCGACATGACGATCCAGGAATCGATCCTCCGCGCGCACGGGGTCTCCTGGTCCCTCCCCGGGCTGAAGGTCGCGAGCCTCGACCACGCGATGTGGTGGCATCGTCCGGCGCGGGTAGACGAGTGGCTCCTCTACGCACAGGAGTCGCCCAGCGCTCGTGGGGGCCGCGGGTTGGCCACGGGACGGGTATACAGCCGGGAGGGAACGCTGGTCGCGAGCGTCGCCCAGGAGATCATGATCCGCGTCCCCGAGGATCGCTGAGCAGCGTCGAACCGAAGGAGGCCCTCTCAATCGCTCCGAGGGCCTCCTCCGTGATGTCGCTGCCGACTACGGTGTGGTGTACTCGCCCTGGTACATCGGGACGATCCACCCGCTGTCCTTCGTCGACCGTTCGGCGACGCCGGTGAAGTCTGCCTCGTTGATCAGCAGGTACTTCGTGATGTCGTCGGTGTCGTTCCAGGTCGTGTCGATGGCCTTCCACTCGCCATCCACCTTGACGTGGTTCCATGCATGGCCCGATCCCGAGTCTGCGATGATCCCGCTCACGTAGATGGACTCAAGCCCCGCCTTGCGGGCGAGGAGGTTGAAGGTGTCGGCGTACCCGCCGCAGATCACCCGCTTGTCGATGAGGCCACCGCGAGCGTCGGAGTACCGCTGGTTGTCCTCGATGAGACGACCGAAGCTGCTCTCGATCGCGGCGAGTGCTTGGTAGTCGTACTCCATGTTCTCCACGATCCACTTGTTGATCGCGGTCACCTTCTCGGTGTCGCTCATCCCCTCGGTGATCGCGGCGGAGATCGCCTCGTCTGCGAGCTTGTCGACCTGCGTCTGATCCTCTTTCGCGGTGGAGCGGTAGTTCACGTAGAGGTTGTTCCCGGAGACCCGGTAGTCCTCCACGGAGACCCGCGCCATCGGGTTCTGGCGAATCGCCTCGTAGGCAGCTTCGTCCGCAGAGGGATACCCGGGGGTCTCCACGAACTTCGTCATGTCGATGAGGCGAGTGCCCGCGACCATGTGGCCGGCGAGGAAGGTGCTGAACTCGTTGCTCCCATACGCCTCGTACTCGGAGTCCGGAACCTCGACGACCGCCTGCATGTCGGCGAAGGCGTCGAGGGACATCGTGGGGTCCTGCACGATGGTGTCGTCTCCGGTGGGGAGGACCTCCGTCTCTGCACGGTGGTTGTACGCCTTGGCGTTCGCGATGGACTGTGCGAGCCAATCCGCCTGCGAGACGCCATCCGGCATGACCGCGGTGATGCTGTCGCTCATCTTGGTGCCGAGGACGGTGAAGGGCATACGGGCGTACCAGGCGCCTCGGCCATCGAGATACCAGAAGTCCTCGTACTTGACCTCGATCGCATCGATGTCGATCCGCACGCCCATCTTGGCCGTGTCGCCGTCGAGAGTGGTGATCGGGTACCAGGTCGGCAGCGTCGTGAGGTCACCGGCATCCACCGGGAAGAGGTCGCGAGCCTGCCAGAACGCCTTCTCGTACGGGAAGCTCCCGATCTCGTCCTTGACCTCTTTGAGAGACATCAAGGTCCGCTCCGAGAGATCGTTCGCGACGGCAATCACGGCGAGGTCGGACTTGGAGCGGACAACGTCGAGGCCGGAGGCGGAGCCGAAGTTGAGCTCATCCGCTGAGTCGTAGGTGTAGAGGGCCAACTCACGGTTCGCGACCGAGTTCTCCTCGTAGTCCAGCACTGCCTTGGACTCCCAGGAGGTCTCTGTGGTCTCCGCGATGACCTCAGGATAGAGAATGGTCCTCTCTCCGGTGAACTCGCCGTTGTCGAGGTAGTCCGAAGCTTGCGTCTTGATGATGTAGTAGGTGAAATCCCCGCTCATCCCCTCCGGCTCGTCCCAGGACAGTTGGACGGAGCCGGGCGCTTCGCCGACGGAGGTCTTCAGCTCGATGGGGTCGTGAAGGATGTCCTCTTCATCGGCGGCCTCGACGGTGTGCACGATGGGAATGTCGAGCTTCTTGCCATCCTTGTCGAACCTCTGGACGACGTAGTACCTGGCCATCTCGGTCCACATGGTCGCCACGTCGGCCTCGCCACGCGAGCTGATTCTGAGGTCCTCCGAGGTGAAGCCGCTGGCTATCGCCGTCTCGGATTCGGAAGACCACTTGTACTTGTCGTTGTCCAGGACGCTGACCTCTACGTTGCGATCTCCGTCGTGCCAGAACACCATGGACGATTCGGGCATGATCGTCAACTCGTCGTTGAGATACACATCGATCACACCGTAAGCAGGCTTGCCCGTCTCATCCGCAGGGACGAGGGCTTCCGGATCGACATCGAAGGGGATCTCCAGATGCTCATCCGGCTTGAGGTAGGTCACCGGCTCCCATAGGTACCCCCCAGCCTCGACCGGCTCGCTCGATCCGCCGAACCCGCCACCGGTGAGGTTGTTGACCACGACGATGCCACCCGCCACGAGAGCCACCGCGGCGACGCCGCCGAGAACGGAGAAGAGGACCATCTTGCCTCTCCCCTTCTTGTTCCGCGCGGGGAGGTCCTCCGGCGTGGACTCCGACGTGGCGGTCTGTTCTGTGGCCGGATGCTCGTGCCACCCCTGGTTCGGTGTTTCCGGGCGATTGGTGTGTACAGTCCACCGATACCCATCCCACCACCGGTGATACCGCGAGTCCTCCGGGTCGGGATACCATCCCGGCACCACATTGCTCAAGCTGCTGCCCTCCGATGCGCAAGTCGATAAACGTCTCCTCCGAGACTATTCGACGCGCGCAGGAGCCACCGACGGGGCCCCGGACGGTGTCGCGCTCTTCGCTCAGCGGTGGGCGTACTCGATCGACGGGCCGACGTAGGGTTCCCACGCCGCGCGCATCTCCGCGGTGAGACGCGTCGGTCGTCCTGTGCCCGCATCGACGAGCACGATGATCGCGGTGGACCGCGCGTACAACTCGCGCGGCTCGGCGGACGGGTCGTTGTGCACCTCGTAGCAGACCTCGACGCTCGAGCCGCCGAGCTTCCCGAACCACATCTGCACCTCCAGCGGGCGCCGCTGGTACGGCACGGGAGCGAGGTACTCGATCTCCTGACGGGCGATGAGTGTCAGGACGCCCTCCTCGATCCCCGAGTCGAGGACGGCCGTGGAGGGCGCCTCCTCGCCGGGTCCCGCACGCCAGAACGCGCGGACGCGCGCCTCCTCGAGCAGCTTCAGCATCGAGGTGTTGTTGACGTGGTTGAACGCATCCAGATCCCCCCAGCGGAGGTGGATCGGGATGTGCAGGCGGGACCCCGGTGAGGTGGCGGTCATCGTCGGCTCAGTCGCGGGTGAGCTTGCGGTGGGTCGAACGGTGCGGCTTCGCCGCATCCGGTCCCAGACGCTCGATCTTGTTCTGCTCGTAGGCCTCGAAGTTGCCCTCGAACCAGTACCACTGGTCGGGCTTCTCGTCGGTGCCCTCGTACGCCAGGATGTGGGTCGCGATCCGGTCGAGGAACCACCGGTCGTGGGTGATGACCACGGCGCAGCCGGGGAACTCCAGCAGGGCGTTCTCCAGGGAGCTCAGGGTCTCGACGTCGAGGTCGTTGGTGGGCTCGTCGAGAAGGAGCAGGTTGCCACCCTCCTTGAGCGTGAGCGCGAGGTTCAGGCGGTTGCGCTCACCGCCGGAGAGCACGCCGGCCTTCTTCTGCTGGTCCGGCCCCTTGAACCCGAACTTCGACACGTAGGCGCGGGACGGGATCTCCGTCTTGCCGACCGTGATGAAGTCCAGGCCGTCGGAGACGACCTCCCAGAGGGTCTTGTTCGGGTCGATCGACGACCGCGACTGGTCGACATAGCTGATCTTGACGGTCTCGCCGATCTTCAGGTCACCGCCGTCCAGGGGCTCGAGACCGACGATGGTCTTGAACAGGGTCGTCTTTCCGACACCGTTCGGACCGATGACGCCGACGATGCCGTTCGGCGGGAGGCTGAAGCTCAGGCCGTCGATGAGGGAGCGGCCGTCGAAGCCCTTCTTGAGGTTCTTGGCCTCGATGACGACGTTGCCGAGTCGAGGACCGGCGGGGATCTGGATCTCCTCGAAGTCGAGCTTCCTCGTCCGCTCCGCCTCGGCCGCCATCTCCTCGTAGCGGGCCAGACGCGCCTTCGACTTCGTCTGACGGCCCTTCGCGCTGGAACGGACCCAGTCGAGTTCGTCCTTCAGGCGCTTGGCGAGCTTGGCGTCCTTCTTGCCCTGGATGTCGAGGCGCTCGGCCTTCTTCTCGAGGTACGTCGAGTAGTTGCCCTCGTAGCCGATGAGGCGTCCGCGGTCGACCTCGGCGATCCACTCGGCCACGTGGTCGAGGAAGTACCGGTCGTGGGTGATCGCGATCACGGCGCCCTTGTAGGACTGGAGGTGCTGCTCAAGCCAGAGCACGCTCTCCGCGTCGAGGTGGTTGGTGGGCTCGTCGAGGAGCAGCAGGTCGGGCTTCTGCAGGAGCAGCTTGGCCAGCGCCACGCGGCGCTTCTCGCCACCGGAGAGCGGAGCGATGGCCGCGTCCCCAGGCGGGGTGCGGAGGGCGTCCATCGCCTGCTCGAGCTGGGAGTCGAGGTCCCAGCCGTCCGCCGCGTCGATCTCCTCCTGCAGCGTTCCCATCTCCGCGAGCAGCGCGTCGAAGTCGGCATCCGGGTCGGCCATCAACGCGGAGATCTCGTTGAACCGGTCGACCTTGGCCTTGATGGCGATGCCGTCCTGGATGTTCTCCAGGACCGTCTTCGACTCGTCGAGCTCCGGCTCCTGCATGAGGATGCCGACGGAGTAACCGGGCGAGAGCTTCGCCTCGCCGTTGGACGGGGTGTCGAGACCCGCCATGATCTTGAGGATCGTCGACTTTCCGGCGCCGTTGGGGCCGACCATACCGATCTTCGCGCCCGGCAGGAACGCCATCGTGACGTCGTCCAGGATGAGCTTCTCACCCACCGCCTTGCGGGCACGAACCATGGAGTAGATGTACTCAGCCATACCGTTTAAACACCTTTGCCCAGAGAGATGATGCGATCGCACCAGTTGATGGCACTGAAACCAAACAACAGACTACCCTCGTCCGGACCGAGAGCTGACTCCCGCAAAACTCGCTACGAGGCGAGGGTGCTCGGAGCACTGGCGCCATCGGAGAAGCCGTAGCGCGAGAGGAACGCAAGCGCACTCTGTCTGTACTCTCCGGCATCTACGTCGCGCCGGATCGCTTCTTCCAGTACATCTCGAAGCGCACCCTCAGCAAGGTTCCATTCCTGCACAAGGGCGAGAAGACTCTCAAGCCGGCGAGCTCGCGATTTCAATAGGCCTGACCGGTTCAACCTCAGCTTTCGTTCAGTAAGGCGCCCTCGCGCGTCATTCAATCTCGGCATGACCATTGCTCCCACGAAGTCCATGTGATTCAACGGATCATCAACGAATGGGTTTAGTAGACCTTCGGTTGGATGATAAAAATCACCCTTCGCGATATTACACTTTGGGCACGCCCAGGTGAGGTTGCTCCACGCATGGGCTAATTCAGGGAACTTGGACTTGGGTGCAATATGCTCGACATGGGGGTACGCAACATCTTCGATGAGGGACTCGCAGTAAGCGCACCTTTCACCGGTTTCTCGCCTTAAGGAACCGACAATTTCCGAATGCCGCCACCGTTCTGCTGTTTTTGCATTCCCGGCTCGTACTGCGGTGACGTACTCCTCCGCCCAGGCGCCCCCGTTCACGACCAGCACCTCGGGGGCGGGAGACTTGGAGAGCGCGATCACGTTTCATCGCTTGAGCTAAGCTCGCGCTGATGTTGAGCCAGCATCGCGAGCGTTGGCGCGAACTCGCCGATCAGACCCATCTGCTCGAGCTCGATCCGCAATTCTGCAACTTTGCTAGCATCTAGGTCGGACGAAAGGTACTTTTCCAGAATATGGTCGAGTCTGGATTCCGCCCAGCGGGGCATGGTGGAATCGAGGCCCAGCACTCGCGTAAGTGTTTCTTCCGCGCCGCCCGCTTTGTTTGCATAGTCCAGTTTTCTGGCAAACACCTGTCGCGCTTCGTCATAGTCAAGCGCATATACGGTGGAATCGGGCGTGGCGGTGACAACAAAAGGACTGTGAGTCGCCACGATAAATTGTACTGTTGGGAACGCCCGAAGCAGACCAGGCATGATGTCACGCTGCAATGTGGGATGCAAGTGATTTTCCGGCTCATCTAGCAAAACTGTGAAGTGTTTGTGGCCGAGCGAGCGCAGGAATATTTGCCAGGACACCTCGACCAATGCCGATAGTCCTCCCGAAGCTTCGTCCAAAAGAAACTCTCCGGTGGACGTTTCGATTACAACCTCGGGCGTCCGAGCGATGAGGCGCACAAATCCGAGCGTCTCGGGAAATATTGCACGAAGCACATCTTGAAACTTCGTCCAGATCTCCGCCGCCACCGCGTTCTGGTCCAGGGTGTCGGTCGATCTCTGGCCCCAAGCCGCTGAGGCAAGTAGAGTCTCCTTCAGCACCAGCATCGGCGTCTTTTGCGTCCACTCGCCAGCGAGGCGCGATCGGAGTTGCGCAATGAAGGCCTCAAGCACCTCATCGGAGGATCCGAAAGATGTAGGCACGCTCTCTACACGGTTGTAGTTGCCAGACGCGAGTCGATGAGAGGCGAGATAGACTCCGACAACCTCTCTTTGTTCTCGGAGCAGTACATCATATTGCTGCGTGCCAGAACCCAGCTCAGTCGGAAGCTCGAGCGAAGTCGTCGCTCCGTTCCCGTATGTTAGCGAACCAAAGCCAACCCAGCTGTCCTGCATAGACAGAATTATGTTCGCGCTCCGGTTCGGCACCGCGGTCCAATTGCCATCCCGATCTCGACGGCGCAACGGCGAACTCGAGTATCGCCGATCCCAGCTGAAGTGCCTGGCCAGAAGGCCAAGTAAGGTGCTTTTCCCGGTGGCGTTCGCCCCCGTGAGTATCGTCAGCCGCTTATGGAAGTCGATTTCCAGGTCACCGAACTGGCGCCATCCGGATATCTTGATCTGGCTAAAACCGTGAGTCTCGTTGGGCGTGGCGTCTACGTCGGCCATCAGAGAATCGCCCTCCTCTTCCACGAACGTTCTTCATCAACACACTAGTGGGATGGGTCTGGCCAGATGTACTCAGCCACCGAAAACCGCTCCTTCTGTTGGCGTCGAAGATCGACACTCCAGCCTACCGGCCGTGAGCGGGCTTATCTGTGTGCGTGGGTCACCAGTCGATCGGCCGCGTCGCCCCCACGAGGCAGCGCCCGCCCGCGAGCTGTGGCATGACGGTGGTCACGACGGCGCCGGTGGAGGGCCCGACCTGTCCGATCAGGCACTCCTCCTCACCCCAGCGCACCGAGAACTGGATGCTCTCCGCCGGGTTTCCGACCGTGGACTGGTCCGGAGTGAGCTGCATCGCCGCACGGTCGAACCCCGCAGCGACGAGGGCGTCGATGTACGCGCGCCCCTCGCCGCGCTGCTCCGTACCCCACACCTGCTCGGCCACGGCGGTGAAGACGGGAAGGTTGTCCCCGGCGTCTCCCCCCGGAACCAGGACGGGAGCGGCGGGGGCGGTGGACTCGGCGCTGGCGCTCGGAGTAGGTGTGGGCGCTGTCTCGGGCGTCGGCGCGCACGCGGCGAGGAGGGCGACCGCAGCGCCGGCGACCAGAGCGAGCGCGGCGGCGCGGGAGGAGAAGACCGATCGAAGCACGAGCAGAGTCTAGGCGGCCCACGCTCGGACGCAGAAGAGGCCAGGTCACCCCTGGATACCGATCCACGGATGAATGTCGGTGGTCGGTCGTATGTTCGAAACATGAAAGGAGACACCATGACCGCCACGACTTCCACTCCCACGCCGGCGCTTCCGCTCGCTGCCCCACACCTCGCCTCGGGCAGGGAGCACCTCGTCCGTGCCGCCGACCATCTGTGGCGGGTCCAGGACAACCGCGAGCACGTGCTCGGCCACCTCCGCGTCGTGGCCGATCCTCTCGGGCTCCGCTTTCGCGCGGAGCGCCTGCATCTCGCCACAGGCAGCTTCCGGCTGATCGGCGAGTTCTGGCGCGCGGACGACGCGGTCGCCGCGCTGCGGCACTGCTGACGCCCGCTCGTCACGACCGAAGATCGATGGCGCCCCCGGCAGGATTCGAACCTGCGACCAAGAGATTAGAAGGCTCCTGCTCTATCCCCTGAGCTACGGAGGCGGACGTCTCTACCGTACCGCGCTCCGCCGGACGATGTCGGGGCCGTCGATAGGATGACGATATGGTGACTGCTTCCGAGAACGACCGCCTCGTCTGGATCGACTGCGAGATGACGGGGCTCGATCTCTCCGTCGACGAACTCGTCGAGATCGCGGTGGTCGTCACCGATTTCGAGCTCCGCCCGCTCGATCCCGGCTTCCAGGTCGTCATCCGCCCGAGCGCGGACGCCCTCGAGCACATGAACGACTTCGTCACCGCGATGCATGAGACTTCCGGCCTCATCGAGGAGATTCCCAACGGGGTCTCCCTCGAAGAGGCCGAGGAGCAGACGCTGGCCTACATCCGTCGCTTCGTCCCGCTCGAACGGCGCGCGCCGCTCGCCGGCAACACGATCGGCACCGACCGGATGTTCCTCGCGAAGTACATGCCGCAGGTCGACCAGTGGCTGCACTACCGCAATGTCGACGTCTCCAGCATCAAGGAGCTCTCCCGGCGCTGGTACCCGCGGGTCTTCTTCCAGGCGCCCGCCAAGGACGGCGGCCACCGTGCGCTGGCCGACATCCTGGAGTCCATCCGCGAGCTCCGCTACTACCGGGAGGCCGTCTTCGTCGATGAGCCCGGCCCCTCGAGCGACGACGCGAAGGAGATCGCCGCGCGTACCGTGTCGGAGTTCACCTCGAACATGTAATAGACTCGTGTGGTTGCCTGTTACGGCGGGCGCATGGTGGGTATAGCTCAGTTGGTAGAGCGCCTGGTTGTGGTCCAGGAGGTCGCGGGTTCAAGCCCCGTTACTCACCCCAGCTCGAAGAGGCTCGGACCGTCCGGTCCGAGCCTCTTCGCTTCCCCTCGGTCCGGCTGCTGTCCCTCGCGGCCCTAGACTGTCCTGGTGTCACTGGCGGTCTGGTTCTCCCTTCTCACCGCGTCCGTGGTGATCAGCTTCACGCCGGGTGCCGGTGCGATCAACACGATGTCCAACTCCCTGACGCAGGGATGGAAGCGCTCGATCTGGGGCATCATCGGCCAGCAGATCGCGCTCATCGTCCATGTCGTCATCGTGGCCGCCGGAGTCGGGCTGCTCGTGTCGCGCTCCGACTTCCTGTTCAACGTCATCCGCTACGCCGGCGCCGCGTACCTCGTCTATCTCGGCATCCGCTTGATCCTTGCCCGACCAGCTCCCGCGCTCGACGACGCCCCCGACCCGGTCGACACCCGGGAGAGCCACTGGTCGATGATGCGCCGCGGATTCTGGGTAAACCTGCTCAACCCGAAGGCCATCGTCTTCTTCCTCGCGTTCATCCCGCAGTTCATCCGCCTCGACCAGCCTCCGCTCCCCCAGTACCTGGCACTCATCGCCACCGTGGTGATCGTCGACGTGCTGGTGATGTGGGGGTTCTTCGCCACCGCGGCCCGGCCGTTTCGGCGGCTCACACAGTCTCCGCGCGGCCAGCGGATCCTCAACACGGTGTTCGGAAGCCTTTTCATCGGCGTGGCCGCTCTTCTGGTCGTCCTCCACTGAAGAAACCCCAGCCGGCCCCCGTAGTCTGGAGGGGATGGACATGGACGCCGCCGCCTTCGAGGCCCTCGTGATCGACGAGCTCGACCAGCTGCCCGACGAGATGGTCGAGCACCTCGAGAACGTCGTCTTCGTCGTGGAGGATCGCCCGGAGGACGGCGGTCTCGATCTCCTCGGCCTGTACGACGGCCTGGCGTTGACGGAACGGACGCAGTACGGGATGGGCGAACTGCCCGACCGGATCATCGTCTACCGCGAACCGCACCTGGCGCAGTGCGAGAACATCGACGAGCTCCGCGACGAGATCCACACCACCCTCGTCCACGAGATCGCGCACTTCCACGGCATCGACGACGCGCAGCTGCACGAACTCGGGTGGGCCTGATCATGTCGACCGCTCTTCCGGAGATCGAGGAGACCACCGATCTGCTCGCTGCTCCCCTGGAACCGTGGGAGGTCGTCGTCTGGAACGACCCCGTGAACCTGATGAGCTACGTCGTCCGCGTCTTCCGCACCTACTTCGGCTATACGCGCGAGCATGCCACCCGCCTCATGCTCGCCGTGCATCACGACGGTCACGCGATCGTCGCCACCGGCCCGCGGGAAACCATGGAGGTGCACGCACAGGCGATGCACGATTACGGACTGTGGGCGACCGTCAGGAAGGCCGCATGAACACTCCTCCGATCACCCTCTCGGTCGCCACCATCGAGGGGATGCACCTGGCCCGCCTCGTCGACGACTTCATCGACCTGCTCCGGGAGACCGAGGGCGACGATCCGGGCGTGGCCCGGCTGACGCCGACCGCCTACCCGGACGACGACACGGCCTCGGCGGCCTTCGCCTCGGCGACGCGCGCCGACCTCCTCGATCGGAGACTGCACGACGCCCGGACGATGCGCGCGTCGCTCGAGATGTTCGATCCCGATGCGGAGGTGACCGATGAGGCCGCCGGGATCGCCCGCGACGTCCGCGTGCGCCGCGAAGACGTGGACGCCTGGCTCCGCACCCTCACCGCCATCCGCCTCGTCCTCGCGACGCGCCTGGGGATCACCGACGACCGACCAGATGTCGGCGGCGACGGCCAGGCGGTGTACGACTGGCTCGGCTATCGCCTCGAGCTGCTGATCGAAGCGGTCGACGAGAGCGACGCGGACGCCCTCCGCTGAAGCCCTCAGGGGACCTCGATGATCCGAGTGGCCAGGTCGCGCGGGCGATCGCGCTCGACGTGGCGCCGCTCCTGCGCGGCCCAGCGGTCCCAGTGGGGACGATAGGTGTCGCCGTCCCGCGCGAGAGCCCGAGCCTTGCGCGAGCTCTCCCCCGATTCCACCCACACCCGGACATCGGCGAGACGAGCGGTGGACGGCCGCAGGATGCCGCTGCCCTCCACGATGACGCCCAGGGCGGGGTCCACCGCGTGCGTCTCGGCGTCCTCGCCGCGCTCCCAGTCCCAGCGCCGCCAGGCCCCGAGGAGTCCGCGTCCATGCGGCCGGAGAATGCCCTCCAGCGCCCGCTCCGCCCCCTGATCGAGACCGTCCCACCCGGGGTACAGCGAATCCAGCGCGATGACCTGCACGCGTCCGGCGACCGGCCACTCGCGCGCGAGGCGAGCCGCGAGTGAGGTCTTACCCGCCCCGCTTCCGCCGTCGATCAGGACGACGGGATTGGCAGCCGCCAGAGCGCGGACGTCTTCCGCGATCAGGGCCGCGGCATGGGAGAGGGCCGCTGCGACCGCGTCGTCACTTCTTGAGGGCACGGATGATGCGCGTGAGTGCCCGACCGGTGACCCAGACGAAGGGGACGGCCACGACGAGGAGCGTCACGATGTTCGGCTCGAAGCGCAGCCCCTCCTCACGACGGACGTAGACGCCGACCGGCACCGAGACGCCGCCTCCGCCACCGCCCTCGCCGCCGTCTCCGCTGGCCCCGCCGAAGCCCGCGTAGGTGAACGCCACCGGAGTGACGGTGACGCCGTCGATCTCCTGCGGTTCCCCGTACGCGCTCTTCACGCCGAAGGACGCGACCTGATTCCCGAGTTCCAGTGCAATGTTCGGCATGCTCCCACGGTAGCCGACCGCGGGCTCCGGCGCGCGGTCAATCGACGCCGTGGTCCTTCGGATGTCGAGCGGCCCCCCGTCCTTCGCCGCGGCCGATGTGTCGCGCTCTGCTGATGGTGGCCGTGCCGAACCGCGCGATCGCCTCGTCGACGGCACCCTCGACCTTGCGCCAGTCCTCGTCCTCATCCCACAGTGCGAGCGCGCTCCCGCCCGCAGGCCGCAGATTCTCGGCACGGACGCCCACGAGGCGGACGGGGTCTCGGCGCTCGATGAGCGCGAACAGACTCTGCGCCGCCTCGCCGATCCGCTGACCGACGGCGGTCGGCTCCCCCAGCGTCTGCGATCGATTGATGGTCCGGAAGTCGTCGAAGCGGATCTTGATCGCGACCGTGGAGGTCTCCCACCCGGCCCGGCGCAGGCGTGCGCCCACACGATCGGCGAGCCGAAGCAGCTCCGCGCGGAGAAAGGCTCGATCCGTGATGTCGTGATCGAAGGTCTCCTCGTGGCCGATGCTCTTCTCGACGCGCTCGGTGTCGACCGCACGCGCGTCCTCACCCCTCGCCAGCTGCGCCAGGCGGGCACTCAAGGCCGGGCCGACAGCCCTGTCCAGCATCTCCGACGGGGCGGTGCGGAGATCCCCGATTGTGCGGAGGCCGCGAGCCTCCAGGGCCTCCGCTGCCTTCGGTCCCACTCCCCACAGCGCCCGGACCGGCCGCGGCGCGAGGAAGGACAGTGTGTCGCGCTCGGCGACGACGAGCATGCCGTCCGGCTTGGCGATGGTCGACGCCATCTTCGCGACGTGCTTGGTCGCAGCGACACCGACACTGCACGTGATGCCGACCTCGGCCAGGACGCGCTCCCGGATCTGGGCGGCGATCCTGGCGGGGCTCCCCCACAGCCGTCGCACGCCCTGCACGTCGAGGAACGCCTCGTCCACGGACAACGGCTCCACGAGCGGCGTGAAGGACTCGAAGATCGCCATCACCTGACGCGAGACCTCTTGGTACCGGTGGAAGTGCGGCGGAACGATACGTGCCGTCGGACACAACCGCATGGCCTGCGACACGGGCATAGCGGAGCGGACACCGTAGCGCCGCGCCTCGTAGGAGGCGCTGGAGACGACGGAACGCCCGTCCGGTGAGCCGATGATCAGCGGAAGGCCACGCAGACTCGGGTCGTCCAGCACCTCGACGGCGGCGTAGAACGCGTCCATATCGACGTGGAGGATTCGGGTACCGGAATCGTCGGCGTCCGCCGAGGACACCAGGCGGCCTCTGCCATCACCGTGTCCCATGAGTCCATTGTCCCCCGGGCCACCGACACGGGGGCCCGGGGGCGCGAGTCACTGCGCGGCGCGCTCGAGGATGAGCTCGCGGACGCGGGCGGCGTCGGCCTGGCCCTTCATGGCCTTCATGACGGCGCCGATGATGGCACCGGCGGCCTGGACCTTGCCGTCCTGGATCTTCGCCATCACGTCGGGCTGGGAGGCGAGGGCGTCGTCGATCGCGGCGATGAGCGCGCCGTCGTCCGAGACCACGGCGAGACCGCGGGCGTCGACGACCTCCTGCGGCGTCCCCTCCCCGGCGATGACGCCCTCCAGCACCTGCCGCGCGAGCTTGTCGGTCAGCGTCCCGGCATCCACGAGCTGCTGCAGCGCCGCCACGTTCTTCGGGCTGACGAGGTCGACCGCGTCCTTCTCCTGCGCGTTGGCGAGGCGCGTGATCTCCCCCGTCCACCACTTCCGTGCCGCGGCCGGCGTGGCCCCGGCGGCGATCGTGGCCTCGACGACATCGAGCAGACCGCCGTTGCGCACGTCCTGGAACTCCAGCGGGGTGAAGCCCCACTCGTCCATCAGCCGACGCCGCCGGGCGACGGGCTGCTCGGGCAGCGCCGCACGCAGCTCCTCGATCAGCTCCTGCGACGGCTGCACGGGAAGAAGGTCGGGCTCCGGGAAGTACCGGTAGTCGTCGGCGTCCGACTTCGGACGTCCGGGAGAGGTGGTCCCGGTGTCCTCATGCCAGTGCCGGGTTTCCTGGATGATGGTCCCGCCATCGGCGAGGATCTGCGCCTGACGCTGGATCTCGTACCGGACGGCACGTTCGACCGAACGCATCGAGTTGACGTTCTTCGTCTCGGTGCGTGTGCCGAGCTTCTCCTCGCCACGACGGCGCAGCGACACGTTCGCGTCGCAGCGCAGGTTGCCGCGCTCGAGGCGGGCCTCGGAGATGCCGAGGCCGCGGACGATGTCGCGGATCGCGGCGACATACGCCTTGGCGACCTCCGGTGCGCGGTCGTCCGTGCCGAAGATCGTCTTCGTCACGATCTCGACGAGCGGGACACCGGCGCGGTTGTAGTCCACGAGCGAATACTCGGCCCCCTGGATGCGACCGGTCGAGCCGCCCATGTGGGTGAGCTTGCCGGCGTCCTCCTCCATGTGCGCGCGCTCGATCGGGATCGTCACCATGGTGCCGTCCTCGAGCTCGACCTCGACCGAGCCCTCGAACGCGATGGGCTCGTCGTACTGGGAGATCTGATAGTTCTTGCCCAGGTCCGGGTAGAAGTAGTTCTTCCGGGCGAATCGGCTGGATGCGGCGATCGAGCACCCGAGCGCGAGGCCGAGGCTGATCGATGACCGGATCGCCGTCTCATTGACGACCGGCAGCGAACCGGGCAGCCCGAGGTCGACGGGTGCGATCAGGGTGTTCGGCTCCGCCGCGTGGTACGCCTCATTGGCAGGGTTGGGGGCGTCGGAGAACATCTTCGTGTTCGTGTTGAGCTCGACGTGCACCTCGAAACCGAGGACGGGCTCGAACAGCTCGAGCGCCTTGTCGAAGTCCATGAGCTTGGCAGCGGCCATCAGCGCGCGCCTCCTTCCAGCTGGGGGGCACGGGACAGCAGCGGCGCGCCCCAGGAGTCCACGAGCAGCGTCTCGAGGGCGGCGCCCACGCGGTACAGACGAGCGTCCTCCCGCGCCGGGGCGAGGAACTGGATGCCGACGGGCAGGCCGTCGTCGTCCGCAAGACCACTCGGGATCGAGATGCCGGGAACGCCGGCGAGGTTCGCCGGGATCGTCGTGATGTCGTTCAGGTACATCTGCAGCGGGTCGTCGATCTTCTCGCCGAGCTTGAACGCCGTGGTCGGTGCCGACGGCGTCGCGATGACGTCGACATCCGCGAAGGCGGCGGCGAAGTCCTGCTGGATCAGCGTGCGGACCTTCTGCGCGCTGCCGTAGTACGCGTCGTAGTAGCCCGCCGACAGCGCGTAGGTGCCGAGGATGATGCGGCGCTTGACCTCGTCGCCGAAACCGGCGTCGCGGGTCGCGGACATCACGTCCTCGACGGTCGGGTTGCCGGCCGGGGTGACGCGCAGACCGAAGCGCACCGAGTCGAACTTGGCCAGGTTGCTCGAGGCCTCCGCCGGCAGGATCAGGTAGTAGGCGGCCACGCCGTACTCGAAGTGCGGCGCACCGATCTCCACGGTCTCCGCGCCCTGCGCCTCGAGCAGCGCCAGCGCGCTGCGGAACGACGCCGCGACGCCCGGCTGGAAACCGCTGTCGGGGAGCTCGCGGATGACGCCGACGCGCAGACCCTTGAGGCCGTCCCCGCGCGCACCCTCGCGTGCGGCCGCCGCAAAGGACGGCCACTGCTCGTCGAGCGACGTGGAGTCCTTCGGGTCGTGGCCGCCGATCGCGTCGTGCAGCAGACCGGCATCGAGCACCGTGCGGGTGACGGGGCCGACCTGGTCGAGGCTCGACGCCAACGCGATGGCGCCGTAGCGGCTGACACCGCCGTACGTCGGCTTCACGCCGACCGTGCCGGTCACGTGCGCAGGCTGACGGATCGATCCGCCGGTGTCGGAGCCGAGGGCGAGCGGGGCCTCGAAGGCGGCGACGGCGGCGGCAGAGCCCCCACCCGAGCCCCCGGGGATCCGGTCGAGATCCCAGGGGTTGCGGGTCGGGCCGTAGGCGGAGTGCTCCGTCGACGAGCCCATCGCGAACTCGTCCATGTTCGTTTTGCCGAGCGCGATGAGGCCGGCGGCTCGGGAGCGGGCCACGACCGTCGCGTCGTACGGCGAGCGGTAGCCCTCGAGGATCCGGGAGCCGCTCGTGGTCGGCTGGTCGGTCGTGACGAGGACGTCCTTGATCGCGAGCGGCACGCCGGCGATCGGCCCGAGGTCCTCCCCCGCGGCGCGACGGGCGTCGATGTCGGCCGCCGCGTCGAGCGCGTGCTCGTTGACGTGCAGGAAGGCATGCACGTCGCCGTCGACCTGGGCGATCCGGTCGAGGTGCGCCTGCGTGGCCTCGACGCTGGAGACCTCCCGCGTCGCGAGCTTGTCGGCGAGCTCCGCCGCGGTCAGCCGGATGATGTCGCTCACTGCTCTTCTCCCAGGATCGCGGTGACGCGGAACCGGCCGTCGGCCTGGTCCGGCGCGTTCTGCAGCACCTGCTCGTGCGTGAGCGTCTCGCCGACCACGTCGGGACGGAACACGTTGCTCAGCGGGATCGGGTGGCTCGTCGCGGCGACATCGGCGGTCGCGACCTCGGACACCTTGGCGATGTTGTCGACGATGGCGTCGAGCTGGCCGGTGAGCCGCGTCACCTCGTCGTCGTTCAGCTGGATGCGCGCGAGCACGCCGAGATGGCGCACAAGATCAGGGGTGATTTCAGACACGCCCCCAGTCTAGTTGGCGAGCCGCCCGCCGCTCGGCGCGGCGCGGCCCGCCTAAGCTGGGCGCGTGAGCACGTTCCAGCCCCCTCGCCCGTGGATCGCCAGCTACGCCGACGGCGTTCCGGAGGACCTCGCCCCCGTCAGCGGCTCCCTCGTGGACATCGTCGCCGCCTCGGCCCGCGACTACCCCGACGCACCGGCTCTGCAGTTCTTCGGCCGGGAGACCACCTATGCGCAGCTGCAGGAGGCGATCGATCGCGCCGCCGCGGGGCTCCGGGATCTCGGCGTCCGTGCGGGCGATCCCGTCGCGATCGTCCTGCCGAACTGCCCGCAGCACATCATCGCGTTCTACGCCGTGCTGCGTCTGGGTGCGGTCGTGGTCGAGCACAACCCGCTCTACACCCCGCGCGAGCTGCGCAAGCAGTTCGAGGACCACGGCGCCAAGCACGCGATCGTCTGGAACAAGGTCGTCGCCACGGTGCAGGAGTTCCCGAGCGATCTGGCCGTCTCCACGCTCGTCTCGGTCGACGTCACGCGAGCGATGCCGGCGCTCACCCGCTTCGCTCTCCGGCTGCCGGTCGCCAAGGCCCGGGAGTCCCGGGCTGCCCTGACCGAGCGGGTCCGCGGCACCGTTCTCTGGGAGTCGGTGCTGGCATCCTCCCCCATCCCCGCTTCCCACCCGCGGCCCGGTACGGACGACCTGGCGATCATCCAGTACACTTCGGGGACGACGGGCACCCCGAAGGGCGCCGCGCTCACGCACCGCAACCTGCTCGCCAACGCGGCGCAGGCACAGGCCTGGGTCCCGTCCATCCAGCGTGGCAAGGGCTGCGTCGTGTATGCGGTGCTGCCCATGTTCCATGCCTACGGGCTGACGCTCTGCCTCACCTTCGCGATGTCGATGGGGGCGCGCCTCGTGCTCTTCCCGAAATTCGATCCCGACCTCGTGCTGGACGTCGTCAAGAAGCACCCGGCGACGTTCCTCCCGCTCGTCCCGCCCATCGCGGACCGCCTGCTCGCCGCCGCGAACGCCAAGGGGGTCTCGCTCGACGGTATCGAAGTCGCGATCTCCGGTGCCATGGCACTGCCGCATGAGCTCGTCGTCCCCTTCGAGGCTGCCACGCATGGCTACCTCGTCGAGGGCTACGGCCTGAGCGAATGCTCGCCCGTCCTGATGGCCAATCCGGTCGCCGACAACCGCGTTCCCGGGACCGTCGGGCTCCCTCTTCCCGGGACGGAGTGCCGCGTCGTCGACCCGGAGAACCCCACCGAGGATGTGCCGGAAGGCTCCGCCGGGGAGCTCGTCGTGCGCGGGCCCCAGGTCTTCTCCGGGTACTACGGCAAGCCCGAGGAGACCGAGGCCGTGTTCGTCGACGGCTGGTACCGCACCGGCGACATCGTCACGATCGACGACGCCGGCTTCGTGCGGATCGTCGACCGGATCAAGGAGCTCATCATCACCGGGGGCTTCAACGTCGCCCCGACCGAGGTCGAGAACGCGCTGCGGCAGCATCCGTCGGTGGCGGATGCCGCGGTCGTCGGGCTCCCCAGCGATCACTCGGGCGAGGAGGTCGTCGCGGCGATCGTCGTCGATCCCGGTGCCGATGTCGACGTGGAGGCGATCCGCGAGTACGCCCGCAGCATCCTCACCCCGTACAAGGTGCCGCGCCGTGTCTTCGTCGTCGACGAGCTGCCGAAGTCGCTCATCGGGAAGGTGCTCCGCCGGCAGGTGAAGGAGAAGCTGCTCGCCCTCACGTCGGGGGTCTGAGCCGACCCCACAGGAAGCGGGGGGCCGGGCGCGCTACCCTTGGGAAGTGACCCCTGAAGAAGTGACCCCCGCCGACGCCCCCGACGAGTCCCCTGCCACCCCCGGATTCGAGGAGCTCGGCATCACCGGGCCGGTCCTCAAGGCCATCAAGGATCTCGGCTACGAGACCCCCTCGCCCATCCAGGCCGCGACCATCCCGACGCTGCTCGCCGGCCGCGATGTGGTCGGCATGGCGCAGACCGGCACGGGTAAGACCGCTGCCTTCGCGCTGCCCGTGCTGGAGCGGCTCGACGTGGCACAGAAGACGCCGCAAGCGCTCGTCCTCGCCCCGACCCGCGAGCTCGCGCTGCAGGTCTGCGAGGCGTTCGAATCGTACGCGTCGCGCATGAAGGGCGTGCACGTGCTGCCCGTCTACGGCGGTCAGGGCTACGGGGTCCAGCTGTCCGCCCTCCGCCGCGGCGTGCACGTCGTCGTCGGAACCCCCGGCCGCATCATGGACCACCTGGCCAAGGGCACTCTCGACCTCTCCGAGCTCCAGTACCTCGTGCTGGACGAGGCCGACGAGATGCTGAAGATGGGCTTCGCCGAAGACGTCGAGCAGATCCTCGCGCAGACGCCGGAGGAGAAGCAGGTCGCCTTGTTCTCGGCGACGATGCCCGCGCAGATCCGCCGCCTCGCGCAGCAGTACCTCCGCGACCCGGAGGAGATCACGGTCAAGTCCAAGACCGCGACCAACACGAACATCACCCAGCGCTACCTCGTCGTCTCCTACGCGCAGAAGGTGGACGCGCTGACCCGCATCCTCGAGGTGGAGAACTTCGACGGGATGATCGTCTTCGTCCGCACGAAGAACGAGACCGAGACCCTGGCCGAGAAGCTCCGCGCCCGCGGATACTCCGCCGCCGCGATCAACGGCGACGTGCCGCAGGTGCAGCGCGAGCGCAGCGTCAACCAGCTCAAGGACGGCAAGCTCGACATCCTCGTCGCGACGGACGTCGCCGCCCGCGGCCTCGACGTCGAGCGCATCAGCCACGTCGTCAACTTCGACATCCCCACCGACACCGAGTCGTACGTGCACCGCATCGGACGGACGGGGCGCGCGGGCCGCACGGGCGACGCGATCAGCTTCATCACCCCGCGCGAGCGCTACCTGCTCAAGCACATCGAGAAGGCGACGCGGCAGCAGCCCACGCAGATGCAGCTGCCGAGCACCGAGGACGTGAACACGACGCGGCTCGCACGCTTCGACGATGCGATCACGACCGCGTTGGCGGAGACGTCGCGCATCGACGCGTTCCGCGACATCATCGCCCACTACGTCCGGCATCACGACGTGCCGGAGGGCGATGTCGCGGCCGCTCTCGCCGTGGTGGCCCAGGGCTCCACCCCGCTGCTCCTCGACCCCGCGCAGGACGCCTTGTCGCAGGCGGTGGCCGCCGACAACCGTCCGCCGCGCGAGCGGCAGACGCGGGAGCCGCGGGAGCCCCGGGAGCGTCGTGGGCGGGGCGACTACACCCCGTACCGGATCGAGGTGGGACGGCGGCACCGCGTCGAGCCGCGCCAGATCGTCGGCGCGCTGGCGAACGAGGGCGGCCTGGGCCGCGACGACTTCGGCGCGATCAACATCCGCCCCGACTTCTCCATCGTCGAGCTCCCGGCGAACCTCGACCCCGCCGTGCTCGACAAGCTCCGCGACACGCGCATCTCGGGACGGCTGATCGAGATCGCCCCCGACCGTGGGCCCGGCGCACGACGCGGCGCGTCTTCGCGCGACGGCGACGGCCGTGGCCGTCCGACCCGCTACGACCGGACGGATCGGCGCGATCGCGACGAGCGCCCAGCGCACCGCGACCGCGACGAGAAGCCGTTCCGGAAGCCCCGGCACAAGGGCTGAGCGGACCGTCGATGCGCATCGACCGCGCCGTCAGGGAGGATCTCCCCGCGCTCGGCCGGCTCAAGTGGCAGGACGTGCCCGCGGACCTGACGGCCGGTCGATCGCTCGACACGTTCATCGCCGAGCTCGGCGAGTGGTGGCAGGCGCACGCTCACACCCACGTCGCCTTCGTCGCGCGGACCGAGGACGATGACCGTGTCGTCGGCGCGGCGTGGGTCGCCCTCGTACCGCGCGTGCCGAGGCCGGGAGCGCCCGACCGCATCTCCGCGGATATCCAGAGCGTGTTCGTCGTGCCGGAGCATCGCCGGCGCGGCGCGGGCCGCGGCCTCGTCGCGGCCGCCTGTGCCCACGCGGTCTCCGTCGGCGCCGAACGGATCACCGTGCATTCGAGCGAGGCGGCTGTCGGACTCTATCGAGAGCTGGGGTTCGCGGATTCCCCCCGCCTGCGCCAGTTCCTCGCGCCCGCCACGGCGACGCCGGAGAGCGCCTGAGTCCTCACCCCAGCGCCGCAGGCCCCTCGGTGACCAGCATGTGGAACTGCGCGGCGTCGAGGATGCGGATGCCGAGTTCCTCCGCCTTCGCGAGCTTGGAGCCGGCGCCTGGCCCTGCGGCCACGAAGTCCGTCTTCTTGGAGACGCTCGAGGCCGCCTTGCCTCCGGCCTTGATGATCGCCTCTTGCGCCCCTTCGCGGGTGTACCCGTCGAGCGATCCTGTCGCGACCACCGTCAGGCCCTCCAGCACACCGCCGGCGGCGATGGCTGCTCCCGGTCCCGGGTGACCGGGTGTCGTCCATTGCACGCCCGCGTCCGCCCACTGCCGGACGATGTCCTGGTGCCAGTCGACCTCGAACCACGCGAGCAAGGAGTCGGCGATGATGCCGCCGACGCCCTCGACCGCCGCGAGCTCCTCGCGCGACGCGGCACGGATCGCATCGAGCGACCCGAACCACTGCGCGAGCGCCCGCGCTGCGACCGGCCCGACATGCCGGATGTTCAGGGCGACGAGCAGCCGCCAGAGATCTTTCGTCTTCGCCTTCTCCAGCTCCGCGAGCAGGGTCAGCGCCTGCGAGGACGGCTGAGGGCCATCCAGACCCGACTTCTTCTCAGCCGCGGTCGGGTTGCGCCGGAACGGCGCGCGGGTCTTCACGAGGCCGTCCTCGTCCTCGCGCGGCAGACCCGTCTCCGCGTCACGCACGACGACCTCGATCGGCACGAGCTGCTCCAGGGTCAGGGCGAACAGGCCCGCCTCCGTGACCAGCGGAGGTTCCGCCGGACTCGTGGGCTGGGTCAGGGCCGCCGCCGTCACCTCGCCCAGGGCCTCGACATCGAGGGCGCCCCGAGAGCCGATGTGCTCGACGCGTCCGCGCACCTGCGCGGGGCACGACCGGGCGTTCGGGCACCGCAGATCGATGTCGCCCTCCTTCATGGCGCGCAGCGGCGTCCCGCACTCCGGGCAGTCGGCGGGCATGACGAACTCCCGCTCGGTCCCGTCCCGCTTCTCGACCACCGGCCCGAGCACCTCAGGGATCACGTCGCCCGCCTTGCGCAGCACCACGGTGTCGCCGATGAGAACGCCCTTGGCCTTCACCACGTCCTTGTTGTGGAGGGTCGCCTGGCGGACCACGGATCCGGCGACGTGAGCCGGCGCCATGACCGCGAACGGCGTCGCGCGACCGGTGCGACCGACGGAGACGACGATGTCGAGCAGCTTCGTCTGCACCTCCTCCGGCGGGTACTTGTAGGCGATCGCCCAGCGGGGCGCCCGGCTCGTCGCACCGAGCTCGTCGTGGAGATCGAGCTCGTCGACCTTGACCACGATGCCGTCGAGCTCGTGCTCGATGTCGTGCCGATGCTCGCCGTAGTACTCGACGAAGGCGACCACGTCGTCGATGCTGCGGCACACCTTCGTGTGCGGACTCGTGGGCAGCCCCCAGGCGGCCAGCAGCTCGTAGACCTGGCTCTGGGCCGCGACCGGCGGGTTCGTCCAGGCACCGATGCCGTGCACGTACAGCGCGAGCGACTCGATGCGCAGCAGGCCCGCTTCCAGCTCCAGGCCGTCCTTCTTGTCGATCTGCTGACGAAGGCCGCCACTGGCCGCGTTGCGGGGATTCGCGAAGGCCGGGAAACGCCGTGCCGCCGCGGTGCGGGCCTTCTCCTCGTCGAACGCCTTCTTCGCTCCGCCCCTGGCCTCCCAGCGCGCGAGCGCGTCGGCGTACGCGCGGTCGCGGAACGCCGCCTGCGCCGCGTTCAGCCGCTCGAACGCGGCGACGGGGATGAAGACCTCGCCACGGACCTCGACGATCGGCGGGTGCCCCTCCCCGGCGAGCCGTTCGGGGATCTCGGGGAGCCGGAGGGCGTTCTCGGTGACGATCTCGCCGACGCGCCCGTCGCCCCGGGTCGCGGCCGACGTCAGCACGCCGTTCTCATACCGGAGATTGATCGCGAGGCCGTCGATCTTGAGCTCGGTCAGCCAGTCGACGTCCCGCCCGGCGGCCGCCCGCGTCTTGTGTGCCCAATCACGCAGCTCCTCGATCGAGAAGACGTTGTCGAGGCTGAGCATGCGCTCGGCGTGCTCGATGGTCGCGAGGCCCGTGACCTCGGCGGCACCGACCATCTGCGTCGGCGAGTCCTGCCCCTGCAGCTCGGGGTGCAGGCGTTCGAGCTCTTCCAGACGCCGCATCCAGCCGTCGTACGTCGCGTCGTCGACGAGCGACGTGTCGCGCCCGTAGTACGCGTCCTTCGCCTCGAGGATGCGGGTCGTCAGCTCATCCGCCTCGCTGCGGGCGTCTTCCAGTGAGATGTTCTCCGGCACTCCGCCAGTCTAGGAGCGGGGACCGACATCCACCCGGATCAGACGCCGACCGGAATGGCGGAGACGGTCGAATCGATCGTGAACTGCCCGAGCACGCGCGTGCCGACGTAGAGCACGGCGGTCTGCCCGGGGGCGACGCCGTCCAGCGGGGTGTCCGGGACGACATGGACGCCCTCGTCCGTCACCGTGGCCGTGGCGGGTACCGGCTCGGCGTGCGCGCGGATCTGCACGTCGCACGCGAATGTGGACGCACCGGGCGCGGCGCCGGCCCAGCTGAAGCGCTCCCCCGCGATCTCGGCGATGGCCAGGGCCTCCTTCGGACCCACGACCACCGTGTTCGACACGGGCCGCACCTCGAGCACGAAGCGCGGCTTGCCGTCCGGAGCCGGGACCCCGAGCTTGAGCCCGCGCCGCTGGCCCACCGTGAAGGCGTGGGCGCCCTCGTGCGCACCGACGACGGCACCGGTGCGGTCGACGATCTCACCGGTGGCCGTGCCGACCTTCTCGGCCAGCCAGCCGCGGGTGTCGCCGTCGGGGATGAAGCAGATGTCGTGGCTGTCCGGCTTCTGGGCCACACTGAGACCGCGCTGCTCCGCCTCCGCCCGCACGAGCGCCTTCGACGGCGTGGTGCCCAGGGGGAAGTAGGTGTGCGCGAGCTGATCGGCCGTCAGGACCCCGAGCACGTAGGACTGATCCTTCGCGTTGTCCGATGCCCGGTGCAGCTCGAGTCCCTCCGGACCGTCGACGAGGGTCGCATAGTGTCCGGTGCAGACCGCATCGAAGCCGAGCTCCAGGGCGCGCTCCAGCAGGGCGGCGAACTTGATCTTCTCGTTGCACCGCATGCACGGGTTCGGCGTCCGACCCGCACGGTATTCGGCGACGAAGTCGTCGATCACGTCGTCGCGGAACCGCTCCGAGAAATCCCACACATAGAAGGGGATGCCGAGGAGGTCGGCGGCGCGACGCGCGTCGAGGGCGTCCTCGATCGTGCAGCAGCCGCGGCTGCCGGTGCGCAGGGTCCCCCCGGCGCGGGAGAGCGCGAGGTGCACGCCGACCACATCGTGCCCCGCCTCGACGGCCCGGGCGGCCGCGACGGCGGAGTCCACACCACCACTCATGGCCGCAAGGATTCGCATGGGTCCAGTCTACGAGCGCTCGGCTGCACGGGCCCCGGATGCCCGTGCGTAGGCATCTCCGATCACCGCCAGCACCGCATCCACATCGGCATCGGTCGACGTGCGCCCGAGGGAGAAGCGCAGCACGCTCCGGGCGTCCGCCTCACTGCGCCCCATCGCCATCACGACGTGCGAGGGCTCGGCGACCCCCGCCTGACACGCGGAGCCCGTGGAGGCCGAGACGCCGGCCACGTCCAGCAGGAACAGCAGGCTCTCCCCCACCGCACCGGGGAACAGCAGATGGGCGGTACCCGGAAGACGGTGATCGGGGTCGCCCAGGAGCTCGGCCGCCGGCACCCGCGCACGGATGCCCTCGACCAGGCGGTCGCGCAGACCGCCCACGCGGACGCTCTCGGCGGCCCGCTCCCGTTCGGCGAGTTCGAGCGCGGTCGCCAGCGCCGCCGCTCCCGGCACGTCCTGCGTGCCCGCACGCAGACCCCTCTGCTGGCCCCCGCCCCGCAGGAGCGGGGTCAGCCGGGCGGACCGCGCCACCACCAGCGCTCCGACGCCGACCGGTGCGCCGACCTTGTGTCCGGCGACGCTGAGTGCCACGAGGCCCACGCCGTCGTCCGCGCGGCCGCGGAGGTCCCGGAAGGACAGCGGCAGATGCCCGAGAGCGGCGACGGCGTCCAGGTGCAGGGGCACGCCGGCGTCGGCCGTCGCCACCGCCAGCGCGCGCGCACCGTTGATCGTCCCGGTCTCGTTGTTCGCGACGAGCGCGGTCGCGAACGCGGCCCCCGGCAGGGCAGCGGCGAAGCGGTCCTCGTCGATGCGCGCGTGGGCCGACACGGGCACGGCCCGCACCTCGGCCCCGTCGGAGACGAGGGCGGCGACCGTGTCCATCGTCGCGTGGTGCTCGCCGTCCGGCACCACGACGGCCGCCCTCCCCGGACCACGCGAGTGCCACAGTCCTTGAAGGGCGAGGTTGATGGACTCCGTCCCACCGGAGGTGAGCACGACCTCGATCGGGTCGGCCCCGAGGACCGCGGCGATCCGCTCCCGTGACTCCTCCAGCACCCGGCGCGCGTCCTGCCCGGCTCCGTGCGTCGACGACGCGTTGCCGATGATGACCGACGCCTCCAGCCACGCGTCCCTGGCCTCCGGGCGCAGCGGGGTCGTCGCCGCGTGGTCGAGATAGTGCCGCATGCTTCGATTCTCCCCGATCCGCGCCCCGAACGGTCCGCCTGCGTGTGAGACCGGGTGCGTCCTGTCATGAGACTGAAATGCAACACGTTTAGGGTGTATCCATGTCTTCGTCCCCCGACTCCGTCGTGCCCGGTGGGGCGATCCTCGACAACCTCGGCGTCCGGCTGCATGACGGCGTCGGCACGCTGCGGGTCTGGTCGCAGAACGCTTCCGCCGTCGACCTCGTCGTCTTCGACGCGACGGACCTCGACTGGGTCGTCGACCAGGCTCCCCTCGAACGACGCCCCGGAGGGGTCTGGGAGGTCACGACGCCGTTGCTGCAGCCCGGGGTCCGCTACGCGCTGCGCGTCGAGGGCCCGCACGGGCCCGGCAACACGTTCAACCCGGAGACGCTGCTCCTCGATCCGTATGCGCGGGGCCTCGCCCAGGGACACGGCTACCAGGAATGGCGAGCCGTGGTCATCGAGGACGGCTTCGACTGGGGCGGCTCCACGAAGCCGCGGATCCCCGCCGACCGGACGCTGATCTACGAGGGCCACGTGAAGGGACTGACCAAGCGACACCCCGACATCCCGCCCGCGCTGCACGGCACCTACGCGGGCCTCGCGCATCCGGCCATGATCGCGTACCTCCGCACGCTCGGGGTGACGTCGGTGGAGCTGCTCCCCGTCCACGCCTTCGTCCCGGAGCCGCGGCTGCTGGAGCGGGGGCTGACGAACTACTGGGGGTACAACACCCTGAACTTCTTCACGCCCCACGCCGCCTATGCGACGGAGGACGCCAGGAAGCGGGGCCCCGAGGCGATCATCGCCGAGTTCAAGGGCATGGTGCGTCTGCTGCACGAGGCCGGCCTCGAGGTGATCCTCGACGTCGTGTACAACCACACGTCCGAGGAGGGCATCGGCGGGCCGCGCTCCAGTCTCCGCGGTATCGATAACGCGCGGTACTACCGACAGGACGACGCGGGCGTCTACATCGACACCACGGGATGCGGCAACACGCTCAACACGGCCACCGATGCGGGCGCCCGACTGGTCCTGGACTCTCTCCGGTACTGGGCTGAGGAGATGCAGATCGACGGCTTCCGCTTCGACCTGGCGACGGCGATCGCGCGCGACGGCGCTCACGCCTACACCCCGGATCATCCGCTTCTGCGGGCGATCGCCGCCGACCCCGTCCTCGCGGAGACCAAGCTCATCGCGGAACCCTGGGACGTCGGACTGGGCGGCTGGCAGACGGGCAACTTCCCT
Source organism: Zhihengliuella sp. ISTPL4 (assembly GCF_002848265.1). GTDB lineage: Bacteria > Actinomycetota > Actinomycetes > Actinomycetales > Microbacteriaceae > Microbacterium. Next base: position 930,727 of record NZ_CP025422.1, read on the forward strand.
GCGGGGTGGCACGAGTGGAACGACCGGTACCGCGACCGGGTGCGCAACTTCTGGCTGAGCGACATCGACTACGCGCGACGGGCCTCGGCGCCGGTCGGCATCGGCGGCTTCGCCACCCGGCTCGCCGGATCGTCCAACACCTTCAGCGAGGACCGCGGACCCCTCGCCAGCATCAACTTCGTCACGGCGCACGACGGCTTCACCCTGCACGACCTCGTGTCGTACGACGTCAAGCACAACGAGGCCAACGGCGAGCACAACCGCGACGGCGCCGACCTCAACCGCTCGTTCAACCACGGCGTCGAGGGACCGACCGACGATCCCGCGATCCTCACCGCCCGGCGCAAGGCCATGCGCAACCTGCTCGGCACCCTCCTCCTCTCGGCCGGCATCCCGATGCTCACTGCCGGAGACGAGGTGGGGCGGTCCCAGCGCGGCAACAACAACGCCTACGCGCAGGACTCACCGCTGTCCTGGCTGTCCTGGGAGTTGCAGCCCTGGCAGGACGACCTCCGGGCCCACGTCGCGCGCCTCGCCCGGTTGCGCGAGGAGAACCCGGCGCTGCGGCCGAGTCGGTATGCGCGCCTCGGGGAGCACATCCCGAACGCCTCGGTCATGGACTGGTACGACCAGGACGGCGCGACCATGGAACCGGGCCAGTGGACCGACCCGGGCAATCGCACTCTGCAGTACGTCGCCGCCTCCACACCGGACAAGGAACCCGCCAACCGCATCCTCCTGATCGTGCATGGCACGGAGGCGCCGATCGACGTGCGACTCCCGGAGGAGATCGAGGGCGCCAGCCGATTCGTCTCCCTCTGGTCGAGCGCCGACGAGCGCCCGTCGGAGGCCGAGGAGACGTACGCTCCGGGTGACGTGCTGCCGATCCCCGGCACGTCCATGCGCCTCTTCCGGGTGGAGTGATAGCACGGTTCGGCGCCGGGGTCGAGCGGTAGGTTCCGACAGGGCCGAGCGGTAGATTCGGCATGTGACTGCTCGTGCTGGAACCCGACCCTCGGCTCTGCGGAGCCCCGTTCAGATCCCGACGCGCGCCGCCGAGGCGGACGTCTCCGGAGCGTTGCGGACGACGCGGATCCCGCTGCTCGACGGGACGCCGGCGGTCCCCGGCGGCTTCCCCGCCAAAGCCTTCGCGGGAGAGGTGGTCCCCTTCCGCATCGTGGCGTTCCGAGAGGGACACGACCTCATCGGCGTGCACGTGCGGTTGACTTCTCCGCACGGTGAGGCGAGCCTCCACCGGCTCACCGCGCTCGCCGACGGCACCGACCGCTGGGAGGCGCAGATCGCTCTCGACGAAGAGGGGACCTGGCGCTACCGCTTCGAGGCCTTCTCCGACGACTTCGCCACCTGGGCGCACGCCGCAGAGGTGAAGGTCGCGGCCGGAATCGACATCCCCGTGATGGCGGCGCTGGGAGCGGAGCTCCTGCGCAGAGCCGTGGCGGAGAAGGACCGCCCCGCGGCGCAGCGCACGCGCCTTCGCGCCTACGCCGACGCGCTGCGTGCCGGCGACGCGGAGACGACCGCGGCTCTGGCCGTCGACCCGGAGCTCGCCGCGATCTTCCAGGATCGTCCCGTCACGACCCTGCGCTCCGCCTCCCCCGAACAGATCCTCCGCGTCGAGCGGACGCGCGCGGGCGTCGGCGCCTGGTACGAGTTCTTCCCCCGCTCCGAGGGCGCCCGGCGGCTGAAGGACGGCACGGTCCGCAGCGGAACGTTCCGGACGGCGGCGAAGCGACTGCCCGACGTCGCGCGCATGGGCTTCGACGTGATCTACCTCGTCCCGATCCACCCCATCGGCAGCACCAACCGCAAGGGGCGGAACAACACCCTCGTGGCCGAGAGCGGCGACCCGGGGTCGCCCTACGCGATCGGGGCCGCGGAGGGCGGGCACGATGCGATCCACCCTGACCTCGGCACTCCGCAGGACTTCCGAGCCTTCGTGCGGGCAGCGCGGAAGGAAGGACTGGAGGTCGCCCTCGACCTCGCGCTGCAGGCCTCTCCCGACCACCCCTGGGTCCGCGACCACCCGGAGTGGTTCACCACCCTCCCCGACGGGACGATCGCGTACGCCGAGAACCCTCCGAAGAAGTACCAGGACATCTACCCGCTGAACTTCGACAACGACCCGGAGGGGATCGCCGCCGAGATGCTGCGGATCGTCCGGCACTGGGTGGCGGAGGGTGTACGGATCTTCCGCGTGGACAACCCGCACACCAAGCCGCTCCAGTTCTGGGAATGGCTGATCGCGACGGTGAACGAGACGCATCCCGACGTGATCTTCCTCGCCGAGGCGTTCACCCGGCCGGCGGTGATGCGGGCGCTCGCCGCGGTGGGCTTCCAGCAGAGCTACAGCTACTTCACCTGGCGCAACACCAAGGCCGAGCTCGAGGAGTTCCTCACGTCGATCTCCCACGAGACCGCCGACTACATGCGTCCGAACCTCTTCGTCAACACGCACGACATCCTCACCGAGTACCTTCAGTTCGGTGGACGAGCGGCCTACCGGATCCGTGCCTGCATCGCCGCGACGGCGGGCCCCGTCTACGGCGTGTACGCCGGCTACGAGCTCATCGAGAACGTGGCGCGGCCGGGCTCGGAGGAGAACATCGACAACGAGAAGTACGAGTACAAGTTCCGGGACTGGGCGGGGGCCGAGGAACGCGGCGAGTCCCTCGCTCCGCTGCTGCGACGACTGAACGAGATCCGGCGCGCCCACCCCGCGCTCCGCCAGCTCCGCAACCTCGACCTCCACTGGAGCGACGACGACGCGATCCTCGTCTACAGCAAGCATCTGGACGCGGCGTTCACCGACACCGGTGCCCCGGACACTCTGATCATCGTCGCCAACGTCGATCCGCACTCCGTGCGCGAGACCACCGTCCACCTCGACACCACCCGCTGGGGCGTGCCTCTGGGCGAGAGTTTCGAGGTGGAAGACCTCCTGACCGGGAGCGTCTGGACCTGGACCGACCACAACTACGTGCGGCTCGACGCCTTCGCCGAGCCCGTCCACATCCTGAAGGTGAGGGAGCGCGCATGAGCCGCATCGACGACACGGCCACCGCCGACTGGGAGGCCATCGCGGCCGGCCAGCACCACGACCCGCATGCGCTGCTCGGAGCGCACCCCGGGAAGGATGCGGCCGACCGCACCGTCACCACGATCCGCGCCCGCCGCCCCCTCGCCGAGACCGTCGAGGCCGTGTTCGGCGACGGCAGCCGGCTCACCCTGACCCACGTCGCGCACGGCGTGTGGGAGGGCACCCATCCGGGACCCGCCGTCCCCTACCGCCTCGCGACTCGGTACCGCGGCGAATCGGAGACCATCACCGGCGACCCGTACCGGCACGCGCCGACTCTGGGCGAGCTCGACCTCCACCTGATCGCCGAAGGGCGCCACGAGCGGCTCTGGGAGGCGCTCGGCGCGCACCCGCGCGTGCACGGCGACGAGGAGGGGGTGTCGTTCGCGGTCTGGGCGCCCGATGCGACAGCCGTCCGGGTCGTAGGGGATCACAACGGCTGGAACGGCGAGAGCCACGCCATGCGCTCCCTCGGCGCCAGCGGCATCTGGGAGCTCTTCGTCCCCGGACTCCCCGTCGGCACCCGATACAAGTTCCAGATCCGGACGCGGAGCGGCAACTGGATCCTCAAGGCCGATCCGATGGCGTTGGCGGCGCAGGTGCCGCCGGAGACCGCCTCGGTCGTCACGGCGTCGTCGTACGTCTGGCAGGACGGCGCGTGGATGACCCGCCGCGCCGCCACCCACGCGGTCGCCCAGCCGCTGTCGGTGTACGAGGTGCACGTCGGCTCCTGGCGCGGGGGCCTGGGCTATCGCGAGCTCGCCGATCCGCTCATCGCGCACGTGCAGGAGACCGGCTTCACCCACGTCGAGTTCATGCCGCTCGCCGAGCATCCGTTCGGCGGCTCGTGGGGGTATCAGGTCAGCGGTTACTACGCGCCGACGAGCCGCTACGGCTCCCCCGACGACCTGCGGTACCTCATCGACCGTCTGCACCAGGCCGGGATCGGGGTCATCATGGACTGGGTGCCCGGCCACTTCCCCAAGGATGACTTCGCGCTGGCGCGTTTCGACGGTCAGCCCCTGTACGAGCACCCCGACCCCCGCCGCGGCGAGCATCAGGACTGGGGCACCCTGATCTTCGACTACGGACGACCCGAGGTCCGCGGCTTCCTCGTCGCCAACGCCCTCTATTGGCTCGAGGAGTTCCACGTCGACGGTCTGCGGGTGGACGCCGTGGCCTCGATGCTCTACCTCGACTATTCGCGCCGCGAAGGCGAGTGGGAGCCCAACATCCACGGCGGGAGGGAGAATCTGGAGGCGATCCGCTTCCTGCAGGAGGTGAATGCCACGGCCTACCGGCTGCACCCCGGCATCCTGATGATCGCCGAGGAGTCCACGAGCTTCCCCGGTGTCACCGCGCCGACGGATCACGCGGGCCTCGGCTTCGGTTTCAAGTGGAACATGGGCTGGATGAACGACTCGCTCCAGTACATCGGGCGGGACCCGATGTATCGCGCCCATCATGAGGGTGAGATGACGTTCTCCTTCGTCTACGCGTTCGGCGAGAACTACGTCCTGCCCATCAGTCACGACGAGGTCGTGCACGGCAAGGGCAGCCTGCTGTCGAAGATGCCGGGCGACCACTGGCACAAGCTCGCGAACGCCCGCGCCTACCTCGCCTACATGTGGGGACATCCCGGCAAGAAGCTGCTGTTCATGGGGCAGGAATTCGGGCAGCTCGCGGAGTGGTCGGAGGGGCGCGAGCTGGACTGGTGGCTCCGCGACCAACCCTCCCACGCACAGCTGCAGGACTTCGTCGCGGCGATGAACGGGGTGTACCGGTCGCAGGCCCCGCTCTGGGAGCGTGACAGCGACGGCTCCGGGTTCACGCGCCTCGGTGCACCGAGCTGGGACCCGTCGGTCATCGCCTTCGAACGACGGGACGCACACGGCGGGCGCCTCGTCGTCGTCAGCAACTTCGCCGGGGTCGAGCGCACCGGATACCGTCTCGGATTGCCGCGGGAGGGCGTATGGCAGGAGATCCTGAACTCGGATGCCGACGCCTACGGCGGACGGGGGTCCGGCAACCTCGGAATGGTGGTCGCCGAGCCCGCAGACGCGGGCTCCCCCACCGCCTCCATCACGCTTCCCGCACTTTCGACGCTCTGGCTCCGGCACCAGCCCGAGCCGCACGTGCCCACAGTGAACAACGGCTGACGAGCTGTGGGAGCCGATCGAACGGCGCGGGGTGGTCCCGCGCCGTTCGATCAGAAGAGCAGCGAGGAGAGCCGGTTGCGTGCCGCGATCACCCGGGGGTCGCTGGCACCGATGAGCCCGAAGAGCTCGACGAGGCGCTCGCGGACGGGAGCGCGCTGGTCGGACGGCAACTGTGCGAACAGGTCGAGCAGACGCCCGAAGGCATCGTCGACGTGCCCGCCGGCGAGGTCCAGGTCTGCCACGTCGAACTGCGCCTGCACGTCGAGCGGGGCGTCCGCAGCCGCAGCGCGCGCCGCCTGGAGGTCGAGACCCTGCACGCGGTCCAACAGACGCACCTGGCCCAGACCCGCGATGGCGTCCTCGTCGCGCGGGTTCTGCGCGAGCGCCTTCTCGTAGGCCGTGATCGCGGCACGGTAGTCTCCGCGCTCGATCGCGGCGAAAGCCTCCGCATGCAGCGGCGGCAGCTCGGGCTCGACGGGAGCGGTGGACTCCTGCGTCTCGGCATCGCCGATCGGCAGCGTCCCGGAGACGCCGTTCTGCGCGGCCACCTGAAGCAACTGCGCGAAGACCTCACGGACCTGCTGCTCGGGCACGGCGCCGGTGAACATCGGCACCGGCTGGCCCGCGATGAGCGCGACGACCATGGGGATCGACTGTGCGCGGAAGCTCTGCGCGAGCTGCGGGTTCGCGTCGACGTCCACCTTGGCCAGGAGCACACGGCCACCGAGCTCACGCGTGACCTTCTCGATGATCGGGCTCAGCTGCTTGCACGGCCCGCACCACTCGGCCCACAGGTCGACGACCACCGGCACCGTGCGGGACAGCTCCAGCACCTGGCCGAAGTTCTCATCGGTGGCGTCGATGACGACGTCCGCGACCGGTGCGCCGGCGGGGGCCGCCGATGCTCCGCCCGCGGGCGCGGACGGGCGGTTGCGCAGGCTGGACAGGTCGACGGCGCCGCGCAGCGCGGCGGGAGAGATCTCACTCACTTGATCACCTTCACGGAGACGAGATCCTGACGCGAAGCCAGGAGGCGGATCGGCTCGCTCGACCCCTGGGACGGGACGGCGAAGAACAGCTGGAATTCGTAGGTCGTCTCGGCGCCCTTCGCCGACTCGTTGACCCCGGTGAGGGCCTTGGCCTCCTCGTTGTCGCCGAAGCGGATGACGACATCGCCGGACGTGGGGGTGATCGTCTCGACGTCGAGCACCGAGACGGCGACGATGGCGCCGCTGTCCAGAGTCGTCATCGAGACCGGATCCTCATCGGTCGGCTTCATGTCGAACGCCGCCGTCGACGTCTCTGCGGCTCCCGCGTCCGCCAACCCCTGAACGAGGTTCTGGCGGCTGTCCGTGATCGACTTCGCCAGATTGAGCGACAGGTCGTCGAACATCCCGTAGGAAGCACTCTTCTCGCCGTTGTCGACGACATCGGCGAACGCCGCGGCGACCTCGTTCGGTGGCACCGACAAGAATGCGGAATCCGCGGGCACCAGGGAGGTGCCCAACCAGCTCGCAGCGACCTCCGGGAACGCGGCGTCAGCGGACATCTCTGCCATGTTGGCGACCTTGTAGTTCGACCAGGGGTCCGCCTGCGTCATCGTGAGCACGACCGGCGGGATCGTGTCGTCACCGTCGCTCTTGGAGAGCATGAGGACGGTGCGCGGCCAGCGGTCCGTCGCCTCCGGCAGGACGACCTCGACGTCGTCCGTCGGGATCTCGGCCGGCGCGGGCCGATCCGGCAGCTTCTCGCGCAGCGCATAGTCGGTGGTGCGGGTCGTGAGCGGGGCACCGTCGAGGCGTGTCGCCGCGAGGTCGAGGTCACGCGCCTCGTCGGCCTGCACGAGCGTCTCGGACACCTGTCGGAGAATCCGCTCCGCCTGCGTCTCGGTGACGGCCGGCGGCTTCTGGTTGTCAGGGGCGATCGCCGTCGGCGTCGGCGAAGGAGACGCCGATGCGTCACCGAACTCCGGCCAGGAATCCGCCGTGCATCCTGAAGCCAGCAGCGCGGTCAGGCCGAGGGCGGGCAAGGCGAGGACGCGCCGACGGCGTCCCGGGCGCTCGGCGCGCATCGTCGCCTTGCCGTCCTCCGTCTTCTCATCGACGATCTCGGCGTCCTCCACATCGTCCTTCCGCTCCGGTGCCGGCGACGCCGCACCGTCCGATGCCTCGAGTGCCTCCCGCTCGGACGCGGGAAGGGCTGCCACATCGATCGGCTGCGTGGTGGGCAGCGGACCGGGGCCCTTCCGGCGCGGACCACGGCCGCGGCGCTGGTGACGGATCGCCAGCACGTAGAGGACCAGTCCGATCAGCAGAACCAAGCCACCGGCGACCATGAGCGGGCCGGCGAGCGGCGTCCTCGTGTCGAGCGGCCAGGAGACGACGATGTCGTCCGGCGCATCTTTCGTGCCGTCGTAGGCGATCAGCACGCTCGTCCCCTCCGGGAGCTGCATGTTGTCGGTGGAAAGGAAGTTCTCTTCGCTGAACGAGTCGAGCCAGAGATCGGAACCGACCGGATTGCGCCCCGGAGACTCCTCGGCTTCGTCATCGGGAGCCGGGGTCGCGGTCGACTCTTCGGGTGCCGGCGTCTCTGTCGTGTCCTCGACCGGCGGGGCCTGGACGTGTTCGACGAGCAGTTCGTCCTCTTCCCCTACGGTCACGTGGTTGTACTCGGAGTCGGAGAGCCAAGCCTCCATATCCGCGGTGCGGCCGTAGCTGGCGAAGATCTCGCCGTCCCCGCGGATCAGCAGCTTCTGCGCACCGGGGTTGATCCGGAGCACGTCGCCGTCCATGAGCACGAACGGGGCGGGCTCCTCGATGTCGACGCGGGCCTCCTCGGACGAAGGGCCGACGAAGATGGTGCGTTGAGCGATCCCCGCACCGATCAGCACGGCAGCCAACACGAAGGCCACCACGGCCCATACGAAACGCACGAATAGTCTCCTCACGCGTCGCGGCTTCCCGCCCGCGACGCCACACTCGACATTTCAGACTAGCGAACCCACCTGTGTGTTGACCACGAGGGGGCTTGCCTGGTCCCTCGTCCGGCACGTCGGCGGGGCATCGACGCTCGGCATGGGTAGCCTTGCTGCAGCCGTACCGAGGAGTCCGCATGAAGATCCACAGTCCCTTCCGCACCGCCCTCGTGGCGACACTCGGCGTGGGCCTCGGGATCGTCCTCATCAGCAGCGTGCAGACACTGTCGACAGTACTGCTCTACATCGGCACCGCACTCTTCCTCAGCCTCGGCCTTGATCCGCTCGTCACGTTCCTCGAGCGTCGACGCCTCCCCCGCTGGCTGGCCGTCCTCGTGACGATCGTCGCCGTGCTTGCGGTTTTCGTCGGCATCGTCCTCATCGTGCTCCCCGTCCTGGTCGACCAGATCTCCCAGCTGATCGCGCAGATCACGGCGATCGTCCAGCGGGGAACAGCGATCGAGGACCTGCGCTCCTGGATCCAGGACACCTTTCCCAACCTCCTCGTCGACGACGTCTTCGCCTACGTCGAGGACTGGCTGACGACCAACCTCGCCGAAATCGGTGGATCGATCGGCCAAGGAGTGCTGATCGCGAGCGGCGCGGTGCTCAGCGGCGTCTTCGGCGCGTTCATCGTCCTCATTCTGACGATCTACCTCACCGCCTCCACGCCGTCGCTCAAGCGCGCCGTGTACCAGCTCGTGCCGGCGTCCAAGCGCGATCGCTTCATCGACCTCTCCGAGCAGATCACCGACTCCGTCGGCTACTACGTCATGGGCCAGGTCAGCCAGGGCGTGATCAACGGCGTCCTCAGCGCCGTCTACCTGACCATCATCGACGCGCCCTTCCCCGCCGTCCTCGCGGTCGTCGCGTTCTTCTTCTCACTCATCCCGCTGGTGGGAACGCTGACAGGCTCGACGATCATCGTCCTCGTCTGTCTCATCCCGGGCCTCGGTTCGCCCGGTACGGCTCTCGCCGCCGCGATCTACTACCTCGTCTACATGCAGATCGAAGCGTATGTGATCTCCCCGCGCATCATGAGCCGCGCGGTCTCCGTGCCGGGCGCCGTCGTCGTGGTGGCCGCTCTCGCCGGAGGAAGCCTGCTCGGCCTGCTCGGGGCCCTCATCGCCATCCCCGTGGCCGCCAGCATCCTCATCCTCTACCGGCAGGTTCTCATCCCGCGCATGAACGAACGGTGAGCGGAGCGGACCGTGGCGTCAGTCCTCCGCCGGCCAGTGCGTCGGCAGCGGCAACGCCGACGGATTGACGGCGGCGACGATCTCGGTGAGTACCCGCCGCGTCTGGGTCTCCCCCACCCAGAGGTGCTTGCCGCCGTCGACGGCGATGAGCTGCGCGTGCGGGATCGTGGCGAACCGCTCCCGGGCTTCCGCCGGGCGCAGGTAGTCGTCGAGCTCGGGCACGAGGATGACGACTCGATGGTCAGTCCTCCCCCAGGCGGCGACCTCGTCCGCCGTCGCGCGATGCAGCGGCGGCGAAAGGAGGATGATGCCTTCGATGTCGTGGTCGGTACCGTACTTGAGGGCGAGTTCCGTCCCGAACGACCATCCGACGAGCCAGGGGCGCGGCAGCGCGCGTTCCCGGACGAAGTCCATGGCGGCCGCGACGTCGAACTGCTCCGCCGCGCCGCCGTCGAAAGCTCCCTCGCTGGTGCCGCGCGGCGACGTGGTGCCGCGGGTGTTGAACCGCAGCACGGCGAGGTCGGCCAGGGCGGGCAGACGGGCGGAGGCCTTCCGGATGATGTGCGAGTCCATGAAGCCACCGGCGGTCGGCAGCGGGTGCAGCGTGACCAGGGTCGCGAGTGGGGCCGCGGTCTCCGGAAGCGCCAGCTCACCGACGAGCGTCAGACCGTCGGCGGTGTGCAGCTCGATGTCTTCGCGGCGTGCCGGAAGCTCCAGCGGTCCGCGGATCTCCATGGTCATGCGATCCTCCAACAGTGGTTGTGCCAGTGTCTCCGGTCTGCCAGAGCCGCGGCCTCGCCGAGGACGCCGTCGGCGCGCCAGGCGACGAGATGTGCGGTACCCGGTTCGACGGATCGTCCGCAGCCCGGGCAGACGTACGCCTTCTGCGCCTGAACCGCCGAGACGGGCTGGACCGTCCATTCCACGCCTCGACGGACCTCGGTACGCTTCCAACCGGCGAGCAGACGGTCGAAGGAATCCTCGCCCTCAGGGCGCGCGGAAGGCCGTCGGCGTGAGCGGGGCATCGTGCCGCCTCACCACCAGTGGTTGGTGACCCAGAAGTTGTACGCGCCCGCCCAGCTCCCGTAGCGCCCGGTGGCGTACCCGGTCGCCCAGCGCAGGTTGTCGACGGGGTTGTAGCCGTTGCCCGGCACCTTGCTGCAGGGCAACGCCTGGACGAGACCGCAGGCCCCGGACGAAGAGTTGGTGGCGTTCGGGTTCCACCCGCTCTCCCGCGACACGATGTAGTCGACATACTGCCAGTCGCCCTGGGCGATCCCGGCTGCCGCCATCCACTCCGCCGGAGCACCACCGCCGCTGTACGGAGGGAGTCCGCCTCCCCCAGTGGACCCGCCCTGCGACCCCTTGGACGACGACGTGGTCACCGGAGCCGGTGCGGGCTTCGGCTTGGGCTTGGGCTTGACGTAGACGTCGAAAGAGCCGCGCTCGACCGGTGTGATCGCCGCGCCCTCCACCGTGACCGTGAGGTTCTGCGTGTCCGCCAGGGCGACCGCGTAGACGGAGTCCGGGGCTTCCGTGGCGACCGGCTGTGCGAGGGCGACGCCGGTGGGCGCGACCATCGCGGCCGCGAATCCGACGACCGCGAGAGAGCTGAAGACGCCCGCGACACCGCGGCGTCGCGACCAGCGGCGGGTGCCGCGGGAGGCGGACGCGACCGTCGCTGCGGGTACCAGCGCGGCGTCGCTTCGTTCGGGAATCATGTCGTTTCGGGAGTTCACGATGGAGGACAGTTTACGCATACCTGCCTGAAGAGGCCATCAGACAGGCTCAGCGGACGGCGAGGATGACCTCGATGGTGGCGTCGAGGAGGGCGTCGACCTGCTCCTCGCGATAGCCGCCGCGCTGCATCCGGAACGCCGCGGACCGCAGCTGCTCGGCGGACAGCGCATCGCCGTCACGCAGGTACCGGACGATGCGGGAGGTGACGTGGTCGACCTCGTCGATGCGATAGCCGAAGGTGAGGAAGGCGGTGCGAGCGAACCGCTGGCGGCGCGGTCGCGCCAAGTGGTCCAGGATCACCTGCGCCTCGGCACGGGCCTGCTCGACCCACGCGCCCGCTCCGAGGGACCGGACAGCCCGTTCCCGCTCGCGCGCGGCGAACGCGTCCTCGACGCGGCCGAGGGCAGCGTCGACTTCCGCCACCGCGTAGCCCTCCTTGACCAACGGGAACGAAACAGTGCGCACGTCCTCGGCGGTGAGGTCGTCCGCGCCGCTCTCGAACGCCTGTCGCGCCGAGGCGAGGAATCCGTCCACCGCGGCGGGGTGGTACCCCTTCGTGCGTCCGCTCGTGAGGGAGAACGCCGGCGCGGCCGTGCGCCGCGCAGCGGCCTCCTGACGGTCGACGTTCATCACAGCACCAGCGTCGTTCATCACAGCACCAACCAGGGAGAGAGGAGGAAGTACAGGCACAGGGCGGGGATGGTCGACAGCAGGATGCTGTCGAGGCGATCCAGGAGCCCGCCGTGCCCCGGCAGCCACGAACTCATGTCCTTGATGCCGAGGTCCCGCTTCAGCATGGACTCGCCGAGGTCCCCCAGCGTGGCGGACAGCAGGATCGCTGCTCCGAAGATCACACCACCCCACCAGGGAAGGTCGAGCAGGAACATCGCGAGGAGCACGCCGGCCGTGAGCGAAGCCACCACAGCACCGCCGAAGCCCTCCCAGGTCTTCTTCGGGCTGATGCGCGGTGCCATGGGGTGTCGCCCGAACGCGAGTCCCGCCGCGTACGCGCCCGTGTCCGCGGCCACGGCGATCGCGATGAAGCTGAGCACCCACCACTGGCCGCCCTCCTGCTCGAGCAGGATGAGGGCCACGCCGGCGAGGAAAGGCACGTACACCTGCACGAACCCGCCGATCACGGCGTCGGTGAGCACGTCCCCGTACGTGCGACCGTCCTTCGCCACCATCTGCGCGAGGAGCCGCCACACGATGACGAACGCCACCGAGACGAACAGCATGACCCAGCTCAGCCAGGGCTCGGCGAAGTAGGCCGACAGGACGAGGAAGGTCGCCGCGATCAGCTGCGGGATCACGTCCACGCGTCGACCGGCGGCACGCAGCGCGCGCGACAGCTCGTAGACGCCGAGCAGGGCCGCAGCCAGCGCGAACGGCACGAACAGCGCCTTGATGAACAACAGCGAGCCGAGCAGCGCCGCACCGAACGCGAGGCCGATCAGGATCGCGAGGACGAGGTCCCGGCCCGTGCGCTGCTTGATGCGCTCATTCGCCTGGTCGAGCTGGTCTCGTGCGTGGGAGACGTGCGTGCCGAACTCGTCGCGCGCCTGGCGCCACTGCTCGCGGATCGCGTTGTGATCAGCGGTGTCCAGCCGATCCGGCGCGACGGAAGCCGCCGGCGGTGTCCCGGGGAGCGGCGGACGCGGCGGCACGAGGTCGGCGTCGAACGCCGGGAAGGCCCCGTCGGCGAGCGGGACGCCACCATCGTGACCGGCCTCCGGCCGCGCTTCCCGGCGGGTCACCGGTGCGCCCTCCTCGGTGCCTCGCGATTCGTCGGACATGCGGGCTACACCTCGAGGAGTTCGGCCTCTTTGCGCTTCAGCGCGTCGTCGATGAGGTCGACGTGCTGACGGGTCAGCGCGTCGAGTTCCTTCTCACCGCGGGCGATCTCGTCTTCGCCGAGCTCGCTCTTGAGGCCGTCGAGCTCGTCCTTCGCCTTCCGGCGGATGCCGCGGACGTGGACCTTCGCGTCCTCCGCCTTCGACTTCACGAGCTTCACGTACTCCTTGCGGCGCTCGGCCGTGAGCTCCGGCATCGTGACGCGCACGAGGTTGCCGTCGTTCGTGGGGTTCGCGCCGAGGTTCGGCATGTCACGGATGGCCTGCTCGATCGCCTTCAGCGCCGACTTGTCGTACGGCGTGATGATGAGCGTGCGTGCCTCCTGGTTCGCGAGCGAGGCGAGCTGGGCGAGGGGGGTCGGCGTGCCGTAGTAGTCGACCAGCACCTTCTGGAAGAGCTGCGGGTTCGCACGGCCCGTGCGCACCGTGGAGAAGTCCTCCTTGGCAGCCTCGACAGCGCGGGACATGCGAGTGGTGGTTTCAGCGAGGACATCCGCGATCACGGTGGCTCCTATCGTCGGGGTGTTCTGGAAATTCTATCGGGAGCGGGCTCCCGACCCGTGCAGGCGCTCAGGCGGTGACGAGCGTGCCGATCGGCTCGCCCAGGAGCGCACGGGTGACATTGCCCGCCGGCTCCATGCCGAAGACGCGCATGTCCATGTTGTTGTCCATGCAGAGGCTGAACGCGGTCGAGTCCACGACCTTGAGACCCTGCTGCAGGGCGTCGCGGTAGGTCACCCGTTCGATGCGCTCCGCGTCGGCGTGCTTGTTGGGGTCGGCGGTGTAGATCGCGTCGACGCCGTTCTTGGCCACCAGGACCTCCTGCGCACCGATCTCCAGCGCACGCTGGGCTGCCACGGTGTCGGTGGAGAAGTACGGCAGTCCGGCGCCCGCGCCGAAGATCACGACGCGACCCTTCTCCATGTGCCGCTCCGCACGACGCGGGATGTACGGCTCCGCGACCTGGGTCATCGAGATCGCCGACTGCACGCGGGTCGCAGCGCCGGCCTGCTCGAGGAAGTCCTGCAGCGCCAGCGCGTTCATGACGGTGCCGAGCATGCCCATGTAGTCGGCACGGCCGCGGTCCATCCCCCGCTGGCTGAGCTCGGCCCCGCGGAAGAAGTTGCCACCGCCGACCACGACCGCGACCTCGACCCGGTCGACCGCCGCGGCGATCTCCCTGGCCATCTGGCTGACCACGTCGGGGTTGACGCCGAGCTGACCGGCGCCGAACGCCTCTCCGGAGAGCTTCAGGAGGACGCGACGGCGTCCGGTGCGTTCAGTCATGGGGGAAGTCCTCTCGTCCCGATTCAAACTAGTGCCTTGTGGGCATGAAGAAGGGGTTCGGATCGTACGATCCGAACCCCTTCGACAGTGCTACGCGCCGACCTTGAAGCGCGCGAAGTCGGTCACGGTGATACCGGCGTCCTTCGCGACCTGGGCGACGGAGAGCTTGTTGTCCTTCGCGTAGTCCTGCTCGAGCAGGGCGACCTGCTTGATGAACGCAGCGACACGGCCCTCGACGATCTTCGGCAGGGCGGCCTCGGGCTTGCCCTCGTTGCGGGAGATCTCGGTGACGATCTCGCGCTCCTTCTCGACCGCGTCCGCCGGAACGTCCTCGCGGGACAGGTACGACGGGTTCGCGAACGAGATGTGCTGGGCGATGCTGCGCGCGGTCGCGGCGTCGTCACCCGTGTACGCGACGACGACACCGATCTGCGGCGGCAGGTCCTTGCTCGTGCGGTGCAGGTAGACCTCGACGCTGTCACCGGTGACGGTGCGCACGCGACGGAGCTCGACCTTCTCGCCGATGATGGCGGCCTCTTCCGAGATGAGCTGCTCGACGGTCTTGTCGCCCGCCGGAGCGGCCAGGGCGGCCTCGACCGAGTCGGCCTTCACGGCGGCGACGGCGTCGGCGACCTTGTCGGCCAGCGCGATGAAGCGCTCGTTCTTCGCGACGAAGTCGGTCTCGCAGGCGAGCTCGACGAGCGTCACGGCGCCGTCCTGCTCGCGAGCGACGACGAGGCCCTCGCTGGTCGAACGGTCGGCGCGCTTCGCGTTGCCCTTGGCACCCTTCAGGCGCAGGATCTCGGTGGCCTTCTCGACGTCGCCGTCAGCCTCCTCGAGCGCCTTCTTGGTGTCGACCATTCCCGTGCCGAGCTGCTCACGCAGCGCCTTGAGGTCGGCGATGGTGAAGTTGGCCATGTGTGGTGGCTCCTTGCTTCGTTATGTGGGTGTACGAGGGATTACTTGGCGTCTGCGGCCTCGGCGGCGGCGACCTCGGCGGTCTCCTCACCGGAAGCAGCGGCGATCGCCTCGTCGTGTGCCTGGGCACCGGCCTCGTCGGCGGCGGTGGCGTCAGCGGCCGGGGTCTCGACGACAGCGGCCTCGTCGGCGGCGGTCGCGACCTCGGCAGCGTCAGCGGACTCCTGGACAGGAGCCTCGAGAAGCTCCTTCTCCCACTCGGCCAGCGGCTCGGCGTCGCCCGACTCCGGGTTGTGCTTCTGCTGCAGGCCCTCGGCGGCGGCGTCGGCGATGATGCGCGTCAGCAGCGAGACCGAACGGATCGCGTCGTCGTTGCCGGGGATCGGGTACTGGAAGTCGTCCGGGTCGGCGTTGGTGTCGAGGATGCCGATCACCGGGATGCCGAGCTTCTTGGCCTCGTCGATGGCGAGGTGCTCACGCTTGGCGTCGACGACCCAGAGGGCGGACGGCGTCTTGGTGAGGTTGCGGATACCGCCGAGCGACTTGTGGAGCTTGTCCAGCTCGCGCTTCTTGAGCAGCAGCTCCTTCTTCGTGAATCCGGAGGCGGCCGGGTTCTCGTAGTCGAGCTCCTCGAGCTCCTTCATGCGGGCGAGACGCTTCGCGATGGTGGAGAAGTTGGTGAGGAGGCCGCCGAGCCAGCGCTGGTTCACGTAGGGCTGGCCGACACGCGTGGCCTGCTCCGCCAGGATCTCCTGCGCCTGCTTCTTGGTGCCGACGAAGAGGATCGTGCCGCCGTGCGCGACGGTCTCCTTGACGAAGTCGTAGGCCTTGTCGATGTAGCCGAGCGACTGCTGGAGGTCGATGATGTGGATGCCGCTGCGCTCCGTGAGGATGAAGCGCTTCACCTTCGGGTTCCACCGACGGGTCTGGTGTCCGAAGTGCACGCCGCTGTCGAGCAGCTGGCGGATGGTGACCACAGCCATGGTCGTCTCCTGATTCTGGCGCGGGGCGCCGTTGAGGTTGTCATGCCGACCGGACGGTCGGACATCCTGGTGCCCGGCTCACGCCCACCCGTTCGGAAACGGGACCTGCGGGAGTGGATGCCACGACGGAGTCGCTCTGGGCACGCGTAGTCACCCCGAGATCGAGGTGCTCGTCCAGCATACAGGATCGATCCGCGTCGGCTCGTCCTCCCCAAGTGCGCGATGGCCGCCCTTCTCCCCCGGGTCCGCATTCCTCCTCCGGGGTGTCCGGCCCGCGCAGTCCCCCGCGGCGCACACTCGCCCCATGGCTTCTCCGTCCCGTGCTCGTCACCGCGTCCGGTCGCTCCCGTCTCCCGTCGCCCGGCGCACGGTCCCGGCTGTGCTCGTCTGCGTGGTCCTGCTGGCCGGGGGCGCTCCGCTCACGGACCGCCCCTCTGCACAGGCCGCGACGGCGCCGAGCGCCGCGCCGCCCCTGCAGGACGGATTCTCTCCCGAGGGTGCATGGCGCTGGCCGGTCGACGGCGCGCGCCACGTGAGCGCGGCGTACCGCGCGCCCGCGCACGCGTATGGCCCGGGGCATCGGGGCATGGACGTCACCGCCGCCGTCGGAGCCCCGGTGCTCGCCCCGGCCGACGGGGTGGTCGCGTTCCAGGGCGTGGTGGTCGATCGCCCCGTGCTCACCATCCGACACGGCGATGGACTCGTGAGTACGTTCGAGCCGCTGGAGTCATCGCTTCGGCCGGGTGATCCGGTCCGCCGAGGCCAGGAGATCGGCCGCGTCTCCACGGGTGGTCACACTCCGCCCGGCGCGCTGCACGTCGGTGTGCGGCGTGATGGTGAGTACCTCAACCCGATGCTGCTGTTCGGCACCGTTCTGCGCGCGCGTCTCCTGCCCTGCTGCGGACCATGACACGCGGCCGCAACGCTCAGCCGCTCAGGCGCGAGGGTGCGCCAGCCGGTACGTCGCCGTCAGCCGCTCCGCCGAGACGTGCGTGTAGATCTGCGTGGTGCCCAGGCTCGCGTGCCCCAGGATCTCCTGGACGGCGCGCAGATCCGCGCCCCCGTCGAGGAGATGCGTCGCCGCCGTGTGGCGAAGGGCGTGCGGCCCGACGGTCTCCGCTCCGACGACGGGTGCGAGCGCGCGGGCGACGACCTCGTAGACGGTGCGAGGCCCGAGTCGGGCCCCCCGGCTGCCGAGGAAGACAGCAGGTGAGGCGGTGTCCGCCCTGGCGAGGAGAGCGGGGCGGGCGCGACGCAGGTACGCGCCGAGGGCATCCCGCGCCGGCGCACCGAACGGGACGACCCGTTCCTTGTCGCCCTTGCCGCGTACGAGCGCTGTTCCGCGGTCGAGATCGAGGTCGTCGATGTCGAGTCCGCAGAGTTCGGAGACGCGGACCGCGGCGCCGTAGAGGAATTCCAGCACGGCGTGGTCGCGGAGAGCGACCGGCTCCCCCGAGGATGCGGCCTGACGGTGGCTCTCCAACAGCCCGGACATCGCGTCCTTCGAGGCTACGGTGGGCAGCGTCTTGGCGCGCTTCGGCGCGACGAGCCGGAGACTCGGATCGATGGGGATGAGCTCCTGCTCGCGCGCCCACCCGAAGAACGCCCGCGCGGTGGCGGCGCGTCGGGCCAGCGTCGACCGCGCGTCGCCGCGCTGGGTCGCCTGCCACAGCCATTCGCGCAGCATCTCCAGTTCGACGTGATCGACCGGTCCCCCGCCGATGCTGGCGCCGAGGTCCCGAAGGTCGGAGCGGTAGGCCTTCACCGTCGCCGGGGAGAGCCGGCGCACCTTCTCGAGGTGGTCGGCGAACGCCTCGACAGCGACCGCGAAATCCATGCCTCCACCCTGCCGCTCCTCCGACTCCGGAACGCGGCGCCCCGCCGAGGGCGAGCTAGGACGTGGGCGCGGCACCGACGCCCCGCCAGCCGTGCCCATCGCGCCGCACGAGCCCGTCCAGATCGAGGAGGCCGAGCAGGGCCCTGGCCCGCTCGACGGTGAGGTTCGCGCGCTGCGCGAGCTCCGCCTCCGTCCGCGCGGTGCGGGTGCTCAGCGCACGGAGGAGTTGCACCCGGCCCCGGTCCGTCGCCTCCTGACTCCCGGACGTCCGCGCGTCGACGGGAAGCATCTCCGCCACCTCGGCCGCGGAGGTGACGCACACCGCGTTGTACTCGCGCAGCAACCGGTGGCACCCGGCCGACGACGCCGACGTGACGGGACCGGGAACCGCGCCGAGCGGCCTGCCCAGCGTCGCGGCGTGCCCCGCCGTGTTGAGGGAGCCGCTGCGCCACCCGGCCTCCACGACCACCGTGGCCTGCCCCAGCGCGGCGATGAGTCGGTTGCGAGCGAGGAAGCGCCAGCGCGTCGGCGCCGTGCCGCAGGGGACCTCGCTCACGACGACCCCGTCATCCGCGATCCGTGCGAGAAGGTTGCGGTGACCGGCCGGGTACGGACGGTCGACTCCCCCGGCGAGGACTGCGACCGTCCCGCCGCCGACCGTCAGTGCGGCGCGATGGGCGGCCCCGTCGATGCCGTATGCCCCGCCGGATACGACCGCCGTCCCGCCGGCCGCCAGGTCTCCGGCGACGTCGGCGGCGACGCGCTCCCCGTAGGCGGTGGCCGCCCTCGCGCCCACGATCGCGACGCGTGCGCTGCTCGTCAGGAACTCAGCACGTCCGCGCACCCACAGCACCATCGGCGCCTCCGCGTCGAGATCGTCGACGGCGATCGGCCAGCCGGGTTCTCCCGGAAGGAGCAGCTGCGCGCCGGCCTTCTGTGCGCCCCGGAGCGCACCGATCACGGCCGCCGGATCTGCGCGCTGCCGCCACCGCGCACGCGCCTCATCCAAGGCCCGTCTCGCGCCCACGGCTCGGATCACCGGCCAGGACCGACCTGGCGCCTCCAGAGCGAAGCGCAGTCCGTCGACAGGTCCGAACTCCCGCACGAGGGTCGCGGCGACCGCGTCACCGGGGTCGGCGATGACCGACCAGGCGACGCGGGCGAGTGCTTCCGTCACCTCATCGGCACCGCGCACGCCCCGTGCTGCGTCGAGCGCCTCCGGTTGGGAGAGGAGATCGTCGATCATCGCGCCGCCCCCGTCCGCAGAAGCAGCGCGCGACCCACCTCGTCCGTACCGGGTCGGTCGCGGCCGGCCAAGTCAGCCATGGTCCAGGCCACGCGGAGGACACGGTCATACCCACGGAGCGTCAACGCCCCTCGTTCCAGCGCCCGGTCCAGGCCGGCCCGCACCTCGGGCGCGAGCCGGAGCGCCCCATGCCGGAGGACGGTGCCGGGGACCTCCGCGTTCCGCCGCCATGGGGTCCCGCGCCATCGCTGCTCTGCTCGTGAGCGTGCAGCCCCCACACGGCCTCGCGCCTCGGCGGTCGTCACTCCGGAGCGCTCCCCCGCGATCGAACGGGAGGCGGCGACGCGGGTGACCGGCAGATCGATGTCGAGACGGTCGCGCAACGGGCCGGAAAGGCGGGTGGCATAGCGTCGCAGCGCCTGTGGCGGGCAGATGCAGTCCCCGTCCCGCACGCCCCGGTTGCCGCACGGACACGGGTTCATCGCCAACACCAGCTGGAACCGCGCCGGGAACCGCACGACGAAGCCCGAGCGGTGCACGTCGATGAACCCCGTCTCGAGCGGCTGCCGCAGGGCGTCCAGAGCCACCCGCGGGAACTCCGCCGCCTCGTCGAGGAAGAGGACGCCCCGATGCGCCCGCGCGACCGCGCCAGGGCGCGCCGTTCGCGATCCACCGCCGACCATCGCCGCCATCGAGGCGCTGTGATGCGGGGCGACGAGCGGAGGCTGGTGGTCCAGCCCGGTCACGGCTTCGCCGCAGAGGGAGCGCACGGAAGCGACCTCGATCGCCTCCTCCTCGGTCAGCGGCGGCATGATCCCGGGCAATCGCGCGGCGAGCATCGTCTTGCCTGCTCCCGGCGGTCCGCTCAGGAGCATGTTGTGGCCGCCCGCGGCCGCGACGATGAGGGCCTCCACGGCTTCCTCCTGTCCGAGGACATCGCTGAGGTCCCGGTCGTCCGGTTCTCCCTCCGGCGGCTGCGGGCCGGGAACCGGCTCGACATCCGGCACCTCCACCTCGGCCCCGTGCCAGACTGCCACCTCGGCGAGCGACGCGGCGGCACGCACCTCGACGCCGGCGACGAGACCGGCTTCCGTCGCGTTGCCGTGCGGCACGATCACGCGCTCGAAGCCGGCGCGTGCAGCGGCGAAGACCGCGGGAAGAACACCGGGGACGGGCCGCAGACGGCCATCCAGCCCGACCTCCCCCAGATGCACCGTCTGCCGCACGGCACGACGAGCGAGCATGTCACTCGCGGCGAGCGAGGCGACCGCGATCGCGAGGTCGAAGGCGGACCCGTGCTTGGGCAGACTCGCCGGCGAGAGGTTCACCGTCAGACGCCGCCGGGGCAGCGGAAGCCCGGAGTTCACGCAGGCGTTGTGCACGCGCTGCACCGCCTCGCCCAGAGACTTGTCGGGGAGCCCGATGATCCGGAACTCCGGCGTCTGCGGGGAGAGGTCGGCCTCGACCTCGACGACATGCCCCTCCGCTCCGGTGAGGGCCACCGACCACGTCCGAGCCGTGCTCACGCGATGTCCTCGAGATGCTCGATGGACGCGGTCGCCGGAACCGCCCCCACGATGCCGACCGCCTCGACCCGCAGGATCCGGCCCCGCGCCACCTCGGGATGCGCCGCGCGCCACGCATAGGCGAGCTGCCACAGCCGACGCCGCTTCCGGTCGTCGATCGCATCGAACGGGTGCCCGAAAGCCGCCGATCGCCGCGTCTTCACCTCGACCACGGACAGGTGCCGACCGACGACGGCGACGATGTCCAGCTCGCCCTGCGGACACCGCCAGTTGCGATCGACGATGCGATACCCGCGCTTCGTCAGATAGTCCGCCGCCTGCTGTTCCCCGGCCCGCCCGAGGTCGTCTTTCGCTGCCATCCCCACAGGATGGACGTCCCTGCCCCGGTGCCACGGGCGTCGCTCCCCGACGACCCGTGAGCTGTGGATACTTTCGGAGAAGGTAGAAAGTGTGCAGGAACCCGGCGGCCCCGGGCCGTCGTCACTCTCCGTCGAGCGAGAGCTCCTGCGGCAGCTCGAACTCGCGGCGCTGCAGCTCCTCGACGTTCACATCCTTGAACGTGAGCACCCGGACGGCCTTCACGAAGCGATCCGCGCGGTAGATATCCCACACCCAGACGTCACTCATGGAGATCTCGAAGTAGAAGTCGTGCTCGGTGTCCCGACGCACCACGTTGACCTCGTTGGCCAGATAGAAGCGACGCTCGGTCTCCACGACGTACTGGAACTGAGAGACGACGTCGCGGTACTCGCGGAACAGCGCGAGCTCGAGTTCGCGGTCGTAGTCGTCGAAGGCTTCCTCATCCATGATGAGTCCATCCTATGGTCGACAGCCGCCGGGCGCGGCATCCCGGACCTGACGGCTCAGAACAGCGTCGGTGCGTCGGCGATCGCCCACGAGGACCGGTGGAACGGCGAGAGGCCGAACGAGCGGATGGCCTCCCGATGCTCCGGGCTCGCATAGCCCTTGTTCCTGTCCCACTGATAGTCGCGGTGATCCTCGTGGAGTTCCGCCATGTACCCGTCCCTGGCCACCTTCGCGATCACCGAGGCCGCCGACACGGAGGCGCAGTCGCGATCCGCTTTGACGACCGGCCGGACGTTCAGGGGCGCCGGATGCACGCGCGAGACGTAGTCGTGGTTGCCGTCGAGGAGGATCAGAGCGTTCTCGACCGTGGCGCCCTGCGCCACCACCGCCGACACGGCGCGTGAGGCGGCGAGACCGAGGGCCCGCATGATGCCGACCTCGTCCACCTCGCCGGCCGTCGCCCAGCCCACCGCGGATGCCTGCACCCATGCCGCCGCTCGGGCGGCGACCTCCGGGCGCCGACGCTCGGGGACGAGCTTCGAGTCGCGCAGCCCCTCCGGCACGCGACGACGCGCACCTTTGGCATCCATCAGGGTCGCCCCGACGGCGACCGGCCCGGCCAGCGCCCCGCGACCGACCTCGTCGAGGGCGATGATCAGGTCGCACTCCCCCAGGAGCTTCCGCTCCAGGGTCAGCCGAGGCGTGATGACGGTCATTCGGGATCCGGTACTCCGGTGAAGATGTCGTGGTGCCCGTCGATCGTCCCGAAGCGGTCAAGCGGCCAGGTCGTCAGGAACGCCTTGCCCACGATGTTGGAGACCGGGACGAAGCCGCCACTCGGGAGATCTTGATGCGCGCGGGCGTCGCGCGAACGGTCACGGTTGTCGCCGAGGAGCCACACGGAGTCCTCGGGGACGACGACGTCGAACGGCTCGTTCGACGCCGCGGTGTCGCCCTCCGGCAGGTTCAGATAGCCGAGCTCGTCGATCGGAGCGCCGTTGATGGTGATCTGCCCGAGGGCGTTGCAGCACACGACGTGATCGCCCTCGACGCCGATGACGCGCTTGACGAGGTGATCCTGCGTGTCCGTCGCCGAGATGCCCACGAAGGTGAGCACCCAGTCGATGGCCTCCACCAGCGGCGGCTGCGCCGGCGTCTGCGGCATCGGGTCGAGCCACCCGCCCGGGTCTTTGAACACGACGATGTCACCGCGCTCGTAGCCGGTCCAGCGCGGGGTGAGCTCGTCGACGAGGATACGGTCGTCGATCAGCAGCGTGCGCTCCATGGAGGCGGAAGGGATGTAGAACGACCGGACCACGAACGTCTTGATGACGAAGGAGACCAGTGCGGCGATCACGACGATGACCAGCACGTCACGGAGGAAGACCAGGAACCCGCGCCGCCGTCGTGTCGGGCGTGCGGACGGAGAGTCAGTCATCTGGTTCCTTCTCGAAGAATGCACCGTGAGCGCACGGCAGTAACAAGGTTCGCACACCGGGGACAGAACGAAAGCACCCCGGGACATCGTGTCCCGGGGTGCTGTGAAGAAGCTTCGCGTCAGTTGTTGACGCGCTTCTCCTTGATCTTCGCCTTCTTGCCGCGCAGCTCGCGCAGGTAGTAGAGCTTGGCGCGACGCACGTCACCGCGGGTGACGACCTCGATGTGGTCGATCACCGGGGAGTGCACCGGGAAGGTACGCTCCACGCCCACCTGGAAGCTGATCTTCCGGACGGTGAAGGTCTCGCGGACACCATCGCCCTGGCGGCCGATGACGACGCCCTGGAAGACCTGGATACGGGAGCGGTTGCCCTCGGTGATGTTCACGTGCACCTTGACGGTGTCACCGGGGAAGAACTCGGGGATGTCGGAACGGAGCGAAGCCGCATCGACGGCGTCGAGGATCTGCATGATCGTCTCTCTCTGCACTCGCCTCAGGTCGGATGCACGGATTAGGAAGGAACAAGAATGGGAGTGTGCCGAACGGCGCTGACGCGTCCGCGGGCTCCCCTGGGGCAGAGCCGGTCACGGCACAAAGAACCATTCTGCCATGGATGGCAGAGCGCACCAAAACGGTCGATCAGGGACGGTCGTCCGTCTCCCGCACCACGATGACCTCGTGCACGCTCGTCTGCGGCGTCTCCGCACGGGGCGGGGTCATCGTCGACCAGGAGATCGTCTCGCGAATGCGCGTCCCACTCCCCCGCGCTTCGTTCCAGAGCTGCCACAGCTGCAGCCAGACGAGCCCGATGCCCACCACGATGGCGGCCGCGAGGAGCCAACCGAACGCGCCGTCGATGAAGAAGCCGACCGCGATCGTCAGCGCGTGCCACAGGCCGAACCCGGCGACGTCCCACCACGACAGGGCGCGCTCCGCACGCACCGAGGGGCGGGATCGCGTCAGCAGAGTGAGCAGGAGCTGCCCCACGAACACCGAGGGCATCGCGATGAGCAGCACCCAGAGGATCGACCAGCCGCCCTGGAAGACCGCCCAGCCGATGAGCAGCCACAGCGGCAGGAGGAACGCCGACGGCAGCAGCCAGCGGAAGAAGGCCTGTCGGATCCACATGCTCCGATGCTACGGGGACCTCGCGTCCCGGTCACGGGTGTTCGCTGAGAGCGGGAGGCGCCGGGCGCCCGCCCGATCAGGGAGAATGGACGAGACGAGAGGACACTGATGATCGAACTGCGCACCCCTGCCGAGATCGATGAGATGCGCGCGGCAGGCCGGTTCGTCGCCGAGACGCTGGCGACCCTGCGCGACGAGACGAAGGTCGGCACCAACCTCCTGGCGATCGACCGCCGGGCCCACGACATGATCCGCAAGGCGGGCGCCGAGTCCTGCTACATCGACTATCACCCGTCGTTCGGCGCGAGCCCGTTCGGCAAGGTCATCTGCACCTCGGTGAACGACGCCGTGCTGCACGGTCTCCCCCACGACTACACGCTCAAGGACGGTGACCTCGTCACCCTCGACTTCGCCGTGTCGGTGGACGGCTGGGTCGCGGACTCCGCCGTCTCCTTCGTCGTCGGAACTCCACGCGAGGAGGACCTGCGCCTCATCGACACCACGGAACGTGCCCTGGCGGCCGCGATCGAGACCTCCGTCGTCGGCCACCGCATCGGCGACATCTCCGCTGCCATCGCCGACATCGCCCACGGTGAGGGGTACTCGATCAACACGGACTTCGGCGGCCATGGCGTCGGTCGCACAATGCACGGCGACCCCCATGTCGCGAACGACGGACGCGCCGGTCGGGGCTTCCCGCTCCGCGCCGGACTCGTGCTCGCGCTGGAGCCCTGGTTCCTCGCAACGACGGACGAACTCATCACCGACCCCGACGGCTGGACGCTGCGCAGCGCGGACGGCTCCCGCGGCGCGCACTCCGAGCACACGATCGCCATCACCGATGACGGACCGATCATCCTGACGGATCGCTCGTTCCTCGGCGTCGACTGACCCCGGCCGCCGGGTCGGCGCGCTCCCAGGACGCGACCGGCCCGGGCACGACCGCGAACAACGGGTGCGCCTTCGGGAGTGCAACGTCCTCCCATCGTGCGAGCTGATCCGGGCTGCGCTCGGCGAGCTTCGCCCGCAGGTGCTCCCACTCCCGCGCGAGCTGATCCGTGGTGACCGGGATCGTCGGAACCGCCGACTCCGACTGCCGAATACGCGTGCGGTCGAAACGGTAGCCGCGCGCGTCCGCCTCGTCGGCGACGCCCACCAGGTACGCGCCCACCGTGGCCATCGGATCCGCCGCCGCTCGGAAACGCTCGAGCTGCGGGTGTCGCTGATACCCCTTCGTGGCATCCGCGAGCACCGCCTGAGCGAGGAGCGTCTCCCGCCAGCAGGCGACGAGCCCCTGCCGATCGAGGTACTCCGGGTGCAGCGACCAGATCCTCATGCGCGGCGATAGCGGAACACGTCCGTGAGGTGCGGGAGGTCGAAGTCCGCCTTTCCCCGCGTCTCGTCCGCACCGTCCAGCACCGCTTCCAGGGACGCCTCCATCGCCGCGCGCTCGGCATCATCCGCGACGAGGAAGCTGCTCACCGTGCCCCACCGGCGCAGATAAGCCTCGCGGGTGATCCGTTCCGTCCAGTGCACCTCCTCGTGCGCCTCCAGCACGAAGCCGGGAAGCTCTGCCGCCGACGCGGATGTCTCGTCTGCGGCGTCGACCGCGGGATGCGCCACCCGGTGACACGCGAGGTCCCAGGCACAGGCGGGGTCGGCCCGATTCCACAGCAGCCCGAGCGCACCACCGGGGACGAGGACACGGGCGATCTCGGCGGAGGCTGCATCCCGATCGAACCAGTGGAACGCCTGCGCGACGCTGACGGCATCGACGGAGCCGTCCGGCACGGGGATCCTCTCAGCGGTCCCCGGTTGCGCGCTGACGGTGGGCAGGTTCCGTGCGAGGACGGCGAGCATCGGCGCGGAGGGCTCGACGGCGATCACCCGCGACGCGCGCCCGACGAGCAGGCTCGTGAACTTCCCGGTGCCGGCACCGAGATCCAGCACCGTGACCACCGACTCCGAAACGATGATGTCGGCAGCGCGCTCCGGGAACCCGGGACGATAGAGGTCGTACTCCTCACCGATGCCTTCGAACGAGCGTGCGCGTGTCACATCCACCATGTGTCGACGCTAACAGCAGTCATCGCGGCCGATGGTCACGGCCGGCTCAGCCGTCGGTCGGCGCGTCCGGGAGAAGATCCGGGCGTCGCAGCCGAGTGCGGAGGAGCTGCTGCTCACGCCGCCACGCGGCGATCGCACCGTGGTTGCCGCTGAGGAGCACATCGGGAACGGCGCGCTCGCGCCAGACGGAGGGCTTCGTGTACGAGGGATACTCGAGGAGCCCGTCCTCGTGGGACTCCTCGACCAGGCTCTCCGGATTGCCCACGACTCCGGGGATCAACCGGCCGATGGCCTCGATCATCGCCATCGTGGCGACCTCGCCGCCGTTGAGGACGTAGTCGCCGAGGCTCAGCAGCCGCACCTCGCCACGCTCGGCGGCGTACTCGAAGACGCGCTCGTCGATACCCTCGTAGCGGCCGCAGCCGAACACGAGGTGATCGCGCCCCGCGAGTTCCCGCGCCGTCGCCTGGGTGAAGACCTCGCCCGCGGGCGAGGGGAAGATGATGGTGGGCGCCGGCGCGGCGTCCGCCGTGAGCTCGTCGAGGGCGAGACCCCACGGCTCCGGCTTCATGACCATGCCCGCTCCCCCACCGTACGGGGTGTCGTCGACGGTGCGGTGACGATCGTGCGTCCAGTCGCGAAGATCATGGACACGGAGGTCGAGCAGCCCCGAACCGCGGGCCTTGCCGAGCAGGGAGAGCGTCAGTCCGTCGAAGTACGAGGGAAAGATGGAGACGACGTCGATGCGCACGGGGGAACCGTACCAGCGGTCAGTCCGCGGTGTCGGAGGGTGCGGAATCGCCCTCCGACTCGGGAAGCTCCTCGAAGAGCCCGATCGGAGGGGTGACGATGACGCGACCCGCTGCGACGTCGACGGTCGGGACGATGGCCTCGACGAACGGGACCATCACCTCGTCGGCACTGCCGGCAGCCGCGGGCTTCACGATCAGGAGGTCCTGCGCTGGCAGGTGCTCGACGCGGACCACGCGGCCGACGACGACTTCGTCGCGGACGACGTCGAGGCCCACGAGCTGGTGGTCGAACCAGGCATTGTCCTCGGTCTCGTCCTCGTCCTGGTCCATCCAGAGGATGGCCCGGACGAGGCTCTCGGCGGCGTTCCGGTCGTCCACGTCCTCGAAGAAGACGACGGGATTCCCGTTCATCACGCGGTACTCGCGGACGGTGATCTCCTTGCCGTGCCACGGAGATGCCTCGGGCACCTGCAACGTGAACGCGGCCCCGGGGACGAAACGCCGCTCCGGGTTGTCGGTGTAGAGCTCGAGCTTCAGGGCGCCCTTGAGCCCGTGAGCCTTGACCAGGCGCCCGACGCGCAGCTGGTTACGGCCCTGGATGCGGTCCTGCGACACCACGTCAGTCGTCCGCGACATCGACGCGGACACGACGCCCGTCGGCGAGAGCACTGACGAGGGTGCGCAGGGCCTTGGCCGTGCGGCCGCCGCGCCCGATCACGCGTCCACGGTCGTCGGGGTGCACACGCACCTCGAGCAGGTCGCCTCGCGGCGACGAGGATTCGTGGATGCGCACGTCTTCGGGGTGATCGACGATCCCCTTGACGATGTGTTCGAGCGCGGCGGCGAGCACGATGGATTACTCGGCGTCGGCGGCGGGAGCCTCAGCGGCCTCCGCGTCGGCGTCGGCGGCGGGAGCCTCCGCAGCGGGAGCCTCCTCCTTCTTCTCCGCCTTGGGCTTGATGACCGACTTCTTCGAGGCGTCGGCCTCGAAGGCAGCCTTCTCGCCGGCGACCTTGAGGGTGGACTTGGCGTCCTTGTCACCCTTGAAGGTGCCCCAGTCGCCCGTGATCTTGAGGATGGCGGTGACCTGCTCGGTCGGCTGCGCGCCGACGGAGAGCCAGTACTGCGCACGCTCGGAGTCGACCTCGATGAACGAGGGCTCCTCGGTGGGGTGGTACTTGCCGATCTCCTCGATCACGCGACCGTCGCGCTTGGTGCGCGAGTCGGCGACGACGATGCGGTAGTACGGCGCGCGGATCTTGCCCATGCGCTTGAGACGAATCTTGACAGCCACGATTCTCCTGAATGGTGTGGAAGGAAACGAACCGGTCGCCTGGAGCGTGGGGTGCACACCCGGCGGAAGCTCAAATGAGGAGGACGAGCGCTGGATAGAGGGTCGAGCACGTCGTCCGACCTTCTATTCTGCCAGATGCGCGCGCCGGTGCGAAACCCGGCGACACGGCGTTGCGGAGCCGGCCCGGCGCCGTGTCAGACTGTCCCCGTGCAGCTCGACTTCGCCGCTTCGGCCCGTTCCACCGTCGGTCTCGAGTGGGAGATCATGCTCGCCGATCCCGAGACCGGTGATCTCGTCGGCCGCGCGCCCGAGCTCCTCGCCGCGCTGGAGGCGGAGAGCGAGGACGAACGCCACACCGTCACCGGCGAACTCCTCACCAACACGATCGAGGTGACCAGCGGAATCGGCGACTCCGTCGCCCACGCTGTCGACGACATCGCCAACGCGATCGCCGCCGTGCGGACGGCCACGGACCCGGCCGGCATCGAGCTCCTCTCCGCCGGAAGCCATCCGTTCGCACAGTGGTACGACCAGCACGTGACGGACAAGACGCGTTACCACACGCTCATCGAGCGCACCCAGTGGTGGGGGCGCAACATGATGATCTGGGGCATCCACGTGCACGTGGGCATCGACGAGCAGCGCAAGGTCTTCCCCATCATCAACGCCCTGTCCGCCTACCTGCCCCACCTGCAGGCACTGTCGGCGTCCAGCCCCTTCTGGGCCGGTGAGCGCACGGGGTACGCCTCGAATCGCGCCCTCGTCTTCCAGCAGCTGCCGACCGCCGGCCTGCCCTGGCCGCTCCGCGACTGGTCGGAGTTCGAGCGGTACCTCGACGATATGGTCCGCACCGGTGTCATGGCCGACGCCACCGAGGTGCGCTGGGACATCCGTCCCGCACCGCGCTGGGGCACGATCGAGGTCCGGGCCTGCGACGGCCTGTCCACACTCTCCGAGATGGCCGCGGTCGCGGCTCTCGTACAGGTCCTCGTCGAGCACTTCTCCCGGCTGCTGGACGAGGGTGCGGCGCTGCCCGACCTCCCCGCCTGGTACCACCGCGAGAACAAGTGGCGCGCGGCGCGCTACGGCCTCGACGCGCGCGTGATCGTCGACACCATCGGCACGCAGCGCCCGGTGCGCGAGCACCTCACGGAGAAGATCGAGGAGCTCGCGCCAATCGCGGTCGAGCTCGGCTGCGTACGCGAGTTCGGCAGCATCGCGACGATCCTCGACGGCGGAGCGAGCTATGCCCGTCAGCTCGCGGTCGCCGACGCCACGGACGGCGACCTCCGCGCCGTGGTCCAACACCTCATCCGGGAGTTCCGGACCGGGCCGCAGTCCTCGATCGAAGGCGAGTGAGGCGCGCGCCGTTCAATCCTCGACGAGGCGTCGCGCGAGACCCTCATCCAGCACCACGTCGGTGATGAGCTCGGCGGCGATCGCCGCCCGCAGGCTTGCGAGCTTGGGCACGCCGGAGACGACGCAGACCCGCCGCGGCACCCGTCGGAGGCGGTCGAGTCCTGGTCCCGTCGCCCGCGCATTGAGCCGGATGTCGCGCCAGGAGCCGTCCGCGCGGAAGAAGACCGTCGCGACGTCACCGATCGCGTGGTCCTCGCGCAGGCTTCGGTAGTCCTCGCGTCCGAGGTAGCCGCCGACGTAGACCCGGCTGGGCACCTCCGCCGCCGGGGAGCCGAGGCTGAACACGGCGATGTCCATCTTGGCCTGGAGATCGAGCACGCGGCGGGTGCTGCGCTCGCGCCACATCGCCTCCCGGGTGGCGGGGTCGTCGAAGAACGCCGGGACCGGGAACTGCTGCACCTGCGCCCCGAACGCGCTGCCGAAGCGCTGCAGGATGTCGCTGGAGTACTCCACACCGCTCGTCTGCGTGTTCCCGGCGCCGTTGAGCTGCACGAACGTCGTGTTGTGCGTCTCCTTCTGGGTGAGACCACGGCTGACCGCACTGATCGTCGACCCCCACGCCACGCCGACGATCATGTTCGAGTCCACGAACTGGGACAACAGTCGACCCGCGGTCAGCGCCACACGCTCCAGACGTTCGACCTCACTGACGATCTCGGCCATCGGCACCACGTGCGCCACCACCCGGTAGCGGTCCTTGATGCGCTGCTCCAGCATGCCCAATCGCTCGAGTGGGGAATTGATCCGGATGTCGACGAGCCCGCTCTCCCGCGCGAAGCTCAGCAGCCGGGACACGGATGATCGCGAGGTGCCGAGTTCCTGCGCGATGACCTCCATGGTCTTGTCCTGCATGTAATAGAGCTGTGCGGCGGTGAGCGCGGCGACCAGCTTGCCGTCGCGCGATGGCGCCCCCGATGCGGTCATCATGACCTCCTCTCCCTCGATCCTTGCACATATGTGCAGCGAGGTTGCGCGCGGCGTCACAGAGGTCGATGCTGGTGGCAAGCAAGGAAGAGAGGGTCGACGATGATCGATTCCACCCACACGTCCCCGGAGCGGGACGCCGTTCGCGCGCTCCGGGAATCCGGGCGCACCAGCGTCCTCGTCATCGGCGGCGGCATCAACGGCATCTCGACGTTCCGCGATCTGGCTCTGCAGGGCGTGGACGTCGTCCTCGTCGAACGCGGCGACTTCGCCTCCGGTGCCTCTGCGGCGTCGAGCCACATGATCCACGGCGGTATCCGCTACCTCGAGAACGGGGAGTTCCGTCTCGTGCGCGAATCCGTGGAGGAGCGCAACGGGCTGCTCAAGATCGCCCCGCACTACGTCAAGCCGCTGCAGACGACGATCCCGATCTACTCGACGTTCTCCGGGATCCTCTCCGCTCCCCTCCGCTTCCTCACGCACAAGAGCGGGAAGCCGAAGGAGCGCGGCGCCTTCCTCATCAAGGTCGGGCTCACGATCTACGACACGTTCTCGCGCGACGGCGGCACCGTGCCCCGTCACCGCTTCCTCGGTCGCAAGAAGTCCCTGGCCGAGCTGCCGTCCATGGACCCGAAGATCAAGTACACCGCCACGTACTACGACGCGTCGATGCACGACCCGGAGCGGCTGGCGCTCGACGTCCTGCAGGACGGCCGCGCGAGCCACCCGGGCGCCGTGGCACTGAACTACGTCGAGGCGATCGGCCGCGACGGTGAGCAGATCACCCTCCGCGACCGCGAGAGCGGTACCGAGTTCACCGTGACCGCGGACGTCGTCGTCAACGCCTCCGGCCCCTGGACCGATCTCACGAACGACGCGCTCGGCACCGACACCCATTTCATGGGCGGCACCAAGGGCTCGCACATCGTGCTGGACCACCCGGAGCTGCTGGAGGCCACGCGTGGACGCGAGATCTTCTTCGAGCACTCCGACGGTCGCATCGTGCTGATCTACCCGCTCAAGGGGCGCGTGCTCGTCGGCACGACCGACATCGACGCCGACCCGCGCGAGGTGCCGGTGTGCACGGAGGAGGAGATCGACTACTTCTTCGACCTCATCAACCACGTGTTCCCGTCGATCGCGGTGACCCGTGAGCAGATCGTCTACAACTTCTCCGGCATCCGCCCGCTCCCCCGCCACGAGGACACCGCTCCCGGGTTCGTGTCCCGCGACTACCGCGTCGAGGTCGACCGAACGGGCGCCGTCCCGCTGGTGAGCCTCGTGGGCGGCAAGTGGACCACGTTCCGCGCCCTGGGAGAATCGCTCTCCACCACGGTTCTCGGACTCCTCGACCGCACGCGCACCGTCTCCACGGCCGGCCGCGCGATCGGCGGCGGTCGCGAGTTCCCGCGCACCGAGAAGGCCAAGCGCATCTGGATCCAGGAGAACCTCGCCGGCGCCGGCGAGCGGGCCGACCAGCTGCTCGCGCGCTACGGCACCCGTGCGGCGGCCGTCTGGGACTACGTCGAGCAGGGGGACGACGCTCCCCTCGCCGGCGGTGACCTCTCGACGCGTGAGCTGGAGTGGATGGTGAACGAGGAGATGGTCGCCCGTCTCGAGGACGTCATCCTCCGCCGCACCAGCATCGCCTTCACCGGAGGCGCCAAAGCCGAGGTGCTCGACGAGATCGCCGATGCCCTGGCACCGCTCCTCGGGTGGGACCGCGAGCGTCATGACGCCGAGGTCGAGCAGACGCGACTGCTGCTGAACGAGCGACACGGCCTCCACATCCCGTCCCGCACCCGCGGCTGACGGGGTTCCGACCACCGCGCCCTCCTCGCGGTGTTACCCCATAAGGGGTCGGGGCAGAGGGGCCCCGGCCCGTAAGAAAGGTCAACGAAGACATGACTGACGTCAATCTCGGTCTCTACTTCCTCTCCGAGCTCGTCGGCACAGCGATGCTGGTCCTGCTCGGCTGCGGTGTCGTCGCGAACGTCGCCCTGGCGAAGAACAAGGGCTTCGGCGGCGGCTTCCTGATGGTCAACTGGGGATGGGGTCTCGCGGTGTTCGCGGGTGTGCTCGTCTCGGCGTACTCCGGTGCCATCCTGAACCCCGCCGTCGGCATCGGCCTCTGGGTGCAGAACCTGCTGGATCCCGCCAAGGGCATCGACTTCACGATGTTCCTCACCGCGACCGGGGCCGAGCTCCTCGGCGCGATCATCGGTGCCGTCGTCGTGTGGCTCGCCTACAAGCAGCACTTCGACCAGGAGCCGGAGGCCGCCAACAAGCTCGGCGTCTTCTCCACGGGCCCCGCGATCCGTTCCTACGGCTGGAACCTCGTCACCGAGATCATCGGCACCTTCGTCCTCGTCTTCGTCATCTTCGCGTTCGCGGACTACGGCGACATCGAGGTCGGCACCCCCGGCGGCCTCGGCCCGCTCACCGCCCTCCCGGTGGCCCTGCTGGTGGTCGCCATCGGTGCGTCGCTCGGTGGCCCGACCGGATACGCCATCAACCCGGCGCGTGACCTCGGTCCGCGCATCGCCCACGCGATCCTCCCGATCCAGGGCAAGGGCTCGAGCGACTGGTCCTACTCGTGGGTGCCCGTCGTCGGTCCGCTCATCGGTGGTGTCATCGCCGCCCTCGCCGCCCCCGGCCTGCTCAGCCTCGCCGGCTGATCCCCCTCAACCGCTCGGGAATTCAAAGGAGAACACATGGCTGACTACATCATCGCGATCGACCAGGGAACGACGTCGAGCCGCGCGATCATCTTCGACAAGAAGGGCAGCATCGTCGCCACCGGTCAGAAGGAGCACGAGCAGATCCTTCCGAAGGCCGGCTGGGTCGAGCACGACGCGGCCGAGATCTGGCGCAATGTCCAGGAGGTGATCGGTCTGGCCCTCGGTCGCGCCGATCTGACCCGCCATGACATCGCGGCCGTCGGCATCACGAACCAGCGCGAGACCGCGGTCGTCTGGGACAAGACGACCGGCAAGCCGGTCTACAACGCCATCGTCTGGCAGGACACCCGCACGCAGGAGATCGTCAACCGCCTCGCGGGTGACGAGGGCGTCGACCGGTTCAAGTCGATCGTCGGGCTCCCGCTCGCGACCTACTTCTCCGGCACGAAGATCACCTGGATCCTGGAGAACGTCGAGGGCGCCCGCGAGAAGGCCGAGGCCGGAGACCTGCTCTTCGGTACGACCGACACCTGGGTCCTGTGGAACCTCACGGGCGGCATCGACGGCGGCGTGCACGCGACAGACGTCACCAACGCCTCGCGCACCATGTTCATGGACCTCGAGACGCTGGAGTGGCGCGACGACATCCTCGAGGCATTCGGCGTGCCGCGGTCGATGATGCCGGAGATCCGCTCCTCTTCCGAGGTCTACGGTGCTGCGGAGAGCTCGTCGCTGCTGCGCGAGACGCCGATCGCCGGCATCCTCGGCGACCAGCAGGCCGCGACGTTCGGTCAGGCCGCCTTCCAGAAGGGCGAGAGCAAGAACACCTACGGCACGGGCTGCTTCCTCATCTTCAACACGGGCGAGGAGATCGTCCGCTCGAAGAACGGCCTGCTCACCACCGTCGGCTACAAGCTCGGCGATCAGCCCACGCATTACGCGCTGGAGGGCTCGATCGCGGTCACCGGCTCGCTGATCCAGTGGTTGCGCGACCAGCTCGGCATCATCTCCTCCGCCCCCGAGGTCGAGGAGCTGGCCGAGAAGGTCGAGGACAACGGCGGCGTGTACATCGTCCCGGCGTTCTCGGGTCTGTTCGCCCCGTACTGGCGTCCGGACGCCCGCGGCGCGATCGTGGGCCTGACCCGCTACGCGAACAAGAACCACATCGCGCGCGCCGCGCTGGAGGCCGTCGCCTTCCAGACTCGCGACGTGCTCGACGCGGTCAACGCGGACGCCGGAGTGGACCTCAGTGAGCTGAAGGTCGACGGCGGCATGGTCGCCAACGACGCGCTCATGCAGTTCCAGGCCGACATCCTGGGTGTGCCGGTCGTGCGTCCGGTGGTCGCCGAGACCACCGCGCTCGGCGCCGCGTACGCGGCGGGCCTCGCGGTCGGCTTCTGGAGCGGCCTCGACGACCTGTCGGCGAACTGGCAGGAAGACCGCCGCTGGGAGCCCTCGCTCGACGAGGCCGAGCGCGACCGCCAGCTGCGCCTGTGGCGCAAGGCCGTCACGAAGTCGATGGACTGGGTCGACGACGACGTGCGCTGATCACCACACGACGAGGCGGGTCCGGGTTCTTCCCGGGCCCGCTTCGTCGTCTCCGCCTCGCCCTCCACCCGTTGGCCTGCACGATCCGGATGCGGTGGGCCGCCCGTTCCAGGGTTTCCGTCGTGCAACCGTTCACGGGTCGTGCACACGGAACGTCGTCTTAGGAGGCCGCTGCCACGATGTCGAGGAAGGCGCGTGCGGCGCTGCGCGGCGCGGCGGCGTCCCAGGCCAGGTGTTCGACGCGGACCGGGCCGTCGCGGAGCAGCACCGTGTCCACGCGATCGCGAAAGCCCCTCACCACCCCTGGCGCGAGCAGCGTGACGGCCAGGCCAGCAGCGACCAGCCCGATCAGGCTGGCGGCGGTGTCGGATTCGAATGCCACGTCGCGACGCAGACCTGCGGCCGCGAAAGCCGCATCGCTCTGCGCGCGCCCCGAGGTGCCGGCGGGAAAGTCGGCGAAAGCGGAGTCCGCGAGGTCGCTCAGGCTCGCCGATCGGGCCCCGGCGAGGTCATGCCCGCGGGGAAGCACGGCCACCAGCGGTTCCCGGGACAGCGGCCGCGACGCCACCCCGTCGGGCTCCATACCCTCCCGGAGTCCGAGGAGAGCGACATCGAGCTCTCCGCGGCGGATAGCCGCCACGAGCGAGTCACTGTTCCCCTCGCGGAGCTCCACCCGGGCAGCCGGATGCGCGGCCCGGTAGGTCACGAGCAGCGCCGGGACGTCGACGGCGGTCACCGTCGGGATGATGCCGAGCCGCAGCGTTCCCACCACCTCCCCGCTCACCGCCGCCACGTCCTCCCTCGCCTGATCCGCGGCGCGCACCGCCAGACGGGCGGAGCGGAGGAGCGCCTCCCCGGACTCGGTCGCGCGGACGCTGCGGCTGGTCCGAGCGAACAGCCGCACACCCAGCTCACGTTCGAGGGCGGCGATCTGGTGGCTGAGCGCCGACTGCGTGACATGACAACGCTCCGCCGCGCGGGTGAACGACCCGGTATCCGCCAGGGAGACGACATACCGCAGCTGCTGGAGTTCCATGCTTCCATGATCACGCTTCATGCGTCCGATGACAACAATGCGTTGGACTCATCAGGACGGGATGCGCACGCTGGAGGCATGAACCGCATCACCCTCACCCTTGTCACGGCCCTCGCCCCCGCCGCCTGGGGTACGACCTACCTCGTCACCACCGAGCTGCTCCCCGCCGGACACCCCCTTCTCGCTGGACTGCTCCGGTCGCTGCCCGCGGGTCTTCTCGCGGTGGCGCTCACCCGTCGTCTCCCGCGCGGCGCGTGGTGGGGGAAGGTCCTCGTCCTCGGAGGCCTCAACATCGGAGCCTTCTTCCCTCTCCTGTTCCTCGCCGCGGAGCGCCTGCCCGGAGGCGTCGCTGCGGCCGTCGCCGGCGCGCAGCCCCTGATCGTGCTGGGACTCGGGGCGCTGGTCCTCCGGGAGCGCATCCGACCGCTCGCCGCGACCGCCGCCGTCGCGGGCGCGGGCGGCGTCGCGCTCGTCGTCCTCGGCCCCGCCGCTGCGCTGGATCTCTGGGGGATCCTCGCCGCACTCGGGGGCGTGACGGCGACCGGCCTCGGGATGATCCTCACCAAGCGCTGGGGACGCCCGGCCGGGGTCGGTCCGGTGGCGTTCGCCGGCTGGCAGCTCAGTGCCGGCGGCCTGCTCCTGCTTCCGCTGACCTTCGCTGTCGAGGGACCGATCCCACCCGTGGACGGCAGCGCCGTCCTCGGCTATCTCTGGCTCGCGACCGCCGGAGGGATCATCGCGTACACGCTCTGGTTCCGCGGCATCCAGAATCTGCCGGTGATCGTGCCAGGACTCCTGGCGCTGCTCTCCCCTGTCGTCGCGACCGTGCTCGGGGTGCTCGTCGCGGGTGAGAGCTTCACCGGCCTTCAGCTGGTGGGCATCATCATCACTCTCGCAGCCCTCACCGGCGGGCAGCTTGCCGCACGTCCGCGACGTACGTCAGCGACGACCGCCGAGCCGTCTGCTGCGCCGGTGCCGGCGCGCTGACCGTGCGGGGGCTCAGCCCTTCCCGAACAGCTTCTGGATCTCCGCGAGGTCCGCCTCGGACGGCGCCTCGGCTCCCCCGCCAAGGCCGAAACCGGACCCGGTCGGCGCCGAGGAGGCCGCGAGACCGGCATTCTCCGCTGCGCGCTTCGCGGGGTTACCGGAGCGGGACCGGTTGCCACCGCCGCCCTTGCCCTTCTTGCCGCGCTTCGACGAGGCGCCAGGCTTGCCCATGCCGGGGACCGGGCCCATGCCGGGGATGTTCGGCGTGCCACCGCGGGCGACCGTCTTCATCATCTTCGCGGCCTGCTCGAAGCGCTGCACGAGCTGGTTCACGTCGGTGACGGTCATGCCGGAGCCGCGCGCGATGCGCAGTCGGCGCGAACCGTTGAGGATCTTCGGGTTGCGTCGCTCGATCGGCGTCATGGAACGGATGATGGCCTCGGTGCGGTCGATCTCACGCTCATCGAAGTCTTCGAGCTGCTGCTTCATCTGGCCCATGCCCGGGAGCATCCCGAGCATCTTCTTCATCGAGCCCATCTTCTTCATCTGCTGAAGCTGCTCGAGGAAGTCCTCCAGGGTGAAGGCCTCGTTCGCGAGCTTCTCCGCGACCTTGCGCGCCTCGTCCTCATCGAACGCCTGCTGGGCCTGCTCGATGAGGGTGAGGATGTCACCGAGGTCGAGGATGCGGCTCGCCATGCGATCGGGATGGAACGGCTCGAGGTCTTCCAGCCGCTCGCCCGTCGAGGCGAAGATGATCGGACGACCGGTGACCGACGCGACCGACAGCGCCGCTCCGCCTCGCGCGTCACCGTCGAGCTTCGAGAGCACGACGCCGGTGAAGTCCACGCCCTCCTGGAAGGCCTTGGCGGTGTTGACCGCGTCCTGACCGATCATCGCGTCGATGACGAAGAGCACCTCGTCCGGGTCGACGGCCTTGCGGATGTCGGCGGCCTGCTTCATGAGCTCCGCGTCGACGCCGAGGCGACCGGCCGTGTCGATGATGACCACGTCGTGCTGCTGCCGTCGGGCGTGCTCGACACCGTCGCGCGACACCTTGACGGGATCGCCGACGCCGTTGCCCGGCTCGGGCGCGTACACGGTGGCTCCGGCCTGTTCCGCGACCACCTGGAGCTGGTTCACGGCATTCGGGCGCTGGAGGTCGGCGGCGACGAGGAGCGGGGTGTGACCCTCCCCTTCGAGCTGCTTGGCCAGCTTGCCGGCGAACGTCGTCTTTCCCGATCCCTGAAGGCCCGCGAGCATGATCACAGTCGGCGCGGTCTTGGCGAACTGCAGCCGCCGCTGCTCACCGCCGAGGATCTGCACGAGCTCCTCGTTGACGATCTGCACCACCTGCTGCGCGGGGTTCAGCGCCTTGTTGACCTCGTCGCCGAGAGCGCGCTCGCGCACCTTGGCGGTGAAGTCCTTGACGACCGCGAGCGCGACGTCGGCGTCGAGCAGAGCGCGACGGATCTCGCGCACCGTGCCGTCGACGTCGGCGGCGGTGAGCTTTCCCTTCGTGCGCAGGTTGCGGAAGGTGTCGGTGAGCCGATCGGAGAGCGTGCCAAAGGTAGCCATGGTGCCTACGATTCTACGCGAGCGGAGCCTCCACGCTCAGCGCGGCACGGAGGCGACTCGCCGAAACCCCGCCTCGCTGTCGAGACCCCGCCCCGCAAGCGTGAGCACGCCGGGGCCTCGGCGCGAAACCGGGGTCTCGCGAGGGCGGTCAGTCCCGCCAGGGCAGATCGTGCACGCGGGCGAGCGCTTCGCGGAGCACGGACTCCGGGGTACCGCGCCCTGCGCCCTCTTCCGCCCACACGCGCAGCGCCGACATCACAGCGGCCGCCTGCGCGGCACCGAGTACATCCGCGCGCATGACATCGATGCCCGCCGCGCACGCCGCCCGGGAGACCGCGGCCGAGAGGCGAGCCAGTCGGACCCCGGTGTCGCGCACCAGCTCATCCTCGAGCGCCATCGCCGCCGCGTTCCGCAGGGCCAGGGCCAGCGGATCGGGGGCGAAGTCCTGCACGATCCCCTGCAGGATGAGACGCACCCGCTCCCCCGTCGCTTCGCGGCCGAGATCGTCCAGAGCGGAGATCGCGACACCGATGCGTTCGTCGATGCCGGACCACAGGACGTCGCTCTTCGACGTGAAGTAGTTGAAGAAGCTCGAACGGCTGACCCCAGCCCGCTGCGTGATGTCGGCGATCGAGGTGGCGTCGTACCCGCGCTCGAGGAACAGCTCGCAGGCCGCTTCAGCGAGGGTCTCGCGCGAGGAGGCCTTCGGGCGGCCGGCGCGACCAGTCCGGTTCATGCCTTCACGGTACCGCGCACAACACCGCACGCCCGACGAGGATGTATTGTTGGACGCAATCCATGTATTCGAGGGAAGCGACGACGCATGCTCGACATCCTCACTCCCGGCTTCATGCCGAACCCTGTCCCCTATGAAGAGGGCTGGGCCCTGCAACGCCGTGTGCACGCGGACGTCGTCTCGGGCGCACGGCCCGACACCCTCGTCCTGCTCGAGCACGCGGCCGTCTACACCGCGGGCAAGCGCACGGAGGACCACGAGCGCCCTCAGGACGGGACCCCGGTCATCGACGTCGACCGCGGCGGGAAGATCACCTGGCATGGGCCAGGGCAACTCGTCGGCTACCCGATCTTCCGGCTGCCGGAGCCCATGGACGTCGTCGCGCACGTCCGGCGTCTGGAGCGGATCCTCATCGAGGTGCTGCATTCGTTCGGCGTCGACGGTCACCAGGTCGAGGGACGAAGCGGCGTGTGGGTGCGCCGACCGCTCTCGGAGGACAAGGTGGCCGCGATCGGCGTGCGCGTGCAGCAGGGCGTCACCATGCACGGCTTCGCCATCAACTGCGACAACAGCCTCGCCCCTTTCCGTGACATCATCCCCTGCGGCATCACCGACGCCGGCGTGACCACCGTAAGCGAGGCGTCCGGCCGCGTCGTCGGACCGCTCGACATCGTCGACGCCGTGCAGGACTCTTTCCGCACCGCACACGCTTCCGACCTGACAGGAGTCCCGGCATGACCGCCGCACCCGAGGGGCGCAAGCTCCTCCGCCTCGAGATCCGCAACGCCGAGACCCCGATCGAGCGCAAGCCCGAGTGGATCAAGACCAAGGCCAAGATGGGTCCGGAGTACTCCGCCTTGCACAACCTCGTGAAGAGCGAGGACCTGCATACCGTCTGTCAGGAAGCCGGCTGCCCGAACATCTTCGAATGCTGGGAGGACCGTGAGGCGACCTTCCTCATCGGCGGCTCCCAGTGCACGCGTCGCTGCGACTTCTGCCAGATCGACACCGGCAAGCCCGCTGACTACGACACCGACGAGCCGCGCCGCGTCGCCGAGAGCGTCCAGCGGATGAACCTCCGCTACGCGACGGTGACGAGCGTCGCCCGCGACGACCTCCCCGACACCGGAGCCTGGCTGAACGCCGAGACCGTGCGGAAGATCCACGAGCTCAACCCGAACACCGGCGTGGAGCTGCTGGCCAACGAGCACAACGCCGATCCCGCGTTCCTCGGCCAGATCTTCGACGCACGCCCCGAGGTCTTCGCGCACAACGTGGAGACCGTGCCCCGCATCTTCAAGCGCATCCGACCCGCTTTCCGGTACGAGCGCTCGCTGAACGTCCTCACACAGGCTCGCGATGCCGGACTCATCACGAAGTCGAACCTCATCCTCGGCATGGGAGAGGAGCCGGAGGAAGTCGTCCAGGCGCTGCAGGACCTCCACGATGCCGGGTGCGACATCATCACCATCACCCAGTACCTCCGCCCGACGCCCCGTCACCTTCCGGTGTCGCGCTGGGTGAAGCCGGCCGAGTTCGTCGAGTTCAAGGAGGAGGCGGAGCGGATCGGCTTTCTCGGCGTCCTCGCCGGTCCGCTCGTGCGCTCCTCGTACCGCGCAGGACGGCTGTGGGCGCAGTCGATGACGTCCAAGGGACGGGAGATCCCCGCTCACCTTGCGCACATCGCGGAGAGCGCCGACCTCGGCTTCGCGCAGGCGGTCTGACGAGCGGCGGTCAGTCGGCGCTCATGACCGACTGCACGCTGCCGTCGGACCCGAGATTCACGAGCAGCACGTCGTCGGTGGCGCTGTCGTCGAGTGCGTACTCCAGGACGGCGAACGGTTCGGAACCGCCGTGCTCGTCGGCGAGGATCGTCATGCTCATCAGGCGCAGCGAGCGGATGATGTCCACCGCCGCGTCTCCGGACACGTCGATGAGGACGTCGGGGAGGTCATCGCCGAAGACCTCCTGCTGCTGCAGGATGTACTCGGTCACCTCGCTCGTGCGGTCGTCCACTTCGGAGAGCATCCCGCGGCGCGCGGTCGCGTCCACGTTCTCCAGGCCGGCGATGAGTCCGGCAGCGATGTCGAGGGCGTCGGCGGAGACGTCGTCCTGGTCCGGAGCCGTCAGGTCCACGGTCACGCTCTGGTCGCCGAGCTCGACCGTCTCCGACCAGAAGATCGAGCCGTCGGGGCCCGACGACAGCAGTCCGAAGTAGTCGTGTTCGATCGCCATAACGCTATGAAACCAGCCTGGTGCTCGGGGCGGTAGCCCTGTGTCAACCGACCAACGCCTGCACGAACACGTGCGGCGTGAAACCGGTCAGATCGTCGATGCCCTCGCCCTGCCCGAGGAGCTTGACCGGGATGCCCGTCCGCTCCTGAACGGCGAGCACGAATCCGCCCTTTGCCGAGCCGTCGAGCTTGGTGAGCACCAGTCCCGTGACCCCGGCGTGCTGCAGGAAGGTCTCCGCCTGCATCACCCCGTTCTGTCCGGTCGTCGCATCGAGGACCAGGAGCACTTCGCTGATCGGCGCCTGCTTCTCCACGACGCGCCGGATCTTGCCCAGTTCGTCCATGAGCCCGCCCTTGGTGTGCAGGCGTCCCGCCGTATCGATGATCGCGATCTCCATGCCTTCGCGCTTCGCATACTCGACGGTCTGGAAGGCGACGGAGGCCGGGTCCTGACCCTCCTGCTGCGGGCGGACGATCGCCGCTCCCCCGCGCTGCGCCCAGGTAGCGAGCTGGTCGACGGCAGCCGCGCGGAAGGTGTCGGCGGCGCCGACGACCACGCTCCGCTGGTAACCGCGGAGGAACTTGGTGAACTTCCCGATCGTCGTCGTCTTGCCGACGCCGTTCACCCCGACGACGAGGACCACGGCGGGCCGCTCGGTCAGCTTCAGCGTCGTGTCGAACTTCGCGAAGTGCTCCTCCAGCGTCTCCCGCAGCATGCGCTGGAGATCCTTCGGGTCGGTGGTGCGGTACTTCGCGACCTTGTCGCGCAGCTCCTCGACGATGCGCTCGCTGATGTCAGGGCCGAAGTCCGCCGTGATCAGCGCCGTCTCCAGGTCTTCCCACGTCGTCTCGTCGATGGTGGGCTTCACGAACATGCCGCGCAGCGCGCGACCGAGAGACCAGGACTTCTCTGCCATGCGTCCAGCCTACGGGTAGCATCCAGGGATGCACCGCGCGCCGCTCCCGCACCGGGTGTTCCTGCACGGCGCCGGGAGACGCGGTATCGCCGCTTGGCCCTCGCAGGATCCCGAGTCAGGCACCTTCCTCAGCTTCCCGCCGGACTCATCCATCAGCGCCCAGGCCGACGCGCTCGTCGCGAGCGAGCGTGACCGGAAGCCGAACCTGTTCGCCCACTCCATCGGCGCGGTGACCGCCGTCCGCGCCCTCGCCGACGGTCTGCGGGTGTCCGGCCTCGTCCTCGTCGAGCCCGCCCTGTACGACATCGCCCGTGGAGCGGCGCCGATCGAGCGTCATATCGCGGTGGTGACGGAGGCACGGGCGAGGGCGGCGGACGACGATCTCTACGGCTTCTGGTCGATCCTGCGCCCGCTCATGTTCGGCGGCCCGGCCACCCGGGAGCGCTGGGAAGACGAGCGAGCGGTCGCGCAGCGCTGGGCCACGACCAACCTTCCATGGGGACACGGCATCCGGACGCGTTCTCTGCACGGCGTCCCGATGCTCGTGGTCACCGGCGGCTGGAACGAGGAGTACGAGCTCATCGGCCGACGGCTCGTCGACGTCGGAGCCCACCACGTGGTGCTCTCCGGGTTCGCTCACCGTCCCCAGGATCACCCCGACTTCCCCGCCGCCGTCGCCGCGTTCGAACGCTCCCTCGCGATCTGACCCGATCCCGGTCCGCCTGATCACAGCCTCGGAGCCTGCACACGACACGCCGGACCCTTCCGGTGACATGCCGGGTGTGGGCGACGGTCTCCGAAGCTGTGCCCGGGCAGAGACGAGGTGCCGGAGTCAGACGGCGGCGGCAGCGCGGTCGCCGATGCGCTGACCGACCACCGCGGACACGCCGTCCTGGCGCATCGATACGCCGTAGAGCGCGTCGGCGATCTCCATCGTCCGCTTCTGGTGCGTGATGACGAGGAGCTGGGAGCTCTCGCGCAGCTGCTCGAAGACCGTGAGCAGCCGGCCGAGGTTCGCGTCGTCCAGCGCGGCCTCGACCTCGTCGAGGATGTAGAACGGGCTGGGACGGGCCTTGAAGATCGCCACCAGCAACGCCACCGCGGCCAAGGACCGCTCGCCGCCGGAGAGCAGCGACAGCCGCTCGATCTTCTTCCCGACGGGGCGGACCGAGACCTCGATCCCCGTCGTCAGCATGTTCTCCGGATCCGTCAGCGAGATGCTGCCCGTGCCGCCGGGGAACAGCAGCGGGAAGACCTGGCCGAACGCCTCCTTGGTGTCCTCGAACGCGCTGGCGAAGATCGTCTGCATGCGCTCGTCGAGGTCGGCGATGATGGTCAGCAGATCCTGCCGGGTCTGTGTCAGGTCCGCGAGCTGCGTCGTGAGGAACGCGTGACGCTGTTCCAGGGCGGCGAACTCCTCCAACGCGAGCGGGTTGACCCGCCCGAGCTGGGCGAGCTTCCGCTCCGCGTCCGCCAGGCGCCGCTGCTGGATGCGGCGGTCGAACGGGATCGCGGTGTCGTCGAGCAGTTCGCCGTCGGCCGGCTCCACCCCGGGATCGCGCGGCACGAGCTGGTCCGGGCCGTACTCGGCGACGAGCACGTCCTCGTCCAACGAGAGCTCCGAGGACACGCGCTCCAACAGGCTGTTCAGGTGGAGCTTCTTCTCGTGGATCTGCAG
Source organism: Zhihengliuella sp. ISTPL4 (assembly GCF_002848265.1). Lineage (GTDB taxonomy): Bacteria > Actinomycetota > Actinomycetes > Actinomycetales > Microbacteriaceae > Microbacterium. Next base: position 974,767 of record NZ_CP025422.1, read on the forward strand.
CTCCAGGCCGTGCACGCTCTCCGTGAGCCCGGCCAGTCGTTCCCGCAGTGACGCCTCCTGGGTACGGAGGGCGACGAGCTCCTCGTTCTGCGCGGACCGGGCGGCTTCCGCCTCCGCGAGCGCGACGCGGGCCTCGGTCACGGAACGATCGAGGGAGTCGAGGATGCGCGGCAGTTCCTCCACCACGCCGGATGCCGCCTCGCGCTGCGCCCGGCGGATGACGGCACGGCGGGCGGCCTCCGCGGCGGCGTCCCGCTCCTGCTCCCGTTGCCGTTCCAGCGCACTCACCCGCGACTGCGCCGCCCGGACCCGCTCGCGCAGGGTCTCGACCTCCAGACGCGCGCGCACCTCGCCCTCGCGGGCACGCTCCAGTGCCTCCAGCAGCCCATCCCGCGCCGACGCGTCGAGCACCGGACGGGGTGCGGCGACGGCGGCATCGAGCTCGGCCTTCGTGGCCTCCGCCTTCGCCTCCGCGTCGGCCACGGCCGCCTGCGCCTGCGCGAGCCCGGTCTCGAGGCGGTCGCACTCGGCGACAGCCGCCTCGTGGCGCACGGTGACCTTATTAACCTGCTCCGCGTGCGTCGCGAGGGCGGCATCGTGCTCGCGCAGGGCGCGCAGCGCGTCCTTCGCCTGACGCCGCGTCCCCTCCACCGCCTCGTCGGCGTCGATGCGCGCCTCGCGGAGGGAATCGACGACGATCTGGATCTCGGTGAGCCGCTCGGTCGCCGCATCCCGCTCCGCCGCGAGCTCGAGACGGGAGCGCTCTCCCCCGGACCCCGTGCGCAGCGTCTGTGCCGTGATGACGTCGCCGCCGGTCGTCACGATCGTGGTCGCGGTGTCACCTGCCGCGTCCAGAGCGCGCCGTGCCGCGCGAGCCGCGTCGAGGTCGTCGGCGATGAGCACGTGCGCCAGGATCCCGAGGATCCCGTCCGGCGCGGTCAACGTCTCCGTCGCGGCGATCACGCCGTCGACGGCCGGGGGTGTCGGCTGCTCCCTCGGGGCATCGGCGACCACGAAGTCGACCACGCCCCGGCGGCGCTCTGCGGCCTCCGCCGCGAGGATGAACGCATCCTCCGCGGAACCGACCAGCACACCCTCGGCCAGGGGACCGAGCACGGCCGCGATCGCGGCTTCGTATCCCGCCCGCACCTGCACGGCATCGCCGACGAGACCCCGGATTCCGGGACCGCCTTCCGCGACGATCTCGGCGGCACCTCCCGACAGCGACAGCGCACTGCTCAAGGCGGCCGCCTTCGCGGTGAGAGCGTCGACCTCGCGCTCCGCGGCGTGCAGGCGCTCGCGCAGGCTCTCCCGTTCCGCCTCCGCCGCCGTCGCCGCGCGCTGCGCACTGTCATAGGCCGCGGTGTACTCGACCGCCGTGCCCTCGGGGGCCTCGGCGTCATCGATCGCTTCCAGGGCTTCTTCGGCCTCACGCCGCCGCGCGTGCGCGGCCTCGAGGGCGTTCTCCTGGCGGAGCACGGCGCCGCGGACGGCGGCCAGTGCCGATGCCGCCGCATCGGCGTTCCCGCGGAGTGAGGACAGTCGCATGTCGTACTCGGAGACGAGCGCGCTCTGCTCCGCGATGTCGACGTCGAGCGTGTCGAGCTCGGCGCGCGCATTCACGACCTCGCGACTGGCGGCGGCCGCGGCGTCCTGGGCATCGCCGAGACCGGAGGAGATCGTCTCGATGTCCTCCTTCGCCTCGTCGATCGTCGCCTGCGTGACGGTCACGGCCGTCACGGCCGCGTCGTCCTCCTCGGAACCGAGGAGCGCGAGGCGCTGGTTGGCGAGCGTGTACAGGCCGCGCATCCGCTCCTGCACCTGTTCGAGCCCGAAGGCGACGCTGCGTGCCTCGTCGACGGCGATCGAGTTCTGGTTCTTCTCCAGACGAGCGATTCCGGCGCGCACGGTCTCGGCCTGGTCGGACAGCACGAGGCGCTCGGTGTGCCGCTCCTGCTCGGTCCGCGTGTGGTCGGCGAGGGCCGTGCGCAGCGCCACGACGTCGTCGGCGAACAGCCGGGCCTTGGCATCGCGCACGACGGCGGCGATGGTCTGCGCTTCACGCGCGATCTCCGCCTGGCGTCCGAGGGGCTTGAGCTGTCGGCGGATCTCCCCGGCGAGGTCGCTCAGACGCGTGAGGTTGGCCTCCATCGCGTCGAGCTTGCGCAGCGTCTTCTCCTTGCGCCGACGGTGCTTGAGGATGCCTGCTGCCTCCTCGATGAAGCCGCGTCGATCCTCCGGGGAGGCCTGGAGCACGGTGTCGAGGCGCCCCTGACCCACGATGACGTGCATCTCCCGGCCGAGGCCGGAGTCGCTCAGCAGCTCCTGCACGTCGAGCAGCCGGCAGCTCTCCCCGTTGATCGCGTACTCGCTGGAGCCGTTCCGGAACAGCGTGCGGCTGATCGTCACCTCGGCATACTCGATGGGCAGCGCGCCGTCCGCGTTGTCGATCGTGAGCTGCACCTCGGCACGCCCGAGGGGCCCCCGGGTCGACGTGCCGGCGAAGATGACGTCTTCCATCTTCCCGCCGCGCAGGGTCTTCGCTCCCTGCTCCCCCATCACCCAGGCGAGGGCGTCGACGACATTGGACTTGCCGGAGCCGTTCGGCCCGACGATGCACGTGACGCCGGGCTCGAACACGAAGGTCGTGGGCTGCGCGAACGACTTGAACCCCTTGAGCGTCAGGCTCTTCAGGTGCATGGGGTGACCGCTCGTCCGGGGAGATTCACGCCGCTACGCTACCGGAATCCCGCGGAACGGCCGGTATCCCGCGCGGTCGTCGCGGACCCGGGATCTATTGCGACACGCCGGTGCTAGCACGAAATGCTTGACGATCTCCTGAGAGTTTCGCTACGGTGGCCTCCGGATCGCCACACGAAAGGAGGTTACCGATGATGATCACTCAGCACACCGCCAAGGCCTATGGCCTCGCCGCGCCCGCGCACTCCGCGCCGCGCCACGCGGCATCGGTGACCGCCGGCGTCCGTCACGGCTCGCTCGGCTAGAACCGCAGCCAGGGAACGCAGACCCGATCCGGGTCTTCTCCCGCCTGTTCTGTCGCGTCCCACCCTCTGATCCCTCGGATCATGGATCCCCGCCGCCTCCGGCCTCCGCAATCCGCGGCCCCGCAGGCGCTGCTCTCGTCCGCACCCGCCGCGGCCGACGACTCGGTCCTGACGCGGTGCTTCCGCACCTCATCCATCCCTTTCGAAGGAACCATCGTGAACACCACGCTGTCACGCAGCACCACCCATCCGCCCGATACCGAGGACCGCGAGGTCCTCCAGATCCCCCGCGACGACGAGCTGGATCAGCTCCGTATCGCGGACCGCCTCTCGCTCCGGATCGGCCTCTGGCTGCTCCAGCGGGCGCAGCGGCCCCGACGTCCGCGCCGGTCGTGGACCGTCGACCCCGGCGACCTGTTCCTCGTCGGAGAACAGCGTCACCGCTCGGCGGCGGAATCGCACGCCCTCCTCATGTACGACATGCAGCGCGGAATGCGCTGACCGGGCGATGACGACCGCATCGACGCCGACCCGGCGTCCGTCCGTACACCTGCGGACGGACGCCGGGGCACCCGGCTCCTCCCCCTCCCTCCGACATGAAGGACCCCACATGACGACCGCCGCACTGACGATCACGCCGCTGATCGTCCCGGCCTCCCTCGCCGATGCGAACGCCGCGGACTTCCGCGCTTACGGCGACCTCAACCGGCAGATCTGCGACGAGCAGGTCGGCCTTCCCGACCTCGCGCCGGACGCCGCGCAGATGCTGCCGAACTGGCAGGACGACTCCGATTCACTCGATCTCGGATTCGTGGCGCGCGAGGGACACGAGATCATCGGCATGGTGACCGTGTCGCTCGCGCAGGAGGAGGACGCGCATGCCGCGGAGATCGATCTCCTCGTGCCGGCCGTCCACACCGGGCGCGGCATCGAGGAGGCGTTGCTCGACCGCGCCGAGGCCGAGGCCAGGGAGCGGGGCCGGAGCGTCCTGCAGATCTGGACCCTGCACCGGCCCGAGGAGGCCGACCGCATGCTCCAGCCCCGGACCGGCTCGGGACGGATCCCGGCGACACCGCTGAGCGATGTCGTCGAGGCCCACGGCTTCACCCTGGAGCAGGTCGAGCGCAACAGCGAACTCGATCTGCGCGCCGACCCGGAGCCCCTGCGCCGCGCGTTGGATGCGGCACTCGCGGCCGCGGGGCCGGACTACCGCGTGGTCGAGTGGGAGCTGCCCACCCCGCCGGAGCTCCGCGACGGGTACGCCGCGGTGCTCGCCCGACTGTCGACCGACGCCCCCAGTGGCGACATGGACTTCGTCGCCGAGGTGTACGACGCGGAGCGGGTGATCCGGCGCGATGCCCGTCTCACGGGCGCTGGTCAGACGGTCTCCGTGGTGGCGGTGGAGCATCTCCCCTCCGGCACGCTCGTCGCGTACAACGAGTTGCTGATCGGCGCGGAGAAGACGGGGACCACGCACCAGTTCGGGACTCTCGTCGCGAAGGATCATCGCGGTCACCGCCTGGGCACGATCGTGAAGTGCGCCAATCTTCTCCGGTGGCGGGAGCTCCTTCCGGGTTCGGACGTGGTCTCCACCTTCAACGCGGAGGAGAACCGGCCGATGCTCGACATCAACGAGGCGATCGGCTTCGTGCCTGTGTCGTACGCGGGGGCGTGGCAGAAGAAGATCTGAGCACGAGCAGCAGCCGTCATCCTCTCGGATGACGGCTGCCGCTCAGCTTCATCCGCCGGACCGACGACGCCGGCACGGGTCTCCGGCGAAGCTGGGAACATGAACACCCCCGTGATCGAAGCCCACGCCCTCGTGAAGACCTACGGCGTCACCCACGCCCTCGCCGGTGTCGACCTCGCCGTGCACCGCGGCGAATCCGTCGCCATCATGGGGGCGTCGGGTTCCGGCAAGACGACGCTCCTGCACGTGCTCGCCGGCATCACCGCTCCGGACAGCGGCCGCGTGGTCTTCCAGCCCTCGACGGGCGCGGCCATCGACGTGACTGCGCTGGGTGAGGCGGCGCGCTCTCGGCTGCGTCGCGAGCGGTTCGGGTTCGTCTTCCAGCAGGGGCTGCTGATCCCCGAGCTGACGGCGGTGGAGAACGTCGCCCTCGCCTCGATGATCAACGGCGTCGCCAAGAAGGACGCGCTCCCCCACGCGGCGTCGTGGCTCGCGGCGCTGGGTCTCGGCGGTATGGAGGAACGACGCATCGGCGAGCTGTCGGGAGGACAGGCGCAGCGCGTGGCCATTGCCAGAGCGCAAGCGACGGGTGCCGACCTCGTCTTCGCGGACGAGCCGACCGGCGCCCTGGACTCGCACACCTCCGCCGAGGTCATGGACGCGCTCCTGTGGTCCACGACCGGGCAGGGCCGCACCCTCATCGTCGTCACGCACGACGCCGACGTCGCCGCCCGGTGCACCCGCACGGTCGCGGTCCGGGACGGCCGCATCCTCGGTTCGGCGGTGAACGCGTGAACCTCTCCGTGCTCGGCCTGCTTCTGCGTCCGGCTCCCGGACAGCGGAGCGTCCTCGCCCTGCCGATCGTCGCCTTCGCGGTCGTCACGACCCTCGTCCTCACGGTGGTCGGCGGCGCCCAGGCCTTCTGGACCTGGACCGACGACGAGGCGGTGCTCTACCAGGGCCTCGCCGCCATCGCTCTCGTCCTGCTGGTCGTGCCGCTGACCTCGCTCGGCGGTGCCGCCGCCCGCTTGTCCGCACGACGCCGCGACGAACGTCTCTCCACCCTGCGTCTGCTCGGCGTGACGCCCGGCGGGGTGACGACGGCGACCGTCGTCGAGTCCGTCCTCGTCGCCGCCACCGGCGCCGTCATCGGCATCGGGGGCCACCTGGCCCTCAGCCCGCTCATCGGCCTGATCCCGTTCCGCGGCGAGCCGCTCGGCCTGCCTGCGGTCGTTCTCCCCCCGGTGATGATCGCCGCCGTCGTGGCCGGCGTGCTCGTGCTCGCCGCCGGAAGCGCCGTTGTGGGGCTGCGTCGCGTCGTGATCTCACCCCTCGGGGTCCGCACGCGCACGGCGCCGACGAACGTGCACTGGATCCGCGCCGTCATCGCGGTCGCGGGCATCGCCATCGCGTTCGCGCTCATCAAGGTCTTCCCGATGATCGGCGGGGTCGTGGCGACGATCGCGGTACTCGCTGCGATGTTCGCCCTCGCGCTGAGCGTTCTCAATCTGCTCGGCCCGTGGGTGCTGAAGGTCTCGGCGGGGCGCCAGCTCCGGCGGGCGGAGCGTCCCGAGCGGCTGCTCGCCGCACGACTCGTGCTGGACTCCCCGAAGGCGGCCTGGCGTCAGGTCGGCGGCATCGCGATGGCGAGCTTCATGGCCGTCTTCGCGGGCACCGGCGTCGCGCTCCTCGACACGATCGGGGCGAGCGACGATCCCTCCAGCATCGCGCTCGCGGAGGACATCCGCACCGGGCTCATCATCACCCTCATCGGCTCGTTCCTCATGGTGGCCGCCTCCGTCGGCGTGAACCAGGCCTCGGACGTGCTCGACAAGAGCGACCTGCACGAGAGCCTGCACCACCTGGGCATGCCCGTCGAGACCGTGGACCGCGCGCGTCGTCGTGCGATCATGTCGCCGCTGCTGATCACCGCGGTGGGATCCGCGTTGTGCGCTGCGGTGCTCGTGTTCCCGCTGGTGGGCATCGCGCTGATCGTCGCGCCCTTGTCGCTGATGACGATCGCGACGGTCGTCGCCGTCGGCATCGGAGTCGTGTGGGCGAGCACCTGGGCGACCCGTCCGCTGCTGGATCGCGCATTCGCTCCGGCGTGAGACGGCGGCGGGCCGGGCGCATCAGGCCCGCCACGCGCACGGGGTCACGGGCGGATGAGAACCTTCAGGCTCCGACGCTCATCCATGTCGCGATACCCGTCCGGCACGCCGTCCAGGTCGGTGACCGCATCGAACACCCGACCGGGCTCGATCGTCCCGTCGAGAATGTCGGGCAGCAACTCCTCGATGTAGGCGCGGACTGGTGCCGGACCTCCCGCGAGTCGGATGTTATGGCGGAACAGGCTCCCGAATCCGATCGGGGCCTCCTCGTACTGGGGCACCCCGACGCGGCTGACCACCCCGCCGGGGCGGACGACGCCGAGCGCCTGGTGATAGGCGGGCATATGGCCGACCGCCTCGAGCACCGCGTGGGTGCCGAGTCCTCCGGTGAGGTCGCGGACGCGAGCGATGCCCTCCTCCCCTCTCTCCGCGACCACGGCCGTAGCGCCGAAGTCGCGACCGAGGTCCGTCCTGTCCTGATGACGACCCATGAGGATGATCTGCTCGGCGCCCAGGCGCTTCGCCGACAGCACCGCCATCAGGCCGACAGCGCCGTCACCGATCACGGTGACGCTCTGTCCCGGCCGGACATCGGCCATCCGCGCAGCGTGGTAACCCGTGCCGAACACGTCTGCCAGCGTCAGCAGGGAGGGCATCAGCGCCGAGTCCTCGGGTACGGAGAGCTTGACGAGCGTTCCATCGGCCAGCGGCACGCGCACGGCTTCGGCCTGTCCGCCCTCGTCCGGGATCCCGTCCCAGAATGCTGCCTCGTGGTGGAGGCACGACGTCTGCAGGTTCTCCCGGCAGAGGGCGCAGACGTTGTCCGAGATGGCGAACGGCGAGACGACGAGGTCGCCCTTCCGAAGTGTGGCGACGTCTGCACCGACCTCCTCGACGACGCCGATGAGCTCGTGACCCATGCGGGCCGGGCCGTCGACCGCGGACATCGAGTGATACGGGTGGAGGTCGGAACCGCAGATGCACGAGGCGGTGATCCGGACGAGAGCGTCCGTCGGATGCCGGAGGGTGGAGTCGGGAACGGTCTCGACGCGGACGTCGCCTGCCTGGTACATGAGAGTGGCACGCATGATGGTTCTCCTTGATTCGGTGAGGGGTTTCAGGGGGTCGGGCGCGGGGCGGCTGTTCGGGCGCGGGACGTCAGGGCGAGGCCGATTGTAGGGATCAGGGTGAGGACGACGATGCTGGTTCCGACCACGGTCGACGCGGTGAGTCCGAGTCCGCCCCCGATCGCAGCTCCCGCGAGTGCCGTGCCCAGCGCTGTTCCCGCATTGAACGCCGCGACTGTGAGTCCGGAGCCGAGCGTCGCTGCACGGCCCGCGTACCCGACGGCCAAGTGGATGAGCACGGTATTCGAACTGAGCCCGAAGAGTCCGAGCAGCACGACGAGTATCACGGTGATTACCGGTGCACCAGCGGTGAGCGTCATCGCGAGCAGCACCAGCGTGGTCACGGTCGGCACCGCAATGGTGACCGCATGCGGACGCCGGTCGCCCAACCGCCCGGCGACCAGGGTGCCGAGGAACGACCCCACTCCGAAACCCGTCAGCACGAGGGGCGCGAACATGCCGGGGATCCCGGCGACGTCGGTGAGGAGCGGGACCAGGAACGAGTACACGGCGAGCACACCACCACAGGTCGTCAAGCAGGCGAGCAGCACCGCCCAGAGTCGGCCGGAGCGCAGTGCGGAGAGAGCATCGCGCACGTTCAGCCGGCCGGCCTGGGCATGCGGCGCGGGCACGAACCGTGCCACCAGCAGGGCAGCGACCGCTGACGCCGCGGCGAGAGCCCAGAAGGTTCCACGCCAGCCGACCTGATGCGCGAGGAACGCGCCGAGCGGAACGCCGAGGACGGTGGCGAGCGAACCGCCGGCACCGACCACCCCGATGGCGCGCGATCGCAGCGAGCTCCCCGCGGCATCACCAGCCACGACCGCGGACACGGCCCAGAATGCCCCCGTCGCCAGTGCAGTGAGGAACCGCGCGACCATCAGGATGTCCATCTCCGAACTCACCGCGACGATGATGTGACCCACGAAGAACACCGACAGTGCCGCGAGGAGCGTGCGCTTCCGCGACAGTCGCAGGGTGAGCAGCGTCATCGTGGGCGCGCCCACGACCATGCCGATCGCGAAGACCGTGATGAGCGACGACGCCACCGGAAGGGACACACCGAGGTCGGAAGCCACGTCCGGGAGGATCCCGGCGACGATGAACTCCGTCGTGAGCATCAGGAAGGTGCCGAGAGCGAGGACGTACACCACGAGCGGCAGCCTCCCGGATCCGGTGTCGCTCTCGAGAGACGGGCCGATCTCGGTCGGGCGGGCTCGTGTCGGCATCGGGTTCTCCTGGGTCGTCGGGTGCGGTACTTCTCCATTCCACCGCCGTTCCACGGACACACGAAGGTCGCATCTATCCGGGTACAAACTCCACCCCCTTCCGGTCCTATCCCGCTCGTAGGGTGGACCCATGGACAACCGCGCCGACATCCGGGATTTCCTCGCCAGCCGGCGGGCGAGGCTCACCCCGGCGCAGGTCGGCCTGCCCACCAGCGCTCGACGCCGCGTCCCGGGTCTCCGCCGCGAAGAGGTCGCCGTGCTCGCCGGAGTGAGCACGGAGTGGTACACCCGTCTGGAGAAGGGGCACATCGCCGGCGTCTCCTCCGATGTCCTTGACGCAGTCGCCGAGGCCCTCCGCCTGGACGACGACGAGCGCACCTACCTCCTCGACCTCGCTCAGGCCGCCAAGCCGGCGCACCGGCGGCCCGCGCGACGCCGGGAGGCCCCTCTTCCCCCGCACGTCCTGTGGATGCTGGACTCCGTCACCCTGTCCGCGGCGTTCGTGCGCAACGGCCGGCTCGACGTCATCGGCTCGAACGCGTTGGGGCGCGCGTTGCATGCGCCGATGTTCGATAGCGCGACGGCGGTCGACGGTGTGGCGAACTTCGCCCGCTTCCACTTCCTCGACGAGGCCTCGAGGGACTTCTTCGTGGACTGGGAATCCGGAGCCGCCGCGACCGTCGCCCTGCTGCGCGCGGAGGCCGGCCGCGATCCGCAGGACAAGGCACTCCGGGAGCTCATCGGCGAGCTGTCGACGGCCAGTCCGGAGTTCAGCGACTTCTGGGCCGCCCACGACATCCGCATCCGCCACGAGGGCACGAAGCGCCTGCAGCATCCGCAGGTCGGTCTCGTGGAGCTGACGTATCAGTCCGTCCTTCTCCCCGCCGGCACGCGGACGCGCAACGACCTCTCCTTCTACACGGCTGAGCCGGGCAGCGCCGATGAGGAGAGGATGCGGCTGCTCAGCAGCTGGGCAGCGTCCGCGCGCGAGGAAGCTCCGCAGGAGCGCTCCGACCGTTCCTGACCGGGTCAGCGCCTCCGCTGGCAGCGCGGGCAGAAGTGCGAGGAGCGGTTCATGAATGCGGCACGGGTGATCGGCGTGCCGCAGCGCGGGCAGGGCTTCCCCCCGCGACCGTAGGCGTTGAGGGAGTGGGCGAAGTACCCAGCCTGCCCGTTGACGTTGACGTACTGGGCGTCGAAGCTCGTGCCGCCCTCGGCGAGAGCCTTCTGCAGGACCGATCGCACCTCGGCGAGCAGGCGGTTCACCGCCCGGGTCGGCAGAGCGTCGGCCGGCGTCTCCGGATGGATGCGGGCCGCCCACAGCGACTCGTCGGCGTAGATGTTGCCGATCCCGCTCACCAGGCCCTGGTCCAGCAGCACGCGCTTGATCGCGCTGTGCCGCCGGGCGAGAGCGGCGCGGAAGACCCGGTCGTCGAAGAACGGGTCGAGCGGGTCGCGGGCGATGTGCGCGACCTGTGTCGGGATGCGGGAGGGGCCGTCGGCGATGAGAGCGTCGACGGCAAGGGAGCCGAACGTCCGCTGATCCGCGAACACGATCGCGAGCTCGCCATGGCGGGGATGCTCGATGCCGAGACGGACACGCTCGTGGCGCTCGGTCGGCGCGTCCGGCGCGCGGAGCAGCATCTGGCCGCTCATCCCCAGATGCGCGATCAGAGCGGAGGCCCCGTCATCCACAGGGAGCCAGAGGAACTTGCCCCGCCGCGCGGCCGCGGTGAAGCGGCGACCCTCCAGACGCTGGACGAAATCCGCGGCTCCGGCGGTGTGCCGGGTGAGCGCGCGTTCGTCGAACACGCTGACGCCGGTGATCACCGCGTCCACGGCAGCCGGTGCGAGGCCGGAGCGGACGACCTCGACCTCGGGGAGCTCAGGCACGCTCGCTGAGCGTGCGCCAGGCGCTGAGTGCCGCCGCCATCTCTGCCGTCTTCTTGCTGCTGCCGGCGCCCGTCATGCGGACATCGCCGACCGCCACGGTCGCCGTGAAGCGCCGGTCGTGGTCGGGGCCACTGGCCTCGACCGAGTACTGCGGGGGCGTGGCGCCGAGGCGGGCCGCAAGCTCCTGCAGGCTCGTCTTCGGGTCCATCGCCGCGCCGTACCGCTCGGGGTCGGCGAGCAGCGGCTCTGTCAGACGCAGGACGAGCGCCGTGGCGGCCTCCGGTCCCGCGGACAGATACGTGGCGCCGATGACGGCCTCCATCGTGTCCGCGAGGATCGAATCCTTGTCGCGACCGCCGGTCTGCTCTTCACCGCGACCGAGCAGCAGATGGCTGCCCAGGTCGATGCCGCGAGCGACCTCCGCGAGCGCGACCGTCGACACGACGCTCGCACGGCGCTTCGCCAGCTCTCCCTCGTCGAGCTCCGGGTGCCGGGTGAACAGCATGACCGTCACGGCCTGCCCCAACACCGAATCGCCGAGGAACTCGAGACGCTCGTTGTGCGGGATGCCGCCGTGCTCGTACGCATAGGAGCGGTGGGTGAGCGCCAACTCCAGAAGCTCCGCGTCGATATCGACGCGGAGCTTGTCTGGGAGAGGCCTCGTCCCCCCGGGGACCTCCGTCACGGTTCGCGACTCAGACGTCGGCGACCTTGCGGCCCTTGTACTCCAGGAAGAGCTCGGTGCCCTGCGAGTCGGTGACGACCTTCGCCTGGTGCGGACGGCTGTAGACGACCTTGCCGTTCTCGATGGTCTTGACGAGCGCGGGGGCCTCGGCCTTCCACTGCGCGCGGCGCGAGCGGGTGTTCGAACGGGAGACCTTGCGCTTCGGGGGGTTACCAGCCATGACTAGCTCTCTTCTTTCTCGGCGGCACCGCGTTCTGCCGTGCCGTCCTGGTCTGTGATCTGCTGGAGCGCGCTCCACCGAGGATCGATGGGAGCGGCCTGCTCCGTTCCGGTGCTCTCGGTCAGCCTCTCGCCTGTGACCGGGTCGAGCCCGAGGCAATCCGGCTGACACACCGGCTGAAAAGGAAGGGCCAAAACGGCCGCATCCCTGACGAGAGTTTCAAGATCCACGTGGTCGTCTTGAACCTCGAAGTCAGTTTCTTCCTCACCAGGATACGCGAAAAGCTCCTGGAACTCGACTTCGACGGGCCGAGCGATGTCGGTGAGGCATCGGCCGCACACGCCGACGTACTCGCCCTCCGCCTCTCCGGTGACGAGGATGCCCTCATGGACGGACTCCAGGCGCACGTCGAGATCGAGCTCCGAACCCGCCTCGAAGGAGACGATCCCCTCCCCCCACTGCTCCGTCAGGGGCACCGAGAAGGAGTGCTCGCGCATCTCCCCCGGGCGCCGGACGATGTCACGGACGGGGAGGACGAAGGGGCTGTTGAGTCGGGAACGCACCCCGCCATGCTACCCGGGTCACCCGAGAGAAGGGCCGGGAGAGTACCGGGAGCGGGAGGTGAATTCAGATCCCGCGGGCGCCGGTGTCGAGGAACGAGGCGACGGCCGGCGGCACGAAAGGCGAGACATCGCCGCCCAGCCCGGCAACCTGTCGCACCAAGGAGCTCGAGACCATCGCGTGCGCGGGGTCAGGAAGCAGGAAGACGGTCTCGATGTCGGCGAGGTGCCGGTTGACGATCGCCATCGGCGACTCGTAGGCCACGTCGACCTGCGAGCGGATGCCCTTCACGAGCACGCCGGCGTTCACATCGCGCGCGTAGTCGACGAGCAGCCCCATGCTCCACGAGCCGATGACGATGTTGCCCGCCATGCCGTCCTCGGCGATCGAGCGTTCCAGAAGGGCGAGGCGCTGCGCGATCGGCAGCATCGCCTCTTTGCCCGGGTTGTGCACGACGAGCACGTGCAGCTCGTCGTAGAGGGCGGCCGCACGCCGGATCACGTCGAGATGACCCAGGGTCGGCGGATCGAAGGAACCCGGGACGACGGCGATCCGGCTGCTCATGGAATCCAGCCTAGGGCACCCGGAACGGCGTTCAGTTCTTCGCGAGCGCCGCGCGGTCCTCGTCGGTGACGCGCCGGCCGATGGCCTCCCGGAGCCCGGGATGTGCCGCCAGCTCGGGGTCGGCGGCGAGGATGTCCTCGGCGAGCTCGCGAGCCCGGGTGATGAGAGCGGCATCCTTGACGACGCGCAGGAGTTTGAGGGACGACCGCACACCCGCCTGTGCCGCACCGAGCACATCGCCCTCGCCGCGGAGTTCGAGGTCGACCTCGGCCAGTGCGAAGCCGTCGAGGGTCGCAGCGACCGCATCGACCCGCTCGCGGGCCACCGACCCGGCCTCGGCCTCGGTGACGAGCAGGCACAGCCCCGGAACCCCTCCTCGGCCCACCCGACCGCGGAGCTGGTGCAGCTGGGACACGCCGAAGCGGTCCGCGTCCAGCACGATCATCGTCGAGGCGTTGGGGACGTCCACACCCACCTCGATCACCGTCGTCGCGAGGAGGAGGTCGATCTCGCCCCGGGCGAAGGCCTGCATGACGGCATCCTTCTCGTCGGAGGGCATCTTCCCGTGGAGCACGGCCCGCCGGAGCCCGCCGAGGGTCGGATGCGTGGCCAGCGCCTCGTCGAGCTGGACGACGCCCCAGCGCGGACCCTTGCCGCCCTCGGGAGCGAGCAGCGCCTGCTCCCCCGGTTCCGCCGTCTTGGCCGCGGTGTCGATGGCCGCGCAGACGGCGAAAACCTGCCGCCCCTGCGCGATCTCCTCCGCCGCCCGCTCCCACACCCGGTTGAACCAGCCCGGATGCTCGGCCAACGGCGCGACATACGACTCGATGCCGGCGCGCCCGGCGGGCATCGTCCGGATGACCGAGGTGTCGAGGTCACCGAAGACCGTCATCGCGACCGTCCGCGGGATCGGCGTCGCCGTGAGGACGAGCGCGTGCGGGCTGGACCCCTTCGCGCGCAGCGCCTCCCGCTGCTCGACCCCGAACCGATGCTGCTCATCGACCACGACGAGCCCGAGGTCGGCGAAGGTGGTCTTCTCCCCGAGGAGCGCATGGGTGCCGACGACGATCAGCGCCTGACCGGAGGCGACGCGCAATGCGGCCTTACGGCGATCGGCCGCGGGCATCTGCCCGGTGAGCAGGGTCGGCATCAGCAGCGGGGCGAGCTGCGGGCCGAGCATCTTCGTGATGGAGCGCAGATGCTGCCCCGCGAGGACCTCCGTCGGAGCGATGAGGGCCGCCTGCCCCCCGCTCTCGGCGACCTGCAGCATCGCCCGCAGGGCCACCAGCGTCTTCCCCGAACCGACCTCGCCCTGCACGAGCCGGTTCATCGGCCAGGACCCGACGAGGTCCTCCGCGATCTGGACGCCGACCGTTTGCTGGTCGGGCGTGAGCGTGTAGGGCAGGGCGGCGTCGAAGCGCTCCAGGAGCCCGCCGGGCGTCGCCGGCCGCGAGGTCGCCGCCAGGGCACGCACCGCGTCGCGCTGCTGGAGCAGAGCCGTCTGCAGGGTCAGCGCCTCGTGCATGCGCAACGTCCGCACCGCGGGATCGATGTCGTTCCGGGAGCGCGGGCGGTGGATCGCTTCCAGGGCCTCCCGTGCCGTCAGCAGCTCCTCGCGCGAGCGGATCTCCGGCGTCAGCGGGTCCGGCACCGTCGGCAGGTCGTCGAGGACGCGGCCGACGAGCCGGGCGATCTGCCACGTCTGGATCGCGGAGGTGGCCGGATAGATCGGGATCGGCACGGCCGCCCTCGCATCGGCGCGCCGCCGCGCCGCGTCCTCATCGTCGAACAGCTCGTACTCCGGGTGGGCGAACTGGGTCATGCCGTTGAACTCGCCGACCTTGCCGGAGAACACGCCGCGGCGCCCCACGGCCAGATCGTTGGAGCGCCACTCCGCCGCGCCGACGTTCTTCGCGAAGAACGTGAGCGACATACGACCGACACCGTCGCCGATGACGACGTCGACCATGGCCCCGGGCCGGTTGCGCATCCGGCGGAAGCTCGACGACAGGACCTCGGCCACGATGGTCACGGTCTCGCCGATGGGGAGGTCGCGGATGGGGGTGAGCTCCCCGGGGTCGGCGTATCGGCGCGGGTAGTGCGCGAGCAGGTCACCGACGGTCTTCATGCCGAAGGCGCGGTCGAGCGTCTTGGCCGACGCCGCGCCGAGGGCCTCCTCGAGCGAGGATTCGAGCGTGAGCGACATGCTCCGAGTCTAGGGAACCGCACGGACACGACCGCGCGCCGCCTGTCGTATCGTGAACGGGTGACGAGGATCATCGCCGGAACGGCACGTGGCACCCGGCTCGACGTCCCCGGCGCCGGGACACGCCCGACGAGCGATCGCGTGCGCGAGTCGCTGTTCGGCGCTCTGGAGTCGCTCGACGCGATCGCGGACGCCCGCGTGCTCGACCTCTACGCGGGCTCGGGGGCGCTCGGGCTCGAGGCACTCAGCCGCGGTGCCCGGAGCGCCGACCTCGTCGAGCGCGGCCAGCAGGCGGCAGCCGTCGTGCGGCGCAACGTCACTGCCGTCGCCAAGGCCTCCGGCACCGCGACCGCACGGGTACAGGAGGCGACCGTCCGTGCGTTCCTCGGCCGGACGCCCGGCCCGTACGACCTCGTGTTCACCGATCCGCCCTACGACATCGACGACGAGGCGATGAACGGCGACCTGGCTGCCCTCGCTCCGCTGCTCAGCGACGACGCCGTGGTGGTCGTCGAGCGGGCACGCCGTTCCGCCACGCCCGACTTCGCGGCCGCCGGGCTCCGCGTGTTCCGGGAGAAGACCTACGGCGACACGACGCTGTGGTGGGCGGAGCCGGACCGGGAGGACGGGGCGCCCGACGTTCAGCCGGAGACGGAATCCCAGTCCCGGTAAGGGTCCCAGCCGCTGACGTCGACGGGACGGTCGTCGCAGAGCAGGTTCTCGTCACCCCGTGATCGCACGACGCCGATCGCGCGGAACCCCGGCGGCAGCACGCCGTCCGGGAACGTCGCGAGCAGCGCATGGTCCTCACCGCCCGCGAGCGCCCGCTGCGGTGCCGCGCCGAGCGCCGCCGCATCGAGGGCGAGAGTGACGCCGGAGGCCTCAGCGAGGCGCTGCGCGTCGAGGGCGAGGCCGTCCGAGACGTCCATCATCGCCGTCGCGCCGGCCGCGGCTGCGACGACGCCGAGCCCGATGGGCGGCGACGGCCGCAGCTGCGCGGCGACCGCGGCGCTCTCCCCGGGTGCGAGAGCCGCGGGATCGACCGGGACCGGCGTCTCGCCGTCTCGGAAGCGTCCGAACAGCACCGCCAGCCCGTGCGCGGCATGACCCAACTCTCCCGCGACAGCGACGATGTCGCCAGGGCGCGCCCCCGCCCTGGTCACCGGCGGGCGGCCTTCGAGGTCGCCCAGCGCCGTCACGGCGACTGTGAGGACCTCTGACACCGTGAGGTCGCCGCCGACGACCGCGCACCCGGGGGCGAGCGCCGCGCAGGCCTCGCGGAAGCCGTCAGCCAGGCTCTCCACGAACGACAACCGGAGGTCACGGGGCACGGCCAGCGCCACCAGCAGAGCCGTCGGACGCGCGCCCATCGCCGCGACGTCGGCGAGGTTGACGGCCGCGGCTTTCCAGCCGAGGTCGTAGCCGCTGGTCCACGCGAGACGGAAGTCCGGTCCGTGCACGAGCGTGTCTGTCGTCGCGACCACGGAGCCCGACGGTGCGGCGATCACCGCGGCATCGTCACCGGGGCCGAGGAGCGTGTGCGCGCCGAGCGGGGTCCGCTGGAGGATGGCGCGGAGGATGCGGCCTTCCGAGAGATCTCCCAGGCGCGGATCGTCGGAGTCGGGTCGGGAGGGCATGTCGTCAAAGGTAGCCTGGATGCATGCTTCGTTCCCGCCGCCTCGCTGCCGTCGCGGGGGCGATCACCCTCGTCGCCGGACTCGCCGGATGCTCCACGACCGTGCACCTCGAGCCTGCGGACGAGGCGAACGACCCGGCCTGCGCCAACGTCTCGGTGCTCCTGCCGGACAGCGTCGGCGGCTACGAGCGCGTGTGGACGGATGCGCAGGCCACGGGAGCGTGGGGAGACCCCACGGTCGTCCTGCGCTGCGGCGTGGAGCCGCCCGCTCCGTCCGACCTCGTCTGCACCACCCTCGGCGGCGTCGACTGGTTGGTCCTGGAGCAGGAGGACGAGCGCCAGCGCCTCGTGACCTACGGCCGCGAGCCGGCCGTCGAGGTCATCATCCGCCGCGGCGAGCAGGTCGACTTCCAGTCGATCGTCGACAGCCTGTCGTCGAACATCCAGTCCGGGCTCGCGCCGGCCACCGCGCAGTGCACGGACCGGGTGGAGTTCCCCGCGAGCTGAGCGCCGCGGGGAGCTCCGGCGTCAGCGGCGCAGGCCCGCCTCGACCAGTTCCGTGATGAGGTCGCCGTAGCCCAGCCCTGAGGCCACCCAGCACTTCGGGAACATCGAGATGGGCGTGAACCCGGGCATGGTGTTGAGCTCGTTGACGATGAGGTCGCCGTCCGGGGTGAGGAACATGTCCACCCGGGCGAGGCCGCGACCGTCCACCGCCTGGAAGGCGCGGACGCCGGCCTCCTGGATGGCCGCCACCTCCGCGTCGGTCAGCTCCGCCGGGCACACCACGTCGACGCCGTCGCCGCCGAGGTACTTGCCCTCGAAATCGTAGAAGCCGCGGTCGGTCAGGACGATCTCGCCCGGAAGGGAGGCGCGGACGCCATCGGCGGTCTCCAAGACCGCGACCTCGATCTCCCGACCGGTGACGCCGGCCTCGATGAGCACCTTGTCGTCCTCCGCGAACGCGATAGCGAGGGCGGCGTCGAGCTCCTCCGGGGCCGTCACCTTCGAGACGCCGACGCTCGATCCGGCGCGAGCGGGCTTGACGAACACGGGCAGGCAGAGATCGGCGGCGCGCCGACGCACGGCCGTGGGTTCGGCATCCCACTCGCGACGACGCAGCGTCAGGCCGGGCGCCACGGAGATGCCCGCCGCCTGGAGAGCGATCTTCATGAAGTGCTTGTCCATGCACAGCGCCGAGTCGAGTACGCCACCGCCGGCGTAGGGCACCTCGAGCGTGTCGAAATAGCCCTGGATCGTGCCGTCTTCACCGTGGGGACCGTGCAGGATCGGCAACACGACATCGATCTCGCCGAGTCCCTCCGTCTCGCCGCCGGGGTGCACGACCCGCAGCGTGCGGTCGCCGCCCGGTTCCGGCCAGAGCACCCGGGTACCGTTGTCCACGACCTCGGGAAGGTGGGCGGCGTCCAGCGGGAACTTCGCCGGGTCGTCGTCCTCCAGCACGAAGGCGCCCTCGCGGGTGATCCCCACTGGGATCACGGCATACCGGTCACGATCGATCGCGCCCAGCACTCCCCCCGCCGTTGCGGAACTGATCGAATGCTCGCTGGAGCGCCCTCCGAAGAGCACCACCACCGTCTGCTTGTCCATGGTTGGTCCTCTCCCCCTGCGGGGTGTCGTCGTCCGTCGTGAGATGCGGGGCGATGTCTCGGGGATCCATCTTGCCGTCGAGCACCATCTTCACCTGCTCGACGATCGGCATGTGCACATCGGCTTCGCGGGCGAGCTGCAGGACGGGGGCGACCGACGCCAGCCCTTCCGCGGTCTGCTGCATCTGCTTCACGACATCCTGGAAACTGTAGCCCTGCCCGAGCAGCCGCCCGGCGGTGTTGTTGCGGCTCAGCGGCGACTGGCAGGTCGCGATGAGGTCGCCGAGACCGGCCAACCCCTGCAGCGTCTCTGGCTGCGCACCGTTCGCGACCGCGAAATCGGTCATCTCGACGAGGCCGCGGGTGATGATCGAGGCCTTCGTGTTCTCGCCGTAGCCCACGCCGTCGACGATGCCGATGGCGACCGCGATGAGGTTCTTGAGCACCCCGCCGAATTCCGTGCCGATGACGTCGGTGTTCACGAACGTGCGAAAGTAGGAATTGCGCGCTGCCCGGGCCACGACGTCCGCGGTCTCCTGGCTGCGCGACGAGATCACGGCCGCGGTCGGCTGCTCCCGCGCGATCTCCAGGGCGAGGTTGGGGCCGGAGGCGACGGCGATCCGGTCGGGATCGCACTGCAGCTCCTGCTGGATGACCTGGCTCATGCGCAGGCCGGTGCCCCGCTCGACGCCCTTCATGAGGCTGACGATCTTCGCGTCGCCGGAGGCGATCAGCGGGCGCAGCGCCTTGAGGTTCTCGCGGAGCGATTGACTCGGCACGGAGAGGTACACCTGATCCACGCCGTCGAGCGCGGTGGCCAGCTCGTGCGTGGCCGCCATGGTGCGGGGCAGATTGATCCCCGGCAGGTAGCGCGAGTTGCGTTTCGCCTCGTCGATCTCGTGGGCGAGCTCGGCACGGCGCGCCCACATCGTCACGTGGGCACCACCGTCGGCGAGGATCTTGCCGAACGTGGTGCCCCAGCTGCCGGCGCCGATCACGGCGACACGGGGTCCGGCCGGCGCGGTTCTCTTAGGGGTCAAGGCGTCCGGTCTCCTTCTGTCCGTGGCTCGCCGGGTTCCAGCGCTCCGCGGGGGCCTTCTCGCCGCGTACCTGCTCCAGCAGCGCGGTGATCGCGTTCATGAGGCGGTTGGTGGCCTCCGTCAGCGCTGCCGGCTCACCCGCGCGGCCGCGGAGGTCGGAGACGTCGACGGGGTCGCCGACGATGACGGTGACGGGCTTGCGGAGCGGCCAGAGGCTCAGCCCCTTCTGGTAGCGCCCCATGATCGCCTGGGTTCCCCACTGCGCCATCGGGATGAGCGGGATGCCGTCGGCGAGGGCGAGCCGCACCGCTCCCGACTTGCCGCGCATCGGCCACATGTCGGGGTCGCGGGTCAGGGTGCCCTCCGGGTACACGATGACACCGCGGCCGTGCTCCACGAGAGCCTCGGACTGGGCCATCGTCTGCTTCGCGGAGGATGCCGACGAGGTGCGCGCGACGGGGATCATGCCCGTCTTGCGCAGGAACCATCCGAGCACCGGCACGCGGAAGAGGCTCTCCTTGGCCATGAACCGCGGAGCGCGCCCGATCCGCCAGACCACCAAGGCGACGATCAGCGGATCGAACTCGGAGTAGTGGTTCGGCGCCAGCACGAACGCGCCCTCGCGAGGGAGCTTCTCCGCACCGATGATGCGGACCTTCGCAATCAGCGTCACCAGCGGGACGACGATCGCCGCGAGTGGCCAGAACACGCTCGGCCGTGTCTTCTCCGGCGACCGGGAAGCCATCGGGCTCACCGGAGGACGTCGAAGTCGGCGCCGAGCGCGTCGAGCTTGGCGAGGAACTTCTCGTATCCACGGCTCAGGATGTCGACGCCCGACACCTTCGACTCGCCGGTGGCCGTCAGCGCCGCGATCACGTGGCTGTAGCCGCCGCGCAGGTCAGGCACGACGATGTCGGCGCCGTGGAGGGGCGTGGGTCCGGTGATGACGGCGGCCTGCTCCAGGTCGCGACGCGGGACGCGCCGCGGGCCGTCCTGCAGTCCGCGCGGATGCACGACGATGTCGGCGCCCATCTTGACCAGAGCCTCGGTGAAGCCCATCCGGTTCTCGTACACGGTCTCGTGCACGACCGAGCGGCCGTGGGCCTGGGTGAGGGCGACGACGAGCGGCTGCTGCCAGTCGGTCATGAAGCCCGGGTGCACGTCAGTCTCGATCACGACCGGCTTGATGTCGCCGTCGCGACGGAAGAGGATGCCGTCCTCCTGGATGTCGAACCAGCCGCCCGCCTTGCGGAAGACGTTGAGGAACGTGAGCATCTCCTGCTGCTTGGCGCCCCCGACGAAGATCTCTCCGTCGGTGGCGAGAGCGGCCGAGGCCCACGACGCCGCCTCGTTGCGGTCGAAGATCGACCGGTGGTCGTAGCCGCGCAGCTTCTCGACGCCCTCGATGAGGATCACGCGGTTCGGCTCGTAGGAGATGATCGCGCCCATCTTCTGCAGGACGGCGATGAGGTCCATGATCTCGGGCTCGATGGCCGCGTTGCGCAGCTCGGTGACGCCCAACGCGCGCACCGCGGTCAGGAGCACCTGCTCCGTGGCGCCGACGCTCGGGTACGGCAGGTGGATGTTCGCGCCATGCAGACGGGTGCCGCCGGTCGAGAGGCGGATGCCGCTGGGGAGCTTCTCCACGATCGCGCCGAACTTGCGCAGCGCGTCCAGGTGGAAGTCGATCGGCCGGTCGCCGATGCGGCACCCGCCGAGGTCGGGGATGAACGCCTGGCCGAGACGGTGCAGCAGCGGGCCGCAGAACAAGATCGGAATCCGGGAGGCGCCGGCGTGGGCGTCGATCTCCTCGAAGTGAGCCGACTCGACGTCGCTGGGGTCGAACACCAGGGAACCGGGCTCGTCGCCCTCCGACACCCGGACACCGTGCACCTCGAGCAGCGAGCGCACCACGGCGACGTCGCTGATGGCCGGCACGTCGCGCAGCACGCTCGTGGTCTCCCCGAGCAGGGACGCGACCATCGCTTTGGTGGCGAGGTTCTTCGCGCCCTTGACGTCGACGCGTCCGCGCAGCGGACGGCCTCCGCGGATGGCGAGGACGTCTCCGGTCAGCGCCGGGACGTCATCGGAGAGAGCGTCGCGCACGGGTGTCGTCATTCGGGGCCTCACTTCATTCATCGGGGGCGGGGTTACCCCTGGCTCCCGCGCCCCCTCCGTCTCACTGGACGGGAAGGGTCCGCGGCCGCCACGACTCGCGACGGGCCTCGAACTGCGCGATCTTGTCTTCGTTGCGCAGCGTGAGCCCGATGTCATCGAGCCCTTCGAGGAGCCGCCATCTAGTGTAATCGTCGATCCCGATGTCGGCCTGGAAGCCCGACTCCGCGCCGCCGGTGGGGTCACCGATGGCGGCGGTGCGCGCCTCGAGGTCGACCGTCATCCGCGCGCCGGGAACAGCGTCCATGAATGCCCAGAACCGCTCCAGGTCCGCTTCCGAGATGGTCGCGGCGAGGAGTCCCTGCTTTCCCGCGTTCCCGCGGAAGATGTCGGCGAACCGGGGGCTCAGCACGACCTTGAAGCCGAAGTCGCGAAGTGCCCAGACGGCGTGCTCACGGCTGGAACCGGTGCCGAAGTCGGGCCCGGCGACGAGGATGGAGGCCCCCTGGTACGGCGCTTGGTTGAGCACGAAGGCGGGGTCCTGCCGCCAGCCGTGGAACAGCGCGTCCTCGAAGCCGGTCTTGGTGACGCGCTTCAGGAACACCGCCGGGATGATCTGGTCGGTGTCGACGTTCGACCGCTTCAGCGGAGCGGCGATGCCCGTGTGGGTGGTGAACTTCTCCATGATCAGGCCTCCAGGTCGCTCGGGCTGGACAGGGTGCCGCGGATGGCGGTCGCCGCCGCCACGAGCGGGGACACGAGGTGCGTGCGGCCCCCCTTGCCCTGGCGTCCTTCGAAGTTGCGGTTCGACGTGGAGGCGCAGCGCTCCCCCGGAGCGAGCTGATCGGGGTTCATGCCCAGGCACATCGAGCACCCCGCGAAGCGCCACTCCGCCCCGAAGTCCTTGATGACCCGGTCCAGGCCCTCGGCCTCGGCCTCGAGTCGGACGCGCGCCGAGCCGGGGACGACCATCACCCGGACACCGTCGGCCTTCTTCTTTCCCTGGATGATGGAGGCGAAGGCGCGGAGGTCCTCGATGCGGCTGTTCGTGCACGAGCCCATGAACACCGCGTCGACCGGGACCTCCTTGAGGGGCGTACCCGGCGTCAGGTCCATGTACTCCAGCGCACGCTCGGCGGCGGCCCGCTCGTTCGGGTCGGCGATCTCCGCCGGGTTCGGCACCGCGGCGGAGAGCGAGCTGCCCTGGCCGGGGTTCGTCCCCCACGTCACGAACGGCTCCAGCTCGTCGGCGTCGATGAAGACCTCGGCGTCGAAGGTCGCGCCCTCGTCCGTGGGCAGCGTGCGCCAGTAGGCGACCGCGTCATCCCAGTCCTGGCCCTTCGGCGCGTGCGGACGGCCCTCGAGGTAGGCGAACGTCGTCTCGTCCGGGGCGACCATGCCGGCGCGGGCGCCCGCCTCGATCGACATGTTGCAGATCGTCATGCGGCCCTCCATGGAGAGCGCGCGGATCGCGCTGCCGCGGTACTCGAGCACATAGCCCTGACCGCCGCCCGTCCCGATCTTGGCGATCACGGCGAGGATGATGTCCTTCGCCGTGACGCCGGGGCGCAGCGTGCCCTCGACGTTGATGGCCATCGTCTTGAACGGCTTCAGCGGCAGCGTCTGGGTCGCCATGACGTGCTCGACCTCGCTGGTACCGATGCCGAACGCCATCGCGCCGAACGCGCCGTGCGTCGAGGTGTGCGAGTCGCCGCAGACCACGGTGATCCCGGGCATGGTGAGGCCGAGCTGCGGGCCGACGACGTGCACGATGCCCTGCTCCGCGTCCCCCAGCGAGTGCAGGCGCACGCCGAACTCTGCGGCGTTGCGGCGCAGCGTCTCGATCTGCGTGCGGCTGGTGAGATCGGCGATGGGCTTGTCGATCTCCCACGTGGGCGTGTTGTGGTCCTCCGTGGCGATCGTCAGGTCGAGCCGGCGCAGCGGCCGCCCCTCGCTGCGGAGGCCGTCGAAGGCCTGCGGGCTGGTGACCTCGTGCACGAGATGCAGGTCGATGTAGATGAGGTCGGGCTGGCCGTCCTCGCCCTTGACGACGAGGTGGTCGTCCCAGACCTTCTCGGCGAGCGTCCTGGGGCGTGCGGCATCCGCACCGGCGGTGGTGGTCATGGCGTGTCTCCTGTGGATGGCGGTTCGGCCCACGATGGACTCCGCGACGAGGAGGGGCTCAGATCGAGGTCTCGCCGCGGCCGCTAAGAAGGAGCACGGTCCGCATGACGTCAGGTTACCACCGCTCGGACACGCCGAGACACGCCGTGTCACTCTGTTGCTCACCCGATCGACCGAGAGGCCCGCATGACCGTCGAGACCGCCCGCTTCGCCACCCGCGCCGTCCACGCCGCGAGAGGCCGGGCCGCAGCCGCCTCCCGTGTGACGCCGATCTACCTGACGGCCGGGTTCGAATTCGACGACTTCGACCACGCCGCCGACCACTTCGGCACCGGTAGCGGATTCGGGTACACGCGCACCGGCAATCCGACGGTGCACGCGGTGGAGCGGCAGCTGGCGAGCCTGGAATCCGGTGCGGACGCCGTGCTCGTGGCCAGCGGACAGGCCGCCGTGACGACCGCCCTGCTCTCCGTCGTGGGGGCGGGCGATCACATCGTCTCCTCGACCCACATCTACGAGGGCACGCGAGGGCTGTTCCTGGACAACCTCGCGCGCCTCGAGATCGAGACGACCTTCGTGGACGACATCGCGGACCCGGATGCCTGGCGCGAGGCCGTGCGCCCGACGACCAGGGCCCTGTTCGCGGAGTCGCTCGCGAACGCGCGCAACGACGTGCTCGACGTGGCGGCGGTGAGCGCGGTGGCCGACGAGATCGCCGTCCCGCTGATCGTCGACAACACGCTGGCCACCCCGGCCCTCCTCCGGCCACTGGAGCACGGCGCGGCCATCGTGGTGCACTCGGCGTCGAAGTTCCTCGCGGGTCAGGGCGCGGTCCTCGGCGGCGTCGTGATCGACGACGGCCGGTTCGATGCCGACCGCGCCGGGCACAACGCTCCGCACCTCGTGCTGCCGGGACGGGGAGGTACCCCCAGCGTCTTCGCCCGGCACGGCGGTCGCGCCCGCATCGGGTACGCCAGGGAATCGGTGGCCCCGCGATTCGGCGCCTCCCCTTCGCCCCTCAACGCCTTCCTCATCGGCCAGGGCACCGAGACGCTCGGCCTGCGCGTGGAGCGCCAGTCACAGAATGCCCTCGCCGTCGCGCGCTGGCTCGGCGCGCACGATGCCGTGGAGAGCGTCGACTATGTCGGCCTGCCCTCGCACCCGCACCACGAGACCGCGGTGCGCTATCTGCAGGGCGGTTTCGGCTCCATCTTCACCTTCACCCTGCGCGGCGGCCTCCCCGCGGCCCGTCGCTTCGTGGAGGAGGTGTCCGTCTTCACGCACATGACCCACATCGGCGACGTGCGGTCGCTCGTGCTGCACCCGGGCACGACCAGCCATGCGCAACGCACCGACGAGGAGCGCCGCATCCTCGGGGTCGGGCCCGGCACCCTCCGACTGTCGATCGGCATCGAGGACGTCGAGGACCTGATCGGCGACCTGGCGCGGGTGCTCGAGAGCGTCCGGGAGACGGTGGGATGAGCCGCCTGCAGCACTTCGGATGGTTCCTCGCCCGGGGGTTCGGCCCCCAGGGGTGGGGCTACCCGTCCCTCGACTGGGACTACGACTGGACGCGGCCCGAGATCTATCAGGAGGCGGCACGCACCTTGGAGCAGGCCGGCTTCGACCTCGTGATCATCGAGGACAGCCCATCGCTCGGTTCCGCGGACACGATCGACCTGCGGGTGCGTCATGCGTTCGGCGGTCCGAAGCACGACCCTCTCCTGCTTGCGCCGTATCTCTTCCAGGCGACCCGTCATCTCGGCGTGGTGCCCACCGTGAACCCGGCGGCCTCGCTGCCGTACACGTCGGCTCGCCAGTTCGCGACCCTGCAGCACCTGAGCGGGCACCGCCTCGGCCTCAACGTGGTCACCGACACCGGAAGCGCCCGGCACTTCTCGGCGGCCCCGCAGCTCGGCCACGACGAGGCGTACGACCGCGCCGAGGAGTGGCTCGCCGGCATCCGCGCGCTCTGGCGGAGCTGGGACGACGGCGCCCTCGTCGCCGACCCCACCTCCGGCGTCTACGCGGACGGCACCCGTATGCGCGCCGTGCAGCATCGCGGCGCGAACTACGCCTTCGACGGCCCGTTGAACGCCCTGCCCTTCACGGATGGCGAGCCGGCCATCGTCTCCCCCGGCGGCTCGGGGCGCGGCCTGGCGTTCGCCGGTGCCAACTCGGACGTGCAGCTCGCGCTGGCACCGTTGCACGAGAAGTCGGTGCGGGAGTATCGACAGCGCGTGCACGATGCCGCGCTCGCCCGAGGACGCCGTCCCGAAGACATCAAGATCCTCTTCGCGATCCAGCCCGCGATCACGGCGTCCGCCGAAGAGGCCGACCGGATCGTGGCCGCCTCCGCGCACCCGGATGACGCCGCCCTCGCACAGATCGCTCGAAAGCAGTCCAGCGACCTGGAGACCGATCTCACGGCCCTCGATCTCGACCGGCCCCTCGACCTCTCGATCTTCGGAGCCCATGTCTCCCGGGGGAGCATCCAGCGGCTGATCGGCGATCGCGGAGAACACGCCCCGCTCCGGGCGCATCTCACCGCGCTCGCCCGCACCGGCCGGTTGCGGGATCGCACAGGCTTCGTCGGTACGGCGGAGGAGTTCGCCGATCTCATCGAGGAGCTCGGCGACTGGGGCAACGACGGCGTGCTGCTCTGGGGCGACTTCCACCCCGTCACCCTGCACCGCACGCTCGACGAACTGGTGCCGATCCTCCGCCGCCGCGGACTCCTCCGCCGCGAGTACGCGGGCGGTGGGCTGCAGGTCAACCTGCAGTCGTTCTGACCCGCTGCCCGCGGATCAGTCGGCGACCGGTGCGGTGCGCTTCTCGGCGCGCTTCTCCCGAGACGAGGCGATCAGGCTCGCGACCGTCGCGACCGTCATCGACACGAGGATCACGCCGAGCGACACCATGTTGTCGATGTCCGGCACCCACTCGACGTGCTCGCCGCCGTTGATGAACGGGAGCTCGTTCACGTGCAGGGCGTGCAGGATCAGCTTGATGCCGATGAAGCCGAGGATCACGGCGATGCCGTAGTGCAGGTAACGCAGGCGGTCCAGGAGGTCGCCGAGCAGGAAGTAGAGCTGGCGGAGCCCCATGAGCGCGAAGATGTTGGCCGCGAAGACGAGGAAGCCGTTGGTCGTGATCTCGAAGATCGCCGGGATGGAGTCGATCGCGAAGATGAGGTCGGTGACGCCGATCGTGATGAACACGATGATCATCGGCGTCCACATGCGCTTGCCGTCGACGGTGGTGCGGATCTTCGAGCCGTCGTAGGTCTCGCTGATGTCGATGCGGCGGCGGAGCAGGCGGACGATGAAGTTCTCGCGCTTGACGTCGTCCTCGTGCTCTCCCTCCGGCATCGCCTGACGGATGGCCGTGTAGACGAGGAACGCGCCGAACAGGTAGAAGATCGGCGAGAAGTTCTCGATGATCGTCACGCCGACGAGGATGAACAGCCCACGAAGGACCAGCGCGATGATGATGCCGACCATGAGGACCTGCTGCTGCAGGCGGCGTGGCACCGCGAACTGCACCATGATCAGCACGAAGACGAACAGGTTGTCGACGGAGAGGCTGTACTCCAGTGCCCAGCCGGTGATGAAGTCTCCGGCGTTCTTCCATCCGCCCACGTTGCCCAACAGCACCGCGAAGAGCAACGCGAGCCCGACGTAGAACACGACCCAGAGCGTCGACTCCTTGGTGGAGGGGATGTGCGGGCGCAGCCGGATGAGGAGCAGGTCGGCGATCAGGATGATCGAAAGGACCACCATGGAGGTGATCTCGAACCAGACGGGGATGTCCACGGGCGCTGTGCACCTTTCGCGAGGGGTCGGGAATCGTCGAAAGTCTCTCCCCCGCATCGTGTGCGGCGCGCGCCCGGAGCAGCGATGTCGGTGCTCGTGATGACGTTACGCGCGGATTCGGGATACTCCCTCTCGCCCGGGCAATGCTACCGGAGGGCGGCACCGGCGGGATCGCGAACTCGACACCCGATGCGGATCCGATTCGGGACTGAGACGATGGGGCGTCCGCCGACACTCTCGAGGGAGAGACACCGAACGGAATCAGGATGCCCGCGCAGACGAGTGACCAGCGATGGGCCGCCGAAGCGGCGGCCGGCGATCAGAGCGCCTTCCGCGCGCTCTATCGCGCCCACGTGCGACCCGTGTACTGGATCGCCCACGGAATCCTGGGCTCCCCTGCCGATGCGGAGGACGTGACGCAGGAGACCTTCGTGGTCGCCTGGCGCAAACTTCCGGGACTCGTGCTCCAGGGCGAGTCGATCCTGCCGTGGCTCGCGACGATCTGCCGGTTCCAGGCTGCGAACCGACTCCGTCAGCGCCGTCGCGACCAGGCGCACACGACGGATGCCGCGGACGACCAGCTCCCGGACGTGGTCAGCGTCGAGGAGCAGGTGATCACGGCCGCCCTCGCCGCACGGATCGCCGCGGAGGTGGGGACCCTGAGCGAGCTCGACCGGGAGATCTTCCGGCTGTGCGCGTCCGAGGGCTACGCCTATCAGGCCGCGGCCGATGAGCTCGGGGTGACCCATGCCGTCGTTCGGAACCGTCTCTCGCGTGTGCGCACCCAGCTGCGTGGCGCCGTCAAGGAAGTGAGGGACGCATGAACGATCAGACGCCGCAGGAGAACCTTCCACCGCTGACGGACACGACGGTGACCCGGATCGAGGAGGCCGTGTTCGCCGAGATCCAGGGCGAGCGGCCGCCGGCATCGCCGCGCGCCGAGCGCGCCAGGAGGCGTCGCCGCCGGTGGCTCACAGCCGGCGGGATCGCGGCGGCCTTCGTCGTCGGAGTCCTGGTGACCCCGCCGATCCTCGGTGCCGTGGGAGGGGCCGGCTCTCCCGTGTCCACCGCGGACGGCATCGTGGGCTGGTCGGCGGACGACGCCGGATCAGCCGTGCCGGACCGCGCTGTCGACGGGGCGGCGCTTCCGGCTCCCGAAGGAGCCGTGGGATCGGATGCCGCCGCGTCCGTCGCCGAGGAGGCGCGGGACATCGTCGCCACCGCCCAGGCTTCGGTGCAGGTGAAGGACATCGCCGACGCCGCTTCCGCCATCGGCGACCTCGCCGTGGAGCACGGCGGCTACGTCGAGAGCACCGAGGTGGGCAAAGCGGTGGCGACGGATGCCCCCGCCGAGCGGGTCCCCGCGGACTCCGGATACGGCTGGATCACGATCCGCGTCCCCGCCGATGACATGACCACGGTGATCGCCGCCCTCGGCGACACGGGCGAGGTGCTCTCTTCCTCCGTCACCAAGCAGGACGTCACCTCCACTGCCATCGACCTGCGCGCCCGCATCGAGTCGACCCGCGCTTCGGTCCAGCGGCTCACAGAACTCATGGGACAGTCCGGCTCGGTCGCCGATCTCATCGAGGCCGAGGTCGCGCTCACTGACCGCCAGGCGCAGCTCGAGTCGTATGAACAGCAGCTCGCCGCTCTGGAGGACCAGGTGGCCCTGTCGTCGCTCACCGTGGACCTGTCCCGCAGCGGCACCGCGGCCTCAGCGGACCCCGCCGGTTTCGGTGACGGTCTGCTCGCAGGCTGGAACGGACTCGTGGTCTCGCTCAACGCTCTGGTGATCGCGGCGGGATTCCTCCTCCCCTGGCTCGCGGTCGCCGCCGTCGTCATCCTCGCCGTCTGGCTCGTCCGCCGCGGCCGACGTCGCCGGAAGGCGGCGGCCGCTTCGCCCCGCACGGAGGAATAGCCCGCCGTTCCGGGGTATACAAGAACTCTTGTGCATGCGGCGGGTGCTGCATAGCCTTCGGGACGTGGAAGACATCTCCGTGATCACCGCCGTGCATCATCCGCTACGGCGCCGCATCTTCGACTACCTGCTGCTGTACGGCACGTCGCAGGTGACCGCCGTCGCCCGTGCGCTCGACAGCCAGGTCGGCAGCATCAGCCACCACCTCCGGATGCTCGAGCGGGCGGGGGTCGTCGAGCGCGCCCCCGATCCGACCGGAGACCGGCGAACAAGCTGGTGGCGGATCGCGCGTCGCGGCCTGACATGGTCGGTGGAGGACTTCGCCGACTCCCCCGCCGACGCCCTCCTCGCCAGGGAGGCGCAGCGTCAGGGCATCCGCATGCAGATCGACCGTCTCCAGCGCTGGCACCGCCGCCGAGGAGATCCCGCCGTCGCCGACTACGACGCCTCGAACACGGAGACCACCGCCTGGGCGACCCCCGAGGAACTGCGAGACCTCTCCGCGCGCGTCCTGCAAGCGGTGCGCGACTGGCAGGACGCGATCGACGAGCATGACGGTCAGGAGCGCACGCCGGTCTTCTTCTTCGCCCATGCGTTCCCGACGGAACCGTGATGACCGCGATCACCCCGCCCGTCGAGCTTTCCAGTCCTCCTCCGTTCCGTCGTGACCGCACGGTGCACGCGTGGATCGCCGTGAAGGCCCTGTCCGACGCCGGCGACGCCGTATGGACGATCGCGTTGGCGTGGACGGCGGTGCAGATCGCCTCCCCCGCCCTCGCCGGCCTCATCGTCGCCGCCGGTACCGTTCCGCGCGCGGTGGTGCTGCTGTTCGGCGGAGTGCTGGCGGACCGCGCGGACGCCCGACGGGTCATGATCGTGTGCAACGCCGCGCGCATCGGCGTGCTCGTCGCCGCCGCCTTGTGTGCCCTCTGGCAACCGCCGACGGTCCCGATGCTCCTGGCCGCTGCCGTGGCTTTCGGGGTCTGCGACGCGTTCTACGAGCCCTCCGCCGGCACGATCGCCCGGCAGCTCGTACGGACGGCCGACCTCCCCGCCTACGCCGCGGTCTCCCAGACGGCGTCCCGCCTCGGCACGATGGGCGGTGCAGCACTGGGCGGTCTGCTCGTCGCGCACGCCGGACTGACGGGAAGCGCATCCGCGAACGCGGTGACGTTCGCCCTCGTCGTCGCATTCCTCGCGATCGTGCTGCGCCCGCGCTTCCGGCTCGCCCGCTCCGCCCGTACCTCGTCCGTCCGCGCCATCGGCGCCGCATTCTCCCACCTGGCGGCGAACCCGACGACGCGCACTCTCGTCATCGCGCTGTCCGGCCTCAACCTCGCGGTCGGTCCCGCGGTGGGCATCGGGCTGGCACTGCGTGCGCATGCCGAGGGGTGGGGAGCTCCTACCCTCGGCCTCTTCGAGGCTCTCCTCGGCCTCGGCGCCGCGCTGGGAGCCGCGGCGGTCGCGAGATGGCGTCCGCGGCGGGAGGCACGCAGCGGGTTCGGCGCCCTCGTCGTCCAGGGCGCGGGCATCGTCGCTCTCGGCTTCGGCCCCGTCTGGACTGTTGCCGTCGCTGCGGCGGTCGTCGGTGCCACCGCGGGATTCGCCTCGGTGCTGCTGAGCGCGACCTTCGCCGCGACCGTGGACACGGCGTTCCTCGGTCGGATGGGCTCGCTCACCCGCCTCGGCGATGACTGCCTCATGCCACTCGCGATGGCCGGCTTCGGCGCGCTCGCCTCGCTCGCTCCGCTGTGGGTGCCGTTCGCCGTGGCCGGAGGCGCCATGATGGCGCTCATGATCGTGCCGCTCAGTGCCCGCACCTTCCGAACGCTCTCGCTGCGGGCAGCCGGCTGAGCGATGTTCCCGAGAACGAGGAAAGCCCCCCGGCGAACCGGAGGGCTTTCCTCGTGTTGTGTGACCCCAGCGGGATTCGAACCCGCGTTACCGCCGTGAGAGGGCGGCGTACTAGGCCGCTATACGATGGGGCCGTCTCGCGGAACTTTTCCGTTCCGCGACAACCGTTCAAGTATGCCACGGCGATTCTCACTGCGCCAAATCGAGGCCACTGCGCCCGAGATCCCGGGCGTGGCGCGCCGGTTTCCGTTTGCCGGAGACCGCGGGAAGGAGTTGACTCTTCCCATGCGCGTCACCAAGTTCGAACATGCCACCCTTCGTCTGGACCAGAACGACGACACCCTCCTCATCGATCCAGGATCCTTCACCGCCCCGCTGCACGATCTCAGCGGACTGGTGGCCATCGTGCTCACCCACGAGCACCCCGACCACTGGACGCCGGAGCACCTCGACCGGATCCTCCGAGCCGCCCCCGGCACGCCGATCTACGGTGCCGCGGGCGTCGCGAAGGCGGCGGAGGGCTACGAGGTCACCGTCGTCTCCCCCGGCGATACGGTGGAGATCGGCGCCTTCACCCTCCGCTTCTTCGGCGGCACGCACGAAGTGATCCACTCCTCGATCCCGACGATCGACAACGTCGGGGTGCTCGTCAACGACGTCTTCTACTACCCCGGCGATTCCTACGCCGTCCCGGACGGTGTCGAGGTCGGCACGCTCGCCGCGCCCCTCGGAGCTCCCTGGCTGAAGATCGGCGACGCGATCGACTACGTGCTCGCCGTGAAGCCCCGACGGGCATTCGGTACGCACGACATGACCCTGTCCGTGATCGGCAAGAACATGCACCGCCAGCGGCTGCAGTGGGCGACCGAGCAGGGCGGCGGCGAGTTCCTCGTGCTCGAGCCCGGCGACGCCGTGGACCTGTGACCACACCCCGGCGCCTCGTCCCGGCCCCGACCGCGCGCCTCACCTTTCGGGAGATGACCGCGGACGACCTCGACGACATGGCGGCGCTCCTGGGCGATCCGGCTGTCATGGCCTACTACCCCGCGCCGAAGTCGCGCGCCGAAGCCGGCGAGTGGATCGCGCGCATGCAGCGACGCTACGCCGAGGATGGTCACGGTCTCTGGATCATCGAGACTCGCGACGGGGAGTTCCTCGGCGACTGCGGCCTCACCTGGCAGTCGGTGAACGGCGCCCCTGTCCTCGAGGTCGGCTACCACGTCCGCGCCGACCGGCAACGTCGCGGGTACGCGACGGAGGCCGCACGGGCCTGCGTCGAGCTCGTGAGGCGCGAGTTCGCGCCCACGCTCCTCACGGCCATCATCCACCCCGAGAACGAGGCGTCGCGAGGCGTGGCGGAGAAGCTCGGCATGACCCACATCGACGATGACCACGCCCATCCGTGGATCGTGCGCACGGTGATGGGGATGCGAGTCGAGCCGACCGCGGCCTAGCTCTGCGAGCCCCGCACCCGCAGGTCGCGCGCGAGGTGATCGCGCTGCTCGACGACGAGTCGTCGCAGGGCCGCCGGCGCTTCCGAGTTGGCCGCGAGCCAGCGGTCGACGAGGTCCAGGGACGGGCTGGCGGGGAACAGACCGATCACCAGTCGGCGAGCGATCTCGATGCTCCGTTCCGACCACGCGGTCCCGATCCGCCCGAAGTACTCCTCGTCGTAGGCCTCGATGAGGTCGCGTCGGCCTCCAGCGCGGAAGCCCCCGATCTCGGCATCGAGGTGGTCGTTGGTGAGCGTCCCGTCCTCCCACGCGGCAGCCCAGGCGGCGGCGCGTACGGCTGCGTCCGGGACGGAGGCGCGGGCGCGACGAGCGGCGGTGCGCCCGTCGCCGGTGTCATCCCTCTCCTCTTCGGCCGCGATGTCCGAGGCTTCGGCATGGCCCGTCGTGACGAGCGCCGTGAGGAGCTGCCAGCGTAGGTCGGGATCCACGAGGAGCCCCTCGGGCACGTCACCGTCGAGCAGGGCTCGGACCTGGTCGTGATGGACGTCGTCGTACGCGGAGGCGGCCGCCAGCGCGCGTGCCCAGGAGAGCTGGGCGTCACTGCCGGCCTCGGCCTGCTGCAGGGCCGACCACGTCGCCTCCGTCCAGGTGCGCTGCTCGGCAGGACGCCGCTCGTCGGTGACGAAGTGCCGCAGCGCGAACGCAGCGTCGAGGAGCGCCGCGGCCAGCAGACCGCCGTTCGACTCCCGAGGCGCGTGCGTGCGCACGATCGCGACGAAGCGAGCCGCATCCAGCTCCCCGTCTCGCGTCGCATTCCACAACGATGACCACACGAGCGCACGGGCGAGCGGATCCTCGATGTCCGACAGGGACTCCTCGGCCGTGCGAAGCGACCGCTCGTCGAGACGGGCCTTCGCATAGGTGAGGTCGTCGTCGTTGAGCAGCACGAGGTCGGCCTCCGGGAGGTCGATCTCGGCCCGCTCCCCGATCAGGTCCAGCTCCCGCTGCTCCCGCCGCACGATCCGGCCGTCCGCGCGGTCGTACAGTCCGATCCGCAGACGGTGCGGACGGACGTCGTCCTGGACGAGGTGCTGAGCGCCATTGGCGTCGGTCTCCGCCCACAGGGTCGAGACGCCCGTCGTCTGCAGCCAGGCGGCTGCCCAGTCGGTCATGTCCCGGCCGGACACCGCACTGAGCTCGACGAGGAAGTCGTCGAGGGTGGTGTTGCCGAAGGCGTTCGCCGCGAAGTATCGACGAGCACCCTCGAAGAAGGCATCGTCGCCCACGTACGCGACGAGCTGCTTCAGCACCGAGGCGCCCTTGGCGTACGTGATGCCGTCGAAGTTCAGCTTCGCGGCCTCGAGGTCGGGGATGTCGGCGACGATGGGGTGCGTCGTAGGCAGCTGGTCCTGCTGGTAGGCCCAGGCCTTGCGACGCATCGCGAACGTCACCCACGCGTCATGGAACCGAGTGGCCACTGCCGAGGCGTGCGATCCCATGTAGTCGGCGAACGACTCCTTGAGCCAGAGGTCGTCCCACCACGTCATCGTGACGAGATCCCCGAACCACATGTGCGCCATCTCGTGCAGGATCGTGTTCGCCCGGCTGGCCCGCTGCGCCTCGGTCGCCGCGCCACGCGAGAGGTACGACTCCGTGAAGGTGACGAGACCCGGGTTCTCCATGGCGCCGAGGTTGTACTCCGGCACGAAGATCTGGTCGTACTTGCCCCACGGGTAGGGGTACGCGAACGCGTCCGTGAAGAAGTCGAGTCCTTGACGGGTGACCTCGAGGATCTCGTCGGACTCCAGGTGCTCGACGAGCGAGCGACGCACGAGCACGCCGAGCGCGACCTGCTGCTCGCCCCTCGTCCACTCGCCGTCGACGCGGGCGTAGGGTCCCGCCGCGACCGCCGTGATGTAGCTGGAGATCGGCAGCGTCGGTGCGAACTGCATCCGCTGCACACCGACGCCGAGGTCGGTGTGCACCGCGGCCTGGTTCGAGAGCACCTCCCAGCCGGAGGGGGCGTCCACGACGAACGTGTACTCGGCCTTCATATCCGGCTGCTCGAAGCACGCCATGACGCGGCGCGAATCCGCAGGCTCGTACTGCGTGTACAGGTAGGTGTGGTCGTCCACCGGGTCGTGGAACCGGTGCAGGCCCTCCCCGGAACGGCTGTAGGCGCCGACGGCTTCGACGCGGACGACGTTCGACGCGGCGAGGTCATCGAGGGCGATGCGGGCACCGTCGTAGACGACCTCCCGTTCCTCGCCGTTGACCTCGATGCGACGGACCCCCTCGCCGATGAAGTCGAGCCAGGTGGTCTCCACGGTGGCATCGAACTCCAGGACCGTCGTCGTCGGGAAGCCCGTGCGCGCCCGCTCCGGGGCTCCGGTCAGGTCCAGCTCGACGCGGATGCGGTGCAGGGTGATCGCGGCGGATCGCGCTGCGGTCTCCTCACGGGTCAGGTTCGCGGTGTGCATCCCTCCATCCTGGCATCTTCCCCGGGACAGCCGGGGAGCAGCCGCGGGCGGGGATGCGGCGAAGGCCCTGCTCCCGGTCTCGCTGCTCACCGCTGTCGGGCGGCTGTTCCTCGCCGGTTGACCTTCCGCGAGGTCTCCGGTCCGCCGAGCAGCCGCCGGATCGCCGTCTCCGGCGTCACGTCGAGGTCCAGCGTCCTCCCCCGCGTGTACTGCCGGAACACCCGAGGGTCGATATAGCTGTTGCGGGCAACCGCCGTCGTATTGCCGAGAGCGGTGGCCGCCGCCTGCACGGCCAGACGTTCCGCCTGATTGCGCTGGCCCCTCCGGTCGAGGACGCCGATGCGGGCCAGGGCGTCGGCGGCGATGATCGTGCCGTGCAGCGTCCGGAAATCCTTGGCCGAGAAGCTCGCTCCCAGCACCTCCTTGAGGTACGTGTTGACCTCGGCGGGCGTGATCTTCACCCGCCGCCGGCCTTTCCGATACGCCAGCAGGAAGGCGGTCGAGGCCCCGCTCGCGAAGTCGGTGAGGGCTTCGGCGAGGGCCTCATCGGTGATCTCGATCGCGGCGGTCTGTCCGCTCTTGGCCGGGAAGGAGAGGGCGACATCGCCGCCGTCGATGCGGACGTCGCGGCGGCGGAGCGTGGTCAGACCGCGGCTGCCGTGGCGGGCCAGGTAGCGTTCCGAGCCGATCCGCAGCGCGGCGTCATCGAGGAGGCGGAACGAGATCGCGAGGGCTCGCTCCTTCGTCTGACCGTCCTCCTTGAGAGCCTTCGTGACCTGCGCGCGAGCGCTGGGCAGGGCCGCGGCGAGGTCCAGCGCACGGACGAACTTGCGACGGTCGCGCGAGACCCGCCAGAGGGGGTGGTAAAGGTACTGCTTGCGCCCTGCGGTGTCGATCCCCACGGCCTGGATGTGCGCGAGCGGATCGGCCGCGATCCACACGTCCTGCCATGCCGGCGGGATCACCAGGTCGCTGATGCGTTCGCGATCCGCCTCGGGCGCCGGCTCCCCCGTCGGGTCGACGTACCGGAATCCCGAGCTCGTCCGCTTCCGGGTGAACCCCGGGTCCTGGCCGGGTACCACTCGCACCAGTCGCGCCATCCGTCTCTCCTCCCGCCGTGCAGCTCCTCCGAGTGTGGAACATCCGCGGCACGAGCGGGAAGGGAGTGGCGTCTCACCCCGTCGGCGTGCTATCCGCGTCGGCGGCTTTCGCGAAGACCGCCCGCATGTGGTCGCTGGTGAGGAAGTCAGCGATGCCGATCATGATGAGGCTGAACACGATCTGTTCGGTGACCATCCAGACCGGGTAGAGGCCGGGGATCGCCACCATGACGAGAGTGATCACCGGGAAGATCTGGGCGAACAGCCGCAACCGGAGATACGCCCAGCGCCACCCGCGACGCGCACGCCACGCGAAGTAGAACAGCGTCGCTGTCATCGCCAGCACGACGAGAGTACGCATCCACACGGCGAAGGGCACGCTGTCGCCGTCCGCGGCGAGCACCAGGGCGACCACCACAGCGCCCACCCCGAGCACCAGCTCGGCGACGAGGAGCCAGAGGATCCAGGTGAAGGCACGGACGGTCCGCGGGTGAGTGCGACCGGCGTCGCTGATCAGCACGCCGGCCTGCCGCCCACCCGCGATCCGGTCGAGACGGAGGAAGAGCGGTTCGAGGGCCATGCTCGGAGCCTAGACCGGCGGTGTCCGTTCGACCTCGTCCGTTCGATGGACCTCGGCACCGCTACCGTTGGCCGCCGCGGGGAGCACCCGCTCCAGGACGATCGCGAGCACCCCGACGGCGAGACTGCCCGCCACCATCACCGCGATGAACCACCCGCTGACGCCGACGCCGAGGAGCACGCCCGCGACGAGCGGGCCGAGGATCGCCCCGCCCTGGAAGGCCGCGGAGTTGAGGGCGTTGTAGCGCCCGCGGCTGCGGTCGCTCGCGAGGTCGTTGTAGATCGCGGGGATGGTCGGCTGCATCATGGTCTCCCCGAAAGCGAAGACACCCATGAACGCGATCACCGCGATCGCGGCGGTGATCGAGTCGGGAAGCAGGCCCGCGGCCCCGAGCATCACCCAGGAGACGGCCCAGATGAGCGCCATGATCTGCATCACCCTGGTGCGCCGGCGGCCCTTGATGAGGCGGAGGACGGCGAACTGCAGCAGCACGATGACGGCCGTGTTGACCGCGAACGAGATACCGACGACGGCGGTCGAGACCTGGGCGATCTGACGGGCGTAGGCGGGGAAACCCGCCTCGATCTGTCCGTAGCCGATGAAGACGGAGAAGAAGGTCAGCAACGTCATCCAGAGCACCGCCGGGCGGCGGAGGATCTCCCGGTAGCCGTCCTCGGTGGTGACCGCCGGGTCGGGGTCCGCCTGGGTGCGGACATGTCGGAGCGGTCCCAGCAGCAGGGCGAGCGGGATGAGGCTCGTGGCCGCGTCGATGAGGAAGATCGTCGTGAAGGTCGACGGCTCCGTCACGTCGACGAAGAACCCGCCGATGATGCCGCCCACCCCGATGCCGAGATTGACGAGGGCGAAATTCACGCCGAAGTACTGCTGACGGACTTCGCCGTCGACCACCGAGGCGATCAGTGCGTTGAAGCCAGGCCAGGACACCCCGAAGTTGACGCCGATCAGCACCACCGCGATGGTCGCGACGGCGGGATGGGTCGCATAGGCGAGCAGCGTGCAGCCCGCGATCATGGACAGCAGACCCACGATCAACACCCGGCGTGCACCGAACCGATCGATGAGCGTGCCGCCCGGGCCGGTGACGACCAGCCCGGTGATCGCGATGAGGCTCATGAGGGCACCGGAGAACCCGAGGTCGAATCCGCGGACCTCGTGGAGGTAGATGATCGTGAACGGCAGCGTCATCCCGCGCCCGAGGGTCTGGATCGCCACAGTGGACAGCAGCCAGCGGCCCTCGGTGGGCAAGGCGTTCCAGAAGGACTTCATACCGATCACCTCGTCATTGTTCCAGGAACAGGGGACATCGGATGACCGGGGAGCCTCTCCACACACCGTCGACCGAACAGGGGGATCACGCGTATGGTCGGGAAAGGACGCGAACGGGTCCGGGATGGGGTGTCGCCATGTGTCGATGGCTGGCGTACGTGGGAGAACCGCTGCACCCGTCGGAAGTGATCCTCGATGCGAGACATTCCCTCGTGGCGCAGTCCCTGGATTCACCGCTCGGGGCGGAGACCGTGAACGGGGACGGGTTCGGCCTCGGCTGGTACCCCGTGTCGAACCCGGACGAACAAGGAACGCCACCGAAGCCCGCGCTGTTCCGCAGCATGGAGCCCGCGTGGAACGATCTGAACCTCCGCGAGATCTCCCGCACGATCCGCAGCCCGCTGTTCTTCAGCCACGTGAGAGCCGCCGCCGGGCCACCGGTTCAGCAGACCAACTGCCACCCGTTCCGGCACGCGAACTGGCTCTTCATGCACAATGGCGGCCTGGCGGATTTCCTGACCGTGAAACGCGACCTCACTCTGGCCGTCGACCCATCGCTCTACCCCGAAATCCAGGGCACCACCGACTCCGAGGTGCTGTTCTACCTCGCTCTGACTCTCGGCCTGCAGGACGATCCGATCGCGGGGATGCGAGCGGCCATCCGGGAGGCCGAGCGAGTGGGGCGCGAGCATGGCGTCCGCTTCCCGGTGCAGGGAACGTTCGCGGTCTCCGAGGGCACCACCGTGTGGGCGTTCCGCTACTCGACCGCCGGACGTTCCCGGTCCCTCTTCCACTCCACGGACATCGAGACGCTCCGTCGGATGTACCCCGATGCCGAACGCCTCCGCGTCTTCGGTCGCCGGGCGCACGTGATCGTCTCCGAGCCGCTGAACGATCTGCCCGGTGCGTTCCAAGAGGTGCCCGAATCGACGGTGTCAGTCCTCGATGAGGCGGGCTATCGGTACGAGCCGTTCCTCGAAGCCGCGTGAGCGCTCTGAGAGCCGCCTGGGAGAGCGGTGGCCTGCCGCTCGGGCGCGTCGCCGCGTCCCGGGCGTTCGACTGTCACATGGATCGGTAACCGTCGGGGGTCTCGATGAAGAGGTCGATCGCGTCCGCCGTCGGCCAGACCCCCAGTGCGCTCAGGTCGCGCTCCGCCTCATCCCAGCGCGCCCGCTCGTCGGCCGTCCAGTCAGCGCCCTCGTCGACGTGAAGGCCGTCGATGCGCCCACCCTCGACACGGAGACGGACGTCGAACGTACGGTCGTCGAGCGCGCGGAACCGGCCGAGCACCGGGAAGGTCGCGGTCCCGGGCACGGCCCGCGGCCCTTCGGAGGCCGTCTCCATGCTCACCCAGGGCCAGAACGGTTCCTCGGGAGCGTCGCGCACCAGTCGAGCTTCAGCGAGCTGCGCACGCAGCGCCGGAGCGCCGTGGTCATCCGTCGCGGAGAGCAGGAGCTCGGCGAGGGCGCGCAGCTCCGTGGGGATTTCGACGAGGTCAGCCGTCGCGGCGTCTTCTGAGTCCTCCGCGGCGGAGACTCGCGCGCTCTGCCGGCCGACCCACCACGACCCGAGCGAAAGGATGGCCTGTCCGGCGACGAGCCACAGCCGGGGGCGGCGCGCGCCGGCGCGGCCGAGGCCGTCCCGGAGACGCGCGTCGAGAGCCTCCCCGGCTTCGGCGAGCCCGAACGCGGTGCCACCCGCACCGGCGGCGACAGCGCCGCGGCCGATCGGGCCGAGGAAGTCCGGCTCGTCGGCGGGCCGGAGACTCGCCCACACTGTCCACGCCGTCAGCGCGGCGATGGCGCTCCGGTAGACCACACGGCGTCCGGTCGTGAGCCGGCGTGGTTCGACGGCTGCGAGGCCGGCCGTGAGGGCGGTGGCCACCACCCCGTGCGTGATGCTGTTCGCGTCGTTCAGGCGGCGGATGGTCGTGCGGAATCCCATGTCTCCAGCGTACGGAGTGGGAGATGCGGATCGTTCCTCGGGCTGCCGTCACCCTTGACATGCAAGTCTTCACTTGCCTATCGTCGTCGCTGTGACGGATGTGTACCGAGCGCTGGCCGACCCGACCCGCCGCGCGATCCTCGATCTACTCGTGGAACGCGACGGCAGGACCCTGTTCGACTTGTGCACCACCCTCGCCGGGTCGGGCGTCAGCTCGTCTCGGCAGGCGATCTCGCAGCACCTGACCGTGCTCGAAGAGGCCGGTCTCGTGCGGTCCGCGCGGGCGGGGCGGACCAAGGTGCATCACATCCGCACGGAACCCCTGCGCGAGATCCCGCGCAGGTGGCCGACCGATCGAGAGGATGGAGACCGATGAAGGCACGGCTGCAGGTGATGAGCGTGTTCGTGGACGATCAGGCGAAGGCGCTGTCTTTCTATACGGAGAAACTCGGGTTCGTTCCGAAGACGGATGTGCCGGTGGGCGAGTACCGCTGGCTCACCGTCGTCGGCGCGCAACAGCCGGACGGCGTCGAGCTGCTCCTCGAACCGGATGAGAACCCTGCTGCGCAGGCATACACGAAGGCCCTCGCCGAGCAGGGCATTCCGGCAGCGTCCTTCGCGGTGGATGACGTCGACGAGGCCCATAGGGAGCTCAGCGACCAGGGCGTCGTTTTCGTCCAGCCGCCGACCGCGAACGGTCCGGTCCGCACCGCGATCCTCGACGACACCTGCGGCAACCTCATCCAGCTCGCCAGTCCGGCCTGAGGCGAGTCCCGCCGGAGAACGACAGAGGCCCGGAGCACGGATTCTCTCCGTGTTTCCGGGCCTTCTCTGACTGGCTGGGGTACCTGGACTCGAACCAAGAACAACTGAACCAGAATCAGCCGTGTTGCCAATTACACCATACCCCAAGGGCGAAACCGGAGCCTCGCACCGAGAGTCAAGCTTACCCGAGCGGCGACCGATCACCAAAACAGCCGGTGCCGTGTCGCCGCTCGGGCGCGTCGCGGATCAGTTCGCGAGGAACGCCGACAGCGCACGCAGGCGGCGCAGCGACTCGTCCTTGCCGAGCAGCTCCATCGACTCGAACAGCGGTGGCGAGACACGGCGTCCGGTGATGGCCACACGCGGCGGCCCGTAGGCGACGCGCGGCTTGAGTTCGAGGTTCTCCACGAGCGCCGTCGACAGCGCCTCCTGGATCTTCTCCGGAGTGAAGTCCGTCACCGGCTCCAGGGCGGCCACACAGGCATCCAGCACCTCGGCAGCATTGGCCGGCAGCCCCTTGAGCGCATCGGCGTCGTACGCCACTTCGTCGCGGAACAGGAAGCCGAGCATGCCAGGCACCTCGCCCAGCAGCTGCACCCGCTCCTGCACCAGCGGCGCCGCGCGGAAGGCGAGGA
Source organism: Zhihengliuella sp. ISTPL4 (assembly GCF_002848265.1). Taxonomy (GTDB): domain Bacteria; phylum Actinomycetota; class Actinomycetes; order Actinomycetales; family Microbacteriaceae; genus Microbacterium. Next base: position 1,016,418 of record NZ_CP025422.1, read on the forward strand.
CGAGCTGCTCGTGGGTCGGCTCGTCGAACAGGCCGGCCGCGGCGAGGTACGGCACCGTGCGCTCGGCGAAGTCCTTCACGTCGAGCATCCGGATGTGGTCGCCGTTGATCGACTCCGCCTTCTTCTGGTCGAAGCGGGCGGGGTTCGGGTTGACGTTCTCGATGTCGAACGCAGCGATGAACTCGTCGAGCGAGAACACATCGCGGTCCGGCCCGATCGACCAGCCGAGGAGCGCGAGGTAGTTCAGCAGCCCCTCGTGGATGAAGCCGCGCTCGCGGTGCAGGAACAGATCGGCCTGCGGGTCGCGCTTGGAGAGCTTCTTGTTGCCGGTCTCCCCCAGCACGAGCGGCATGTGGGCGAACCGCGGGACGAACGTCGTGACGCCCGCATCGATCAGCGCCGCGTAGAGCGAGAGCTGGCGCGCCGTGGACGGCATGAGGTCTTCGCCGCGCAGCACGTGCGTGATGCCCATGAGCGCGTCGTCGACGGGGTTCACGAAGGTGTACAGCGGCACGCCGTTGGGGCGCACGACGACGAAGTCCGGGAAGGAGCCGGCGGGGAAGGTGACCTCGCCGCGGATGAGGTCGACGTACGTGAGGTCCTCGTCCGGCACGCGCAGGCGGAGGGCGGGCTGCCGACCCTCGGCGCGGAAGGCCGCCTTCTGCTCGTCCGTCAGGTCGCGGTCGAAGTTGTCGTAGCCGAGCTGCTTCGCCCGGCCGTTGGCCTCGTTGCGGGCGTCGATCTCCTCCGCCGTCGAGTAGCTCTCGTAGAGCGCACCCGTCGCGAGGAGCTTGTCGATGACCTCACGGTAGATGTCGTGCCGCTCGGACTGCCGGTACGGGGCGTGCGGGCCGCCGACCTCGACACCCTCGTCCCAGTCGATCTTGAGCCAGGTGAGCGCGTCCACGAGCTGGCGGAAGCTCTCCTCGCTGTCGCGCGCGGCGTCGGTGTCCTCGATGCGGAACACCATCTTCCCGCCGTTGTGACGGGCATAGGCCCAGTTGTACAGAGCCGTGCGGACCATGCCGACGTGCGGCAGCCCCGTCGGAGAGGGGCAGAAGCGGACGCGGACGTCGGCGCCGCTGGCGGTCGTGGTGAGGGGGTGCGGAGTAGCCATAGCCCTTCGATTCTACGGGTGCGGGCAGGTCAGCCTCGGCGCGAGACCGCCACCGCCGCGCGGTGCTCCAGCGGCAGCACCGTTCCCACCCGGTGCGCCGCGACCGTCTCCTCGAACCCCGCGCGGAACCCGGCTCGCTCGGCCGAGGAGAGCGCGGCGTACTGGGCTCCCGCGCCGGCCACGCCGCCCTCGACGGAGACCCACAGCGAGTCGGGGTCGGCCTCCCATGTCCAGCTGTGCTCGGTGACGGTGACCTCCGCGAGTCCGGCCTCGGCGAGCATGGCCGCGAAGCCGTCCGCGGTGCGTACGAAGTCCTCCTCGGCCGGAAGCCTCGGCCCCGCATACGGCCGCAGCTCCGCACGCTCGACGACCTCGGTCCAGAACCACGAGGGGGAACGGGTCCAGGTCGTCACGGCGACCGGTCCCCGCGCGACGCGGCTCAGCTCGCGGGCGGCGGTGCGCGGGGAGGAGACGTGGTTCAGCACGAAGTTCGCCACGACGGCGTCGACCGAGCGATCGGCGAACGGCAGGGCCGGCAGGCCGCCGTCGACGATGCGCAGCGTCGGATGCTCCCGGCGGGCGACAGCACGCATCGTCGGCTCCGGCTCGCAGGCCGTGACGTCCCACCCCCGGTGTGCCAAGCGGGACGCGAGGCGGCCGTCCCCCGCGCCGACGTCGACGAGGCTGCGCCCCTCCGCCGGGCCGAGTGCGGCGGAGAGAACGTCGAACGTGCCCGCACACAGCGCTGCATACGAGGCGGCATACGCCTCCCCGACGCCGTCCCAGGCCTTCACCGCGCGCGGCTCCGAGCGAGCGGGGACAGCGCCACGATCGCGAGGACCAGCACGGAGGCCGCGATGCCGAGCCCGGCGTACTGGAAGTTCGACAGCACGATGCCGGCGAGGACCGACCCGGCGGCGGCCGACAGGCTCATCAGAGAGTCGCTGCGTCCCTGCCGCCGCGTGCGCACCTCGGGCGCGGAAGCCTCGGTGAGCAACGCGGCACCGGCGACCGTCGCGGCGCTCCAGCCGAGGCCGAGGAGGATGAGCGCGACCATGACGCCCCAGGCCTCGGTGCCCGCGAAGACGGCGAAGGCGAGGGCACCGCCGAGCAGAGCCTGCCCGAGCAGCACGACGCGCAGCCGCCCCCAGCGGTCGGCCAGCACGCCGAACACCGGGGAGAGGGCGTACATGCCGCCGACGTGCAGCGCGATGGTGATGCCGACGAGCGCCGAGACGTCGGCCGGTGTCGCTGCCGCGCCGTGGGCGCCGTGGGCCATATGGGACAGATGCACGGGCGTCATCGCCATGACGGACGCCATCACCACGTGCGACCCCGCGATCGCGAAGATCGCATAGCGCGCGACGCGCGGCCGGTCCGCCACAACGGCGCTCGTGGTGGCCGCCGCCGCCTGAGCGAGTCGCTGCGCGGCGAGCAGCGGATCCGGGCGGAGGGCGACGAGGTAGAGCGCGAGCGCCGCGCACTGGGCGACGAACGAGAACACGTAGGAACCCGTCTGCGGGGGCATGCCGATCGCCTGCCCGACGATCTCCCCAGGGCCGAGCAGCAGCGGACCCGCCACGCCGCCGATGGTGGTCGACCAGACGACGATCGAGAGATCTCGCCCACGGTGCTGCGGCGCCGCGAGATCCGTCGCCGCGAACCGGGATTGCAGATTGCCCGCGTTCCCCGCGCCGATCAGCAGGATGCCGACGAGCAGGAGCGGGAAGATGCGCACCGACGCCGCGAGGATCACCACGGCGATCCCGACGAGGGCGAAGAGGTTGCCGAGCGTGAGGGCGCGGCGACGCCCGAGTCGGGCAGCCATCCGTGCGAGCGGGATCGCGCAGAGAGCGGCCCCCAGGGTCACCGAGGCCGTCGCGAGCCCGGAGAGCGCGTCGCTGCCGGAGATGTCCGCGGCGAGCAGCGCACCGAGCGACACGGTCGCTCCGAACGCGATGCCGCCCAGCACCTGACCCAGCGACAGCACGAGCACGGTGCGACGCTGGACCGCCTGCTGCTGCGTCGCCGTGAGGGCGACCTCGGTCATGACGCGGGAGCGGCGTCGCGGGCGGTGTTGCGCAGGATGCCCAGGCCGGAGATCTCGACCTCGACCGTGTCACCCGCCTCGAAGGTGCCCACGCCGGCGGGGGTCCCCGTCATGATGACGTCGCCCGGGAGGAGTGTGAACACCGCGGAGGCGTACTCGATGATCGCGGCGACCGAGTGGATCATGTCGGTGAGCGGCGCATGCTGCCGGACTTCGCCGTTCACCCGCGTCTCGATCGTGGCCTGCGCCGGGTCGAAGTCCGTCTCGATCACGGGACCGAGCGGGCAGAATGTGTCGAATCCCTTCGCCCGCGACCACTGCCCGTCCTTGCGCTGGAGGTCGCGCGCCGTGACGTCGTTGCCGATCGTGTAGCCGAGCACGTGGTCGAGAGCATTCTCCGCTTTCACGTTCTTGGCGATCCGCCCGATCACGACCACGAGCTCGCCCTCGTACTCCGTCCGCTCGGACAGCGCCGTGGGACGCACGATCGCGTCGTCCGGGCCGATCACGGCGGTGTTCGGCTTGAGGAAAAGCAGCGGCTCCTCGGGGGCCACTCCCCCCATCTCGGCCGCGTGATCGTGGTAGTTCTTGCCGACGCACACGACCTTGGAGCGCGGGATGACGGGCGCGAGCAGCGTGACCTCGGTCAGCGGGACGCGCGCGCCGGTGGTCTCGTACCCGGAGAACATCGGATCCCCGGCGAGGACCACGAGCTCGCGGTCGTCGATGATCCCGTACATGATGGCGTCGTCGTGGCTGAACCGGGCGATCTTCATGCCTCCAGCCTAGATCCCCCCTCTTCGTCGCCGAGACCCCGCTTTGTCGCCGACACCCCGGCTCACGTGCGGAGGCGAGGCGGGGTCTCGACGGGAGCCCGGGGGCTCGACAGACCTCAGCCGGGCGGATGGATGCCGAACGCGGCGAGCCGTCGCCCGAGGTCCTCGGGGGTGCGGATGTGTCGGGAACCCCAGCGCACCACCCGCCACCCCGTAACCCCGCGGATCTCGTCCTCGCGGTGCTTCTCCGCCATCACCGCATCGGCCGCCGTGGGCATCGTCCGCAGCTCCGCATCCCGGTACTTGTCCTCCCCGTCGAACTCCCCGAAGGCCCGGGACCGCGGGAACCCGAAGTCGGCGAAGTACCGCGCGCCGTCGGAGCCGACGACGGGGATCTGCAGACCGATGTCCCGGAAGCCGAGTCGGTGGAGCTGAAGGCGACTCACGCTCTCGCCCGGGAGCTGCGCCCGTCCATCCGCGAAGGCTCCGATCCACCGTGCGCGCCGCACGCCCCGAAGCCCGGGCGCGCATAGTCGGTCGACCTCGGCCCGCCAGGCGTCGACCTCATCGTGGTCGACCTCGTGTCCGTCGATCGAGACCATCCGGAGGGCCGCATCCCCGGCCGCGACGACGCTCTCGGGACGCAGCAACCAGGCGAGATCGAACACGGTACGGGTCAGCGACGTGCACCGGAGTCCATGCCGCCAGACGATATCGCCCTCGTCAAGGGCCATCTGGTGTCGGACGACCCCGGCCTCGGTCCTGGTGTGTCGACGGCTCCGGATCGCGGTGTGCACATCGTCCCGGATCGGCCCCACGAGCGGCAGCCCCCAAAGCGCCGCCGCGGAGAGGTGCGAGAACACCGGACCGCCGCCGGCACTCGCTCTGCGGACGGCGCAGACCCGCACGAGCTGTCTTCCCTCTGGCCACAGCTCGTCCCAGACATGCGCGTCCACAAACGCCCCACGGTGCACCCGTCGCAGCCTGCCGTGCGCCACCGCCGCCGCCAGCTCCCGCTCCGTGATCCCCGTGTCGAGAATCTCCTCCCGCGACCGCACGAGATCCCAGGCTTCGGAGAACGAGAAGCGCCGCGACATCCCCTCACTCTCCCCCGCATACTCCCTCCCCCCTCGTTCTCCACACCCCGACTCCTCTCCCCCACGTCCCCCCGCATTGTGCAGGAACCATCCCAGCGTGCGAGACCCCGGGTACACGCCGAGACCCCGCCTTCCACGCGTCGACACGGCGGGGTGTCGGCGGGAAGGCGGGGTCTCGGGGAATGGAATCAGGCGTCGAGGCGGAGGAGCCAGCCGTGCTTGTCCTCGCGGCGCCCGTACTGGATGTCGGTGAGCTCTTCGCGGAGCGACAGCGCCAGCTCGCCCAGGGGCTGCGGCTCGTCGAAGCCCTCACCCACGAGCGCGCCGATCGGGGTCACGACCGCGGCCGTGCCACAGGCGAACACCTCGACGATGTCGCCGGAGGCCACACCCTCGCGCCACTCGTCGATCGAGATCGGACGCTTCTCGACCGTGTACCCGCGATCCTCGGCGAGCTGCAGCAGCGAGTCACGCGTGATGCCCTCGAGGATGCTGTCCGACTCCGGCGTGACGACACGGCCGTCCTTGAAGACGAACACGACGTTCATGCCGCCGAGCTCCTCCACATCGCGGTTCTCGTTGAGGAAGACGACCTGGTCGCAGCCCTTCGCGCTGGCCTCGGCCTGCGGCAGGAGGCTGGACGCGTAGTTGCCACCCGTCTTCGCCTTGCCCGTGCCGCCACGTCCCGCGCGGGCGTAGTCCTCGGAGAGCCAGATCCGCACGGGCTTCACGCCTCCCGTGAAGTAGGCGCCGGCGGGGCTCGCGATCACGTAGTAGGCGACCTTCTGCGCCGCCCGCACGCCGAGGAAGGCCTCCTTGGCGAACATGAACGGCCGCAGGTACAGGCTCTGGTCAGCACCGGAGGGCACCCAGCGGCCGTCGACGGCGATGAGTTCGCGGAGCGACTGGATGAAGTACTCGGTCGGGAGCTCCGGCAGCGCGAGGCGGCGGGCGCTCGCCTGCAGGCGGGCGGCGTTACGGTCGGGACGGAACGTGTGGATCGAACCGTCCGCGTGCCGGTAGGCCTTGATGCCCTCGAAGATCTCCTGCGCGTAGTGCAGCACCGACGCCGCGGGGTCGAGCGGGATCGGGCCGTAGGGCTGCACGCGCGGACGGTGCCAGCCGCCCTTGGCCGACCAGCAGATGTCGACCATGTGGTCGGTGAAGACGACCCCGAAACCGGGGTTCTCCAGCACTTCGGCGACGCGTGCCGGCGAGGCCGCGTTCAGGTTCTTCGTCACGGCGAACTCCAGGGGAGCCACGCTCGTCTCGGCGTCGATCGTCGTCATGTCGTCATCCAATCCTCGTGGGGCGGGCGCATCCTCGCGCCCTGTCAGCCTACGCCCGCCGTTCAGAGACGGGCAGTGATCGCGGAGCCGATCTCCGCGGTGGTGCGGGCACCGCTGCGCGCGGCGATGTCCGCCTCGACCGCGGCGCTCACACGCGCCGACTCGGCCGTCAGGCCGAGGTGGTCGAGCAGCAGCGCGATGGAGAGGATCGCGGCGGTCGGGTCGGCCTTCTGCTGACCCGCGATGTCCGGAGCCGAGCCGTGCACGGGCTCGAACATCGACGGGAAGGCGCCATCGGGGTTGATGTTCCCCGAGGCGGCGAGGCCGATGCCGCCCGTGACGGCGCCGGCGAGGTCGGTGAGGATGTCACCGAAGAGGTTGTCCGTCACGATCACGTCGAAGCGCGAGGGATCGGTGACCAGGAAGATGGTGGCGGCGTCGACGTGCAGGTAGTCGACGGCGACGTCGGGGTGCTCGGCGGCGATCTCGTTCACGATGCGCTGCCAGATCGCACCGGCGTGCACGAGCACATTGGTCTTGTGCACGAGCGTGAGCTTCTGACGGCGGCGCTCGGCGAGAGCGAAGGCGTAGCGGACGACCCGCTCGACGCCGAAGGCGGTGTTGACGGAGGTCTCGTTCGCCACCTCCTGGGGCGTCCCTTTCCGGATCGCTCCGCCGTTGCCGACGTAGGGCCCTTCCGTCCCTTCACGGACCACGACGAAGTCGACCTCCCCCGGCTCCGACAGTGGACCGGGCGCTCCGGCGAAGAGCTTCGAGGGGCGCAGATTCACGTAGTGGTCGAGCGTGAACCGGAGCTTCAGCAGCAGTCCGCGCTCGATGTTCGCGTCCTTCAGCCGCGGGTCGCCCGGCGTGCCGCCGACCGCACCGAGGAGGATCGCGTCGTGCGCGGAGATCGCGGCGAGGTCGTCGTCGGTGAGCGTGTCGCCGGTCTCGAGGTACCGGCCGGCACCGAGCGAGAAGCGGGTCTTGTCGAACGTCACGGCGCTGTCGGCGGTGACGGCGTCGAGCACCTTCTCCGCCTCGGCGATGACCTCGGGACCGATGCCGTCACCCGGGATGACGGCCAGCTTCACGACACGCGACATGAGACTCCTTGCGCACTGCACGGGGGTGGACCGGCCGCGGCGCGACCGCGGGTCGAACGGGCCGGTCCCCCCAGCGTAGTGGTCAGTGCGTGGGTGCCTTGCGCAGTGTGACGGCCGCGATGACCGCCGCGATGACGACGAGGCCCGCACCGATGAGCGACGTGACCGTGACTCCCGAGCCGAACGCGTCGGCCGCCGCCTGCCACAGGGCGTCGCCGAGCGCGGCCGGGAGCTCGTGGGCGGCGGTGTACGCGCCGGCCAGCGTCTCCTGCGCAGCGCGGGCCACCTCGGCCGGAAGCCCCTCGGGCAGCACCAGCGCGCCGCGGTAGAACGCGGTGATGATGCCGCCGAGGATCGCGGTCCCCAGCACGGCGCCGAGCTCGTACGCCGTCTCGGACACCGCGCTCGCGGCACCGGCCTTCGCAGCGGGGGCGCTGGAGAGGATGAGCTCGTTCGAGATGGTCTCGGCCGCACCGATGCCGATGCCGAGGACGACGAAGGCGAGGATGAGCGGTGCCACGCCGTGCTCGTGCGTCGTGAAGGCGACGATGAGGTACCCCGCGACGGAGAACACCAGCGCCGCTGGGATGAGCAGGTGCGGCGGAACCCGCCGCGAGATCGGCACCACGGTGAGTCCGGCGACGATCATGGCCGCCATCCCGGGCACGAGCGCGAGGCCCGCGACCATCGGCGAGAGCCCCAGCACGAGCTGCAGGTGCTGCGAGACGAAGTAGAGGAACCCGACGAGGGCCACGACGCTGAGCAGGTTCACCAGGATCGCACCCGAGAACGACCCGCGGCGGAACAGCGCCATGTCGAGCATCGGGGTGTCGGCGCGGAGCTGACGGCGCACGAACAGCGTCCCCATCACGAGGCCGAGCAGCGCCCATCCCCCGGCGTACAGCGACGGACCGTCGACCGCGAACGACTTGATCGCGTAGACGACCGGGATCATCGCCGCCATCGAGAGGGCGATGCTGAGCGGGTCGATGCGGCCCGGGTTCGGGTCGCGGCTCTCCGGCACGAGTAGCGGCGCGGCGATGAGCAGTGGGATGAGGACGGGCACGGCGATGAGGAAGACCGAGCCCCACGCGAAGTGCTCGAGGAGGAAGCCGCCGACGATCGGCCCGAGCGCGGAGCCGGCGGAGAACGCGGACGCCCAGACGGCGATGGCCATGCGGCGCTGGTCGCGGTTCTGGAAGATCGACCGCAGCAGCGACAGCGTCGACGGCATCAGCATGGCGCCGAAGAAGCCGAGCAGGGCGCGGGCGGCGATGAGAAGGCCCGCGGTCGGCGCGAAGGCGGCCAACGCGGAGACCACGGCGAACCCGGTGGCGCCGATGAGGAGCAGGCGGCGGCGGCCGAAGCGGTCGCCCAGCGTCCCCATGGTCACCAGGAGTCCGGCGAGCACGAGCGGATAGACGTCGATGATCCAGAGCTGCTCTGCCCCGCTCGGCGCGAGCGAGATCGAGATCTCGGGCAGAGCGAAGCTCAGCACCGTGTTGTCCACCGAGACCAGGAGCACCGGGAGCATGAGGACGACGAGTGCCGCCCATCCCCGAGCCCCGACGCGGGGAGCTTCCGTCTCTGTCGTCGGGATCGACGCAGTACGGGTCATGGAACACCTTTCCTTCCTGCGAACGCTCGTTACTAAACCGTCCGGCTGGTATAGTAACAGATGCAGCCCGCCCGCTTCCGCACAGAGGATGAACGATGCCCCGCCCTCCCCTCGCCCGTGAGAAGGTCCTCGACGCCTTCGAGGCGATCCTCATCGACGACGGCGAACGCGCCGCGACGCTCGAGGCGACGGCCAAGGCCGCCGGCGTGTCGAAGGGCGGCCTGCTCTACCACTTCCGCTCGAAGGATGACCTCGAGGCCGGGCTCCTGGAGCGCCTCGACCACCTGACGACCCTGGATCTGGAGCGGATGCGCACGGCCGAGGAGGGCCCCGTCGCCTACTACGTGCGCACCTCGGTGATGGAGGACGACGCGCTCGATCGGGCGCTCATCGCCACGACCCGGCTGGCCCAGGGCGGCTCGACCGCCGCGTCCGACATGCTCCGGGAGACCCGGCGTCGCTGGGCGGAGACGATCCGTCCGCACGTCCGCGACACCGCCAGCCTCGACCTGGTGATGCTCGTCAGCGACGGCCTCTACTTCAACAACTCGCTCGACGTGCACGGCCCGGAGCGCCTGGTCCCGCGGAGCGACGAACTCGCCGACCTCATCGCGCTCGTGCTGCGCGCCACCGCCTGACGCCGGACACGGAGAAGGGCGGGAGCATCGCGCTCCCGCCCTTCTCCCCGCTCTGCGGTGTCAGACCTCGGTGATCTCGATCTGACGGAAGAGGTCGGCGTCGATGGCGCCGCGCACGTCGTCCAGCAGCTCCTCGGAGACGGGCGAGTCGAGGGTCAGCACGCTGAGGGCCTGGTCGCCCGCCGCGAGCCGCGAGATCTGCATGCCCGCGATGTTGATCCCGGCCTCGCCGAACTTCTGCCCGTACACGGCCACGATGCCGGGCCGGTCGGTGTAGAGCATCACGACGTGGTGCTTCTCGATCGGCAGTTCCAGGGCGTGGTCGTTGATGCCGACGAGCTTCTCGGCCTGCTTCGGTCCGGTCAGGGTGCCGGACACCGAGAGCTGCGATCCGTCGGACAGCGCCCCCGTGAGGGTGATGACGTTGCGGTACTCCTCACTCACGTCGTCCTTGAGCAGGCGCACCGCGATGCCGCGCTGCTCCGCCAGGAGAGGAGCGTTCACGTACGACACGGTCTCGCTCACGATGTTCGTGAAGACGCCCTTGAGGGCGGCGAGCTTGAGCACGCTCACGTCGTAGTCGTTGAGCTCGCCGTGCACCTCGACGTCGAGGCTGGTGAGCGGCGACGTGGCCAACGCGGCGAAGATCTGGCCGAGCTTCTCCACGAGCGAGATGCCGGGGCGCACGTACGGGTCGATGACGCCGCCCGCGACGTTGACCGCGTCGGGGACGAGGTCGCCGCCGAGCGCGAGCCGCACCGAGCGCGCGACCGAGACGCCGGCCTTCTCCTGCGCTTCTTCCGTGCTCGCACCGAGGTGCGGGGTGACGACGACGTTCGGGAGGTCGAGCAGCGCGCGGGCGCTGCCGCCCTCGGCCGGGGGCTCGGAGGTGAAGACGTCCAGACCCGCACCGGCGATCTCACCGGCGACGAGCGCCTCGTGCAGCGCCTCCTCGTCGATGAGTCCGCCACGGGCGACGTTCACGACGAAGGCGGTCGGCTTCATGGCGGCGAACTGCTCGGCGCCGATCATGCCCGTCGTCTCCGGGGTCTTGGGCATGTGAATCGTGAGGAAGTCGGCCTCGGCGACGAGCTCGTCGAGCGAGAGGAGCTGCACACCGAGCTGCTGGGCGCGCGCGGAGGTGACGTACGGGTCGTACGCGACGACGCGCATGTCGAAGGCGGCCAGGCGGGCGGCGACGAGGGCGCCGATCCGGCCGAGGCCGACGATGCCGACGGTCTTCTCGAAGAGCTCGGCGCCGGTGAAGGAGCTGCGCTTCCACTGTCCGGCCGACAGCGAGGCGTGTGCGGCCGGGATGCGGCGGGCGAGGCTGAGGATGTGGCCGACCGTCAGCTCGGCGGCGGAGACGATGTTCGACGTCGGCGCGTTGACGACCATGACGCCGGCGGCGGTCGCGGCCTTGATGTCGACGTTGTCGAGGCCGACACCGGCCCGCGCGACGACCTTGAGCTTCGGCGCGTGCGACAGCGCCTCCTCGTCGATGCGAGTCGCCGAGCGGATGAGTACCGCGTCCGAGTCGGCGAGAGCGGCGAAGAGCGCCTCGCGATCGGTGCCGTCGACGTGGCGGACGTCGAAGTCGGGGCCGAGCGCCTCGATCGTGGCGGGAGAGAGTACTTCGGCGATGAGCACGACAGGCTTCGGCACAGTGGATCCTTCGGGGCAGCGCGACAGGCGGGAGGGGCCGATGCGCCGCACACCGTCGGGGGCGCGATCGCGACAACTCTACCGGAGCGCCGGGACCGCTCCGTGCCGTGTGACGGCGTGACGGATCCGGGTCAGGCGCTGGGCAGCGTCAGACTCAGCGCGAGCAGGCTCATCCAGAACACCGCGACGATCCCGAGCCCGGCGAGGAATGTCAGGGCGAGCTCGCCCACCCGACGTCGCCGGCCGATCGCGAAAGCGAACCCGAACACGATCACGGGGAACACCACACCGAACAGCAGCGTCGCCCAACCGGTGCCGGTGAGGCCGGTCTGGGCCATGGTGAGGAGGTGCGCGACCGCGTTCCACACCGCGTAGGCGTAGAACAGGCCGGCGAGGGCGATGACCGTCCAGACGAGCCACCGCGGCGAGCCGGTCGCCACGGCGGACGGGGTCTTCGGAGCGCTCATGAGCCGATCACCCCCACCGTCACGAACGGCCAGGGCACGAGCAGCACGACCCCGGCGAGGAGGACGGCAACGCGAATCCAGGAGGCCCGCTCCCGCGTCAGCACCCACGTCGCGAGGAACCACAGCGCGGGGGCGGCGATGGCCAGCACGAACCAGGGCAGGAACATGAAATCTGCGACGAGGAACGACGCGAGCGGCTGCAGCCGGAGACCGCCCGCGATCCAGCCGACGGTGTAGAGAAGATAGACGCCGCCGACCACGCCGACGAGGACGAGCATCGCGTTGCTGAGACCGGAGGGCGCTGCGGTCGCCTCGTCCACCGACGCGGGCGCGGACGCCGAGGGCGCGACGGCCTCGGCCGGCGTCGGTTCCGGAGCAGGCGTGGAACGCCGTGCGGCGTCCCGGGGGCGCTGCTCCACGCTGTCGTCGCCCTCCCAGCTCAGGGCGTCGTCGGGATCGGATGTCATCTCTCCAGCGTAGGACACGCCGACCACTAGGCTCGGGGATGCCTCGGCGGGGTCGCCGAGGACTTTCGGGGGAAAGGACGACCATGGCCGAGAACAAGGATGTGCCTTCCGGCGCGCAGCGTCGCGTCGAGGCGGGCGCCGCGACCGGCGAACCGCCCGTGGGCTGGACGCCGAGCCCGGAGGCCAAGACCTCCGCCACCCGCTTCCGCATCATCGCCGCGATCCTCTGGGCGCTCGCGATCATCGGCGAGGCCGTCGGTATCTTCTGGCTCCTACGACAGCGCGAGTTCGTCGACGAGGGCGGCGCGCTGCTCCGCGACCCGGACACCGGCCTCCTGGAAGAACAGGGAGGGACCGCGCAGTTCCCGCAGTGGGCGTTCATCACCCTGCTGGTCCTGCTGGTCGCGATCGCCGCGCTGTCGATCATCGGCTCGATCCTGTGGAAGAAGGCCAACACCCTCGACCCGGCGCGGCGCGCGGACAAGACCCGGTTCTTCCTGCAGAACCAGCTCGGCGCCATCATCGCGGTCATCGCCTTCCTCCCCCTGGTCGTCCTCATCTTCCTGAACAAAGACATGGACAAGGGGCAGAAGGCGACCGCCGGCATCGTCGGCATCGTCCTGGCCGTCCTCGCCGCGATCGTCGGGACGAGCTTCGCCCCGCCGTCCGTCGAGCAGTACACCGCGGACCAGTCGGCCGTGATCCAGCTCCTCGGCGCCGATGAGGTCGTGTGGGTCGACGGCGGCAAGGTCTATCACGTCTGCGATGAGGTGCCCGCGATCCAGACCGGCAGCGAGATCCGCACCGGCACCACCTCCGAGGCCATCGAGGCGGGGAAGATCCGGCTCACCCTGCAGTTCGCGTCCGAGCTGCGCACTTGCGGCCTCGCGGTGCCCGAGAACGCCGACGAGATCACCGAAGCCCTCCGCGCGATCCAGGCCGGTCAGGTCGATACGCCTCTGCCTGCTCCGGTCTGGGCCGACCCGACGGACGCACCCATCGAGATCAAGGACGCCCCCGCCGACGAAGGCTGACGTCAGGAGGCGCTCAGGGCCTCGACGAGACGATCCTCCGCCGAGGCGAGGTGGGCACGCAGCACCGCGGCCGCGCGCTCCGCGTCGCCGGCGGCGACGGCCTCGAGCATTTCGGCGTGCTGCGCGGCGATGAGTTCCGCGTCGAGGAGACGCCGCCCCTGCACCTGCGCCATGCACAACCGCACCTCGTCCAGCACGCTCCGGTACATGCGACTGGTGCGCTCGCTTCCCAGCGCGTCGATGAGGGCCGTGTGGAAACGGAGGTCGGGATCGACCGTCGCGGGATCGGGGCCCGGTGCCATCGCCTGCAGCTCGGCGTTCGCCGCCACGGCGTCCGCTGGCACGGCGGCGCTCTCCGCCAGCTCGCGCAGTGCCGCGCTCTCCAGCCGGATCCGCGTGCGGTAGACGTCGCGAACGGTCTCCGCCTCGATGCCGACCACGCGCGCCGTGCGATGCGCCGTCCGCACGAGCAGCCCACTGGCCACCAGTTGCTCGATGGCCGCTTTGGCGCTGGGGCGGGCGACGCCGTAGGCCTGGGAGACGGCCGCCTCGGTGAGCGGCTCCCCCGAGCGGATCTCGCCGGAGAGGATCCGGCTGCGCAGCTGTCCGGTCACGGCGTCGACCACGCCGACCACGCCGAGGGGGCGCTCTGCGATCGAGGTCATGCGGAACAGTCTAGTGAGGCGCCCGTCGTTCAGTACACTTGTCAGACAATCTTCGAGCGGAGCAGAGGAGCACCGTGCCCACCACCCTCGACCACCCCCTCGATCCCGCGCTGCTGGGGGCCGAGACCCAGGTCCATGCCCGTTCCATCGACCGGTTCGCGCGCGCCCACGACGCCTCCCACTACCTCCTGGTCCCGGACGCGGTGCTGTCCCCCGCAGATGCAGACGGCGTCGCCCGCGCGTTCACGGCGGTCCGGGCGGCCGGGCGCACCCTCACGTTCCGCTCCGGCGGCACCAGCCTCTCCGGACAGGGAATCAGCGGCGACATCCTCGTCGACACGCGCAGCCACTTCCGCGACATCCACATCGAGGACGACGGTGCTGCGGTCCGGGTCGGCCCCGGGGCCACCGTCCGGCAGGTGAATACGCGGCTGGCCCGGTACCGCCGCAAGCTCGGACCGGATCCGGCCAGTGAGATCGCCTGCACGATCGGCGGCGTCGTCGCGAACAACTCCAGCGGTATGGCCTGCGGCATCACGGAGAACTCGTATCAGACGATCACCTCGATGGTCGTCGTGCTGCCCAGCGGCACGATTCTGGAGACCGGACGCGCGGATGCCGCGGACGTGCTCCGCGCCGCGGAACCCGCGCTGTTCGCGGGACTGTCGTCGCTCCGGGAGCGCCTGCTCGCCTCGCCCGAGAAGGTCGCCTTCCTCCGGCAGCAGTTCTCGATGAAGAACACGATGGGCTACGGCCTGAACGCACTGCTCGACTTCGACGACCCGGTGCGGATCCTCGAACACCTCCTCATCGGATCGGAAGGGACCCTCGGCTTCGTCGCGGAGGCCCGTTTCCGCACCATCGAGGTGCGCCCCGCGATCGCCACCGGTCTGCTCGTCTTCGAGACGCTGTCGGCGGCGATGACCGCGCTCCCCGCTCTCACGGAGCTCGGACTCGCGACGATCGAGCTCCTGGACGCCGCCTCGCTGCGCGTCGCCCAGGGCCTGAGCGACGTCCCCGCCGCGATCTCCGAGATCGAGGTGCAGGGCCACGCCGCGCTGCTCGTCGAGGTGCATGCCCCGGACGACCAGGCCCTCGCCGTCGCGAGTGCGACGGCGCAGGCACACTTCGATGCCCTCCCGCTCGCCGTCGTCCCGCGACTGACGACGGACGCGGGCGACCGCGCCGCACTGTGGCACGTCCGCAAGGGCCTCTACACGGCGGTAGCCGGAGCGCGGCCGTCCGGCACGACCGCCCTCCTCGAAGACATCGTCGTCCCCGTCCCGCGGCTGCTGGCCACCTGCGAACGACTCATCGAGCTGTTCGCTGAGCACGGCTACGAGGGCTCCGTCATCTTCGGGCACGCGAAGGACGGCAACGTCCACTTCCTGCTCAACGAGCGCTTCGACGACCCCGAGAGCGTGGCGCGGTACCGCCGCTTCACCGACGACCTCGTCGAGCTCGTCCTGGCGCAGGAGGGATCCCTCAAGGCCGAGCACGGCACCGGCCGCATCATGGCGCCGTTCGTGCGACGGCAGTACGGCGACGAGCTCACCGACATGATGTGGGAGATCAAACGGCTGTTCGATCCGGACGGGATCCTCAACCCGGGGGTCGTGCTGTCCGACGACCCGGACTCGTACCTCCAGGATCTCAAGCGCGTGCCCACGGTCGAGCGGGAGGTGGACCGCTGCGTGGAGTGCGGCTACTGCGAACCGACGTGCCCGAGCAAGAGCATCACGCTCACGCCACGGCAGCGCATCGTCCTCCGCCGGGACATGGCCTGGGCCGAGGAGCAGGGCGACACGGCGCTGCTTCGGGAACTCCGGACGGACTACGACTACGACGGCGTGCAGACCTGCGCGGTCGACGGCATGTGCGGCGTGGCGTGTCCGGTGGACATCAACACCGGCGACCTCGTCCGCCGCCTCCGCGCCGAGCAGGAGAATGCCGTGGAGGGTGCCGCCTGGGGAACGGCGGCGAAGCACTGGAGCACCGTCACGCGCGCCGGGGGCGTCGCCCTCACGGTCGCGGACGCTCTTCCCGTCCCGCTCGTGCGCGGTGCGACGCGGATCGGACGGGCGGTGCTCGGCGCCGACACCGTGCCGCTGTACGACGGCGGTCTCCCCCGCGGCGGCTCGGCGCCCCCGCGACCGGTCGCGCCTGCCGACGCACAGGCCGTCTTCTTCGGCGCCTGCATCGGCACGATGTTCGGCCCGGAGGACGAAGGCCCCGGTTCCCGCGACGCCCTGCGCGCTCTGCTCGATCGCGCCGGCATCCCCGTCGTGGTGCCGGAGGAGAACGGCGGCCTCTGCTGCGGGACGCCGTGGAAGTCCAAGGGTCATCTCGACGGCTACCGCCTCATGTCCGACCGCGTGCTGGCCTCGCTCTGGGATGCCAGTCGTCACGGTGAGCTCCCGGTCGTCTGCGACGCGGCCTCCTGCACCGAGGGCCTCGACGTGATGCTCACCCAGGCCGTCGCCGCCCATCCTGAGTACGCGGGACTCCGCATCGAGGACGCGACGACGTTCGTCGCGCGGGAGGTGCTGCCGCGCCTCTCCGTCGAGGCGAAGCTCCCCTCGATCGCCGTGCACCCGACCTGCTCGACGACCGCGCTCGGCGCGACGGGGGCGCTGACGGCGATCGCCGCGGCGGTCGCCGACGAGGTCTTCGTGCCCGACGGCTGGGGATGCTGCGCGTTCGCCGGCGACCGCGGCATGCTGCACCCCGAGCTCACCGCGAGCGCGACCGCCCAGGAATCGGCCGAGGTGGCCGCGGCCGATACCGCCCGCGGCGGATTCGACGCCTTCGTGTCGGCCAACCGCACGTGCGAGATCGGTATGACGCGGGCCACCGGCCGCCCCTACCGTCACGTGATCGAGGTGCTCGAGGAGCGCACGCGCCCCTAGTCCCGGCACGGAGAGGGCCCCGCCGGAACACCGGCGGGGCCCTTCTGGCGTCGCTGCGCGTCAGGCGCCGTGCGCGGTGAGCACGGCGACCGGAGCCTCGCGGAGACCGGCAGGGATGACGACGCGGGCGGGTCCGCCCTCCCTTGATACGGCCGCCCGGGTCCCGTCCGCCCAGGAGAGTGCGGCGCCCGCGAGCTCGGTCGGCAGCTCGATCTCACCGGTCGCCGGGTCGAGGGCGTGCACATGCACTGCGCCGGTCGACGTCGTGTAGCGGCGAGGGGCTCCGATCCGCTCCCCCATGCGCGTCCAGGGCCGGGTGCCGTAGATCGCCCTGCCGTTCTCGGCCAGCCAGCCGCCGAGCTCCTGCATCGCGGTCCGCTGCAGCGCCGGGATCGAGCCATCCGCCGTGGGTCCGACGTTGATGAGCAGGTTGCCGTTCTTCGCGACGACGTCGACGAGGAGCCGGACCAGGGCGGCGCCGGAGAGCGAGTGCCGCTCGTCCTCCGCCTGGTTGAAGCCGAACGAATACCCGAGGCCGCGCGTCGACTCCCACGGCTCGGGGATGATCTCCGGGATGTCCGTGTATTCGCGGGTGAGGAAGCCGTGGTACGGCACGCCCCACCGGTCGTTGACCACACCGTCCGGGACGGCGTCGAAGTAACGCTGCAGCAGTGCGGCCACGGCGTAGTCCTCCGTGCCCTTACCGCCGTCCGGCCACTCGATGTCGTTCCAGAGCACGTCGGGCGCGAACCGCTCCACGAGCTCCTCGAGCTGCGCGGCGGCGTACCGGGAGAAGTGCGCGTCGTTGCGACGGAACCGGAACAGGTCGGTGTCCGACTCGATCGGCGGGAAGTCGCTGACGTGCCAGTCGAGCGCTCCGGAGTAGTACACGCCGAACTTGGCTCCGGCCCGCCGCGTGGCGTCGTGGAACTCGGAGATGAGGTCACGACGAGGGCCGCGCGCGACGGCGTTGAATCCCGTCGTGGCGGTGTCCCACAGACAGAACCCCTCGTGGTGCTTGGTCGTGGGCACGACGTAACGCGCCCCCGCCGACACGAGCTCACCGACGAAGGCGTCGGCGTCGAAGGCGGCGGCGTCCCACTGGTCGGCGAGGTCTTCGTACGAGGTCCCGGGACCGTAGATGCGCTGGTGCCGCTCCCACGTCGGGCTCCCGGGTATGCGCACTGTGTTGCCGTACCACTCCGCGTACTGGTGCCACGCGTAGGCGTCCTCGGTGGGGATGTTCACGCCTTCACCGTGCTGCACGGCCCACGCCGGCACGGAGTAGAGGCCCCAGTGCACGAAGAAGCCGAGCTTGGCGTCGCGGTACCAGTCCGGCACGCCGTTCGACGGATACACCGGGGGCGCCGCGCCGAAGTCGGGGCCGGTGCGCTTCTCGAAGTTCATCATGATGCCGCGTCCTCCTCGTCGGCGCCGCGACGCACGACCGCCGCGGTCAGATCGGGGTCGCCTGTCGTGTCGAACGGGAACACACCGGGGCGCAGGCGATGGTGACCGAGCCGGAGCAGGTCCTGGTCCACGCCGCCCGGGGTGAGCGCCAGCGTCCATCCCGCTGCGAGCTCGTACAGTTCCGGTTCCAGGTAGCCGATCTTCACGACGACGATGTCGGCCGTCGTCGGCTCGAGTCCCAGCATCCGGAAGTCGGAGAGGTGGTGGAAGGGCTTGCGGCGCTCGGTCACGATGGCGTGCAGCCCGCCGACAGCGATCACCACCTGGGTGCCGGCGTCCGGGTCGCCGTCGGTGACGGAGAACACCGTGCCGGTGATCTCGACCGGTCCATGGGGACCGGAATCGACCGCAGCTCCGGCTGACAGCGTGACCGTCGTACCGACGCCCGCCTCCACGGCTTCGGCGACGGCCCGCGGATCGAAGATCGAGGCGACCAGCGTCGTGTGCGTGCCGTCGGTGAGCTCGGGTCGCTGCAGCAGGTGGGCGAGCGTCCAGGTCACATCGCCCGCGCCCCCGGCCGTCGGGTTATCCCCGGAGTCGGAGATCACGTACGGACGCGGGGCTCCGGGTGCCAAGGCCTCCTCCAGCGCCTCGTCAAGGGTCCCGGTCTTCGCGACGAAGACGAAGTCCTCCCGCGCCTCCCAGAACATCCGGGCCACGCGCTCCGCCTCCCGGGCGATGACCTCCCGGTCATCCCCGGTGACCACAACGTACGCCTGGCAGCGCGGCTCGTCGGCCCATGCGTAGCCGATCCACACCGACGCGTCCACGACGCCCGGCAGCGTCTCGATCTCGGGGAGCTCGGCGTAGATGCTCCGCGCGGGCTCCAGCCGCGTACTCGTCTTCTCCCCCGGCAGCAGCACCGGCACGGGCACCCAGGCGGTGAAGGGCCGCCGCGCCTGCACGTCGCTGCCGTACGGGCCGCGGAGACGGTCGAGCAGGTTCCACACCGCCCGCTCCTTCGTGTTCAGCCAGTCCTCGTGCGGCGCCATCCGATAGCAGGTGAGCAGATCCACCGCATCGCGCAGGGTCTCCGAGACGTTCCCGTGCAGGTCCATCGACGTGGAGACGAGGGTGTCCGGGCCCAGCGCCTCCCGCACCGCGAGAGCCAGATCGCCCTCGGCATCGTCCATCCCGACGACGCTCATCGCCCCGTGGATGTCGAAGAAGAAGCCGTCGAACGGCCCCTCCGCGCGGATCCCCTCGACGATCGCGTCCTTCATCCGCCGGTAGGTGTCCGGGTCCACGGCGCCGCCGGGCAGCGACCGCCCGTGGGTGAGTGGTACCCACTCCGCGGCTTCGGCGAGCTCGCGCCCGGCATCCAGGAACGGGTAGTACGCGCGCAGGGCGTCGCCGGTCCGCATCGTGAAGGCCTCGTCCCCGGAGATGTGTGGGGAGAAGGTGCTCGACTCGATGGAGATGCCGCCGATGCCGATCCGCGGCCGCGCGATCCCGCCCTCGGCGAGCGGCGGCAGCGGACCCATCCAGATCTCATGGGCTTCCGGGCGTGCGGTCACGGTGCTGTTCTCCTCTGCGGTCGCAGTCGTGGTCAGGAAACGGGGGCGAGAGCGCGTCGGGCGCTCTCGATGGCGCCGAGCGCGACGGCGTCGGCGCCCAGGACGGCCGGGATGATGCGCAGCGCGATGCCGGATACCGGGGCATCGGTACCGAGCGTCCGCTCGATCGACGGCGCCAGGAGATCCCAGGCCGCCGTGACGCCGCCGCCGACGATGGCGGTCGGCAAGTCGAGGAGCGTCGCGGCACTGGCGCAGGCGAGAGCGAGCGCACGCCCGGCGGCGTCGAACACCGCGCGGGCGTCGGCGTCACCGGCCCGAGCAGCCTCCGCGACGTCCCTCGCATCACTGACCGAGCGTCCGGAGCGCTCTTCGTAACGGCGGGCGATCGACGTCCCGGAGGCCAGAGTCTCCAGATGCCCGGTCTGCCCGCAGGTGCATACCAGGTCGCTGTAGCCGGGCGTGTGGCCGATCTCCCCGGCCGCGCCGTGCGGGCCGTGGTGCAGCTCGCCGCCGATGACCAGCGCGCCGCCGACACCCGTGCCGAGCATCACCCCGAGCACGTCGGGGACGCGCGGACCCGCCGCGGCGGCTTCACCGAGGAGGAAGGCGTTCACGTCGTTCTCCACGCGCACCGGGACGCCGAGGCGCTGCGCCAGCTCCGGGCCGAGCGGGAAGCCCGCCCAGTCCGCGAACAGGGCGGACGCGGCGCGGATCGTGCCGCTCTCGTGGTCGATGACGCCCGCCGCGCCCACCCCCACCGCGGCGACCGAGACGCCGGCCTCCGCCGCCAGCCGCGTGACGAGGTCGGCCGCAGCATCCGCCATCGCCGAGCCGCCGACGCTCGCCGGTGCCGCCACGCTCCCCCGTGCGAGGACATCTCCGGAGAGGTCCACGACGAGAGCGGCGATCTTCGTGCCCCCGATGTCCACCCCCGCCAGCGCGAGGTCGGCTCCGGGGTCCGTGATCGTTCGTCGAATATGGTCCGTCTGCTGCCCGACCGCGCTCATCGTCCGCCCAGTCCGGCCATCGCGATGCCCTTGACCAGGTGCTTCTGCAGCACGATCACGAGCAGCGTGGTCGGGATCATCGAGATGATGGCGGCCGCCATCTGCAGGTCCCAGCGCGTTCCGGTGAGACCGGCGAAGCTCGCCAGGCCGACCGGCAGCGTGCCGTGCGCGTTGTAGTCGACGGTCACGATGAGGGGCCAGAGGTAGCTGTTCCAGAACGACAGGAACGTGAAGACCGCGAGGACGGCGACCGCCGACTTCGACAGCGGCAGGATGATCTGCAGGAACGAGCGGATGGGGCCGGCGCCGTCAACACGGGCCGCCTCCTCCAGCTCGTAGGGGATGCCGCGGAAGAACTGCCGCATGAGGAACGTCCCGAAGGCACCGAACGCGAAGGGCAGGATGAGCGCCTGGTAGGTGTCGACCCAGTTGAACCACTGCATGACCTGGAACATGGGGATGACGAGGACCTCGGCGGGGACCATCAGCGTCGCGAGGAAGAGGACGAAGACCGCGTCCCTGCCCTTCCAGCGCAGGCGCCCGAACGCGTACCCGGCCGTCGTGGACACCACGAGCACGACCAGGGTGCCGCCGATCGCGACGATGAACGAGTTCATGATGTACGTCAGGAACGGTCCGTAGGCGAAGACGTCGACGAAGTTGCTCCAGCGGATCTCGCTGCCGACGAGCGTCGGCGGCATCGAGAACATCTCGGAGTTCGGCTTGAGGGCCGAGAAGAACGCATAGACGAGCGGCGCGATGAAGATGAGCGCCGCGACGTAGATGGTGACGTGCGCGAGGATCAGCCGGGCACGGGCGCCCGGCGTGGTCGCCGCGCCGCGGGCGCGCTCCCGCTCGCGCTGACGCCGCGGGGCGGTGCCGGTGGGCCGGACGAGGGTCTCAGTGCTCATAGTGCACCCACTTCTTCTGTGCGGCGAACTGGATGCCCGTGATCGCGATGATGATCGCGAAGAGGATCCACGCGGCGGCGGCGGCGAGTCCGAGATCGCCGAAGGTGAAGCCCTGCTCCCAGATGTACATCACGAGCGGCTTGGTGGCGTTGCCCGGTCCGCCGCCGGTGAGCATCTGCGGCTGGACGAAGACCTGGAGCGAGGTGATCATCGTCATGATCGTCGCGAAGAAGATCGACGGCGAGATCATCGGGATGATGATGCTCCACACGCGCCGGAAGCCCTGTGCGCCATCGATGCTGGCCGCTTCCAGGACGCTCTCCGGGAGCTGTTCGAGGGCGGCGGAGAAGATCAGCATGTTGTAGCCGAGTCCCTGCCAGACGCTCATGACGACGACCATGATCATCGCCCAGTTGGGGTCGGCGAGGAAGTTCGGCAGCTCGATGCCGAACCAGGTGACCGAGAGGCCGTTGAAGAGCCCCTGAGGCTGCAGCATCATCTTCCACACCAGCACGTTCGCGACCATCGGGGTCACGACGGGGATGAAGAAGAGGACGCGCAGCGCACCGCGTCCGCGGATGCGGGGGCCGAGGCCGAGGGCGAGCACGAGCGAGAGAGCGACGCTCAACGGCACGTACAGCAGCGTGTACACCGCCGAGTTGCGCAGCGCAGGCCAGAAATCCGGGCTGCTGGTGAACAGCTTGACGTAGTTGTCCACCCCGTTGAAGGTGCGTTCGCCGAAGGTCGGCCAGTCGAAGACGCTCATCACGATCGACAGCCCCACGGGCACGATCGTGAACAGGGCGAGGCCCACCAGGGCTGGGCTTGCGAAACCCAGCGCCTGGCGGCCCTCGACCTTGGCGAGCGATCCTCGACGTCTCGTCGTGATCGTCATCTCGTTGTCTTTCTCTGTTACTGCTGTGCGGGCCGGATCCGGCTCACTCGCCGAACTGCGCCTGGGCGTTCGACAGCAGCTCCTCCATCGTCATCTGGCCGTTGTAGACGCTGACGAGGTTGGGCTGGATGTAGCTGTCGAGCTTCTGCCAGTTCTTGGTCATGTACAGCGGCACCGTGTCGCCGAACGCGGCCTCGAACACCGACTGGACCTGGTCGCGGTACTGCTCGTCGATCGACTCGAAGTACAGCGGCTGCGAGGAGACGCGAGCCGGGTAGGAGCGGCCGGAGGAGGCGATGTAGTCCTGCGCGTCCTCGCCGACGAGCGACCCGAGCACCTTCAGCGCGGCCTCCGGGTTCTTGCAGTTCTCGGCGATGCCGTAGCCGGAGCCGAGGATGGGACCGGGGTTGCCGTCCACGCCCGCGGGCAGCGGCACCATGCCGGCGGCGAAGCCGGACTCGTTGTTGAGGTAGCTGACCGCGTTCCAGGTGCCGTCGACGGCCATCGCCGCGTTGCCGCCCGTGTACTGGTTCTCGCCCCAGCCGGTGTCGGACGCGGACGCGACCGGAGCCGCGACCTTCTTCTCCGTGACCAGGCCGGCGTACCAGGACGCCGCGTCGACGAAAGCCTCGTCGTCGATGTGCAGGGTGCCGTCCTCGGAGGCGGGCTGCGTGGCGGAGTAGGCGATCGGCATCGACATCCACTGGTAGCCGCCCATGCCCATACCGAAGCCGTACTTGCCGTCCTTCGTGGCGTCGGCCGCGATCGTGGCGAAGTCGTCGAACGTCCAGCCGATCTCCGGGGTGGCAGCGCCCGCAGCGGTGAGCATGTCCTGGTTGTAATAGACGAGCATCGTGGCGACGTCGAACGGCACGCCGTAGACCTTGCCCTCGAAGCTGAGGATGCCGTCCGCGCTCGGGTTGAACTCCGACCAGTCGATGCCGGCGGTCTTGAGGTCGTCCTCGCTGAGCTCACGGAAGCCGGCCGTGTAGCCGCCGAGCTGCGCTCCGCTCATGCCGGTGATGCACGCCATGTTGCCGCTGGCCATGTTCGTCGTGAGCTTCGTGAAGAAGTCGCTCCACGGCGACGTCTGCAGCTTGATCTTGATGTCCGGGTTCTGCTCCTGCGCGAACTCGATCTGCGCCTCCAGCGCGTCGACGTCCGACTCGCTGCCGGCCCACATGTCGACGACGATCGTGTCGCCATCCGCCGAGCCACCGGATCCCCCGCTGCTCGCACAGCCGGTCATCGCCACGGCCACACCCGCGACGGCGGCGACAGCCCCCACACGCAACTTCTTCATTGAATGCCTCCTGAGAAGGGAAAGGTTATTTCGACACTCGAACTAACCAATTAGGATTTCGTATGAAGTTACGCTGTCATAGTTCGCAAGGTGCCGCAAGCTGAACATCCGATGTTTATAGGGTGGTGATAATTCGTCACTCCCCCGAAACACGCGGCTCCCCCGCTACGCTGACGATGCTCCGAGACGAAGGGCCTCCATGACGAACCCCGCCGACACCCCCGTCGACGATCCGCACACACGGCGCATCCTCGACTTCGTCGCGCGCGGGCAGGCCCGCTCCCGCTCCGAACTCGCCTCCGCGCTCGGCGTGGCTGCGTCGACGGTCGGCCTGCGCGTGCAGGCCCTCCTCGATGCGGGCGTGCTGGAGGAAGCCGGCGCCGGCACCTCCCGCGGCGGCAGACGTCCGCGGGTCCTCCGGATCGCCGGCGACGGCATCGTGCTGTCCGCTGACCTCGGCGGGCGTCATGCCCGCATCGGCCGACACGACCTCAGCGGCGGCCTGCTCCGCTCGGAGACCATCGCGATCGACGTCGCGGACGGCCCGGAGGCGACGTTGGACCGGGTGTCCGAGGTCTTCGATCGCCTCCTCGCCGAGACGCGGGTCCACGCGATCGGCGTGAGTCTGCCCGGGCCGGTCGATGTCGCGACCGGCGCGGTCGACCAGCCCTCACGGATGCCCGGATGGCCGGGATTCCGCGTCGGCGCGCACCTCGCGAGGCGACACGGCGTCCCGGTGGTCGTGGACAACGACGCCAACCTCGCCGCCCTCGGCGAGCACCGTCGCCAGCTCGGGCACACACAGCACAGCATCACCGTCAAGGCGGGTACCGCGATCGGCAGCGGGATCATCGTGGACGGACACATCCACCGGGGCGCCACCGCGGCGGCCGGCGACATCACGCACACGCGGATCGACGGCAGCGGGGACATCCCCTGCTCCTGCGGCAACACCGGGTGCCTGGAGACCGTGGCCAGCGGCGCGAGCCTCGTCCGCCAGATGCGCGAGCGCGGCAACGCTGACGTCCGCACCACGGCCGACGTGCTGACGCTGGCCCGGGACGCGGATCCGCTCGCCACGATGCTCGTCCGCACCGCGGGCACGCACCTCGGTCAGGCACTCTCCGGGGTCGTGAACTTCTTCAACCCGCACGCCCTCTTCCTCACCGGGAGCATGAGCGCCTCCGAGCCGTTCATCGCCGCGGTGCGCAGCCGGGTCTACGAGGCCTGCCACCCGCTCGCGACCCAGCGCCTGCGGATCGAGGCCGCGGCCACCGGCGCGGACGCGATCCTGCACGGCGCCGCGCGCCTCGCGCTGGAGGGCATGGAGATCCCGGTGGCGACGGCCTGAGCCGCCGCCACCGGCGCCTCACTCCCCCGTCAGGCGCAGCTCGATCACCGGCATCAGCACGTCGGGCCGACGCACCGGGAGATGCACCGTGAGGGTCCCCTCGGCCTCGCCCGCCGGAGTCATCAGGTCGGCCTGCTGCTGCGGGTCGCTGACGCTCGTGCGCAGCCAGGACCCGTCGTTCAGCAGCCGGGCGTAGGAGACCTTGCCGGCGAGCTCCGGCAGGTGCACGTAGCCCAGTGGCCAGTTGAACAGGCTGAGATACAGCCGGTCACCGCGGAGCGTGTACGCCCCCTCACGAGGCGGCGTGAACGGCGCGTGACCGGCCCCGATCACGGCGCGCTCGTGGAGGCGCATCCACTCTCCGATCTCGGCGAGGGTCTTCGCGTCCCGGGGCGCGATCGCCCCGCGTCCGTCCGGACCGATGTTCAGGAGCATGTTGCCACCCATGGACACCGAGTCGACGAGCATCTGCACGAGCAGCATCGGCGACTTCTGGTCCGTGTTGTCCCGGTGATAACCCCAGGAGCCGTTGAGCGTCTGGCACGCCTCCCACACGAGGGGTACGCCATCGCGGACGATGGGAGCCGTCGGCTGGTACTGCTCGGGCGTTACGAAGTCCGCGGGGATGCCGAGCCGGTCGTTGACGAGCATCTCCGGCTGCAACTCCCGGCACAGCGCGAGCAGCGCCTCGGCGTCCCAGTCCTGTGGCCCCTTCCCCGCCCAGCCGTCCTTGGCCTCGGGATAGGTGAAGTCGAAGAAGAGGTAGTCGATGTCGCCGTACTCGGTGAGCAGCTCGCGGACCTGCCCGTGCAGGTACTCGCGGTAGCGGGCCATGTCGCGCCCCTCGTTCAGGGCGTGCGCGTTCTCGTCGTCGCGTCGGGGGTGGTTCCAGTCCACCGTGAAGTCCGGGTGATGCCAGTCGATGACGGAGTGGTAGAGACCGACGCGGATCCCCTCGGCACGGAGGGCGTCGACATACTCGCGCACGAGGTCCCGTCCGACCGCCGCGACGGAGGTGAAATCGGTCAGCTTCGAGTCCCAGAGACAGAAGCCGTCGTGGTGCTTCGTCGTGAGCACGACGTAGCCCATCCCTGTCTCCTTGGCGGTCTTCGCGAGAGCCGCAGCGTCGAAGAGATCGGGATCGAAGTTGTCGAAGTAGGGGCGGTACTCCTCATCGGTGAGGCGTTCGTAGTTCTGCACCCATTCGTGCCGCGCCGCTCCGCTGTAGAGGCCGAAGTGGACGAACATGCCGAAGCGGGCGTCATCAAACCATTCCTGTCGCATGCGTCCATCCTGGCACAGACATCGGATGTCTGTTACGGAGAAGGTGCCAGGAGACGACGAACGGGCGCCCCGAAAGGGACGCCCGTTCGTTCGCGAGTCGAATCAGCGAGCGGCGCTGCCGTCGACGTAGTCCTCGTCCTGCTGCTTCCAGGCGAAGAGCGAACGCAGCTCCTTGCCGGTCGCCTCGATGGGGTGCTGCTCCTCCTTGGCGCGGAGAGCGAGGAACTCCTCGGCCCCGTTGTCCTGGTCCTCGATGAAGCGCTTCGCGAACGCGCCGGACTGGATGTCGGACAGGACGCCCTTCATGCTCTCCTTGACGCGCTCGTCGATCACGCGCGGGCCGGAGACGTAGTCGCCGAACTCGGCGGTGTCGGAGATCGACCAGCGCTGCTTGGCGATGCCGCCCTCCCACATGAGGTCGACGATGAGCTTGAGCTCGTGCAGCACCTCGAAGTAGGCGATCTGCGGCTGGTAACCGGCCTCGACGAGCGTCTCGAAGCCGGCCTGCACGAGGTGGCTCATGCCACCGCAGAGCACGGCCTGCTCGCCGAACAGGTCGGTCTCGGTCTCCTCGGTAAAGGTCGTCTTGATGACGCCGGCGCGGGTGCCGCCGATCGCCTTCGCGTACGACAGCGCGAGGTCCCAGGCCTGGCCGGACGCGTCCCGCTCGACGGCGATGATGTCCGGGATGCCACGGCCGGCGACGAACTCGCGACGCACGGTGTGGCCCGGAGCCTTCGGCGCGACGAGGATCACGTCGACGCCCTCGGGAGCGTCGATGTAGCCGAAGCGGATGTTGAAGCCGTGCGCGAAGGCCAGCGTCTTGCCCGCCGTCAGGTTCGGGGCGATCGACTCGCTGTAGATCGTGCGCTGGTGCTGGTCCGGCGCGAGGATCATGATGACGTCGGCCCATTCGGTCGCCTCGGCGACGGTCTTCACGGGGAAGCCGGCCTCCTCGGCCTTCGCGGCGGACTTCGAGCCCTCCTTGAGGGCGATCGCGACCTCGACGCCCGAGTCGCGCAGGTTCTGGGCGTGGGCGTGGCCCTGCGAGCCGTAGCCGACGATGGCGACCTTCTTGCCCTGGATCAGGGACAGGTCGGCGTCGTCGTCGTAGAAGATCTCGGTGCTCACTGGTTTCTCTCCTTGGTTGTGGTTGTGCGGAACGCGCGGTCCCTGAGTCTGTCGAACGGTCAGCCGCGCAGGACGCGCTCGGTGATGCTCTTGCCGCCGCGGCCGATCGCGAGGAGGCCGGACTGGGCGATCTCCTTGATGCCGAAGGGCTCCAGCGCCCGCAGCAGGGCCTCGACCTTGCCCCTGTCACCCGTGACCTCGATCACGAGGGCGTCAGCGGCGTAGTCGACGACTGAGGCGCGGAAGAGGTTGACGACCTCGATCACGTTCGAACGGCTGGCGTTGTCCGTGCGCACCTTCACGAGCATGTGCTCGCGCTGCACGGACGACGCCGGGTCGAGCTCGACGATCTTGATGACGTTGATCAGCTTGTTGAGCTGCTTGGTCACCTGCTCGAGCGGCAGCTCCTCCACGTCGACGACGACCGTGATGCGGGAGATCCCCGGCACCTCGGTCACGCCGACGGCGAGGGAGTCGATGTTGAAGCCGCGGCGCGCGAACAGGCCGGCGACACGGGTCAGAAGGCCGGGGGTGTTCTCCACCAGCAGGCTCAGGACGTGGGTCGACATGGCTCAGTCCTCCTCGTCGAACGCGGGCGCGTGGTCGCGCGCGTACTGGACATAGCTGTTGCTGACCCCCTGCGGCACCATCGGCCACACCATGGAGTCGGCGCTCACGACGAAGTCGATCACCACGGGGCGGTCGTTCGTCTCCAGCGCGAGCTGGATGGCGGCGTCGACCTCCTCCTCCTTCTCCACGCGGATCGCGAGGCAGCCGTACGCCTCCGCGAGCTTCACGAAGTCGGGGATGCGGATCGTGCCGTGCCCGGTGTTCAGGTCGGTGTTGGAGTGGCGGCCGTCGTAGAACAGCGTCTGCCACTGCCGGACCATGCCCAGCGACGAGTTGTTGATGATCGCGACCTTGATCGGGATGTTGTTGATCGCGCAGGTGGCGAGCTCCTGATTGGTCATCTGGAAGCAGCCGTCGCCGTCGATCGCCCAGACCTGGCGCTCCGGCTCGGCGACCTTCGCTCCCATGGCCGCCGGCACCGAGTACCCCATCGTGCCCGCGCCGCCGGAGTTCAGCCAGGCGTTCGGACGCTCGTACTTGATGAACTGCGCGGCCCACATCTGGTGCTGCCCCACACCGGAGGCGAAGATGCCCTCCGGACCGGTGAGCTCGCCGATCCGCTGGATCACGTACTGCGGGGCGAGCAGACCGTCGGTCGTCGGCGCATACCCGAGCGGGAACTCGTTCCGCAGGCCGTCGAGATACGACCACCACTCCTCGATGTCGGGCTTGCCGCTGCCGATGACACCACGGAAGGCCGCGTCCAGGTCGGTCAGGACGTCGCGCACGTCACCCACGATCGGCACGTCGGCCGTGCGGATCTTCGAGATCTCCGCCGGGTCGATGTCGACGTGCACGACCTTCGCGTGCGGCGCGAACAGGGCGGCCTTGCCGGTGACACGGTCGTCGAACCGGGCGCCGAGCGAGACGAGAAGGTCCGCCTCCTGCAGCGCGAGCACGGCGGGAACCGTGCCGTGCATGCCGGGCATGCCCAGGTGCTGCGGGTGCGAGTCGGGGAACGCGCCGCGCGCCATCAGCGTCGTCACGACGGGCGCGCCGGTCGACTCGGCGAGCTCGAGCAGCTCGGCCGCGGCCCGGCCGCGGACGACGCCTCCGCCCACGTACAGCACCGGCTTCTTCGCCTCCGCGAGGAGGGCGGCGGCCGCCTGGATCTGCTTGCCGTGCGCCTTGGTCACCGGTCGGTACCCGGGGAGGTCGATCTTCGGCGGCCACACGAACGGTGCCGTCGCCTGCTGCGCATCCTTGGTGATGTCCACGAGCACCGGACCGGGACGCCCGGTGCCGGCGATCTCGTAGGCCGCCGCGATGGCGCCGGGGATGTCCGCGGCGTCCTTCACCAGGAACGAGTGCTTCGTGATCGGCATCGTGATCCCCACGATGTCAGCCTCCTGGAACGCATCCGTGCCCATGAGCGTCGAGAACACCTGACCGGTGATCGCGAGCAGCGGCACCGAGTCCATGTAGGCGTCGGCGATCGCCGTGACGAGGTTGGTCGCTCCGGGGCCGGAGGTCGCGATGCACACGCCGACCTTCCCGGAGGCGGTGGCGTAGCCTTCCGCCGCGTGTCCTGCGCCCTGCTCATGCCGCACGAGGATGTGGCGCAGCTGCGACGCATCCATCAGCGGGTCGTAGACCGGGAGGATCGCCCCGCCGGGGAGACCGAAGACGTCCGTGACGCCGAGCAGCTCGAGGGAGCGGACGACGGCCTCTGCGCCGGTGATCTCCGGGGCGGATGGGCGGGCGGGCGGCCTCGGCACGGCCGAGACGGAGTCAGCAGTCATGACTTTCCTTCTGATGAACTGTGCGGGACACCGGCGTTCCGATCGAGCGGACTCCTGAGCCGGTCGATGGATCAGCCGGTCGTCGCTCCCTCGGCGGCGGACCGCACGAGGCGCGAGTACTTGGCAAGAACGCCTCGGGTGTAGCGCGGGGGAAGCGGCTCCCAGCCAGAGCGGCGGGAGGCGAGCTCCGCCTCGTCGACGAGTAGGTCGAGAGAGCGAGCTGCGATATCGACCCGTATCAGATCACCATCGCGCACGAAGGCGATGGGACCTGCGTCCACCGCTTCGGGTGCTATGTGGCCGATGCACAGGCCGGTTGTGCCGCCTGAGAATCGTCCGTCCGTCAAGAGTAGTACATCTTTTCCGAGCCCCGCGCCCTTGATGGCCGCGGTGATGGCGAGCATCTCGCGCATACCCGGTCCGCCCTTGGGTCCCTCGTACCGGATGACGATGACCGTCCCCGGCTCGATGGTCCCCTCGGCGACCGCGTCCATGGCGGCGCGCTCGCGCTCGAAGACCCGCGCGGGACCCTCGAAGACGGCCGCGTCGAAGCCGGCGGTCTTGACAACGGCCCCCTCCGGAGCGAGCGACCCGTGCAGGATCGTCAGTCCGCCGGTGGCGTGGATGGGGTTGTCGAACGTGTGGATGACCTCGCCGTCGATCGGCTGCGGGTCGAGCTCGGCGAGGTTCTCGGCGAGCGTCTTGCCGGTGACGGTGAGCGCGTCGCCGTGCAGCAGCGCTTCGTCGAGCATCGCCTTCATGATCACGGGGATGCCGCCGTGGCGGTCGACGTCGTTCATGACGTACTTGCCGAACGGCTTCATGTCGGCCACATGCGGGACCTTGTCGCCGATGCGGTTGAAGTCGTGCAGGCTCAGCTCGACCTCGGCCTCCCGCGCGATCGCGAGGAGGTGGAGGACGACGTTCGTCGAGCCGCCGAGGGCCATGGCCAGGGCGATGGCATTCTCGAACGCCTCCTTGGTCAGGATGTCGCGCGTCGTGATCCCCTGGCGGAGCAGGTTGACGACCGCCTCGCCCGACCGGTGCGCGAAGTAGTCGCGGCGGCGGTCGGCCGCGGGCGGCGCGGCCGAGCCCGGGAGGCTGAGCCCGAGCGCCTCGGCGACGGAGGCCATCGTGTTGGCCGTGTACATGCCGCCGCACGCGCCCTCACCGGGAGCGATGGCGCACTCGATGCGCTTCAGGTCCTCCTCGCTCATGAGACCGGCGCGGCAGGCGCCGACCGCCTCGAACGAGTCGATGATCGTGACGTCCTTCTCGGTGCCGTCGGAGAGCTTGACCCAGCCCGGCGCGATCGACCCGGCGTAGAGGAAGACGCTGGAGAGGTCGAGGCGCGCGCTGGCCATGAGCATGCCGGGGATCGACTTGTCGCAGCCCGCGAGCAGGACGGAGCCGTCGAGGCGCTCGGCCATCATCACGGTCTCGACGGAGTCGGCGATGACCTCGCGCGACACGAGCGAGAAGTGCATCCCCTCGTGGCCCATCGAGATGCCGTCCGACACGGAGATGGTGCCGAACTGCAGCGGGTAGCCACCGCCGGAGTGCACGCCCTCCTTCGCCCCCTGCGCCAACCGGTCGAGGCTCAGGTTGCAGGGGGTGATCTCGTTCCAGCTGGACGCGATGCCGATCTGCGGCTTGTCCCAGTCGGCGTCCCCCATCCCGACCGCGCGGAGCATGCCGCGAGAGGTCGTGGCCTCGATGCCGTCGGTGACGACGCGACTGCGGGGCTTGATGTCGATGGGCGCGCTGGTGGAGGGATCATGCGAGGACATGACGAGAGTCTATTCCTGCGCGACGGCCCTCTCGTTCGCGAGCGTCTCCAGAAGCGCGGCGATCTGTTGTGGAGAGTCCACACGGAGGGTCGCCGCACTCTCCCCCGGCCCGACGCGCACACCGAGGTCGCCCTCCTGCAGCACACGCATCGCATCCTCGTCGGTCACGTCGTCGCCGGCGAAGAGGATGCCCGTCGCGTCGAAGCGCTCCCGCAGGGCGATCATCGCGGCGTCCTTGCCCTCGTTCCGCGACGAGAACTCCAGGACCCGGTGGCCGGCGCGCCGCCGCCAGTGCGGGAAGCGCTCCGCGACGAGCGCATCGATCTCGGCGAAGACCTTCTCCTCGGTCTCGCGATCCGCGCGCCGCGTGTGCACGCCCATTCCGAACGTCTTCGGCTCCAGCTCCGCACCGTCGTAGCGGTCGATGATCGGCTGCGCCGCCGCCCACAGCTCCTCGCGGGCGCCGGATTCGGTGGCATCGCCCGGCGCATCGGCGGCACCCTCACCGGGGAACCAGTACTGCGCGCCGTGCGAGCCGGCGAGGACGAGCACGGAGTCGTCGGTGTGCTCGGTGATCTTCCTCAGGTCGTGCATGCTGCGCCCGGAGACGTAGGCCACCACGGTGTCGGGCATCCCGGCGAGGCGGTTCATCTGCACGGCCACCTCGGGCAGCGCTCTCGCCGCCATGGGGTCCACCACCAGCGGGGACGCGGTGCCGTCGAAGTCGAGGGCGACGACGAGGCGCGGGGTCGTCGCGAGGGCGGTGAGGTCGGCGTCGGCGGTTCCGGGGATCCAGGGGCGCGTCACGGTGTCTCCGATCGGGGAAAGGGATGTGCAGGATGCGGCTCAGCGGCCGCGGACGTTCGCGAGGGCCTCGAGGAAGGACGACGACCAGGCGTTCACGTCGTTGTCCAGCACCCGGCGCCGGAGCGAGCGCATGCGACGGGCCTGTTCCGCGGGCGACATCTCGACCGCTTCCATGATCGCGTCCTTGAGCCCGGCGATGTCGTGGGGGTTCACGCGCACCGCCTGCCGGAGCTCGTCCGCCGCGCCGGTGAACTCGCTGAGGACGAGGACGCCCCTGTTGTCCGTCCGCGTGGCGATGTACTCCTTCGCGACGAGGTTCATGCCGTCGCGCAGCGCCGTCACGAGCATGACATCGGCGGCGAGATACAGCGCGACCATCTCCTCGCGCGGGTAGCCCTGGTGCAGGTAGCGGATGGCGGAGTGGCCGACGGTGTCGTGGTCGCCGTTGATGCGGGCCACCGCGAGCTCGATCTCGTCGCGGAGGTGCGCATAGGCGTCCACGCGCTCCCGGCTCGGGCTCGCCACCTGGATGAGCGTGACGTCGTCGACGTCGAGGCGTCCGTCCTCCAGGAGTTCGCCATACGCCTTGATCCGGTGTCCGATCCCCTTGGTGTAGTCCAGCCGGTCGACGCCGAGGAGGATGCGCTTCGGGTTGCCGAGGCTCGCACGGATCTCGGCCGCGCGCGCCCGGATGTCCTCCCTGGCGGCGAGTTCGAGGTATGGCGCGGTGTCGATCGAGATCGGGAAGGCCTTGGCCACGGCCGTCCGCGTTCCGCCCTGATCAGGGATCGTGATGCTGGACCCCTTCACCTCGTACCGCAGCCGGCGCCGGACCGCGGTGAGGAAGTACGTCGCGTCCTGCGCCCGCTGGAAGCCGATGACATCCGCGCCGAGGAGTCCGCGGAGCACCTGGTCGCGCCACGGCAGCTGCGCGTACAGGCCGTGGGCCGGGAACGGGATGTGGTGGAAATAACCGATCGTGACGTCGGGACGCAGCTCGCGGACCATCTGCGGGACGAGCTGGAGCTGGTAGTCGTGCACCCAGACGGTGCCGTCCTGGGCGGCCGCCGCAGCTGCAGCCTCGGCGAACCGCCGGTTCACCCGCACGTACGCGTCCCACCACTCGCGGTGGTACTGGGGTGGAGCGATGACGTCGTGGTAGAGCGGCCAGATCGTGTCATTGGCGAAGCCCTCGTAATAGTCCGCGACTTCGTCGGAGCTCAGCGTCACCGGGATCAGGTCGATGCCGTCGGCCTCGAAGGGCTCGAGCTCGACATCCGGCTGACCCGGCCAACCGACCCAGGCGCCGTGGACGCGGCGCATCATCGGTTCGAGCGCGGCGACGAGGCCCCCGGGCGACGTCCGCCAGGTCTCCTCGCCGTCAGGACCCACGACCCGGTCCACCGGGAGACGGTTGGCGACGACGACGAAATCAGCAGCAGTCACAGGGGCACTCCTCGGTCAGGAACTTCCAACCTATCGAGGATGCGCGCGTCCCGCGGGTCCGTGCTCAGGCCTTGACAGCCGTTGCCGTACGGTGCACACCGCTGAGTGCCCAGTTGCCGAGGCCCGCGGCGAAAGCGATCCCTGCGGCGATCATCGGGAGGACGAGCGCGGCGGAAGTGCCGAAGTTCTCCGCGATCTCCCCCGCCACCGCGGCGCCGAGCGATTGGCCGACGACCACGCCGGAGCCGAGCATCGTCATCACGGTCGCCGACCGCCCTCGGGGGCTCCGGGCGGCGCCGAAGCTGTACTGCGTGACGAGGGTCGGACCGATGCCGATGCCCATGATGGCCAGGGCGAGCATCATCCCCGCCGGCGCGTCGACGATGCCGAGCAGCAGCGAGCCCGCGAGCAGGATCCCCGAGAAGACGAGCCACCGCGCCCTCAGCGTGAACCGGGCAGGAAGCCAGGCGACTCCCAGGGCCAGCAGTGCGGAGCCGACGCCCATCACGCCGTACAGCAGGCCCGCCTGCTCGGGAGCGCCGAGATCGGCCATGAAGGACGTGAGAGAGGTGAGCATCGTGCCGAAGAAGATGCCGACCCCGAGGATCCCGAGGACCACGATCAGGAGCTGCGGTCGGAACAGCTCGGACACGGCGGACGGCGCCCGGCCGTCATCGGTGCGGTCCTGCGAGACGTGCCGTCCGCTCGGGTGCAGGGCGAAGGCGCCGACGAACACCAGGGTCAGTGCGGCCGCCCCGACCAGCGGGGCCCACGGCGTGAGCGCCGAGGCGAGCACGCCCACGAGGAACGGACCGAAGACGAAGACGGTCTCGTCGGCGGCCGACTCGTACGCCATCGTGCCGGAGACGGTGCGGGCTCGGCGTTCCGCCGGCATCCGCTCGCCGATGATCGTCACCAGGCGGGAGCGCGACAGCGGCGCCACCTGCGGGGCCGTCGCACCGATGCCGATCGCCGCGAGGAGCACAAAGCCGTCGGCGGCCGGACCGTAGACCACCGCGGTGAAGAGAAGCAGCATCACCGCGTTACCCACGGCGAGCGCGAGGAGGACCCTGCGCTGACCGAAGCGGTCGGCGGCGGCGCCCAGGAGCGGTCCGAAGCACGCGGTGCCCAGACCGACCGCAGCCGACGTGAGACCGCCGAGGGACAGGGACTCTCGCGCCGACACGACGACGGTGAGGACGCCGACCACCATCATGGCGAACGGCAGGCGCGCGATGAACGCGATGAGGAAGTAGGGCAGGCCGGCGAGGCGGAAGAGGGTCGGCTCGGCGAGATCGGAAGTGGTGCTGGCGCGTGTCATGGCTCTCGCGCG
Organism: Zhihengliuella sp. ISTPL4; assembly: GCF_002848265.1. GTDB lineage: Bacteria > Actinomycetota > Actinomycetes > Actinomycetales > Microbacteriaceae > Microbacterium. The sequence goes on from NZ_CP025422.1 coordinate 1,051,933, forward strand.
TCGATGACGCGATGTCGGGTGCCGCCGCTGTCCGTCGGAGACGCCGACGGCCGGTAGATACACGGTTTCTGCGGCCGCGGGCGAACCGCGACCGTCTCATGATATCCGGTGCATCTGGGCGGACGCCTTGCCAGCCGCTCCCCCGCCTTGTCAAGGCTCCGGTCCGCCCACGCCGGCTGCGGGTACCGTAGGGGCATGCGCTACCTCTTCAGCACCGGACTCGTCGCCGCGATCTCGGCTGGGATCTCGCTGCTGCGCGGCACCCGCAACGAACCCATCACTTGGCGCTCGCTCCTGTCGTGGGTGAGCTGGGGCATCACGATGGCACTCGCCGTCGGCGCGGTCGTCGACATGCGCCGCGAACGTCACGGCGTGCCGGTGGACGCGGACTCGCCGCAATCGGTGAAGAAGTCCAAGAAGGCGCAGCGCCTGCAGTTCCGTTCGCAGAAGGCGCTCGCCGACGCGCAGGGGCACGCCCAGGACAAGCGGTCCTGACGCACCCCCGCGCCTCCGGCGTCAGCGGGTGAGGATGAGCGCCTCGCCCTGACCGCCGCCGCCGCACAGGCCGACCGCCGCAGTGCCGCCACCCCGGCGGGCGAGTTCGTGCGCGACATGCACGACGAGGCGGTTACCGGAGGCGCCGATCGGATGGCCGATCGCGATGCCGCCGCCGTGCACGTTGACGATCTCGCCGTCCAGTCCGAGCTCGGACTGCGAGCGGGCGACCACGGCCCCGAACGCTTCGTTGATCTCCACGAGGTCGAGATCCTGCGGCGTGATCCCCTGCTTGCGGCACGCCTGTTCGATCGCCCGCGCCGGCTGCGCCTGGAGCGAGTTGTCCGGGCCGGCGGTCTGGCCGCTCGCCCCGACGGTCACGAGCACCGGCCAGCCCTTGGCCTCGGCCGTCCCGCGCGTCGTGACGACGACGGCGGAGGCGCCGTCCGAGATCTGGGACGAGTTGCCCGCCGTGATCGAGCCGCCCTCGGCGAAGGCGGATCGCAGTCCCGCGAGGGTCTCCACCGTGGTCTCGGGGCGCACCCCCTCGTCTCGGGTCACCCGCACGGGTTCGCCCCGGCGCTGCGGCACCTCGACGGCGACGATCTCTGCGTCGAGCACACCGCTCTCCTGCGCGGCGGCGGCCCGCTGATGCGAGAGCGCGGCGACCTGGTCCTGGGCCTCCCGGGTGAGTTCGTAGCGCGCGTTATGCCGCTCCGTGGACGCGCCCATGCTCTCCCGGTCGTAGGCGTCCGTCAGCCCGTCGTAGGCCATGTGGTCGAGGACCTCGACGGTGCCGTAGGTCCAACCATCGCGCGATCCCATGAGCAGGTGCGGTGCGCGGGTCATCGACTCCATGCCGGCGGCGACGACGACCTCGGCGTCCCCGGTCCGGATCATGCGCGCCGCGTCGATCACGGCCGTGAGCCCGGACAGGCACACCTTGTTCACGGAGTGGGCGGGGACGTCCCAGCCGATTCCCGCGCCGATGGCGGCCTGACGGGCGGCGTTCTGTCCCGACCCCGCGGCGAGCACCTGCCCGACGATGACCGCATCGACGTCTGCCGGGTCCACCCCGCCCTGCTCCAGGGCACCGCGGATCGCGAACGATCCGAGCTGCGGCGCGGTGAAGGCGGCGAGCTGTCCTTTCAGCCGCCCCTGCGGGGTGCGCGCCGCGGCGACGATGACGACATCGTTCTCACTCATTGATCTCGGTCCTTCCGTTGTCCAGTTCCGGGGCGAGACGGAGAGGCGGCTCCGTGGCCTGCCGCACCTGCTCCACCGACACGTCGGGCGCGAGCTCGACCAGGACGAGCCCATCCGGCGTCACGTCGATCACCGCGAGGTCCGTGATGATCCGGTCCACGACGCCGCGTCCGGTCAACGGCAGCGTGCAGGCGTCGACGATCTTCGCCGAGCCGTCCTTGGCGACGTGCTCCATCAGCACGATCACCCGTCCGGCGCCGTGCACGAGGTCCATGGCGCCCCCGGGGCCCTTGACCATCTTGCCCGGGATCATCCAGTTCGCGAGGTCCCCGGAGGCGGAGACCTGCATCGCCCCGAGGATGGCGGCATCGATCTTCCCGCCGCGGATCATGCCGAAGCTGAGGGCGGAGTCGAAGAACGCCGCACCGGGGAGCGTGGTCACCGTCTCCTTCCCCGCGTTGATGAGATCCGGGTCGACCTCGGCCTCCCGCGGGTAGGGCCCGACTCCGAGGATGCCGTTCTCCGACTGCAGCACCACGGTCACGTCGGACGGGACGTGGTTCGGCACGAGCGTGGGCAGGCCGATGCCGAGGTTCACATACGCGCCGTCCGGCAGCTCGGCCGCCGCGCGCGCGGCCATCTGGTCTCTCGTGAGCGCCATGTCAGGCTCCTTCCGCGGCGACGGTCCGTCGCTCGATGCGCTTAGGGATGTCCGCGCCGACCTCGACGATCCGATGCACGAAGACGCCGGGCAGGTGGATCGCGTCCGGGTCGAGCTCTCCCGGTTCGACGAGCCGCTCCACCTGCGCGATGCACACGCGCCCGGCCATCGCGGCGAGCGGGTTGAAGTTCCGCGCCGCCTTCCGGAACACGAGATTGCCGTGCCGGTCGCCGCGGACCGCGTGGACCAGGGCGAAGTCGGTGTTGATCGCCTCCTCCAGCACGAACTCACGGGGCTCGCCGTGCACCGCGAACGTGCGCACGTCCTTGGGTGGCGAGGCCACCGCGATCGAGCCATCCGCGTGGTACCGGCGAGGCAGACCACCCTCGGCCACCTGGGTGCCGACGCCCGTCTGGGTGAAGAACGCCGCGATTCCGGATCCTCCCGCCCGCAGCTTCTCGGCCAGCGTGCCCTGCGGGGTCAGCTCGAGCTCGAGCTCACCGGACAGGAACTGCCGCTCGAACTCCTTGTTCTCTCCCACGTAGGACGACGTCATCTTCCGAATGCGCTGCGCGGCGAGCAGGACGCCCAGGCCCCAGTCGTCCACCCCGCAGTTGTTGCTGACGACGCTCAGGTCGGTCGTGCCCTGCGCGAGGAGCGCTTCGATGAGCGCGATCGGGTTCCCGGAGAGTCCGAAGCCTCCGACGGCGAGCGAAGCGCCGTCCGGGATGTCGGCGACCGCGGCGGCCGCGGAGTCCCATTGCTTGTCGATCACGTCTGCTCCTTCGGATCCGTGTCCCCTCCCAGCTTCCCGCCCCGGGCGGAGTCGCGGCCAGCGCCCTCTTGCGATGTGGACGCCCGCACCACTAGCGTCCACGATGTGGACACTGCGACGAACCCCGTCCCCGGCACTCAGGCCGTCGCGCGGGCTGCGCGGCTCCTGCGGCTCGTGACGGCCGCCGGCACCGACGGCGCCACCCTGCAGGAGCTCGCGGCACGCGCCGGGCTCTCCCGGCCCACCACGCATCGCCTGCTCAGCGCCCTGCGCGCGGAGGGTCTCGTCGACCGCGACGCCGGCAGCAGTCAATGGATGCCGGGACCCGAGCTCTTCCTCATGGGGTCTGTGGCTGCCGCCCGTTACGACGTGACGACCCTGGCCCGGGACATCGTGCGGTCGCTCGCCGTGAAGACCGAGGAGAGCGCGTTCTTCTCGGTCCGCCGCGCGGACGAGACGGTCTGCCTGCTGCGCGAGGAGGGTTCGTTCCCCATCCGCTCTTTCGTGCTGAGCGAGGGAGTGCGCTTCCCGCTCGGCGTGGCGAGCGCCGGCCTCGCGATCCTCGCCTTCCTCCCCGACCACGATGTGGATGCCTACCTGGAGCGGCACCCGGAGCTCGTCGAGAACTGGGGGCGCGCTCATGGTGAGCGCCCGCTGCGGAAGCGCCTCGCCGAGACGAAGGAGCGGGGTTTCGCCGTCAACCCCGGCCTGATCGTCGAGGGGAGCTGGGGCCTCGGTGCGGCGGTGTTCGACCGCGCCGGCCGCCCGGAATGGGCGCTCAGCCTCACCGGTGTCGCCTTCCGCTTCGGCCCGGAGCGTCAGGCCGAGCTGGGCCGGATCCTCCTCGCCCACGCGCATCAGCTCTCCGCGCGGATCGCTCACGCCCGACGGTGATCTCGATACATACCAGTGGGTATATACTTTCTGGTATGAATCGCTCCGAGGTGATCCCGTCGCTCGTCCTTTCGGGCTACGCGCTGGGTCGCATCGCCGCCCAGGACGCGGGGAACGAGGCCCCCGCCGCGCAATGGCGGGTGCTCAGTCTGCTCGACCAGTCCGGCCCCCGTCGCGTCGGCGAGCTCGCCGCAGCAGCCCGCACGACGCAGCCCGGGATGACCCGGCTGCTCGGCACCCTCGAACGCGAGGGCCTCGTCCGCCGCTCCCCCGACCCCGACGATTCCCGTGCCACCGTCGTCGCCGCGACCCCCGACGGCGCCGCGGCCCTGGCCGCCTGGCGCTCCGAGTTCCGGGAGACGATCGCGCCGCGCTTCGCCGACCTCGACGACGACGACTGGCACACCCTCACGCGCGCGGCTGAGATCCTCGCCGCCCGCACCTCCGCACACCGGACAGGAGAGATCCGTTGAACACCGCCCCCGCAACCCCCACACCCTCGGTCTGGAAGCAACCGGCCCAGGTGTGGGCCGTCGCCTTCGCGTGCGTCGTCGCCTTCATGGGGATCGGGCTCGTCGACCCGATCCTGCCGGCGATCGCGGAGTCGCTCGAAGCCACGCCGGTCGAGACGGAACTCCTCTTCACCAGCTACCTCCTGGTCACCGGCCTCGCGATGCTCGTCACCAGCTGGATCTCCAGCCGGATCGGCGCCAAAGCCACGCTCCTCGTCGGTCTGGGCCTGATCGTCGTGTTCGCCTTCCTCTGCGCGATCAGCGGCAGCGTCGACGCGGTCATCGGCTTCCGTGCCGGCTGGGGGCTGGGCAACGCGCTGTTCATCTCGACGGCGCTGGCCACGATCGTCGGCGCCGCATCCGGCGGCAGCAGCGCAGCCATCGTGTTGTACGAGGCGGCGCTCGGCCTCGGCATCGCCGTGGGCCCCCTGCTCGGCGGCATCCTCGGCGAGCAGAGCTGGCGAGGACCGTTCTTCGGCGTCGTCGCCCTGATGGCCATCGCGTTCATCGCCGTCCTGGTGCTGCTGCGAGGGCCGGGCGAGAAGCGCACCCCCGTGAAGTTCTCCGCCCCCTTCACCGCCCTGCGCCGTCCCGCTCTCGCGATCCTCGCCGTGGCCGCCCTGTTCTACAACATCGGCTTCTTCGTGCTGCTCGCGTTCTCGCCCTTCCCACTGGGCTTCGGAGCGATGGGCATCGGCCTGACGTTCTTCGGCTGGGGTGTCGCCCTCGCGATCACCAGCGTGTGGGTCGCGCCGGTGCTCATGCGCCGGATGACGAGGACGCACGTCATCCTCACCGTGCTGCCCCTGCTCGCCGTCGACCTCGTCGTCGCCGGGCTCGTCGTCGCCGAACCGGCTGCTCTCGTGGTGTGCATCATCGTGGGCGGCCTGCTCCTCGGCGTGATGAACACGGTGCTGACCGAGGCCGTCATGGAGGCGACCGACCTCCCCCGCTCCGTGGCCTCTTCGGCCTACTCCGCGGTCCGCTTCCTCGGCGGCGCGATGGCCCCGCCGATCGCGGCACTCCTGTGGCACCTGTTCAGCGCCACCGTGCCGTACCTGTTCGCCGCTGCCGCCGTCCTCCTGGCCGCGCTGACGATCCTCCTCGGCCGGAAGGTCCTCGCGCACATCGACGACGAACCGGCTGATGCGACGGCAGAGGACGCGGCGGCGATCCTCGTCGGTGACGCCGGCTGATCGGCTCGGCTACCGTGGGGAGATGACCGACGCCCCTCCCCTCCCCGAGCGCAGCCGGCGGGTGCAGGAACACCTCCTCGCGGCCGGTGTCGAGACAGAGATCCGGGTCCTTCCGGACTCGGCGCGTACCGCCGCCGAGGCGGCTGCCGCCATCGGCTGCGACGTCGCCGCGATCGCCAACAGTCTCCTCTTCCTCGCCGACGGTCGGCCCGTGCTCGTCATGACCAGTGGCGGACACCGGGCGGACGTCACCGTTCTGGCACGGAACATCGGGACGGGCGAGGTGGCCATGGCCCCACCCGCCGTCGTCCGCGAGGCGACGGGACAGGCGATCGGCGGGGTGGCGCCCGTCGGCCACCCCGAGCCGCTGCCCACCTTCATCGACAGCGCTCTGCAGGCGTACGAGGTGATCTGGGCGGCCGCGGGCCACCCGCACACCGTCATGCCGCTCACGTTCGCCCAGCTGTCGGCTCTCACCGCGGGCACGACGATCGACGTCGTCTGACCAGGATGTCCGTGCCATGCCCCATGATGGAGGCGATGCGGCCGCGGGGCGAGCGACCGGCGAGACGGAGGCGATGACATGTGCGGACGATTCGCGAACGACGCGGCGACGGACGAGCTGATCCGGGAGTTCGTCGCCGAGGGCGGCCGGCCGGAGGACTGGTGGAAGTCCTGGCACGGCGCCTACTCGATCGCCCCCACCGAGAGCGCCCCGATCGTCCGCGACCGCGGCGACGGCCGCATCCTGGAACTCGTCCGGTGGGACTGGCAGAGTCCCCCCAACCGACCGCAGCGCGCTCCACTGATCAACGCGCGGATGGAGAAGCTCGCCGCTGGATTCTGGGCACCGGCGTTCTCCGCCGCCCGCTGCCTGGTGCCCATGCGGGGGTACTTCGAATGGACGGGCGAGAAGGGGCACAAGACCCCGCACTTCCTCCACGGGGACGGCCTGCTCGCCGCCGCCGGGCTCACCTGGTCGATGGAACATGAAGGCGAGAAGGTGCGCTGCTTCGTCGTCGTCACACGGGAGGCCCGCGACGCGGGCGGCGAGGTGCACGACCGGATGCCCGCCTTCCTGACTGCCGACACCTGGGACGCCTGGCTCACGCCGGAGAAGCTCACCGGGCAGACCAAGCTCGACACGCTGGCGATGCTCGATCACACCTCCGCGGACGTCGCGGCGACGCTCCGCGGCCACGTCGTCGACCGCAAGGTGAGCAATACCCGCACCGTCGACCCCGCGGATCCCACGCTCCTCGACCCGGTGGCCTGGAACAGGAAGAGACGCGAGGACACACGACACCCCGGTCGGGTAGGAGATCGGCCGAAAGTGTGACACGCTGTGCACACCCCACAGCAGCGATCATCTTGGTCGCGCCTCTTGGCACAGGTTTCCGTGGCGAAACGCGAGGACCCTGCAATGGGCAAGTTCATCTACGAGAACAGCGTCAAGGTCGACATCGAAGACCGCGCTCTCACGCACATCCAGCTGGTCATGACGGCGAAGCTCCGCCGTGGCGAGCCCTTCGGCTTCACGTGGAAGGACGACACGAGCGTGGGCGGCGGCCGTACGACGGTCTGGATCCATGCCGGAAGCTCCCTGGTCTACAAGTACCACGGCAGCCGGCAACCCAGCGTCAACCGCGCCTGGATCGAAGCGCTCGCCTTCACGGCGAACGCCCCGAGCGGGCTGTACCTCGTGCCCGAGCCCGCGGAACAGCAGCCCGACGACCGCGAGAGCGCTCTCTCGCGCTCCTAACATGCGGACGGAGCGGGTTCAACCCCCCTTTGCACCCCCTCCCTCCCTTCGTACCGTGGAGCCATGGGGAACAGCACGGGAATGACGACGACGCACATCGAGATCGATGGGCACGACTTCCTCCTGCCTCGCAGCACGGATGTCGCCGACCTGATGTCTCGGATCGAAGCAGCCGCCCGCGCGCAACCCACGTTCATCGATCTGGCGACCGGCGACAGTCTCACCAGCGTGCTCATCACTGCCCAGTCCCGCGTCGTGGTGTACCTGATCCGCGAGGACGCAGGAACAGACGCCCCTATCGACGCCCGCTCGACACTCGACTGGGACCTCTGACGACCACGGCCCGCTCGTAGACTGGGGGGATGATCGTCGCTCTCATCCGCCCCCGAGGCTCCAGGACCGTCGATGTCACCGGGACCTCCCTCGAGGACGTGCACGCTCAACTCGATGCCCACCGGGAGCCGGGCTACGCACTCACGTCCGCCCCGGTGCGGATGCTCAAGGGCGAGGCCAAGATGGAGGCCACGGGGACGTTCCAACGGATCGACGGCGTCGAGCAGATCGAAGCCGACGACATGGCGGGCATCGAGGCGAAGGTCCCCGAGGGTTGGCAGCTCCTCTCGGTCCGGCGCGCCTGAGCGAGGCCGACAGTCACGAGACAGAGAAAAAGCCCCGGAGATGGCGAGATCTCTGAGGCTAGTTCCGTGCACCCCCAGGGACTTGAACCCTGAACCCACTGATTAAGAGTCAGTTGCTCTGCCGATTGAGCTAGAGGTGCGTGGCCCGGGATAACCCCGACCGAGGAATTACATTACCAGCGGTTGGCGTCGAGACGAAATCCGCGGCGTCCCGGGCGTGGCCCGGGCGTTTCGCCTGCTGATCCTGGCCGATGGTCTCTGCGGGCACCGTTGGGGCGGCGACTATCCTGAGAGCGTGACCGCCACTCCCGACGCCGCCGATCTGCGCGCCGATCTCCAGCTCGCCCTCCGCCTCGCCGACGCCGCTGACGCGCAGTCCCTCCCCCGGTTCGACGCCGCCGATCTGGAGGTCTCCACCAAGGCGGACAACTCGCACGTGACCGACGCCGACCTCGCCACCGAGCGCGCGATCCGCCGGATGCTCGAAGAGGAACGCCCGGACGACGGCATCTTCGGCGAGGAGTTCGGCGCCCAGGGCGGCACCGCCCGCCAGTGGATCATCGACCCGATCGACGGCACGGCGAACTTCCTCCGCGGCGTCCCGCTCTGGGGCACGATGATCGCGCTCGCGATCGACGGTGTGCCGCAGGTCGGCGTCGTCAGCATGCCCGCTCTCGGCCGACGGTGGTGGGCGGCCGCAGGGCACGGTGCCTGGACCCTTAACGGCGGCACGGAACGACGGCTCGCCGTTTCCTCCGTCTCATCGCTGGACGACGCCAGCATGAGCTTTCAGAGCATCGGCCAGTGGCGGGATGCCGGCGAGCTGGAAGCCCTCCTGCGCGTGAGCGAGCGCGTGTGGCGTGACCGGGCCTACGGCGACGTCTACGCGTACATGCTGCTCGCCGAGGGGCGCCTCGAGGCGGTCGCGGAGTTCGACGTGAAGGAATACGACATCGCCGCCGCCGTCGCCATCGTGCACGAGGCCGGCGGACGCATGACGGCGTTCGACGGATCCGAGACGATCTCCGCACGCTCGACGCTCGCCACCAACGGCATCCTTCACGACGACTTCCTGCGGCTTCTGCACGACTGACACCTCCGAGGCTCCATGAACTCCCGACGACTCGCGGCCCTGACCGGCTTCCTGCTGATCGGGGCGCTTCTCACGGGCTGCGCGGACGATGGGGGGCCGGCACCCGCGCCATCCCAGCACCCGACTTCCGCCGCGGACGGCACCGGCGCGACCCCCGCGCCGAGCGCGGACCAGCTGACGTGCGAGTCGTTGATCTCGGATGGCACCGTCGCCGCGCTCACCGACGCAGGTTGGACGGCGGAGCCGCGCGAGTTCGTCGTCGGCGGCGTCGAGTTGCCGCAAGGCCTCCTGTGCTTCTGGGCCGACTTCACCGTCCCCTCGGACCACGGCCAGATGTACGGCTGGTCCCCCCTTTCCGCCGCGGACGCGGAACGTGCGCAGGCCGGTCTCGAGGAGGAGGGGTGGCGGATCGAAGAAGGAACCGCTGGGGTCTACGTCACGGAGGACCCGCAGTACGCCATGAGCACGGACGAGGACGGATACGGCATGACGTATCTCTTCGGCGACGGCTGGGTGAAGGTCGCGGACACGAAGCAGGGGCTCCTCCTCGTCGAAGGACGGGAGTGACGACGAGCATGCTTCCCGGTGTCGTTGTCAAGCGGTTGGGCCACGGAGCGCGGATGGGCGATGCTGGAGGTATCCGTCGAGGAAAGGAACGCGCATGGGTAACGACAGCGACCGCAACGACATCAGCACCGAGCCCTCCCCCGGCCCGGAGGAGAACGACAACCTCGGCGCCGAGGACAACAAGGGCGAACCGCGCACCGTGCCGCCCACGGACGGATCGGACGACGAGGACGACGTCGTCGCCGAGGATCCGGACCGCTCGCACTGAGCACGTTTCGCTGACGACAGCCCCGCCTCGCGCAGAGGCGGGGCTTTTGTCATCCGGGCGTCGACCCCTGAACGACTTCGTCGACGAGCTGGATCCCGCCCGTCGAGTTCGCGGACTGCATGAGGTCCTCGATCCACTGGGGGTTGAGCTTTGGCGCCTCGCGCCCTTCGAACGTGAATCGCAGCGGGATCGACGGATGCAACCAGATCGTGGAACGTCCGTACGCATCTCCCACCGGGTGGGTCCACGACACCGTGAAGCTCTCGTTGCGTCGCAGCTTCGTGGCGATCACCACCTTGAGGTGCGCCAGGGCGCGGTCCTCGATGTGGAGCTGGCTCGTGCTGTCGTACATGATGAACCCCATGTGCGAATGGTAGGCCCGTGAGCGGACCGGGACCAGAGGTGGTTCGTTCCATGCAGCAGCGTTCTCGGCTCCGGCAGCGCCCACTGCTCTGCGTCCCTGTCAAGGGGCGGGAGCAGGCGGCAGACGAGCCTCTAGCCTCGGCTCATGAAACACGTGACGTACGGAGAGAAATCACTGCTCATGGGCGACGATGCCGCCGATGCGCTTCTCGAGTACAGCCGGGTCGTCGCCGACGAGGGCCGCGCGGACACCGTTTCCTTCCGGTCGATCAGTCCTGACGGCAACATCGGGCTCGCCTCCTTCCTTCTGAACCCGAGCACGGTGCTCATGGTGGAGACGACGAACAGCACTCTGGAGGCACCGGACAACGCGGAGGAGGTCGCCGAGGTGCACAGGCGCATCGATGCGGTTCTCCGTCCTGCGCCGACCGAGCCCTGAGAGCCGTGGTCATCCGACGGTCACGGGGCCACCGCCGCTATCGACGACGTCTGACCGCTGAAGGAGTGCGACGCCCTAGCCGCGGACATCCCGGGGGTCGTTGCCGTAGCTGTTCCGCTCCCCGATCGTGCCGTCCTCCCGCCGGATGATGTGCTCCGCCTGACGGGCTCGTGCTGTTTCCCGCCCCACGGCGACGGCCTCTTCCTTCGTCTCGTGCGGGCCGCTGAACGTGTTCACCTCGCCCTGCACGCGGTTGAACCAGCCACCCTCCTGGTGGAACGTGTCGACGTCGCCCTTCGGCATGGCGTCTCCCTTCGTCGTGAAGCACCTTGGTACCGCGCGGCCGAGCGCGCGACCGAGCCCCTTGCGTGTCCGAGTGAATCGTCGTAGGAACCGTCCACCTGTCGCCTGCCTCTCCCGCTATCGTCGACGGATGACGACCCCCACGATCCACGGCTTCCTGGAGCGCCCCGGCGGCGTGCGGATCTTCTGGCAACGTCACGGACGCGGGATGGCGCCGGCATTGTTCCTGCACGGCGGGCCGGGCTCCGGCTCCTCGGACTTCTTCCGCACCTTCTTCGACCCGGCGCTCCACTGCGCCTTCACCTTCGATCAGCGCGGATGCGGCCGGAGCACGCCGTCCGTGGTGGACGATCTCGCCGCCCTCCCCCTCAACACCACGCAGACGCTCATCGAGGACATCGAGGCGCTGCGCAAACACTTCGGGGTCGACCGGTGGATCGTCGTGGGGCTCTCCTGGGGAGCGACGCTCGCCCTCGCGTACGCCGAGCGTCACCCGGAGCACGTGTCAGGGTTGGCCCTCGGCGCCGTGACGACCACCAGTCGCGCCGAGGTCGAGTGGATCACCGAGGACCTTCGTCGGGTGTTCCCTCGCGAATGGGCGGAGCTCGAGCGCGCGGCTGCACCGCGGCATGGGGAACGCATCCTCGACGCCCTGTACCGCGAGATCACGAGTGCCGATCCGGAGGCCCGCGACCGCGCGGCCGTCGCCTGGGGACGGTGGGAGAACACGCACCCCTCCCTCGACCCCGCCTTCTCCCCTGACCCTCGCTGGGAGGATCCACGCAAACGCGTCGAGCTGGCGACGCTCATCCTCCACTACTGGTCGCATCATGCCTTCCTCGGCGACTCCGGGATCCTCGACCGCGTCGAGAGGCTTGCAACTATCCCGGTGCTTCTCGTCCACGGACGCCGTGATCTGAGTTCGACCTCGTCGGTGCCGTTCGATCTGCATCGGGCGTGGCCGGCCAGCACTTTCATCGAAGTCCCCGACGAAGGCCATGGGGGCCCACGGATCGTCGAAGTTCTGCGCGAGGGAGTGCGCCGCATGTCCGCATGAACGCTTCCCCGCAGCGATGCGTCTGCTCGAATGCCCCGGGACGTCCCCCGAAGAGGGGACAGACAGCCGTTACCTCGCGTCGATATTCTGGCCGAATCGCGGGGTGCACTCCGGCGCTCCTGATCGGGAGGACGTCTCATGACGATCGATGTCGCAGCGGAGCCGCTGGTCGCAGTCGTGCGGGGCGCGTGGTCCACGGCACGGGGCACGATCGTCGTGCCCGCCGGATTCCACCTGACGGACGTGACCGCCCAGACCGGAACGCTGAGCGCCCAGGTCACCGACCCCACCGGCGCGCGATTCGGCATCCGCGTCCCGCTCCCGAAGGCCACGCGATGGGAGGGTCGGGTCCAGGGCGGAGAAGGCACGTCCGAGCACTGGGCCCTGTGGAGCGTCATCGTCCCCCTCATGGCCGAGCTGGAGACCGATGCCGCACGCCGCTTGCCACCGGACGCCGACGGCGTGAGGTGGGTCACTCCATAGCGAAAAAGCCCTCGCGTCCGGACGAGGGTCCGCGACGCGAGGGCTTCTTCCGTGACAGCCACGTATTCGTGCGGTGGGAGGAGAGGCCATCGGAGTTCCGCGGTCAGATTCGGCCGGGAGGTCGGCCCGTTCTGTGCCCAGGGCTAGCCGCGTTCACGTGCGCGCCGGAGCAGCGACTATCTGCCGTAGACCAGCGATGGCTCAAGCATCGATTTCCACGGGAGATCCCACGACCTCAAGTAGTGGAACGACCCGGACATCGCCGCCAGGGTGCTTCCGGGGCTGCACCGTCTAGCGGATGGAGCGCGGCGCCGACAGCGTGGCAGATGCGCGTTGGCCGAGTCGCTCGACAGCCCTGATCGGGGTCCCCACAACGACATTGAAGACCCTCAACCAGAACCGTTTCAGTCGCACTTCGACGAGTTGGTGCAGAGCGTACGACAGAGCCAACACTAGAACCAGCGCGAGCCCGTACATCAGCCACTTATTGCTCTCGGTCGCGAAGTGATCGAAGAATATGAACGCCAGGTGCGCGTGGAGCAAGTACAGCGGGTAGGTGAGCGCGCCAAGCAGACGGCTGTTCGGTAGCCGCCAGTCCCTCACCGGCGGAAGAATCTGAAGGATCATCACGACGAAGAATGCGGCAACTATCAGGCAGGTGATGATAGCCGATTGCTCGTACGGTCCCCCGGCCTCGTTCAATCGGTCGACGTCCGAGACCATGTAGCGGATAGCGACGTAGAAGGCCCCCAGCAAACCGGCCACCTGCCACCAGTGCCACCCGCGTCGGTGAATCGCTGAGATGATGGCGCCGGCGGCGAAGAACGAGAACAGCCCGCCCAGCAGGGGCCGAGTCGCGAGCGCCGGTGTCAGGTGCAGGACTCCGACCATGGCAATGGCCCACGCGGGGAAGAATACATCCAGCCACTTCCCGATGCGGAAGAACAAGAACAGGAACACCATGCCGTAGAAGATCAGCTCGTTGAGGAGCGTCCAGTAGACGCCATCCACCAGGGGCTGATCGAAGACACTCGGAGCCATGGTGAGGTTCGCGACGACCTGCACGAGCGTGACCCTCATTTCAGGAGCACCCCACATCGCAGTCACCACAGCCGTAAGGAGCATCGCGACCCAGAATGCGGGATAAAGCCGGACCCCGCGGCGGACGGCGAAGTCCGACGCAGCACGTCCGTGAGCGGATATCGCGATAACAAATCCACTGATCATGAAGAACAGGTCAACGCCGAGGTATCCATAGGCGGCGACCGGAGCCACTGGGCTGTACGAGACTGTCGACATCATCCCGGTCTCGATGCCGCGGTACAACCAGTGATAGGCGAGCACGGCGAACGCCGCGAGGAACCGCAGATAATCCAGAAGCTCGAATCGCGGTCCGAGCGCGCTGCTCGGGCTGACGGAGACCATCGCCCCACTATGGCATAGCCCTGTGAAGGCTATGATCGCTCACGATGCACACGATGACGGCGGAGATGAACGCGTCGACGCGGCCGGTCGAACGCTCCCGCGCCGCGACGTTCACGGTTACCATCCTGGCTCTCGCAACGTTCGGCCCATATCTGCTCCAGAGCATGCGCACCGAACAGGCAGCCGTTTACGGTTTGACTCTCCTGTTCCTCCCGATCGTGTTCTTCCGGTTCCGGCCCGAAGGCGGGCTGCGGTTCCTCCTTCCCTGGGTCGGGTACGTGGTCGTCGCGACTCTCGCGGTGATAGCACCGAGCGCCAAGCCGATGCCGTACGACGCTGGCTCTCTGCTGGGCGGCCTCGACAACATCCTGGCTCCCCTCGCGATCATGCTCCTCATCTGGTCCGTCGTTCCAGAGCGTGACGCCGAAGGTCTACTCAAACGGTTCTGCAAGATCGTTGCCGTCGCCATGGCAATCAACGGAGCGATAGCGATCCTTTCCACGCGCGTCGAAGTGACCGACTACATGCGCCCTTTCTGGGCCAATGAGGACAGCACAACCACGGCGGACCTCGCCGCGCAGCTTGGGCGCTACTCAGGCATCTTCAATCTGCCTTCCGAGGCAGGCGCGATGTACGGCGTTGCGGGTCTCGCCGCGATCTATGCGTGGAGTAACCGTCCGGCGCTCGTCGCTCTCCTCGTCACCCTGATGACTCTTGGCGGCCTCATCAGCGTGTCCAAGGTCTTCATCTTCGGCGGGCTTCCCTTCATCGTCATCTACTGGTTCTGGTCGCAACGCGGAGGCCGCAAGGTCGCTGCCCTCTTTGGCCTCGTGCTCATTGCTCTGGGCGTGGTGCAGTCCGGGCTGTTCTCCGAGTGGACCGGTGCGAACTACCTGGGCCGGCTCTTCGTCACGTCGAGCGACCAAGGTTTCCTCGAGCTATACAGTGCTGGCCGCTTCGACAGCGACTCGACCTTCAACACAGTGATCAACCAGGCACTGGCTTACAACCCGCTCACGGGGGCGGGAGCTGCCGGCTGGAAGATCCCCTACGACGGAGCGATCGCTGAGGCACTGATCGTTGGCGGCGTGATCGGCCTGATCCTGCTCAGCATCGTCATACTGTCGATCTTCTCCCTGGCGCGAGGACTCGACAGGTCGGGGCAGTGGTTCGCTTTCCTGCTCGGCGCAGTGACAGTCGCCGGCTCGCTCGGGTTCTCCCCGCTCACCGCGAACCGCATCTCTACCGTCACCTGGGTCATCGTCACGCTCCTCGTCCTGGTTGCCCGGGACCGCAAGCATCGGACCGAACCCAGCGACGCTGAAGCGCCTATGCTGACGGCATGGACTGGACCGACTTCGCAGGGCCGATCGTCCCGATAGGGGCCGGCGCCGCCGTGCTCTCCGCGGGTCCCGATCCTTGGGGAGTAGTCCTCGGGGTCGTGCTGATCGTCACCGGCCTGGTGATGTTCGAACGCCTCCGTCATCACGACGCCGGCAACACCGGCGACGAGTGACTGAGAGAGACAGAAAGCAGCTCAGCTTCGCCGTCGTTTCCGAGCTCACCGATGGCGGCCAGCCTCGTTGCTCCAGCCGAGCCGCCGGTGCAGTACTGGATCGCTCTGCCGTCCGCGAGCCTCCACCGGGCGCCAGCCGCCACCGCCGTAGACGGCGCCCAGGTCGCGCTGGGCAGGGCGCCGTTGGCCGTCTGTAGCCACCCACGCGGTCCCCATGGCCGGTGCGGAGGCGCCCCATTGCATGCCGCGGCGGAGAGCCCTCGCTGGGCGCAGATCCGCTCAGGTACTCTTCCGGCGCCCCAGGTGCTCTTGAAGCACTGCGCGAACTCTCCAGGGGATTCAAATCGTGCGTCGACCCGCCCGCTGACAGAGCGCATATTGGCACGAAGGTAAGGGCGTGCAGAACATGCTCCGGCACGAGCCCGCCGCGATGAACCTCGACGCATACGTGGATCGTTTCGACGACGATCTCGACAGCGTCGCCGAGGTGTTCTGCCGACCGGGTGAACGCAAAAAATCCCCGCGTTCCCATATTGACGTATGGGAACGCGGGGGCTTTGTATGTGACAGCGACCTGGTGGAGCTGGGGGGAATCGAACCCCCGTCCAACGCTGAGTCTCCACGCCTTCTCCGGGCGCAGTCTGTGGAAGCGTTCTGCTCGGCTCCGACCTTTGTCACAGACACCTAAGTCGACGAGCCCAGCCTGGGAAGAGTCCCACGTGACGTCCAGACGCCGTCACGCAGCAAGATTCCTAGATGACGCCAGGATCCGTATCGGAATCACATACGGTCTGACGGACTATCGGGCTCGCTTAGGCAGCGAGGGCGAAGTCGTTGCGCTTGGTTTCGGCAACTATTGTTTTGCAGAGGGCGTTTACGAGATAACTCTGCATCCTCGGCCCGCTTCTCGTGGATTCACAGGCGCTGTCGAAACCGATCAGCCCCGTGGTCCTTCTCTCGAAGGAGCCGCTGTCACACTGTGGAATTGTCAGTCCCGGATGACGAGCACCCGAGCATCACAGGATACAACGTTCTCGGCTCGCTCGCCATTCCCCGCCCCCGATACCCGTCGCGTAGAGTCGCCCCATGAGCGATGTGACAGTCACCGTCCGCGGCGAGCACGAGGCGCGTCTGGCTCCGGAGCGCGCCACCGTCCGCGTCACGGTACGTGCCGAGGGCCCCGACCGCACCGCGGTCGTCGACCATGTGATGCGCCTGGCAGAGCCGGTGCGGAGCAGCATCGTGGGGCGGGTGGACACGGGCTCCGCTCTCGACTGGAGCAGCACCAGGCTCGCGGTCCGTGCGGAGCGTCCCTGGAACGCAGACGGTAAGCGTCTGGCCCCCGTGCACTACGCGAGCATCGACGTGACCGCGACCTTCGCGGAGGCCTCGGAACTGTCCGTCTGGATCTCCGACATCTCCGCGTGGGACGGCGTCGAGATCGGCGGGGTCGACTGGCACCTCACCCCCGAGACCCGGGTCCGTGTGGAGCGTGAGGTCGCCACCCAGGCCGTCGGCGTCGCGGTGACGCGCGCCGAGGCGTACGCCACGGCCCTGGGGCTCACCACTGTGACACCCGCGGAGATCGCCGACACGGGCCTTCTCTCGACCGTTGCCTCCGCTCCGGGTGCTCCGTTGGGGAAGGCGCGCGGTACGGTCGCTTTCGCGGCCGACACCGCGCCCGCCATGGAATACGAACCGCAGGACATCATCCTCACGGCGACTGTCGAGGCGCGCTTCCTCGCTCGCTGACCCCTGCCCTCAGTCGCTGACGACGAACGGAGCGAGGTCGGCGGCGAGACGCTCGGACACGTGCGCGTGAACGGCCGTGCCCGCTTCCTGATGCTCGACCGACAGCAGCATCCCGGTCTCGTGGATCGCCGCGACGAGGTCACCGCGCTCGTAGGGGATCACGGCGTGAAGCTCGACGGCGGGCTTGGGCAGCGCCTCTTCGATCGCTGCACGGAGCTCGACGATGCCCTCCCCGGATCGCGACGACACGAAGTGCGCCCGCGGCTCCAGGCCGCGCAGCACGAGCCGCTCGTCCTCGGGGATGAGGTCGGCCTTATTGAAGACGACGATCTCCGGCATGTCGCGCACGCCGACGTCGCCCATCACGTCCCGCACGGTCTGCAACTGGCCGGCCGGGTCAGGGTGCGAGCCGTCGACCACATGCAGCACGACGTCCGCGTCGCCGACCTCCTCGAGAGTGGAGCGGAAGGCTTCGACGAGCTGGTGCGGCAGGTTGCGCACGAACCCGACCGTGTCGGTGAGCGTGTACACGCGACCGTCCTCGGTCTCCGAGCGGCGTACCGTCGCGTCGAGGGTGGCGAACAGCGCGTTCTCGACGAGCACGCCCGCGCTCGTCAGGGCATTGAGCAGACTCGACTTTCCCGCGTTCGTGTACCCGGCGATGGCCACGGACGGGATCGTGTTCCGCTTGCGCTCGGCGCGCTTCGCCTCACGCGCAGGCGCGAAGTCGCGGATCTGCTTGCGCAGCAGCGCCATCTTGGTGCGGATGCGTCGACGATCGAGCTCGATCTTCGTCTCACCAGGACCACGCGAGCCCATACCGGCGCCACCGGCGCCGACCTGTCCACCGGCCTGGCGGCTCATCGACTCACCCCAACCGCGGAGACGCGGCAGCAGGTACTCGAGCTGCGCGAGCTCGACCTGGGCCTTGCCCTCACGGCTCTTGGCGTGCTGGCTGAAGATGTCGAGGATCACGGTGGTGCGGTCGATCACCTTCACCTTCACGACGTCCTCCAGCGCACGCCGCTGGCTGGGCGCCAACTCGGTGTCGGCGATGACGGTGTCCGCGCCGACGGCCGCGACGATGTCCTTCAGCTCCTGGGCCTTGCCGCGTCCGAGGTAGGTGGCGGCGTCCGGATGCGGACGGCGCTGCAGGACACCGTCGAGCACGACCGCGCCTGCCGTCTCCGCGAGCGCGGCGAGTTCGCGCAACGAGTTCTCCGCGTCCTCCTGTGCCCCCTGCGGGTACACGCCCACGAGCACGACGTTCTCGAGGCGGAGCTGCCGGTACTCGACCTCGGTGACGTCTTCGAGCTCGGTGGAGAGACCGCCCACGCGCCGCAGCGCATGCCGATCCTCGAGGTCCCACTGGTCGCCGTCCGCCGTCGAGTGGGCGGCCGTCGCTTCGTCCTGGAGCGCCTGTGCGGCGCCGAACATGCGCACCTCGGAGCGCTTCTCTGCGTTCGCCAGCACGCGCTCGACCGTCTGGTCGTCGGTGGAGGGTGTCTTCGTCTCCGTCATCCGTTCCTGTCTCTGGTTTCCTCGCGAGCCTTAACCTTAGCCCGCGCCGTCCGGTACGCTCACCGTATGGGGTCCGACCACTACTTCACTGCGGCCCCGGCTAGCCCCGAGAACCTGCGCAAGATCCGCGTATCCCTGGCAGGCCGTGAGCTCGAAGTGACCACCGCGGGTGGCGTCTTCAGCCCGGATCGACTCGACGCCGGCACCGCAGTGCTCCTCGCCAACATGCCTCCCGTTCCTCCCGGAGGTCATCTTCTCGATCTCGGCAGCGGATGGGGACCGATCTCCCTGTCGATGGCGCTGGCCTCGCCGCACGCGACCGTCTGGGCGGTCGACGTGAACGAGCGGGCTCTGGACCTCGTGCGACGCAACGCCGCAGCCCTCGGCCTCACCAATGTCAACGCCTCGCTGCCCGAAGATGTTCCCGCCGACGTGACCTTCCGCACGATCCGGTCGAACCCGCCGATCAGGGTCGGGAAGAACGAGCTCCACGGACTACTGGAGAAGTGGATCCCGCGACTCGACGAACGCAGCGATGCATGGCTCGTCGTCCAGCGGAACCTCGGCGCCGATTCCCTGCAGCGCTGGATCGGGGCGACCTTCCAGCCCGGCTACAGCGTCTTCCGCACGGCGACCGGCAAGGGCTATCGCATCCTCAAGGTGCGCAAGCACGGAACGCCTCCGACGGAACCGATCGCCGTCGTCTGAGACCTGATCGCCGCCCTCAGGCCAGATCGACTTCGCCCTGGTAGACGAGCTTCGCCGGTCCGGACAGCGCGACGTGCTCCCCGTCTTCGGCGGGGAACATCCGGACACCGAGGGTGCCGCCCGGCACCTCGACCTGCCAGTTGTCTGGGGCCTGGGCACCGGCCCAGTACCGCACGGCGAGAGCGGTGGCGGCGACCCCGGTGCCGCAGCTCAGTGTCTCGCCGACCCCGCGCTCGAAGACCCGCATCCGCACATGCCCGATGCCGTCGCGCACGAGCGGCTCGCCGGGGACCACGAACTCGACGTTGGCACCAGCGGTCGGGGACGGCTCCAGTTCGGGCGTCCGCGTGAGTTCCAGTAGCCCGAGTTCCGCATCGGAGGCCAGCGCCACGACCACGTGTGGGTTGCCAACATCGATGCCGAGTCCCGGACGGGTGACGGTCAGCCCGTCCGCGCGCACCAGTGGGTCGTCCCCCGACAGCTTCCAGGCACCGAGGTCGACCTGATAGCCGCTCACGCTGCGCGTGACGTCCCGCACCCCGGCTCTCGTGCCGATCGGAAGAGTGCTGCCCGGCTCGATGACGGCGAGTCCGGACCGGACGAGATAGTGGGCGAAGACGCGGATGCCGTTGCCGCACATCTCCGCGATGGAGCCGTCCGCGTTGCGATAGTCCATGAACCACTCGGCATCCGGCTCTTCCGCCAGGGCCGCTGCGCCCTCGGGGATCGCGGACGACCGCACCACTCGCAGCACACCATCCGCGCCGATACCGAAATGACGATCGCAGAGCACGGCCACCTGCTCCGCCGTCAGCTCCAGCTGGCCGTCGGGGTCGGCGATGATGATGAAGTCGTTGCCGGTACCGTGCCCCTTGGTGAATGCGACCATGGGACCAGTCTAGGGAGCGGTCGACACTGCCCTGCGCGGTGTGACCCGATAGCGTCCGCAGAGGAAGCTGCGGTTGCGGGCCACCTCGATCAGTTCGAGGTCGAGACGCCGCGGCAGCAGAGGAGCCCCGGCCCCGAGCGTCACCGGTGCGTACTGCACCCAGACCTCGTCCAGCAGTCCGGCGTCGGCGAACTGCCCGGCGACGTCTCCCCCGCCGACCACCCAGAGGTCTTTGCCGTCCGCCGCGTCGAGCATGGCGCTGTGCACGTCCCGGACGTCGGCACTCGTCACGCGGATATCGGCCTCCGCCGGCACCGTGAGGTCGCGATGCGACAGCACCCAGGTGGGCTGCGTGTACGCCCAGCGACCTTCCTCATGGCGCATGACCCACTCGAACGTCGACGCACCCATCACCAACGCACCGATGTTCTTCTCGAAGGTGGGGTACGCCATCGGACCTTCCATGTCGATGTCCTGGGTCAGCAGCCAATCCAGGGAATGCTCGGTGGTGGCGATGAAGCCGTCCAGACTGGACGCGGTGAAGTAGTGAGTGGCCATGCGCGCATCCTCGCACGGGCTACCGACATCGGGTCAGTCCCCCAGCAGGTCGGCGACGGCCACCGGCGGCGTCTTCCATTCCAGCTCCGGGTAGCGCTTGAACCACGACACCTGCCGACGCGCATAGCGTCGGGTGAGCGCCTGGGTCTCAGCGATCGCCTCTTCTGCGGTGGAGCGTCCGTCGAGCTGCGCAAGCGCCTGGGCGTAACCGATGGCTCTGGAGGCCGTGGTCCCCCGCTCCAGGCCCTCCTCCCGCAGTCGGGCGACCTCGGCCACCAGCCCGTCGTCCCACATCCGACGGACCCGAGCGTCCAGGCGGGCGACGAGCTCGGAGCGGTCCACGTGCAGACCGATCACGCGTGTGTGCGGATGCCAGAGCGTCGGCTTCTCGGGCAGAGCCGCACCGCGCGTGGCGCTTCCCTGTTCGACGACCTCGAGAGCGCGGATCACCCGCCGGCCGTTGCGTGGGTCGACCCGAGCGGCGGCCTCCGGATCGCGTTCCCGCAGTCGCTGCACGAGCGTCTCGACACCATCGCGGTCGAGCTCCTGCTCCAGGCGCTCGCGGATGGCGGGGTCTCTGGGCGGGAAGTGGAACTCGTACACGACGCTGGACACGTACAATCCCGACCCGCCGACCAGGATCGCATCACCGCCCACCGCATGGATGCGCTGTACCGCCTCTCTCGCAAGCGGCTGGTACCAGGCGACGGCCGCCTCCTCTGCGACCTCTCGCACGTCGAGGAGATGATGCGGGACGCCACGTCGCTCCGACGCCGGAACTTTCGCGGTGCCGATGTCCATCCCGCGATAGAGCTGCATGGCGTCGGCGTTGACGATCTCCGCCGGATTGCCACGGCGACGAAGCTCTTCCGCGAGATCGAGCGCGAGATCGCTCTTTCCCGTGCCGGTCGCGCCGACGACGGCCCAGAGCCGTGGCGCGGTCACACTCCGACGCGGAGGGTCGGCAGACCGAGGGAGACGGCGCGCGGCGCACCGTCGCTCGGAGCCGGCACGGCGCACGACTCGGCCTGCGCACGATCCCAGGCGTCGCCGCCGCGCGTCCGGCGGATGCGGAGCGGTGCGCCGGTCGGGTCGTCGGCCAGAAGGTGGAACGGCGCGGCGTGCGTCACGGTCACCGTGACGACATCTCCGGGTCGCGGCTGCTCAGAGCCCGGGGTCACCTCGAAGTGCACGAGACGGTTGTCCTCGGCGCGACCGGTGAGACGACGGGTCTCCGTGTCCTTCTTCCCCTCGCCGGTGGAGACGAGCACCTCGATCTCGCGCCCGACCTGCTTCTGGTTCTCCTCGAGCGAAATACGCTCCTGGAGCGCGATCAGCCGGTCGTAGCGCGCCTGCACGACCTCCTTCGGCACCTGGTCCGGCATGGTTGCCGCCGGGGTCCCCTCGCGGATCGAGTACTGGAAGGTGAAGGCCCCCGAGAACCGGGACTGCTCGACGACGCGCATGGTGTCCTCGAAGTCCTCTTCGGTCTCCCCCGGGAAGCCGACGATGATGTCGGTCGTGATGGCCGCGTGCGGGATACGCTCGCGGACCCGGTCCAGGATGCCGAGGAAACGCTCGCTGCGGTACGAGCGTCGCATAGCCTTGAGGATCCGATCGCTGCCGGACTGCAGCGGCATGTGGAGCTGCGGCATGACCGCGGGGGTCTCCGCCATCGCGTCGATCACGTCGTCCGTGAAGGCGGCGGGGTGCGGACTCGTGAAGCGGATACGCTCCAGCCCTTCGATCTCACCCGCGGCGCGGAGAAGCTTGCCGAACGCCTGACGATCCCCGAACTCGACGCCGTACGAGTTGACGTTCTGTCCGAGAAGGGTCACCTCGATGGCACCGTCCTCGACGAGCAGCCGGATCTCGTTGAGGATGTCGCCCGGGCGGCGGTCCTTCTCCTTGCCTCGGAGGCTGGGGACGATGCAGAACGTGCACGTGTTGTTGCAGCCGACGGAGATCGACACCCAACCGCTATGGGCGGAGTCGCGTTTGGTGGGCAGTGTCGAGGGGAACACCTCGAGGGATTCGAGGATCTCGAGCTCGGCGTCGCCGTTGTGTCGGGCGCGTTCCAGCAGGCCGGGGAGCGAGCCCATGTTGTGCGTGCCGAAGACCACGTCGACCCAGGGCGCCTTGTCGAGCACGGCCTGCTTGTCCATCTGCGCCAGGCAGCCCCCGACGGCGATCTGCATGCCCGCCTTGCGGCGCTTGACGGCAGCCAGGTGCCCGAGCGTCCCGTAGAGCTTCCCTGCCGCGTTGTCGCGGACGGCACAGGTGTTGATGATCACCACGTCGGCCTCGCTCCCGGCCTCCGCACGGACGTAGCCGGCGCTCTCGAGCGAGCCCGACAGGCGTTCGGAGTCGTGGACGTTCATCTGGCAACCGAACGTGCGCACTTCGTAGGATCGCTGGCGCCCATCGTCGTCGACGGCCGCGGACGACGCGCTGATGATCGTCGGTTCACTGCGGGGGATAGTCATGATCCCTCCATTGTACGAGCGTCGCCGCGCGCCGATCGCGTGGCCGTCAGTCGGAATCCACGAACCGGACGCCGGAGGCCCCGCCGCCGAACGATGCCTCCCGCAGCGCCGTCTTCGCCGCGTTCATGGCGACCGATCCCCCGTACCCGCGGCGGGACAGCTGTCCGACCAGGCGGCGAAGAGCCGCGTCGGGATCGAGCCGACTCATCGAACGAGCCTTCGTCCTTGCGAACTCCAGCGCCCGCTCCGCATCATCGTCCGGCAGTTCGTCCAGAGCGGCATCGATGACGTCACGAGGAATGCCCCGCTGGGCCAGCGCTCGAGACAGGGCGACCCGCCCCTGGCCTTTGCGTTCGACGCCCGCCGTGACGAGGAGCTCAGCGAGTACGGCGTCATCGAGATAACCACGTCGTGCGAAATCCTCGATGACATCGTCGATCGCGTCGGCGGCGAGTCCGTGTCCCTTCAGTACCAAGCGAGCTTCGGAAACGGACAGCGAGCGTGTACGCAGCTTCCGCACCAACGACTCTTCGGCCGTCGCACGGATCTCGGCCTCGGAGGCGACGCTGTCGCCCGCCTCTCCCCCGTCGCCGGGGGTGCCGAGAGCACGCAGCCTGGCCTTGGCCGGACCGGATGCCGCAGCGCGGGCCGACCCTCCCCGAGCGGGATGACGCGCGCTCGGCGAGCCGTCGCCGCCGGAGAACGGCGGCCGTCCTTTCGCAGGCTCATCCCACGTCGAGCGCCACGCGTCGGGATCGTCGGCCGACGGCCTCGCGTCGCTCCGCTCACGGCGCGCTTCCGTGTTTGCGCGTTTCGCGTCCATGTCGCCGGAACGGGAGGCTCCGCCGAAGAGAGGGATGATGGGGGCGATCCGTTCGGAATCGCCCCCACGCTGATCACTCATCAGGCCGGGCGACGCTCGGCCAGCTCGTCAGCACCCGGAGCTGCGGCCGGGCCACCGATGCCGAGCTTCTGCTTGATCTGGCTTTCGATGGCCAACGCGATGTCGGCGTTGTTGAGCAGGAACGTCCGAGCGTTCTCCTTGCCCTGACCCAGCTGATCACCGTCGTAGGTGTACCACGATCCGGACTTCTTGACGATGCCGTGCTCGACTCCGAAGTCGATCAAGCTGCCCTCGCGAGAGATACCGACGCCGTAGAGGATGTCGAACTCCGCCTGCTTGAAGGGCGGCGCCATCTTGTTCTTGACGATCTTGACGCGCGTGCGGTTACCCACCGCGTCGGTGCCGTCCTTGAGGGTCTCGATGCGGCGGATGTCCATACGCACGGAGGCGTAGAACTTCAGCGCCTTACCGCCGGCGGTGGTCTCCGGCGAGCCGAAGAACACGCCGATCTTCTCACGCAGCTGGTTGATGAAGATCATCGTGGTGTTGGTCTGGTTGAGACCACCGGTGAGCTTACGGAGCGCCTGCGACATGAGGCGAGCCTGGAGACCCACGTGGGAATCGCCCATCTCGCCCTCGATCTCCGCACGCGGCACGAGGGCCGCGACCGAGTCCACGACGATGAGGTCGATGGCGCCGGACCGCACGAGCATGTCGGCGATCTCGAGAGCCTGCTCACCCGTGTCGGGCTGCGAAACGAGAAGGGCGTCGATGTCGACGCCGAGCTTCGCGGCGTAGTCGGGGTCGAGGGCGTGCTCGGCGTCGATGAACGCCGCGATACCGCCGGCCCGCTGGGCATTGGCGATGGCGTGCAGGGTCAGAGTCGTCTTACCGGAGGACTCCGGTCCGTAGATCTCGACGATACGGCCACGCGGCAGGCCACCCACGCCGAGGGCGACGTCGAGGGCGATGGAGCCGGTGGGGATGACGGCCACAGGGGCCCGCTCATCGCTGCCCAGCCGCATGACCGAGCCCTTTCCGAACTGACGGTCGATCTGAGCGAGGGCGGTCTCGAGGGACTTCTCGCGGTCGGCGGGTGATGGCATGGTGTGCTCCTTCTGCGCGTGTGCTGCCGCCTGTAGGCTGTCGCGGCTCTTCCGGCTGGAAGGAACTCTCCGACAAGGCGTATGGCTTTCAGCCTGGTCCTCACGGTACGGCGGGCCTCCGACATTGCGTCGACGAGCCGTGGATCGTGGGGACCAGAACCTCCTGACCACTTGTGCAGAAGACTACGCCCGCTTCGAACAGATTTTCGACACCACACCGCAATCGGCGTGTCGGACATCCGCACACCGCGGAGGCACCCTCACCGGCCGCGCGGCTCCAGGCGCCCCACACCGTGACGGCGGGCTTCGGGGACATCCATGTCGGCGCAGAGCGCCAGCCAGATGTCTCGCGGCGGCACCCCGGCTTCGAGCGCCTCGAGCGCCGTTCGTCCCCCCATACCGGAGAGCACGAGATCGTTCACCAGCGAAGAGGCTCGGGCGTGGAATTCGGCGTCGACAGCGCGCAGGAACTCACTGCGTCGCATAGCGGTGATTTCCGAGTATCAGCGGAGCGAGAGCTCGGGCTCCACCGACGCGACCAGGTCGTCGGGAACGACGTCCGGGAAGACCTGGATGCCCTCGAGGACGGAGATGCGATCTCCGACCTCACGCATGATCGTGGAGATGGGAACGTCGAGAGCTTCCGCCACCGAGGCGAGGATCTCACTCGATGCTTCCTTCTGACCGCGCTCGACCTCACTGAGGTAACCGAGTGCGACCGAAGCCTTGCTTGCAACCTGCCGGAGCGTCCGCCCCTTCTGCAGACGGAAGTCCCTCAGCACGTCGCCGATCTCCTGTCGTACAAGAATCATCGGAACCTCCTCCGCAGTTCGTGAATCGAGGTCTCCCTCGAAGAGACGGCCAGTCTAGTCCTCCTGGCTTGCACAGAATCTACCCTTGCACTCTGTGGTTTGAATGTGAGCACATCCGTATCAACATGACGCGGGGAGTTGCTATTCCCGCAGCGCAGCGGCCAGCACATCGAGGACCGCCGCGACCGTCTGTGCTCGCACCGCGTCGCGGTGCCCCTCGAAGTGGAACGGTCGGGTCCGACTCACCGTCGGGGTGACCACGCCGATGTGGACGGTACCCACGGGCTGCCCATCCGGGGACTCCGGGCCCGCGATCCCCGTGGTGGACACCCCGACATCGGCGGGGAGACCATCCACCGCGACGGCGTCGCGCACTCCGGCAGCCATCTGCCGCGCTACCTCCGGGTGCACCGGCCCGTATCGCTCCAGCAGGTCGGTGTCGACGCCGAGCAGCGTGTGCTTGACGGGCGTGGCGTAGGCGACGACGCCGCCGAGGAGCACCGCGGAGGCGCCGGGAACCGCGACGAGCGCCGCGCACACCGCACCGCCGGTGAGCGACTCCGCGACACCGAGGGTCCAGCCTCGCTCACGCAGAGCGTCCAGAGCCTCGGCCGGCGTCGTGCCGCTCATCGGCTCTGACGCGCGCCGCGCACCTGCGCGACGATGTAGTCGATCCCGCTGACGACGGTGAGCACGAGCACGATGACCATGAGGACGGTCGTCACGACCGTCCACGGGCCGAGCCCGATGAACACGTGCAGCGGCAGGAGAGCCCAGCCGAGGGCGACGCCCTGGAAGGCCGTCTTGATCTTGCCCATCCAGGCGGCCGCGACAACATGCTCGCTCGCGACGACCAGACGATGGATGGTGATCCCCCACTCGCGGACGAGGATGATCACGACGATCCACCAGGAGACCTCGCCCAGGATCGCCAACCCGACGAATCCGGCGCCGGTGAGGAGCTTGTCCGCGATCGGGTCCCAGAGCTTGCCGAAGTCGCTGACGATGTCGTAGCGACGTGCGAGGTAGCCGTCGACCCAGTCGGTCGAGATGGCGACGATGAAGAGGACGGCAGCGATCCAGCGCACGGTGAGATCGGCGAGGCCGTACGTCCCGCCGACGAGCAGGAGGACGAAGAACACCACGGCGAGCGGGATGCGCGCCACTGTGATGGCGTTGGGGAGCTGCCGAGGGATCGCCATCAGTCGCGTCCCGTCAGGCCCCAGGCGTCTTCGTCGCCCTCCGCTTCGACGACCGGCAGGCCGTCGTACTGCGCCTCCAACGGATCCCGTTCGGCCGGCGGCACCGCCGCGGCGGCGGGCGCAGCCGGAGCCGCAGGAGCCGACGGAACGTCTTCGCCGCGGAGCTTCGCCATGACCTGCGGCAACTGCTCGGGGGTCGCGAGCACATCGCGCGCCTTCGAGCCCTCCGAGGGGCCGACGACTTCACGGGACTCGAGGAGATCCATCAGGCGTCCGGCCTTGGCGAAGCCGACCCGCAGCTTGCGCTGCAGCATCGACGTGGATCCGAACTGCGAGGAGACGATGAGCTCGGCCGCCGCGAGCAGGAGCTCGAGGTCGTCGCCGATGTCCTCGTCGACCTCCTTCTTCTTCGCCGGCTCCATCGCCTCCTGGACGTCGGCACGGTACTCGGGACGCGCCTGACGCGTGACGTGCTTGACGACCGCGTCGATCTCCTTCTCGTCGACCCACGCACCCTGCAGTCGGAACGGCTTCGACGAGCCCATGGGCGAGAAGAGCGCGTCACCCTGGCCGATGAGCTTGTCGGCGCCGGGGCTGTCGAGGATCACGCGGCTGTCGGTGACGCTCGTGACCGCGAACGCGAGACGGGACGGCACGTTCGCCTTGATGAGGCCCGTGACGACGTCGACGCTCGGGCGCTGCGTGGCGAGCACCAGGTGGATACCGGAGGCGCGAGCGAGCTGCGTGATGCGGACGATCGAGTCCTCGACGTCGCGCGGGGCGACCATCATGAGGTCCGCGAGCTCGTCGACGACGACGAGGAGGTACGGGTACGGCTTGAGAACCCGTTCGCTGCCCGGGGGCACCTCCACCTCCCCCGCCCGCACGGCGCGGTTGAAGTCGTCGATGTGACGGAAGCCGAACGACGCGAGGTCGTCATACCGCATGTCCATCTCCTTCACGACCCACTGGAGGGCCTCGGCGGCCTTCTTCGGGTTCGTGATGATGGGCGTGATGAGGTGCGGGACACCGGCGTAGCTCGTGAGCTCCACGCGCTTCGGGTCGATGAGGACCATGCGCACGTCGGAGGGACGGGCCCGCATGAGCAGGCTCGTGATCATCGAGTTCACGAAGCTGGACTTACCGGAGCCCGTGGAGCCGGCGACCAGGAGGTGCGGCATCTTCGCGAGGTTGGCGACGACGAAGTTGCCGCCGACGTCCTTGCCGACGCCGATGGTGAGCGGATGCGTGCTCTTCTGGGCGGCGGCCGAGCGCAGCACGTCGCCCAGGGCGACGGTCTCCCGGTCGGTGTTCGGGATCTCGATGCCGATCGCGCTCTTGCCCGGGATCGGCGAGAGGATGCGTACGTCGTTGGAGGCGACCGCGTAGGCGAAGTTGTTGCTGAGCTGCAGGATCTTCTCGACCTTGACGCCGTGGCCGACCTCGACCTCGTACTGCGTGACCGTCGGGCCGCGGGAGAACCCGGTGACCTTGGCGTCGACCTTGAACTGGTCGAGAACGCTGGTGATCTGCTCGACGATGCGGTCGTTCGCCTCGGACCGGGCGACCGAGGGCGGGCCCTCGGACAGCACACCCGGCGACGGAAGGATGTACGGAGCCACAGGGGCCTGAGGGCCACGGTCGCCGGGGCCCTCCGTGCCGAAGCCGTCCAGCCCTGGCAGCTCGGGCATCTCGCCGGTGTCGGACTCGTCGTCCAGGAGCGCAGTGGTCTGCTGCTCGGCGAGCGAGTCCGTGACCGAGCGGACGTCGCTGAGCACCTCGGTCGCGGCATCGTACGGGTTCGCCACCGTCACGGCCTGGTCGTACGCCGGGGTGGCCTCCGTCGTGGACAGCAGCGCGGTGATGTCGTCGGACGCGAGCGTGCCCTCGTCGGGGTCTTCCTCGCGACCGGTCTTGTTGCGTCGCCACCAGGGCAGCACGTCCGGGTCGTCGACCTTGTCGGCCTCGTCGACCGCGGCCGCGGCGTCCTTCGACGGCTTCTCCGGGCGCTCGGCGTCGAACATCCACGCGTAGAGATCTCCCAGCCGGGCACCGATGCGGTTCGGCGGGGTCTTCGTGAGGATGAGGATGCTCAGGGCGGCGAGCAGCCCGAGCACGATATACGCGGGAATGTCAGTGAGGTACGTCAGCGGCTGCCCCACGAGCCAGCCGAGAACGCCACCGGCCGCGCTGAGCGCCAGCGGCCCTTCACTCGGGTTCGGCCGAGGGCCCGCGAGATGGCAGACTCCGGCGATGGTGAGGACAAGCAGCCCGAACCCGATTCCGATGCGGCCGTTGTCGTGGACCGAGGACGGGTGCCGGAACAGCCAACCGGCGAGCAGCAGCAGGAGCACCGGCATGATGAACGCCTCGCGCCCCACCAGCAGGCCGACGGAGAACGCGCTGATGTTCGTCGCGACCTCATTGCCGATGAAGAACCACTCGTTGACCGCACCGAGCACCGCGAGCAGCACGAGGAGGAACGGGAAGCCGTCCCTACGGTCGTCCTTCTGCAGCGTCTCCGGTCCGAACGCACGGAAGAGTCCGCCGACGCCGTGCGCGAGCCCGTTCCAGGCGCGGGCGGCGACGGGAGGCTTGTCCGCCTCGTCGATGTACTTCTTGGGAGCCGGCTGCGCCTTGGGAGCCGACTGCCGCTTGGGGCGCGACGGTGCGCTCGTCGAGGCGCGCTCGGTCTTGGTGCTGCTCCTGGCCATTCCTCCACGGTACGGCCAGCGACCGACATCTCCGCGTCACCACGCGGAATTCTCCGATCCCGGCGCACCCACGCCGGGATCGCAGGCTCACGCCTCGATGACGAGCGGCACGATCATCGGGCGACGACGCAGCTTCTGGTTCACCCAACGACCGATCGTCCGGCGCACGACCTGCGAAAGCGCATGCGTGTCGCGCACGCCGTTGCCGGACGCCTCCTTCAGCGCGGCGACGATCTTCGGGGCGACGTCGTCGAAGACCGCGTCGTCCTCGGCGACACCGCGGGCGTGGATCTCCGGCCCCGAGATGATGCGCCCGGTCGCGGCGTCCACGACGACGATGACCGAGATGAAGCCCTCTTCGCCGAGGATGCGACGGTCCTTGAGGTCGGCCTCGGTGATCTCGCCGACCGTCGATCCGTCGACGTAGACGAAGCCGAGGTCGAGCTGACCCGCCACCCGGGCGACGCCGTCCTTCAGGTCGATCACGGTGCCGTTGGAGGCGATGATCGTGTTCTGCTCGGGGATCCCGGTGTCCTGAGCCAGCTTGGCGTTCGCGATCAGGTGGCGGTACTCGCCGTGCACCGGAAGGACGTTCTTCGGCTTCAGGATGTTGTAGCAGTAGAGCAGCTCGCCCGCCGCCGCGTGGCCCGACACGTGCACGCGTGCGTTGGCCTTGTGAACGACGTTCGCGCCCAGCTTCGTGAGCCCGTCGATCACGCGGTAGACGGCGTTCTCGTTGCCGGGGATGAGGCTCGACGCGAGGATGACCGTGTCGCCCTCGCTCACCTCGATCGCATGGTCGAGGTTGGCCATCCGGCTCAGCACGGCCATCGGCTCGCCCTGCGACCCCGTGGACATGTAGACGATCTGCTCGTCCGGGAGGTCGCGTGCCTTCTTGAAGTCGATCAGCACCCCCGCCGGCACCTTGAGGTAGCCGAGCTGCTCCGCGATCGTCATGTTGCGGACCATGCTGCGGCCGAGGAACGCGACCCGACGTCCGTGCGCGTGCGCGGCGTCGATCACCTGCTGCACGCGGTGCACATGGCTGGAGAAGCTCGCGACGATGACGCGGCGCGGAGCCTTGCCGATGACCTGGTCGAGGACCGGGCCGATCGAGCGCTCCGTGGGGGTGAATCCGGGGACGTCGGCGTTGGTCGAGTCGACGAGGAAGAGGTCGACGCCCTCCTCCCCCAGTCGGGAGAACGCGCGCAGATCGGTGATGCGGCCGTCCAGCGGCAGCTGGTCCATCTTGAAGTCGCCGGTGGCGAGAGCCATGCCCGCGGGGGTGCGGATCGCGACCGCCAGCGCGTCCGGGATGGAGTGGTTCACCGCGACGAACTCGAGGTCGAACGGCCCGACCTTCTCCTGCTGACCTTCCTTCACCGTCAGGGTGAAGGCCTTGATGCGGTGCTCCTTCAGCTTCGCCTCGACGAGGGCGAGCGTGAGTCCGGAGCCGATCAGCGGGATGTCGCTCTTGAGCCGCAGCAGGTACGGCACCGCGCCGATGTGGTCCTCGTGGCCGTGCGTCAGCACGACGCCCACGATGTCATCCAGGCGGTCGCGGATCGGCTCGAAGTCGGGAAGGATCAGGTCGACGCCAGGCTGGTGCTCCTCCGGGAAGAGGACCCCGCAGTCCACGATCAGGATCTTGCCCGCGTACTCGAACACGGTCATGTTGCGACCGATCTCCCCCAGGCCGCCGATCGGGATGACCCGGAGCGTCCCTTCGTCGAGTGCGGACGGTTCGGCCAGGGGAATGGACATGCTGTCTCCTCAGTCGGACACTCCACGCGTCCGTTCGTTCATGGTGACGCGGCTCAGCGCGTCGTGCCGTGCACCTTCGGCAGGGCGCCGCCCGCGGCCGCGTTGCGGTCGGGCCGGAAGTTCGAGAAGTCCGCCCCCGGCACGCCGCTGACGAGATCGAGCTCGTCCTCGATGAGGGCGGCCTCCCACTCCTCCGGGCCGACGAGGGGAAGGCGGACGCGCGGGCTGGAGATGCGGCCCAGCCCGTGCAGGATGTACTTCGCAGCGACCGTGCCGGGGACATGCGTCATGACAGCGCGGACGAGCGGCTCCAGGCGCTTGTGCTCGGCCGTCGCGGTGGCGAGGTCGCCCCGGTTCACCGCGTCGATGATGGTCCGGTACGGAGCGGCGGCGACGTTCGCCGTCACGCCGATGAGACCGGTCGCCCCGATCGACAGGTGCGGCAGCACGTTCGCGTCGTCACCGGAGAAGTACATGAGGTCGGTCTGGTTGAGCACACGGCTCACCTCGGAGAAGTCGCCCTTGGCGTCCTTCACGGCGAGGATGTTCGGGTGCTTGGCGAGGCGCAGGATCGTCTCGTACTTGATCGGCACGCCGGTCCGACCGGGGATGTCGTAGAGGATGACCGGCAGGTCGGTCGCGTCGGCGACGAGACGGAAGTGCGTGAGGATCCCGGCCTGCGTCGGCTTGTTGTAGTACGGAGTGACGATCATGATGCCGTCAGCGCCGGCCTTCTCGCTGGCCTTGTACAGCTCGATGGCGTGCGCGGTCTCGTTCGACCCGCCACCGGTGATGATCTTCGCGCGCCCCGACGAGACGGACTTGCCGACCTCGACGAGCTTGAGCTTCTCGGGGTCCGTCAGGGTCGAGGTCTCGCCGGTCGTTCCCGTCACGACGATGCCGTCCGCTCCCGCGGTGATCACGTCATCGATGTGCTTCTCGACGGCGGGCCAGTCGACTTCGCCGTCGGCCGTCATCGGAGTGACGAGCGCGACGAGAACCTGTCCGAAGGGGTTGCCCGAGTGCGTCATGCGTCCAGCGTATCGGGTCGGATGCCGCTGCTGCGGACGCGGCGGCGTCCTCGTTCCCAGCGGGCCGTAGGCTCGCCGCATGGGATGGATCACGCACGCCTCGCGCACGACCTACGAGAACGCCTGGATCCGCGTCCGTGAGGACGACGTCACCGGCCCCGGCGGACGAGGCATCTACGGCGTGATGACCGTCAGGAACCCCGCGGTGTTCATCGTCGCGTTGGACGCCGATGACCGGGTCTGCCTCGTGAACATCGATCGCTACACGATCGGTCCGTCCATCGAGGTCCCCGCCGGTGGGACGGACGGCGAGGATCCGCTCCGTGCCGCGGAAAGAGAACTCCGGGAGGAGACGGGGTACCTAGCGAGGCAGTGGGACCCCCTCGGGATCACTCACGCCCTCGACGGCGTGGCGGAGGCGACCGAGCACGTCTACCTGGCTCGTGAGATCGAGCGGGTCGGAGACGCGGCCGGCAGCCGTGCGGAGGAGGGCATCGACACCGTCGAGTGGGTGGCGTTCAGCGAGGTCCTCCGGAGGATCGCAGACGGTCGCATCACGGACAGCGAGACGATCGCCGCGATCGCTCTCGCCGGGGTCCGACTCGGGAGATTCCGTTGACGGCGGTCAGACCCGCCCGCGACGGGCGACGGCCGCGGTGAGCGACCGAGGCAGCACCTTGGTCACGGCCACGACCGCCTTGTAGCGGAAGGACGGGATGGACACGGCTTTGCCGCGCGCCGCGTCGCGGAGCCCCTCCCGCACGACGTTGCGAGCATCGAGCCAGAGGATCGGCGGCACGCCCTCCTCGCCGACGGCGAGACCCATCCGCTCGTGGAACGACGTGTGCGTGAAGCCGGGGCACAGTGCGGTGACGCTCACGCCATCCGGACCGTACGCCGTGTTCGCCCAGCGGCTGAAGTCGATGAGCCAGGCCTTGCAGGCGGAATAGGTCGATCGCGAGATGAATCCGGCGACCGAGGCGACGTTGATGATCCGGCCACCCCGGCCCCGCATCGTCTGCAGGGCGGCGTGCATCAGCCGCATGGAGGCTTCGACGTGCACACGCAGATGGCGCACCTCGTCCTCGATGTCGTTGTCGGCGAACTGCAACGGCAGCCCGAACCCGGCGTTGTTCACGAGCAGGTCGATCGGATCGTCCCGGTCACGGAGCCGAGCCGCGACGCGCTCGACGCCGGTCTCCTCGGACAGGTCGGCCGGGAGCACCTCGACCGCCACTCCCCATTCGCCACGCAGCTCCGATGCGAGCGTCGACAGCGACTCCTCCGAGCGGGCCACGAGCACGAGGTCGGCGCGACGACGTGCCAGCTGACGGGCGAACTCGGCGCCCAGCCCGGCGCTGGCTCCCGTGATCAGTGCGGTGGGCATCAGCGCTCGTACCTCAGGAAGCGATACCGGATACCGGTGCGGGACGTCTGCCAGTCCCCCTCGTCCACCACGCGCCATCCGGTCTTCGGCGGTGCGAACGTGTCGCCGTCGACCGCGAGGTCGAGCTCCGTCACCTCGAGACGGTCGGCGTCGGCGATCACCTGACGGAAGATCTCCGCACCGCCGATGATCCACACTCTCTCCTGGCCCCGCACGGCCTCGGACACCGTGGCCGCACGTCGGGCGCCCTCCGCCGTCCAGTCCTGCTGGCGGGTCACGACGATGTTGTCGCGGCCGGGCAGGGGACGGAACCGCTCCGGGAGCGAATCCCATGTCTTCCGTCCCATGACGACCGGTGCACCCTGCGTGGTCTCCTTGAAGTGCGCCAGGTCTTCCGGGACGTACCAGGGCATGCCGCCCTCGGCGCCGATGACTCCGCCGGTCGCCTCGGCCCAGATGAGCCCCACCCAGGTCATACCGCCACCGCCGCCCTGATCGGTGCGTGGTGCTGGTAGTCCTCGACCACGAAGTCCTCGTACCGGTAGTCGAAGATCGAATCGGGCTTCCGGCCGAACCGCAGGGTCGGGTACGGGTAGGGCTCCCGGGTGAGCTGCTCCCGCACCTGCTCGACGTGGTTGTCGTAGACGTGGCAGTCGCCGCCGGTCCAGACGAAGTCGCCGGGCTCCAGACCGACCTGCTGCGCGATCATCATGGTCAGCAGCGCGTAGGAGGCGATGTTGAAGGGGACGCCGAGGAACATGTCCGCGCTGCGCTGATAGAGCTGGCAGGACAACTTGCCGTCGGCGACGTAGAACTGGAAGAGCGCATGGCATGGCGCGAGGGCCATGTCGGGGATGTCGGCCGGGTTCCACGCGGACACGAGGAGGCGCCGAGAGTCGGGCGAGCGCCGGATCTGCTCGATGACCTCGGCCAGCTGGTCGATGCTGCCGCCATCGGAGGTCGGCCAGGAGCGCCACTGCACTCCGTACACCGGGCCGAGATCGCCGTCCTCGTCCGCCCACTCGTCCCAGATCGAGACGCCGTTCTCCTGCAGCCAGCGGACGTTCGAGTCGCCGCGCAGGAACCACAGCAGCTCGTACGCGATGGACTTGAAGTGGACACGCTTCGTGGTGATGAGGGGGAAGCCCTGCGCCAGGTCGAAGCGGATCTGCCGTCCGAACACGCTCGTGGTCCCGGTCCCGGTGCGATCGCTCTTGTGCGTACCCGTCTCGAGCACGTCGCGGAGCAGGTCTTCGTACGGTGTCGGGACGGCAGCGCTCATGGTTGTCAGGATACCCGTCCCTGTCGCGCCGGAGGCGGTGTCATCGGCACGATCCTCCCGTCACGGATGGAAACATCGCGGCGCTCCGAATTCGGCGGCCGTACGCTCGATGTGTGTCCCCCGCCGTCGCCCTCGCCGCCGTGGCCGCACTCCTCGTGCTCGCCACCCTCGTCGGTGTCGCGCATCGTCGGCGCGAGGGACGCCGCCGCGACGGCGGCGATCTGCGGTTCGATCCCGCCGACGCGGACGGTGCAGCGTTGGGTGCCACCGCGACGCTCGTGCAGTTCAGCACGGAGACCTGCGCGCGCTGCCCTCAGGTGCGCCGTCTTCTCGGCTCGTACGCGGCCACTCACGGCAACCTCGCCCACATCGAGGTCGACCTCACGTACCGCCCCGACCTCTCGGCGCGGTACCGGGTGCTGCAGACCCCGACCACCTTCCTTCTCGACGCCTCGGGTGTCGTCCGAGCCCGATTCGGCGGCGTGCCCGCACAGGATGCCCTGGCCACGGCCATCGCCTCCCTCGCCTGAAGCGCAGTCTGGAGAACCGATGACGACACCCGCTGGAATCGACCCACGAGGCCCCCGTTTCGCCGCCGCGATCACCGCCTTCCTTCTCGCCGTGGCGACGTTCCTCGCGCTCGTCGGGATCTCCACGGTTCGCTCCGGCGCAGAGCACGCCGGCTGGTTCGCCGTCCAGCCGCAGAGCGGTTCCGTCTTCGTGCCGGGAGGCGCCTGGGCCCTCTCCACCGCAGAGCCCGTCGCGCGGGCCCTGGACCCGGGCTTCCTCCTCGCCACGCTGATCGCGCTCCTGTTCCTCTGGGGTGTGGTCTCGCCCGCCACGGCGCCATGGGGGGTTCTCTACCGCCGCCTCATCCGTCCGCGTCTCGCGCCGCCCGCGGAGCTGGAGGATCCCCGCCCTCCGCGGTTCGCCCAGGGCGTGGGTCTCGTCGTGGTGGGACTCGGCCTCGTGCTTCACCTTGCGGGAGTGCCATGGGCCCTGCCGATCGCGACCGCCGCGGCGTTCCTCGCCGCTTTCCTCAACGCCGTGTTCGGACTCTGCCTCGGGTGCCAGCTCTACCTCCTGCTGCAGCGCATCGGACTGATCGGACGACCGCGCCGCGCCGCCTGACGCTGGTACCCGGATGCCCGGTCGCTCGGTAGGCTGACGACAAGCGACGCCGCTCCCCCGGTGGCGTCAGAACCGGAGGAACCATGCCCGTCACCAGTGAAGCCGCCGCCACCTGGACCGGATCGCTCACGGAAGGTTCCGGCACGGTCGCCTTCTCCTCCTCCCAGCTGGGGACTTTCCCGATCGATTGGAAGTCCCGCAGCGAGGGCAGCGACACCACCACGACGCCGGAGGAGCTCATCGCCGCGGCCCACGCCTCCTGCTTCAGCATGGCGCTCTCGCACGCACTCGCCGAGAACGGCACCCCGCCGGAGCGGGTCGACACCAGCGCCTCGGTCACCTTCAAGCCGGGCGTCGGCATCACCGGCAGCCACCTGAACGTCAACGCGACCGTGCCGGGGCTGAGCCCGGAGAAGTTCCAGGAAGTCGCCGAAGGCGCCAAGACGGGGTGCCCGGTGTCCCAGGCGCTGGCGGGCATCGAGATCACCCTCGAGGCGACCCTCGCCTGAGCCTCGCGGGCGTCAGGCGCGGGACAGGTGGATCGCCTGTCGGATGCTCGCCCTGGCGTCTTTGCGGCGCCCTGCGGCGTCCTGGACGACGCCGAGGCGATAGCGCGCGCGCCAGTCGGTGGGCGCCGCGTCCGCCTCTGCCGTGTAGCGGGCGACGATCGCGTCCGCGTCCTTCCGAGCGATGCGTCCACTGGGCGTGAGCTCGGTCTCGACGGGCGGCATGCCTCCCTCGGCGTCGAGCAGGCGCCCCAGACGATCGGCTCCGAAGCCGAAGAGCATCTCCCGCACCAGGGCCCAGCCGCCGACGGGCGCGAGAACGAGGAGAGTGACGCCCATCCCGATGGAGACCGGCGTTCCCACAGCGAGGAACATGACGGCGAGCCAGCCGGCGACCACAAGGTAGAGCAGGAGGGCCGCTGCCATCAGCGCGACACCGATCCGCGACATCACGAGCGGATGCCGATGTCGAGCATGTTCTCCAAGCCGACCACTACACCGGTGGCGGTGGCCGCATAGGGTACGGCCAGGCGGATCCCCGGTGCGTAGGCGAGCGCCGGGTCCGTGGTGTCGTGCGTGAAGGTGAGCGACTCCCCCGGTCCGGAGAGGATGACCTCCTGCTTGGCGATCACCCCGGGACGGCGGAGGGAATGGATGGGCACGCTGCCGACCTGCTGGCCGCGCGCGCGCTGATCCGCGTGCGGTGCGCTGACGGGGCCCTGGGCGGCACGCGCGGCAGCGATGAGCTCGGCGGTGCGGACAGCAGTGCCGCTCGGCGAGTCGACCTTGGTCTCCCGATGCGCCTCCACGATCTCCGCCGAGCCGAAGTACGGTGCGGCCGCAGCGGCGAGGGCGGAGCCGAGCACCGATCCGAGCGAGAAGTTGGGGATGAAGACCGCGCCGGTGTCAGCGGCCTCGACCAGCGGCCGGACGAGAGCGATCCGCTCGGCGGACCAGCCGGAGGTCGCGACGAGGATGTTGAGGCCGTGCTCGACCGCCGTACGGACCACGTCGATACTGATCTGCGGCGTGGAGGCATCGATCACCAGATCGGAGTCCGCGAGCTCGGAGAGGTCGCTGGCGGACGTCAGCACCCGGCTCACCTCGAAACCGTCGAGCTCCGCGATCACCGCGCCGATGATCGTTCCGAGCTTTCCGGTCCCGCCGACGAGGGCTACCTTCGTGGTCATGCGTCCAGTCTATTTCCGGGCTCAGGGCGGAGGCCGCGGCGCGCGGAGCGGCTGATCACACGAGCAGCGCGTCCGGGATGCCCGTCCGCAGCTCCATCGGAAGATGGCCGGTGTCGTTGTGCGTGAGCAGGGTCCACGGCCGTCCCTGCTTCTGTGCGATCACCGTCAACCCGCAGTGCGACTGGTTCAGGGTCATCCAGCGCCAGTCCGGTGCGGCGAGCACCTCGCGCACGAACCACGAGATCACGAAGTTGTGGGTGATGAGCACCTCGTGCACGTCGCCGGTCTTCCGCACGAGGAACTCGTTGACGGCGTCGGACATCTGGGCGCGGCCCGCCTCGATCTCGGCCTCGGTGACCGAGCCGAAGAAGGGCTCGAACACCGCCGGCGTCTCCTCGGTCATCCCCGTCGGGACGCAGTCGAACAGGAGCGCGGAAGGCTCCGGGTCCACGGAGGGAAGACGCCCGGCGATCGCCCGCGCCGTCTCGGCCGCACGCAGGAGCGGGGAGTGCCAGACGGCGTCGAGCGGCAGACCGGACAAGCGATCCGCGATCAGCTCCGCCTGCCGCTGACCGCGCGGCGAAAGGGGTCCGTCGGCGAGGCCGTGTTCGGCATCCTGGTGTTCACCGTGTCTGACCAGATAAATGTAGTGCGTCACAACTCGCTCGCTCGCCTCGTCGCCAGCATCCGCCGGTCTTCCCTTCCACCCTATGTCACGGGTGCCGAAAGGTCAGGCGCCCGCGCGGGTGAGCTCGGCGACGTGCGCACGGGACAGCGTCACACCGGCCCCCTGCATGAGCTCGTCGACGTGGTCCGTCGCGAACGTGTTCACGATCGGTGCGGCGACCGTCCGCTGTGCGAGCAGCCAGGCGATCGACACGGCGGCGACCGGAACCGCGAGCTCCGCAGCCACCTGGTCGAGCGCGCGCAGCACCTTGATCCCTCGACGGTTGAGGTGCCCGCGCAGCTGCTCCCCCCGGACGCCGCGCGAAGCGAGGGCTTTCGAGCGATGACGCCCGGAGAGAAATCCGTGCTCCAGCGCATGGGACGGCGTCACGGCGAGGTTCTGCGCCCCGGCGACGAGTCGCAGGTCGCCCTCGAACGGCTGCCGTCGGACGAGGTTGTACGGCGTATCGATCACCGTGATCCGCGGATAACCCGCGGAAGCGAGGATACGCGCCTCGACGAGCCGCTCCGGAGTGAACCCGTAAGCGCCGAGGGCCCCGATCTTCCCGGCCTCGACGAGCCACTCGACCGTGGCCAGGGTGTCCTCGAGGTTGGTGGTGGCATCCAGCGTGGCGTCCAGGTACAGCACGTCGATGCGCTCGACGCCGAGACGGGTGAGCGAGCCCTCGACAGCCCGGACGAGGTTGACCGATCCCAAGCCGGGGTTGTCGGCATGCGCGCCGATGCGGACGCTGAGGACGACCCGCTCCCGCTGGTCGCGGGACTGCAGCCACTGACCGAGGATGTGCTCGCTCCTGCCGCCGGAGAAGCCGTCAGCGGTGTGGATGGCGTTGCCGCCGAACTCCACGTAGCGGTCGAGGATGCCGTGACTCGTCTCCAGATCGACGTTCCACCCGAACTCCGCGGCGCCGAGCATCAGCGGGAAGGTCTCGTATCCGGTCTCACCGAGGGCGGCGCGGATGGACTCCCCCACACCGGGACCGACGATCGGGATGGGCGCGGACGGGTGATCCTCGTGCTCCAGCGCGGCGCGTTCAGCGTCGGGCCCTGCGCCTACGCCGAACAACCGCATACTCTCACCCCCGCTGCGATCGGCTGCAACCGATCGACCTCACTGCTTCACTGGCACCCCCCGGTGCGTACTTCGAGGGTATGCGACGCGCGCGAACGTCCCGACCAATCCGGGGAACGGCGCGCAAACTTCCCATAACGTTTCGATCACGGCACAGACGACGGAACCCGGACCTTCCGAAGGAGGCCCGGGTTCCGTGGGAGCCGTGACTTACTCGGCGGCGGCGTCCTCGGCGGGAGCCTCATCCGCAGCCGGCGCATCGTCGAGCACGGGCTCGAGCGAGAGCTTGCCGCGGTCGTCGATCTTCGTGATCTTCACGAGGATCTTCTGGCCGACGGAGAGCACGTCCTCGACGTTCTCCACACGCTTGCCACCGGCGAGCTTGCGCACCTCGGTGACGTGCAGCAGACCGTCCTTGCCGGGCAGCAGCGAGATGAAGGCGCCGAAGGTGGCGATCTTCACGACGGTGCCGAGGAACTGCTCGCCGACCTCCGGGTTGGTCGGGTTGGCGATCGCGTTCACCTGCGCACGGGCGGCCTCGGCCGAGGGGCCGTCGGTCGCGCCGATGTAGACGGTGCCGTCCTCCTCGATGGAGATCTGCGCGCCGGTCTCGTCCTGGATCGCGTTGATCGTCTTGCCCTTCGGGCCGATCAGCTCGCCGATCTTGTCGACCGGGATCTGGACGCTGATGACGCGCGGCGCGGTCGGCGCCATCTCGTCAGGGGCGTCGATCGCGGCGTTGAGGACGTTGAGGATCGTCAGGCGAGCATCGCGCGCCTGCGTCAGCGCACCCGCGAGCACCGACGACGGGATGCCGTCGAGCTTCGTGTCGAGCTGGATGGCGGTGACGAACTCGCTCGTACCGGCGACCTTGAAGTCCATGTCGCCGAGCGCGTCCTCCGCACCCAGGATGTCGGTCAGCGCGGCGTAGCGGGTCTCCCCGTTCACCTCGTCGGAGACGAGACCCATCGCGATGCCGGCGACGGGGGCGCGCAGCGGCACACCCGCGTTCAGCAGCGACAGGGTCGAGGCGCAGACGGAACCCATCGACGTGGAGCCGTTGGAGCCGAGGGCCTCGGACACCTGACGGATCGCGTAGGGGAACTCCTCGCGGCTCGGCAGCACCGGCACGAGCGCGCGCTCGGCGAGGAAGCCGTGCCCGATCTCGCGACGCTTCGGCGAACCCACGCGGCCGGTCTCACCGGTCGAGTAGGGCGGGAAGTTGTAGTGGTGCATGTAGCGCTTGCTCGTCGTCGGCGACAGCGAGTCGATCTGCTGCTCCATCTTGAGCATGTTCAGCGTGGTGACACCCATGATCTGGGTCTCGCCGCGCTGGAAGATCGCGGAGCCGTGCACGCGCGGGATGACCTGCACCTCGGCGTCGAGCGGACGGATGTCCGCCAGTCCACGGCCGTCGATGCGGGTGCCCTCGGTGAGGATGCGACCGCGGACGATCTTCTTGGTGACGGACTTGTACGCCGCGGAGAACTCCAGCGGAGCCGCCGCCGGCAGCGAACCCGCCTCGGTGGCCTCGATGAGCTCGGCCTTGACGCGGTCCTTGATCGCGTCGTCGGCGTTCTGACGCTCGGTCTTGTCGGCGATCTGGTAGACGTCGCTCAGCTCGGCGAACGCGCGCTCGGACACGAAGTCGTAGACCTCGTCGCTGTACGCGGGGAAGACCGGGTAGACGCCCGGCTCCTTCGACGCGGTGGCGGCGAGTTCGGCCTGCGCCTTGACGAGCTGGGCGATGAACGGCTTCGAGGCCTCGAGGCCCTGGGCAACGACGTCCTCGTTCGGCTTGGTGGCGCCGGCCTTGATCAGGTTCCAGCTGCCCTCGGTCGCCTCAGCCTCGACCATCATGATCGCGACGTCCTCGGAACCGTCGGCCTTGGTGACGACACGACCGGCGACGATCAGGTCGAACACGGCCTCGGAGACCTGCTCCGCGGTCGGGAAGGCGACCCACTGGTCCTCGTGCTGGCCGTGACCGGGGATGAACGCGAGGCGCACACCGGCGACGGGACCCGAGAACGGCAGACCCGAGATCTGGGTCGAGGCGGATGCAGCGTTGATCGCGAGCGCGTCGTAGAACTCACCCGGGGCGATCGAGAGGACCGTGATGACGATCTGGACCTCGTTGCGCAGACCATCGACGAACGACGGACGCAGCGGACGGTCGATCAGACGGCAGACGAGGATCGCCTCGGTCGAGGGGCGACCCTCACGTCGGAAGAACGAGCCGGGGATCTTTCCGGCGGCGTAGGAACGCTCCTCGACGTCGACCGTCAGCGGGAAGAAGTCGAAGCCCTCACGCGGGTGCTTGCCCGCGCTCGTGGCCGAGAGCAGCATGGTCTCGCCGTCGAGGTACGCGGCGACAGCGCCCTGAGCCTGCTGCGCGAGGCGACCGGTCTCGAAGCGAATGGTGCGGGTGCCGAAGCGGCCGTTGTCGAGAACGGCCTCGGTGGCGGTGATTTCAGGACCTTCCAAGAGGTCTCTCCTTCTTTGTTTAGACTCGCGAACCCGTGTGGCGCGCGAGCATGTTCAAAGGAGCGGAACGGAAGGGTTCGGGCGCGCGGGCACTCCCGCGAATCTCGCCTGCGCTGGCCACCAGTAGAAAGCCACCCGACATCCGCCGAGGAACCCACCACAGGGGACCAGCTTCTCCGCCGATCGCTCCATGAGTCGATGTGAAATTATCGGATGACCGGGGTCACCCTGAACCACCCTACCAGCGTGCACCCGCAGAGCCGAGGGTTCCGCGTGCGATGCGCGTACGACACCGGACCGTCATCCGGGGTTCACCGAGCGCAACGCGGCCGCCTCGGATGGAAAGCACTGAAGGTTCCTGTCTTTCAGACCACGCTGGCGTCCCGCTCGACGGCGGAGCGTCCGACGTAAACGTAATCGTGGTGCTTCGCCCGCCGGCCGTCGCCGGCGGCGCGCCCCCGCAGCCGTCGCCACACCCACGGCAGCGCGTGCCGCCGCCACCACGCCGCGCGCCCGATCGGCTCGTTGTCGTGCAGCGCCGCATCCAGCAGCCCCAGCGCGTCCGCATGCGGGACTCCGAGCACCTCCGCGACCCGATAAGCGAGAAAACGGTGTCCTCGACTGCTGAGATGCACCAAGTCCTCACCCCAGTGCTGCCGCTCCCCCAGCGCGGGATGCAGATCCGTGTCGATGAGGATCGCTCCGGTCCGCACAGCGATCCCCGCAAGGGCCGTGGCGAAGGCGGAGAAGCGGCGGGCGTACAGCGCTGCGGCGCGGCGCCCCGGGAGGAACGGGGTGACCAGGACGACGTCGGCGCCGGTCGCACGCACCCGCCGTACGGCCACCTCCAGGCTCGCGGCGAGCGCGAGCGCGTCGGTGCGGTGTTTCACGAGGTCGTTGGCGCCCACCAGGATGGTCACCAGATCGGGGCGGAGTTCCAGTGCCCGCTCCACTTGCGCGCCGCACACGTCGGCCACGCGCTTCGAACGGATCGCGAGGTTGGCGTAATGGAGGCCTCCCCGCGCCGCGAGGAGCAGCGCGAGCCGGTCAGCCCACCCGCGGAGGGCACCGTCGGGCCCGGGGTCGCAGAGTCCCTCGGTCAAGGAGTCGCCGAGGGCGACGACCCGGCGCCACCGGCGCGAGGGCGCGGGCGCGGCCGGCTCCGGTCGGACGAGGCGACGAGCGCGCAGACGGATGTCGACCGCGTGCAGGGCCCGCGCCTCCTCGAAGTGACCAAGGAGCTGGTCTCCCAGGTGCGCCCAGCTCCGCCCCTGCACAGCGCTCCAGCCCGCCTCCCCGAATGCCCGACGCATGCGCTCGTCTCCGGCGAGATCGGTCACGCAGCGGCGGAGGTCCGCGAGGTCGCCGGGGCGGTACAACCAGCCGTCGACGCCGGGCCGAACGAGATCGAGCGGCCCTCCTCTGCCCGTGG
This sequence comes from Zhihengliuella sp. ISTPL4, assembly GCF_002848265.1. Taxonomy (GTDB): domain Bacteria; phylum Actinomycetota; class Actinomycetes; order Actinomycetales; family Microbacteriaceae; genus Microbacterium. The sequence goes on from NZ_CP025422.1 coordinate 1,096,147, forward strand.
CGACCACGGGGACACCGCTCGCATGGGCTTCCTGCAGGGTCTGGCCGAAGGTCTCGCTCTCCCCCGGATGCACGAAGACATCGAAGGAGGCCAGCGCCGCGGCGAGCGCCTCCCCGTCGAGCCGCCCGAGGAACAGAGCGTCGGGAAGCCGCTCCTGCAGGCGCTCCCGTCGTGGGCCGTCTCCGACGATGACGAGACGCGTGCCGGGGATCCCGTGCAGCGCAGCGAGGTCCTCCACCTGCTTCTCGGGTGCCAGGCGTCCGACGTAGCCGATGACGGTCTCCGCTCCCCACGCGGCCCTGAGCGCATCGCTGCGCCGAGAGGGGTGGAAGCGTTCCGCGTCCACACCCCGCCCCCAGGAGCGAAGGCGGTCGACGCCCAGGCGTCCAAGCTGCTGCGCGGACTCCGTGGACGGAGCCAGCGTGAGTGTCGCCCGCCGGTGCAGCCGTGCGATGTGAGCGTGGGCGATCCCGGTCGTCGCCGCGACGCGATACCTCTCCGTATATGCGGCCACATCGGTCTGATAGGCCGCGACGGTTCCGACAGCAGCACGTTCTGCGGCGAGCAGCCCTCGCCACCCGAGCGCGAAGGGTGACGCGAGGTGGACGATGTCGGGCCGGAAGCGGTCGAGCTCCACGCCGAACCGATGGGTCGTCGCCGCGCCCACGCGGACGTCCCGGTATCCCGGAAGCGGGACGCTGGGAATCCCCGCGACGCGAGCACCGTGCAGCTGCTCCGGTAGACCGATGGCAGCGGGCGCGAGGACGAAGGCCTCATGCCCTCGGCGCTCCAGGTGGCGGAGGATCTGCATCACGGATCCGGTCACACCGTTCATGTGCGGAAGGAAGGACTCGGTGACGATCGCGACTCTCACCCCCTCAGGATGACGGTGCGCCCCCTCCCCGAAGCGGGAAACCGGCGCCGCGCACCGGATGTTCACCCGATGCTGGATCGCGGGTCACCGGCTATCCGCGCGTTGGTTCCCGTTCACCGCCCCGGGGCAGGGTGGCGGCGTGTCGACAGACCTGCTCGCAGAATTCCTCGGCGGCCCGTGGAGCTTGGCCGCGATGAGCCTGCTCGTGCTCGGGGACGCGTTCCTCGTGGTCGTACCGGGGGAGATCGCCGTGACCGCGCTCGGGGCCGTCGCGATGACGACGGGGACGCCCGCCCTGTGGGCTGTGGTGCTCTGCGCGGCGGGTGCGGCGGCGCTCGGCGACGCCTGCTGCTACCTGATCGGGCGCGTCGTCGGCACCGAACGCTGGAGCTGGATGCGAGCGCCCCGCGTCCGGCAGGCCCTCGACGGGGCCCGCCGCCGGCTGGATCGCGGCACGGCCACGGTACTGTTCACCGCGCGCTTCGTCCCTTTCGCCCGGCTTGCCGTGAGCCTCGTCGCCGGCGCCTCCCGCATCCATCCGCCGCGCTACGTGGCGCTCGTGATCCTGGCCGCGACGGGGTGGGCCGCGTACCAGGCGGCCGTCGGTGCGCTCGTCGCCGCGGTGGTGCCCGGCGGCCCGCTCGTCGCCGTCCCGGTGTCCGTGGTCGTGGCCGTCGCGCTCGGACTCGTCCTCGACCGACTGACGCGGCATCGCGGACGTTGACCTCGCCGCATCACCTGCCGTGCTCTAGGCTCGGGAGCATGAGCACCGAAGAAGGCGCCGGCTCCTCCTCTGAGGACATGAAGCGCAAGTTCAAGGAAGCGCTCGAGAAGAAGAACGCGCACCACCGGCAGGGCGAGGCGCACCTGGATGGCGATTCGGCCGTCCATGCCGCGCATGCCCCGCAGACGCGGCGCGAGTTCCGACGCAAGAGCGGTTGACCGCGCGGGTGCGGGAGCCCGGTGCCTCGGCGCTTCCGCACCCTCCCCCGGAGCAGCGCCGGACCGAGAGGCGCACGATGACGAGCGGCGACACCGTCTTCAACGATCGTGAAGACGCGGCATCACGACTGATCTCAGCGCTCGCCGATCTGCCATTGCGGAATCCCGTGGTGTTCGGTCTCCCCCGTGGAGGCGTGCCGATCGCGGCTGCAGTCGCGCGGAGTCTGCGGGCACCACTCGATGTGATCGTCGTGCGCAAACTCGGCGTGCCCTGGCAACCCGAAGTGGCCATGGGCGCCATCGGAGAGGGCGAGGTGCGCGTGCTCGACGACGGTCTGGTCGACGCGCTTCGCCTGCGTCCCTCGGACGTCATCGCGGTCGAGGCTCGCGAGCGCGTGGTGCTGGACGCCCGCGTCGCCGCGCTCCGGCGCGACCGCGCGTTCCCGTCTCTGGACGGCCGTACCGCGGTGATCGCGGATGACGGGATCGCGACGGGCAGCACAGCGCGCGCCGCCTGTCTGGTCGCCCGTGCCCACGGCGCACAGCGGATCGTCATCGCCGCGCCCGTGGCGGCTCCGGGTATCGCTTCCAGGCTCCCGGAGGCCGATGCCGTGGTGTGCGCTCGGCAGCCGCCCGGCTTCCGCGCCGTCGGTCAGTATTACCGTGACTTCTCCGAGGTCACCGACGAGGAGGTCGTCGCCGCGCTCAGCCGCGGGCGCTGACCCGCAGTCGACCTCCGGACAGCAGCGTGCCCCGCGCCGGGAGGCACGGGGCACGCTGCCATCGAAGGGCCTCTCGATCACTCTCCCGCGAGACCGCCGAGCATGTGGCCGAAGGAGCGCCCCTCTCCCAGGTAGGTGGCGGGGTCGTACGGATCGACGACAGAGGCTGCCTCTCGCCGCGCGATCGCCTCGGCGAGTTCCCTCGCGCCCTTCTCGACCCGCTTCGCCAGCGGCGCGACATCGTCTCCGGCGCCGCCCCAGTCGCTGGACGCGGCGAAGACGCCCGTGGACACGGCCTCGGCGTGCAGGTAGGCGAACAGCGGCCGGATCGCGTAGTCGATCGCGAGCGAATGCCGTGGCGTCCCGGCGTTGGCACCGATGAGCACCGGCTTCCCGGTGAGCGCGTCCGGATCGAGAACGTCGATGAACGACTTGAACAGCCCGGAGTAGCTCGTCGAGAAGATCGGCGTGACCGCGATCAGCGCGTCGGCCGAGACGACGGTGTTGATCGCCGTCTCGAGCGCCGGCGGCGCGAAGCCCGTCAGCAGGTTGTTCGTGATGTCGTGCGCGTGGTCGCGCAGTTCGATCACGTCGACCGTGGCCTCGATGTCGCGCTCCGCGAGGGCCTTCACGGTCTCCGCGGCCAGTCGGTCGGCGAGCATCCGGGTCGAGGACGGGTTGGACAGCCCCGCCGAGACGACGGCGATACGACGCGTGGTCATGTCAGGCCTCCTTCCGGCCGAGTCCGAACGCGGCACCTGCGGGAGCAGGCGTGTCCTGGTACGGCGAGTCCCCGGTGAGGTTGTCGCCGCGGTTCGCGCCGGGACGCGCCTGGCGGGTGGGGCCGTCGCCATAGGTCGCCCGCACGCGCGCGGCGCGGGTCGGTGCGTCCGGCACCGTGGACGGGCGGTCCTTGGCGAGTTCCTTGCGCAGCACCGGCACGACCTCGGAACCGAGGATGTCGAGCTGCTCGAGCACCGTCTTCAGCGGGAGGCCGGCGTGGTCGATGAGGAAGAGCTGGCGCTGGTAGTCACCGTAGTGCTCGCGCATCGCGGCGTACCGGTCGATCACCTGCTGCGGCGATCCCACCGTCAGCGGCGTCATCTCGGTGAAGTCCTCCATGCTGGGCCCGTGCCCGTAGACGGGGGCGTTGTCGAAGTACGGACGGAACTGATCCACCGCGTCCTGCGACTTCGCCGCCATGAACACCTGACCGCCGAGACCGACGATCGCCTGCTCACGTGTGCCGTGCCCGTAGTGCTCGAAGCGCTGACGGTAGAGCTCGATGAGGCGCTGGTAGTGCTCCTTCGGCCAGAAGATGTTGTTCGCGAAGAAGCCGTCGCCGTAGTACGCGGCCTGCTCCGCGATCTCCGGGGTTCGAATGGAACCGTGCCACACGAACGGGGCGATGCCGTCGAGCGGACGGGGTGTCGAGGTGAAGCCCTGCAACGGCGTGCGGAACTTCCCCTCCCAGTCCACGACGTCCTCGCGCCACAGCTTGTGCAGCAGGGCGTAGTTCTCGATCGCGAGCGGGAGGCCCTGGCGGATGTCCTGCCCGAACCACGGGTACACCGGACCGGTGTTGCCACGGCCGAGCATGAGGTCCATGCGGCCGTCCGACACGTGCTGCAGCATCGCGTACTCCTCGGCGATGCGCACCGGGTCGTTCGTGGTGATCAACGTCGTCGAGGTGGAGACGATGAGGCGCTCGGTCTGCGCGGCGAGCGCGGCCAGGAACGTGGTGGGGCTGGACGACCAGAACGGCGGGTTGTGGTGCTCGCCGATCGCGAAGACGTCGAGTCCGACCTCCTCGGCGTGGGTCGCGATGGCCAGCGTCGCCTTGATCCGCTCCTGCTCGCTGGGGGTGACTCCCGTGGTGGGGTCGCGGGTGATGTCGCTGACCGACATGATGCCGAACTGCATCGCCTGCGCGCCTGACTGCTCGCTCATGATTGCTCCGTGTTCTCCGAATCGGATGCCCGGCATCCGGTTCTATTCATTTGAATGTAATTGGGTCAACGCGTGCAGGGCAACTTTATTCCCGGCCGGTAGCCTCGGAGAATGAGCACCACCGGAGTCGGGACGACGGGGCCCGGCACGGGCCCCGTCGCCCGCAAACGACGACGCGTACCCTTCTGGGACAACGCACGGTATGCCTGCATCGTCCTCGTGGTGCTCGGCCACGCGATCCAGCGTCTGATCTACGACTCGGACATCGCGTTCGCCTTCTACCTGGCGCTGTACGCGTTCCACATGCCGGCCTTCGCCATCATCTCCGGGTACTTCTCCAAGTCGGGCTCCCCGACCCGCACGCAGATGGCCCGCGTCATCACCGACATCATCCTCCCCTACGTCATCTTCGAGACGCTGTGGACGTTCACCAAGTGGCTCGTGGAGGGCGAGGCGACTCCGAACCCGACCCAGCCGAGCTGGACGCTCTGGTTCCTCCTCGCCCTCGGGATCTTCCGCCTCGTCCTCCCCTATCTCGCCCTGCTGCGCTGGCCCCTGCTGTGGACGGTTGTGATCTCCGTCGGCGCGGGCTACCTCCCGAACGTCGACAGCACCTTCTCACTCTCGCGCACCCTCGGCCTGCTGCCGTTCTTCACGCTGGGCTGGTGGCTCAGGGAGCGGAACGTGGTCGACCGGCTGCGTCTCCTCGACGCGCGCCCGTGGTGGGTCCGGGTCGCCGCCGTCGCCGTCCTCGGCGGGGCCGGATGGGCTGCGTGGAACTGGTTGCCCGTCTGGCAGGCCACCGACCTGCGCCACTGGCTGTTCTACGAGGACTCCTACTCCGACCTCGTCGGAGACCAGTGGTGGGCGGGCGGCATCCGTATCGCCCTCATGCTGCTCGCGGTCCTGCTCTGCGCCGCCTTCTTCGTCCTGATCCCTCGCGGGTCCTACTGGTGGACGACCTTCGGCCAGTACACGATGTACGTCTACCTTTTGCACTCCTTCGTGCTCTACCCGTTCCGGGAGAGCGGCGTGCTGCGCGACCTCGAGCCGACCTGGTTCTGGCTCCCTGCGGTCACGGCGCTCTCGGTCGTCCTCGCATTGCTGCTCGCGACCAGACCCGTGCGCCGGGTCTTCCGTCCGCTCGTGGAGCCGCGACCGCGGTGGCTGTTCGCCGACCCCGAACTCGCGTCCCGCGAAGGTCGTCGCAACGACCCGACCGGCTCCCGGCGTCCGCAGTGATGCCGCGGCACCGGGTCTCCGGCGCGGCGGTGAGCGTCCGGGATCGGCTCGTCGGCATCGCGGACGCGCAGGGCTTCGCGGCCCACGGTCTGCACGTGCGCATCGGTGACGAGACCGCCGAGCACCGCTGGACGCCCGACATCCGCGAGGACGTGCACTCGATCGCGAAGGGGGTCTGCGTGCTGGCCGTCGGCATGGCCGCGGGCGAGGGATTCGTCCGTCTGGACGACACCATGGCCGACCTTCTCCCCGACCACGAACTCGGCGACGGGGTCGAACGTGTCACCCTGCGTCATCTGCTTTCCATGTCCAGCGGTATCGATCTCCCCTGGTCCGAGACCCTGATGACGGACTGGCCGGATCTCGCGAGGGAGTTCCTGCGACGGCCCTCCCGCGGGCGAGTGTTCCAGTACTCCAACGCCAGCACCTACACCGCGATGACGGCCCTCGGAGCCCGCGTCGGCGACGTCGGCGATTACCTCTCCTCCCGCCTCTTCGGCCCCCTCGGCATCGAGGACGTGACCTGGTCGCGGTCCCCGAACGGCCGCATCGAGGCCGGTGGCGGGCTGGCTCTCCGGACGGAGGAGGTGGCGCGCCTCGGCCTGCTCATCCGGGATCGTGGCTCCTGGAACGGGCACCGGCTCGTCTCCCCGCAGTGGATAGCGGCCATGCACGAAGACGGGGTCGTCACCGGCGCGAACCCGGGCTACGACCGCTACGCGCTCGCGGGCTGGCGGGGACCGGGGCGGGCGTGGCGGCTGCACGGCGCCCACGGCCAGCTCCTCCTCTTCCTCGACGACGCGGTGGTGACCGTCACGGCGCACGATCATGCCGGAGCGGACAGCTTCGCCGCTGCCGCCGTGGACGTGCTGGAGGAGACGGCGTCAGCGGTGTGAGGGCAGGTCAGGCGAACAGCTCGGCACCGACGTACGACCCCGGTCGCGCCCCCCGGGGGATCGCCCAGATCCCCGATCCGACGTGACGGATGTACTCGTTGAGACGGTCGCTCGACAGGCGACGCTGCAGCGTGATGAACTGGGCGGGATCGCGCTGATACGACAGGAAGAACAGCCCGGCGTCCAGTCGCCCCAGGGTGTTGTTGCCGTCGACGTAGTTGTAGCCGCGGCGCAGGATGCGGATGCCGTCGTTCTGCGCAGGGTGGGCCAGGCGGAGGTGGCTGTTCGCGTCGATGGCGGTGCCGTGGAAATCCGGTGCCGTGAACTCGTCACCGCCGGAGAGCGGGGCGCCCGCGCCCTTGTCCCGTCCGATGATCGTGTCCTGCTCCGAGAGTCGCACCCGATCCCAGGTCTCGATGAGCATGGCGATCTTCCGGGCGACGAGGTAGGAGCCACCGGCCATCCAGGCCGGCTCGTCGTCGCTCGACACCCAGACGTGGTCGGCGAGCGCCGCGGTGTCGTCGGCGAGGATGTTGGCGGTGCCGTCCTTGAATCCGAAGAGGTTCCGTGGCGTGGCCTGCGCGGCCGTGGTGCGGGAGGTCTTCCCGAATCCCAACTGCGACCAGCGCAGCCGTGCGCGCCCGAACGCGATGCGGCTGAGGTTCCGGATCGCGTGCACCGCGACCTGAGGGTCGTCGGCACAGGCCTGGATGCACAGGTCGCCGTGCGACGCATCGGGGTCGAGGTCGTCGCCGAGGAAGGCGGGGAGGCGTTCGAGACCAGGCGGGCGTCGCGGCGCGAGACCGTAGCGGTCGCCGTCCTCGTTCTCGAACAGTCCAGGGCCGAAGCCGAAGGTGAGGGTGAGCCCGGCGGCGGGGAGCCCCAGCGCCTCCCCTGTGTCGTCCGGGGGCGCCTCGGCGGGGCCGTTCACGGCGCCGCTCGCACTCACTTCGAGTCCCTGCGTCATCCGCGCCGCGGCGTACGACCAATCCTGCAAGAGCGAGACGAGGTCGTCCCGGTCCGTGGGGGGCATCATGTCGAAGCTCGCGAAATGCAGGTGGTCCTGCACGGGCGTCGTGATCCCGGCCTGGTGCGCACCGAAGAACTCGTACCGTGATTCGGCGTCCTCGGTCGCCCGCGCCCGCCCGAGTGCCACGCCGCCGGCCATGCCCGCTCCCATGCCGACGGCCAGGCCCGCGACCCCGCCGCCGACCGCCAGTCCCAGCAGCCCGCGCCGGCTGAGACCGCGGCCCGAGGCGGGGTTCGACGACGCCGCGACGGTCTCCGGGGCGTCCGGTTCCGACTCGTTCACGTCCGTGTTCTCCTGTGCCCCGTCGTCAGTCGAGCACCGTGCCGGTGAGCTGCGAGAGCGGCTCGGCGAGGGCGTTGATGAGATCGGTGAACTCGCGCTTGTCGGCCTCGGTCAGTTCGCTGTAGCCGACGAACCCGTCGGCAAGCGAGCCATGCGTGGCGAGGGACTCCTCGAGAGCTGCGTAGCCCGTCTCGATCTCGGACACGAGGGCCTCGCCGTCGTCGCCCTGCGCCGCCGCGAAGTCCTGTACGAGGGAGAAGGCCATCTTCGAGCCCTCGACGTTCGCCGCGAAGTCGGAGAGATCCGTGCCGGACCACCAGTCCTCCTCGCCGGAGATCTTGCCGGTCGCCACCTCGTCGAGCAGCGCGATCGCGCCGTTGGAGATGCCGCCGATGCCCTGGTCGTCCAGCGCGGCGGTGAAGTCCTCGGCGTGCACGTAGTCGTACAGTTCCTGCACGTCCGCCAGCAGGAGGTCGCCGTAGTCGGCCCGCTCCTCGGGCGTGGACGGCGCCCAGTCCTGCCACGCCGGGGTCTCGCCATCGGCGTTCAGCGCGTCCTTCGCCGGGACCCACAGGTCCTTCTCGATGCGGTGGAACCCCGTCCAGTCGAGACCCTCCGCGACCGCATCCACCTCGCGATAGTCGATGCGCGGATCGAGATCGCCCAGGGCCTCCGCCACCGGCTCAATGCGCTCGTAGAACGCCCTCGTCTGCGGGAAGAGGGAGCGCGCGGCGTCGTCGTCACCGGACTCGTACGCGGCCACGAGGTCCTCGACGGCCGGGACGAGCTGCCCGACCTGATCCTTCACGAAGGCTGCGTAGAGATCGACCGCCTTCTGCTTCTGCTCGGCATCGGGGCCCTCGACGGCGACCCGGTCGCCGGTGACCGTGAAGGAGGCCCGGCCGACGCCTTCGCCGACCATGCCCGGCTTGCAGAGGGTGAAGTAGTCGCCGGGCTGGGCGACGACCGTCAGCGTGCGGGAGGCCGCTGGAGCGATGTTCTCCACCTCGCCGACGATGCGCAGGCCGTCTTCGGCCAGCAGGTAGAACTCGGAGACCTGGTCGGTGTCGTTCGTCACCTCGAAGGTCAGTGTCCCGCTCTTCGCGCTGGACCCCGAGACGCTGCAATCGCTGTCCGTGGAAGAGACGTCGAAGGCCGCTGCGGCCTCCGCGTCGCTCTTCGCGACGCAGCCGCTGAGGAGGAGGGCCGCGGTACCAGCGGTGGCCGCCGCGGCGAGGACCCGGTGCGAGGTGATCATGCTGCTCCTTGCTGTGTGAGGGAGGATGTCGGGGCGGCGGACGCGCCGCGCGTCGAGGGGCGCGCCGAGCGGAGGCCACGGAGGTAGAACCCGCCGACGACGAGGATGTAGAGGCTCCAGGCGAGCACCTGCAGCCAGGTCATGGCGGGCATGAAGCCGACGGTGGCCTGCAGGACGGAGGCGACGGGGCCGCCAGGAGCGATCGCGGCCGACACGTCGAACGCCCAGCCGAACGGGAACGCCGCTCCACCCACGGCGACCACCCCCGTGACGGGGTCCAGGGGTGCCGCCGCCGTGAACGGACCGGGCAGAACGCCCGCCTCCTGCAGGTCCATCACGGCGTACGCGAGGACCCCGGCCGCGACGATGACGAGGAACGCGCCGGTCCAGGCGAAGAAGCGCCGCAGATCGAGACGCAACGCCCCGCGGGAGATCAGCCAGCCGAGGACCACGGCAACGGCCAGCCCGAGGAGGGCGCCGAGCAGCGCGGACGGCGCGTCGCCGAAGGACTGCACCATGGACCACAGCAGGAGGGTCGTCTCGATCCCCTCGCGGGCCACGGAGACGAACCCGATGGCGATGAGCGCCCAGAGACCGCCGATGGTCAGCGCGCGATCGATTCCGCCCTCCAGGGTCGCCTTCATGGTGCGGCCGGCGCGCTGCATCCAGAAGATCATCCACGTCACCATCGCCACCGCGACGAGGGACAGACCACCGCCGATCAGCTCCTGGGCCTGGAACGTGAGCTCGTAGGCGCCGAACGTGAGGATCGCCCCGATGCCGAAAGCGAGGGCGATCGCGAGTCCTACGCCCGCCCACATCTTCGGCAGCGCGTCGCGACGTCCGAGACGACGAAGGTAGGCGACGAGGATGCCGACGACGAGCGCGGCTTCGAGACCCTCGCGGAGTCCGATGAGGAAGGTGGCGAGCACGGGAGACACTCTCTGACAGCGACTGAGGTAAGGCATCCCTTACCGACGAGACTCTAGCACCGTGATCGCTCCACCTCCGATATGAAGGACGGAAGTAATGGAGTGCAACAGAGCATCCTGGCGGTCGCATCCCGACATAGCCTCGGTCCATGGCTGAACTCTCGCTCCCCATCCTCGACCTGTCCCGGCTCGACGACGGCCCCGAGGCCGCGGCGCGCTTCCGCGACGACCTCCGCGCGGCCACGCACGATGTCGGCTTCTTCTACCTGACCGGCACCGGGATCTCCCCCGAGCTGGAGGCGCGGCTGCACCAGGCGGCCCGGGACTTCTTCGCCCTGCCGGAGGAGGACAAGCTCGCGATCGAGAACATCAACAGCCCGCATTTCCGCGGCTACACCCGGATCGGCGGAGAGCGCACGCAGGGCAAAGTCGACTGGCGCGAGCAGATCGACATCGGCCCCGAACGCGAGCCGGTCGAAGGGGGACCCGCCTTCAACCGCCTCACCGGCCCGAACCTCTGGCCCGCAGCTCAGCCCGAGCTGAAGGAGGTCGTCACGGAGTGGCACGACACCCTCACGGAGATCGCCCGCAAGCTCCTGCGCGCCTGGGCGCTCACCCTCGGGGCGGAGGAGACCTACTTCGACGAGCCGTTCCGCGAGCCGTCGACCCTGATCAAGATCGTGCGCTACCCGGGTACGAACGAGCCGGAGCCACAGCAGGGCGTCGGCGCGCACAAGGACTCCGGCGTGCTGACGCTGCTCTGGGTCGAGCCCGGCAAGGGCGGACTCCAGGTCGAGCGCGACGGCGAGTGGGTGTCGGCTCCCCCGGTGCCCGGCGCCTTCGTGGTGAACATCGGCGAGCTCCTGGAGTACGCCACCGGCGGGTACCTCAAGGCGACCAACCACCGGGTGATCTCGCCGCGGGCGCCGGAGGAGCGCATCTCGATCCCGTTCTTCTTCAACCCGGCGCTCGATCAGCAACTCCCGCTGCTCGAGCTCCCCGCCGACCTCGCCGCCGAGGCGACCGGAGTCACCGAGGACCCGAGCAATCCGATCCACGCGACCTACGGCGAGAACGCCATGAAGTCCCGGCTGCGCGCGCACCCCGACGTGGCGGCCATCCACCACCCCGACCTGGTGCAGGCGACCGCCTGAGCGGATCCCGCCGCCAGGACATGACGAAGGCCGCCCCACACCGTGGGGCGGCCTTCTCAAGAATGTTCTGCGCGATTGAACGCTGGGTCCGTGGTGCCTTATCGGCGAAGACCAAGGCGTGCGATCAGCGAGCGGTACCGCTCGATGTCGACGCTCTGGAGGTAGCCGAGCAGACGACGGCGCTGACCCACGAGCAGGAACAGACCACGACGCGAGTGGTGGTCGTGCTTGTGCTCCTTCAGGTGCTCGGTGAGGTCCTTGATGCGCTGCGTCAGCATCGCGGCCTGCACCTCGGGGGATCCGGTGTCACCGGGGTGCGTCGCGTACTCTTCGATGATCGCCTTCTTGACGTCTGCTTCCAGTGCCATAGATTCGATCCCCTCTCTGCTTGTTGCGCGGCGCCCGACGCCTGATGCGTGAGCTCTCTTTATCCGCGGCCGATCGAACGGCAACCTGACGAGTCTACCAGCCCGAACGGCTACGGCGGGACACGGCGTCCGGGACGAGGCGCGTGGGTCAACTAGGCTCGGGATGTGCAGAAGAAGACCGCCCTGTGAGCTCCCGACGCGGCCATCTGATCGACCTCACCCCGCTGAAGGCGAGCCCGGCCTTCGCCCGGATGTGGATCGGCTCCACCCTCGCCGGCATCGGCGGTCAGCTCACCATCGTGACCGTGATGCTGCACGTGTTCGATCTGACCGCGAGCACGTTCGCCGTCTCGATGATCGCCGTCGCGGGCCTCCTCCCGATGATCCTCGCCGGTCTCTACGGCGGCATGCTCGCCGATGCGTTCGACCGGCGGCGGGTCGCGCTCATGGCCGCCACCGTGACCTTCGCCTCCACGGGGCTGCTCGCGGCGCTCACCTGGACCGGCACGGAGACGATCTGGTGGCTGTACGCGCTGAGCATCGTGAACTCGGCGGCGAACTCCGTCGGCATGGCCACGCGGACGGCGATCGTCCCCCGCCTCATCCCCCGCAGCATGCTCGCGGCCGCGTCCGCGCTCAACGGCGTCGCGTTCGGGCTCACGGTCATGGCGGGTCCGGCCCTCGCCGGGCTCCTCGTGGCCCTCTCCGGCTACGGCTGGACGTACACGATCGACGTCGTGCTCATGCTGTCGATGTTCCTCGGCCTGTGGACGCTCCCCGCCCTGCGCCCCGAAGGCGACATCGTGCGTCCCGGCCTCGCCTCGCTCGTCGACGGCTGGCGCTTCCTCCGCCGCGCGGGCAACATCCGGATGCAGTACGTCATGGACATCATCGCGATGACGTTCGGACAGCCACTCGTGCTCTTCCCGGCACTCGGCACGGTCATCCTCGGCGGCGGGGCCTTCACGACCGGCATCCTCACGGCGGCGGTCGCCGTCGGCACGTTCTCCTCGAGCCTGTTCTCCGGCCGCGTGGTGCAGTACCGGTGGCACGGTCGGGGCATCGCCCGCGCGGTGGAGGCCTACGGCGCCGCGATCGCGCTGTTCGGCGTCGTCCTCCTGATCGGCGCCTTCTCCGCGACGCCGGCCGGCGAGGACCGGCCGCACGTCCTGCTCATCGTCGCCGCCTGCGTGGCGCTGGCCCTCTCCGGCGCGTCGGACAACATCAGCTCGATCTATCGGAACACCATGATGCAGGCCGCAGTACCGGACACCATGCGCGGACGCCTGCAGGGGCTGTTCGTCGTGGTGGTGACCGGCGGCCCCCGCGTCGGCGCCCTCTACGCCGGGACGCTCGCGACGCTGACGTCACTGTGGTTCCCGCCGCTGCTCGGCGGGATCCTCGTGATCACCCTCGTCGCGGTCCTCGCCCGGCGGCATCCTCGTTTCCGCGACTACGACGCAGAGAACCCCGAGCCCTGACGGGCCCGGGGTTCAAAGGGTCTGCGCGTCAGTCCTGCTGCAGCGCACCCTGGAGGTCGAGCGTGATCGTGACGTCTTTGCCGACGAGCACGCCGCCGGTCTCCAGCGCGGCGTTCCAGGTGAGGCCGAAGTCCTCGCGGTTGATGACGGTCTTGGCGGAGGCGCCGGCCTTGTAGTTGCCCCACGGGTCGCTGCCGAAGCCGCCGAAGTCGAGCTCGAAGGTGACCGGCTTCGTGATGCCGCGGATGGTGAGGTCGCCGTCGACGAGGAAGTCGCCGCCCTCGACGCGGGCGCCGGTCGAGACGAACTCCATGGTCGGGAAGTTCTTGGTGTCGAAGAAGTCGGCGGAGCGGAGGTGCTGGTCGCGACCCTCGTCCTTGGTGTCGACGGAGGTCACGTCGACGGAAGCCTCGACCTTGGCTTCGAGGGGGTTCTCCGGAGCCACGAGCGTCGCGCTCTTCACACCGAAGGTGCCGCGCACCTTCGAGATCATCATGTGGCGGACGCTGAACGTCACCTCGCTGTGGGACGGGTCGAGGACCCAGGTGCCGGGGCGGTAACCGGGGATGTCGATGCTGCTCATGATTGCTCCTCAGGAGACGTCGGCCGCGGCGGCGGCGAAGGGATGGCACCGCGATCGTCCGCGGCACCCTTCCGACAACATACATTCACTCGCATGTATTCCCGTGATGAACGGAAATGTCTCGACATGCCGGAAGCGCCCCGCACCACGGGGTGCAGGGCGCTTCGGAGCGACGATGTCAGCCGACGGCGACGAGGTCGATGATGAAGATCAACGTCTTGCCGGAGAGGAAGTGTCCTCCCCCGGCCGGACCGTAAGCGAGGTGCGGCGGGATGATCAGCTCACGACGACCGCCGAGCTTCATGCCGGGGATGCCGTCCCGCCAACCCTGGATCAGACCGCGCAGGGGGAACTGGATGGTCTCGCCGCGACCCCACGACGAGTCGAACTCCTCGCCGGACTCGAACTCCACACCGGCGTAGTGGACGGTCACGGTGTCGCCGGGCTTGGCCTCGGCACCGTCACCCTCGATGATGTCGCGGATGACCAGTTCTGCAGGCGCAGGGCCGGTCGGGGCGTCGAACTCGGGCTTTGTGCGATCAGTCATGTCACCATCCAACCCGACCTCCGCGCGCCCGGTCAACGCGGCCGCACCTGCTCACAGCGAACACCCTCGTTCCGCGACTCCGCGTGGAAGTCCCGATGACTCTTGACATGTCGCGGGAGCCGGGTGCACCCTGGTGGCAGATCAACTCAGCGCCCGGGAGACATGCAGGCATCGCCGCAGCACCGGGCGCTGAGTCTGTCCGAGGGCACTCCGCCTCAGTAGGCCAGCAGCGCGGCGCGTGCCGCCCTGGTCCGGATCAGCAGAGCCCGCTCGTCCTCGACGGCGAGCGGATCCCGTCCGGTGATCGCTCGCTGACGGACGGCGGCCAGCGCTGTCGCGTCCTTGATGAACTCGCGCATCAGCGGCCGGCGATCCCCGCGCAACTGGGCGGCCCAGGCGAGCCCGACCTTGCGCCCGGCCGGGGTCGCCAGCATCGTGACCTCCTCCGGGGTGAACCAGCCGGCGGCCGCGTATTCGGCGAGGCGGGCCTGGGTGAGCCTGGCCTCTTCCCTGCGCAAGGCGATGATCCCGAGGATGAAGCCGATGAACAGCGGCACCTGCAGCGTGAAGTAGAGGCCGAAGAAGTCCGCGAAGGTCGCCGACCCGTTCCACAGCCCATGCAGGAAGATCGCTCCGAGCATGCCGAGCAGCCCCGCGCCGAGTGCGGCTCCCGCCGAGGCATGACGACGGGCCACGAGCCCGATCGCGAATCCGGTCAGCGAGGTGAACATGGCGTGCGCGAACGGCGACAGCACCGCGCGCACGATGAACGTGACGCCGAGCTGCTCGCCGCCGCCCTCGATGAGGCTGATGGCGAAGTACTGGATGTTCTCGGTGAACGCGAAGCCCGCACCCACGAGCGCGCCGTAGACGACGCCGTCGATCGGCCCGTCGAACGACCGCCGCGCCAGCAGGAAGATGAGGAAGACACCGAGGCCCTTCCAGAACTCTTCGACGATCGGCGCCTGGATCACCGCGGAGAACTCCTCGGAGCGGATGCCGAGCAGCATGGTGAGGCCGATGTCGACGAGGAGGGTGAGGCCGACGGCGGCCACGGCACCCCAGGCGATCGCGAACGCCACAAGACGCTTGGGCTCCGGCTCCCAGCGGTCGATCATGCGCACGCCGAGGAAGACGATGGTGAGCGGGATCAGCGCCAGCACGAGGCCGATCACGGACGCCGTCGGTCCGAGCGCCCAGCCGAAGTAGCCGATGAGAGCGAGCAGCAGGAAGCCGAGGAAGCCGAACAGCCACAGCGAGATGGTGCGGCCCTTCTTGTTCGGCACCGGCAGCGCCGGGAGCGATTCCGCGGGTGACGGCGCGACCGGTGCCGGCGGCGTGTAGGGCGTCGGCTGCGCGAGCGCCGACGCATAGCCCGGCTGCTGCCCGAACGACGGCGGCAGATACGGCGACTGTGCGTACTGCGCGGCGGAGTACGCGGTCGGCTGCGGTGGCGTCGCCGACGGCGGCGTGTACCGGGCGGGCTGCTGGGGGTCGGACGGTCCTCCGAAGGTCATGGTCAAAGCTTATGGGGCACAAGCATCCGCACCGGGCTCTGGGGGCTTCCTCCACCCGTCGGACCACACGCACCCGGTAGCGTAGAAGCATGCGGTTCGCTCACCTGCGCCGTCCAGACTCCCCCGGTGCGGTTCTCGCCGTGGTGGAGGGCTCGGACGCCATCCTCGTCTCCGATCTCCTGTCCGACGCGCCTGCCACCCTGCAGCAGCTGATCGAGCGAGGAGACGCCGGACTCGACGAGCTCCGCGCCGCCCTGCGCGAGGGCACGGCACCGCGCCACCCGCTGACCGGCTGGGGTTTCGCCTCCGCCGTGATCGCGCCGCCGGCGGTGCTCGCCGTCGGCCTCAACTACGCCGCGCACTCCAGCGAGCTCGGCCTCAAGACCGACGCCGCCCCGACCGTCTTCACCCTGTGGCCGAATTCGCTCACCGGGCACGACCAGACGACGTCGTGGCCGCGCAGCCTCAGCGAGGCCGTCGACTACGAAGCGGAACTGGGTGTGCTCATCGGCACCCCGGCGAAGGACGTGCCGGAGAAAGACGCGCTCTCGCACGTCTGGGGGTACACGGTCGTCAACGACATCACCGCGCGGAACATCCAATTCTCCGAGGCGCAGTGGTCGCGCTGCAAGTCGTTCGACGGGTTCACCCCCACCGGCCCCTTCGCCGTGACCGCCGACGAGATCGCCGACCCGCAGGACCTCCACATCTGGACCGTCGTCGACGGGCACACCGTGCAGGACGCCAGCACCGACCAGATGGTGCGGTCGGTCGCGAAGCTCATCGCGCACCTGTCCCAGTCGCTCACGCTGCTGCCGGGCACGCTCATCTCGACCGGCAGCCCCGGCGGCGCCGGCTACTCCCGCGACCCGCAGATCTTCCTCCGCGATCGCTCGACCGTCACGGTCGGCATCGACGGGATCGGTGAACTCACCACCCACTGCCGCATCCTCGACTGACCTCGGATACATGAAGGGGACGGGAGCGCCGGCTCCCGTCCCCTTCGTGTATCCGGCCGATGCTCAGATCTGGATGAGGTCGTCCGGGGCGATGATCGGGATGGCCGCCGTGACCGCTTCCAGGCCCGACAGGCGCGCCGGGGACAGCTGCTTGGTGACCTCATCGCGCGACATGAGTCCGGCCTCGACCACGAGATCGGCGACGTTGCGGTTGGTCAGCAGGGCCGTCTTGGCGAGGGCCGCGGCCGCCGCGTAGCCGATGAAGGGCGTGAGCGCCGTGATGACGCCGACCGAGGCACCGACCATCGCTCCCAGGCGGTCGCGGTTGGCGGTGATGCCCTCGACGCAGTTCACGCGCAGCGTCCACATGGCCTGACGCATCCAGGTGATGGACTGGAAGATCGAGTGCGCGATGACGGGTTCGAAGGCGTTGAGCTGGAGCTGACCGCCCTCGACGGCCATGGTCACCGTCATGTCGGCGCCGACGACGGCGAACGCCACCTGGTTCACGACCTCCGGGATCACCGGGTTGACCTTGCCGGGCATGATGCTGGATCCGGCCTGCCGCGCGGGCAGGTTGATCTCGCCCAGGCCCGCCTGCGGACCGGACGACAGCAGCCGCAGGTCGTTGCAGATCTTCGAGAGCTTGATGGCGTTCCGCTTGAGCGACGACGAGAACGACATGAAGGCGCCCGTGTCGCTCGTGGACTCGACGAGGTCGGTTGCCGTCTCGAGGTCGAGCCCCGTGATCTCGCGAAGGTGCTTCAGCACGGCCGGCGCGTAGTCGGGGTGCGTCGTGATGCCGGTTCCGATGGCGGTCGCGCCCATGTTGATCTCGAACATGAGCGACGCGTTCTCCGTGAGACGGCTGTGGTCCTCGCCCAGCGTCGTCGCGAAGCCGTGGAATTCCTGCCCCAGCGTCATGGGCACGGCGTCCTGGAGCTGGGTGCGGCCGACCTTGAGGATGTCGTGGAACTCTCCCGCCTTGCCGAGGAACGCGACGCGCAGCGCGTCCAGCTCGTCGAGGAGCGAACGCAGCGTGAGCGAGAGACCGATCTTGACCGCCGTCGGATAGACGTCGTTCGTCGACTGGCTGCGGTTGGTGTGGTCGATCGGCGAGAGGAAGGCATAGTCGCCCTTCTCGCGTCCGGCCATCTCGAGCGCGATGTTGGTGATGACCTCGTTCGCGTTCATGTTGGTCGACGTGCCGGCGCCGCCCTGGATGACGCCGACCGTGAACTGGTCGTGGAACTCGCCGTCGATGACGCGCTGCGCCGCACGGTCGATGAGGTCGGCTCGCTCGGCGTCGAGGACGCCGATCTCCTTGTTGGCCCTGGCACTGGCCTGCTTGACCATCGCCAGCGCGATCACCAGTTCGGGGTACACCGAGATGGGGCGCTTCGTGATCGGGAAGTTCGCGTCGGCGCGGGCGGTGTGGATCCCCCAGTACGCGTCAGCGGGAATCTCCATGCTCCCCAGCGAATCGGTCTCGGTGCGGGTATGGGCGGGCGCGGCAGAAGCCATGTCACATCCTCGTGGGTCGTGGCGAACGGAAAGGTTGGGGGATGCGTCCAGTCTACGCCGGTCCCTGCGGGGATTTCCGGGAGAAGGCCTCCAGCCGCCCTTCCGGGGTCAGGGCCGCCATGCGAGCGATCCACTCCTCCGAGAAGTAGTCGCCCGTCGGCGCATCGACCACGGGGACGACGGTATGGGTGATGGTCTCCGGCCGCACGTGCACGAGCTGGAACGACTGGGCGGCGTCCATGCCGTTCACGTCCGCGGCCGGGCGGGCGACATTCATCGTGTAGCAGGTGGCGGAGGCCACGCTCACCGGGACACCGGCGAAGAGCCCGTGCGAGGAATAGTGCAGGTGGCCGGCGAGGATGCCGCGGACATCGGTGCCGCGGATGACGGCGGCGAGCTCGTCCTGATGGCGGAGTTCGAGGATGTCGAACAGCGGCAGGTGGCTGGGCAACGGCGGGTGGTGCATCGCCAGAAGCGTGCCGTGCGGCGCCGGCTCGGCGAGGACCTCGGCGAGCCATCCCAGTTGGGCCGGGTCGAGGTCGCCGTGGTGCCAACCGGGGACGCTCGTGTCGAGGGCCACCAGGCGCAGACCGTCGAGATCCCACACCCCGGTGACGGGCTCCTCGGTGGGCTCGCCGTCGAGGAGCGCCTCGCGCAGCGCCGGTCGTTCGTCGTGGTTGCCCGCGACCCAGACCACAGGAGCGCCGAGTTCGGCGGCGACCGGCTCGATCGCGGCCCGCAGCCGGCGGTAGGCGTCCGGCTCGCCAAGGTCGGTGAGATCGCCGGTGACCACGATGGCGGCGGGAGCAGGATGCACGGCGCGGATCGCCTCGAGCGTCCGCGCGAACGTGCGCTCGACGTCGTACCGTCCTCCCAGCGCGGCGCCGCCCGCGAGGAAATGCGGGTCGCTGACGTGGATCAGGACATGGGTGGCGGGCTCGTATCGACCGAAGACCGGGGGCGTTCCGTTCGTTGCGGACATGCCCTCAGCCTAGGGGCGGGCACGGACGCCCTCCCGCGCCGGTTCGATCAGTGCCCGACGACGATGAGCAGGATCCCGGCGATGACCGCGGCGCCGCAGAGGACGAAGCACGCGTAGGCACCCACGAGTGCCAGCGTCTTCTGCCCCTCGGTGAGCGGGCTCTTCTTCGCGGCCTTGGCCGCCTGCTTCGCGGCGCGCTTGAGCTCCTTCTCGGAGATCACCGTGATCGCGTCAGTGAACTCCGCCGGGCTCACGACCGGTGCCCGTCCGCTCCGCACGAGCAGGCGCAGACCGAGGGCGTAGAAGGTGACGATGGCGGCGGCCCCGACCAGGGCGGCGGCGAACACCTGCAGGAAGGCGAGCCAGTCGATCGTGACGTTCATGCCGACTCCCCGTTCCGCGGCGCGTCGGACGGCGGCGTGCTGCCGGTCTTCGCGGCCTTCGCATCCGCCTTGGCCTTGGCCTTCTTCTTCGCCTGGTCCTTGGCCTCGGCCTTCGCCCTGTCCTTGGCCTCGGCGCGGGCCTTCGCCTCGGCCTTGGCCTGGGCGATGCGCTGCTGACGGCGCGTGGGCGGCGGGGTCTCGGGGACCTCGACGGCGAGGTGGGACTCGGCGACATCGCTCATGGCGTTCGCCGGAGTCACCGCGTTGTGTCGGGAACGCATGTAGAGCCCGAGGATGATCGCCACCGCGAGGACGGCGTCGATGGCCACACCCCAGGTGCCGAGCCAGACGACGAGGAGCGCGGCGAGGGCACCGACGCCGCCCGCGGCGGGCAGGGTGAGCAGCCAGCCGACGCCGATGCGGCCGGCGGTCCGCCAGCGGACGGTCGAGCCGCGGCGGCCGAGCCCCGAGCCGATGACGGATCCCGAAGCGACCTGGGTGGTGGAGAGGGCGAAGCCGAGAGCGCTGGACGCGAGGATCGTGGCCGCAGTCGAGCTCTCCGCGGAGAAGCCCTGGGCCGGCTTGACGTCGGTCAGCCCCTTACCCAGCGTACGGATGATGCGCCAGCCGCCGAGGTAGGTGCCGAGGGCGATCGTGAAGGCACAGGCCACGATGACCCAGAGCTCGGGCTCGTGGTGGGCGCCCGACTGCCAACCGATCGTGATCATCGCGAGGGTGATGACACCCATCGTCTTCTGTGCGTCGTTCGTGCCGTGCGCGAGGGCGACGAGGGACGACGTGAAGATCTGGCCCCAGCGGAAGCCGTCGCGCCCGTCGGGCTTGCCGTCGTAACGGCGGGTGACCGAGTACGCGATCTTCGTCGCGACGAAGGCGATGATGCCGGCGGTGATGGGAGCGATGAGGGCGGGGAGGACGATCTTCGACAGCACGGCGCCGAAGTCTATTCCTCCGAGTCCGGCGCCGACCAGGGTCGCACCGATCAGGCCGCCGAAGAGAGCGTGGGACGAGCTCGATGGCAGGCCGAGCAGCCAGGTCAGCATGTTCCAGGTGATCGCGCCGATGAGTCCGGCGAAGATCAACGCGAGGAACAGCTCGGCCCCCGCGGCGATGATCGCGTCCTCCTGGATGATTCCGCCGGAGATGGTCTTGGAGACCTCCGTCGACAGGAAGGCGCCGACGAGGTTCAGGAGAGCGGCCAGGAGCACCGCGGTCTTGGGCTTGAGCGCCCCGGTGGCGATGGGCGTGGCCATCGCGTTCGCGGTGTCGTGAAACCCGTTCGTGAAATCGAAGAAGAGTGCCAGCGCGATGACGAGCACGACGATGAGGGCTGCGGTTTCCACCGTTCGCTTTCGGTCTTGAGGAAGAGGGAGGTGTCGACGGGATCGACGTGACGAACGAAGAGTTCACCGTGGGTTTGACTTCCGTTTACCGGCCCCGGTAAATCCTGCCACCGTCCCCCGTGCCGGTCAAACTCGACCTGGGATAGCGTGGGACGGTGACTGACGCTCCGATCGCCGCCCGCCGCTCCACCCTCCGCACGCATCACGGTGACACGGTCGACGATCCGTACGAGTGGCTGCGCGCCAAGGAATCCCCCGAGGTCATCGCGCACCTCGAGGCGGAGAACGCGCACACCGAGGCGGAGACCGCTCACCTGGCCGATCTCCGCGAGACGCTGTTCCAGGAGATCAAGGGGCGGGTGCAGGAGACCGACCTCTCCGTGCCGACGCGACGCGGAGACTGGTGGTACTACAGCCGTACCAAGGAGGGCGCGCAGTACGGCATCCACTGCCGCGCCGCCGCCGTCGAGGGCGACTGGACACCCCCGCGTCTCGAGCCGGGGGTCCCCGTGCCCGGCGAGGTCGTGCTGCTGGACGGCAACGTCGAGGCCGAGGGGCACGAGTTCTTCTCGCTCGGTGCGTTCGACACCTCCGACGACGCGACGAAGCTGCTGTGGTCGACGGACTTCGAGGGCGATGAGTTGTACACGGTCCGCGTGCGGGATCTGGAGGCCGGGGTCACGCTCGACGATGAGATCCCGAATACCGGGGGCGCGTTCTTCACCCCCGATGGCACCGGCATCCTCTACACGACGCGCGACGACGCCTGGCGCCCCGACACGCTGTGGTTGCACCGGCTGGGGACCCCGGTGTCGGATGACATCCAGCTCTTCCACGAGCCCGACGAGAAGTACTGGCTCGGCGCCGGGATCACCCGCAGCCGTCGTTACCTCGTGATCGGCGTGGGCTCCAGCATCACGAGCGAGGAGTACCTCGTCGACCTGTCCGGGGACATCACCGCGGAGCCGCGCTCGGTGTGGCCGCGGCGGGAGGGCGTGGAGTATTCGCTCGAGCATGCGGTGGTCGACGGTGAAGACCGCCTGCTCATCCTGCACAACGACGACGCCCTGGACTTCGAGCTCGTGTCGGTCGCCGCGGACGACCCCCAGGGCGAGCGACGCGTCGTCGTCGCTCACGAGCCGGGCCGACGGCTGCTCGGGGTCGACGCCTTCCGCGACTTCGCCACCGTGGAGTACCGCAGCGAGGGGCTCGAACGCGTCGGGCTGCTGGACTATGCGACCGATGCGGTGGAGGAGCTGCGGTTCGACGAGCCCCTCTACTCCGCGGGGGTCAGCGGCAACCCGGAGTGGCACTCCCCCTTCCTGCGCCTCGGCTACACGTCCTTCGTCACGCCGGGGACGGTCTACGAGCTCGATCTCGCGACGCGGGACCTCGTGCTCCGCAAGCAGGTGACGGTGCTCGGCGGCTACGACCCCGCCGACTACGGTCAGCGACGGGAATGGGCCACCGCGGAGGACGGCACCCGGGTGCCGATCTCCCTCGTCTGGAAGCGCTCGTTCGGGGAACCCGGTGCGGAGTCCCGTCCCGTCCACCTCTACGGCTACGGGTCCTACGAGCACTCCATCGACCCCGGGTTCTCGGTCGCCCGGCTCTCGGAACTCGACCGCGGGGTCGTCTTCGCCGTCGCGCACGTGCGCGGAGGCGGCGAGATGGGCCGGCAGTGGTACGAAGAGGGAAAGCTCCTGCACAAGCGGAACACCTTCACCGACTTCGTGGCGTGCGCGCGGCACCTCGTCGCCGAGGGCACCACGACGCCGGCCCAGCTCGTCGCGGAGGGCGGCAGCGCCGGGGGTCTGCTGATGGGCGCGGTGGCCAACCTCGCCCCGGAGCTGTTCGCCGGCATCCTCGCGGGGGTGCCGTTCGTCGACGCACTGACCACGATCCTCGACCCCTCGCTCCCCCTCACCGTCATCGAGTGGGACGAGTGGGGCGATCCGCTGCACGACCCCGAGGTGTACGCCTACATGAAGTCGTACACGCCGTACGAGAACGTGCGCGACGGCGTGGAGTACCCGCGGATCCTCGCGGTGACCTCTCTGAACGACACCCGGGTGCTCTACGTGGAGCCGGCGAAGTGGGTCGCCCGGCTGCGAGAGGCCGGGGCAAAAGATGTCCTGCTGAAGTGCGAGATGGTCGCGGGGCACGGCGGGGTGAGCGGGCGCTACAACTCCTGGCGCGAGCGGGCGTTCGAACTCGCGTGGCTCCTCGACACCCTCCACCTCGCCTGACGCACGGCATCAGGCGCTCGCGCGGCATCAGGCACCTGCGCGCTGTCCTGGCCTGAACCCGCGTGAAGGCCTGTGCTGGCGGGCCGCGACGCCGGCGCAGGCTCGCGCGTGGAGTCAGGCACGCGCGGGGCATCAGGCGCCCCTGACTGTCCTGGCCTGAACTCGCGCGCGGGCCTGTGCTCACGACCGAGCACTGCTCCTGCACAGGCGAAGAGTTCCGGGAAGCGCCTCCCCATCCGCGGTGGCATGGTGAAGCGCGGCAGCGGGAGCCCGCAGGGTGGAGGGGTGACACGCATACGGGTGGAGAGCTGGGTCCGGGAGCAGGGAGGATCCGCGCATTCGTCGCGCGTGCGCGAAGCGGGCTTCAGCGAGTACCAGATGCGTCGGGCGGTGCGGGAAGGGACGCTCGAGCGCGTCCGACGGTCGTGGCTGCTCGTCCCCGAGGTCGATCCACGGCGCAGGGCCGCAGCATCCGTGGGCGGGAGGGTCACCTGCGTGAGCGCGGCGGCCCTCGCCGGATGGTGGGATGTAGGAGCCGCGGAGGTGCACGTCGCCCTCCCCCGCACCGCCTCTCGATTCGATCGCGTCGGCGTCCAGGTGCACTGCGCACAGGGGCCCGTTCCGGTGCATCCGCGGGCGGCCGTCGATCCCGCCCTAGGCGTCCTCTTCCAGGTCGCGCGATGTCGGCCGTTGATCGAGGCCCGCGCGATCTGGGAATCCGCGCTCCGCCACGGGGCCGTGGAACTGGACACCCTCGTACGCGTCCGGTGGCGGTGCGACGCCGCGAACCGCCTGGCACGGACCGTCCGCGGCCGGTCGGACTCCGGCCCCGAGACCGTCTTCGTGGAACGGATGCGCGCCATCGGGATCGAGGTGCGGCAGCAGGTGTGGGTGGATGGCCATCCGCTCGACGGTGTCATCGGAGAGCGCCTCGCCATCCAGATCGACGGCTTCCGCCACCACAGCGCCGCCGGCGACCGGCGACGCGACCTCGCTGCCGATGCCCGGCTCGCACTCCGCGGCTATACCGTCCTCCGCTTCGACTATCACCACGTCATGGTCGACGACACTCATGTCGAGGACACCGTCCTGACTGCGCTCGCGCAGGGACTCCATCGCGCAGGCCGTCGCACAACGCGTCGCGGGTAGCAGACCGAACACAAGCCCAGGCACTCGCGCGAGAACAGGCGAGAAAGACAGTGAGACGCCTGAAGCCTCGCGAGAGCCTGACACGGCGTGAGGCCGTGAGAACAGGCGGCCACGCGGACACAGGCCCGCACGAGAATTCAGGCAAGGAAGACAGCAAGATGCCTGAAACCACGCGAGAGCCTGATGCCGCGTGGCGATCAGCCGAAGAGGGCGGCGGCCTCGTCGTAACGATAGCGGGGCACGGTGTTGAGCTCGCCGAGGGCATCGGCGAAGGGGACGCGGACGATGTCCGTGCCCTGCATGGCGACCATCTGTCCCCAGGCACCGTCCACGATGGCGTCCGCAGCGTGCAGACCGAGGCGCGTCGCGAGGACACGGTCGAAGGCCGACGGCGAGCCGCCGCGCTGGATGTGGCCGAGGATCGTGGCGCGGGTCTCGATACCCGTGATCCGCTCGATCTCGGGGGCGAGCAGATCGCCGATGCCACCGAGGCGCGGACGGTTGAAGGCGTCCAGGCCCTTGTCGCTGTACGCCTCGTCCATGCCGGCGAGCTTGAAGCCCTCGGAGACGACGACGAGCGGCGCGCGACCGCGGTCGTGGGCGCTCGTGACGAGCGCGGTGATCTCGTCCAGCGACATCGGCACCTCGGGGATGCAGATGACGTGCGCGCCGGCGGCCATGCCGGCGTGCAGCGCGATCCAGCCCACGTGCCGACCCATGACCTCGGCGACCATGCAGCGCTGGTGGGAGTCGCCGGTGGTGCGGAGCCGGTCCATGGCGTCCGTGGCGATGTTCACAGCGGTGTCGAAGCCGAAGGAGTAGTCGGTGGCGCGGAGGTCGTTGTCGATCGTCTTCGGAACGCCGAGCACCTTGATGCCGTCCTTCGCGAGCCGATCGGCCGCCGCGAGGGTGCCTTCACCGCCGATCGCGACGATTCCGTCGATCTTGTGCCCGTAGAGGGTCTTCGCGATGTTGTCGGCGCCGCCGCGCTCCCCCTCGTACGGGTTGGTGCGGCTGGTTCCGAGGATGGTGCCCCCGACCTTGGAGAGACCCTTCACCTCATGCCGCGTCAGGGGCATGAAGTCACCCTCGACGACCCCGCGCCATCCGTCGCGGATGCCGACGAACTCCAGGTCATAGGTCGTGGTGCCCTTGAGCACGATGCCGCGGATGACCGCGTTGAGTCCGGGGCAGTCGCCGCCGCTCGTCAGGATGCCGATTTTCATGCTGCTGCCTTCGGAGGTCGAGGGATGGGGGTGAGGCGACAGTGCCTGCGATCGACACTAGCGCCCCGGCCCCGCGCGTCGCCATTCGAGAGCGTCGAAAAACGGTGATCTTGACGGCCGTGGTGCGCGATCACGCCGAACTTCGCGTCGCAGCAGGATCAGGCCTCGGAATCGGCGTTAAGAACCCGTGTTCTTGACGGCGCCTCAGCGCCCGCCCAGCGCCTCGCGCAGAAGGTGCGTGAGTGCTGCCAGCTGCACCGACTCGCTCGCCGTCTCCTCCGTCGCCTCGCCGTCCAGGGCGCGGGCCGCGAGGCCCTGCTTCTGGTCGATGAGCTCCGCGATCTTCGTGTCGATCGTGTGCGCGGCGATGATCCGCCAGGCGGTGACGGGCTCGTCCTGACCGATGCGGTGCACGCGGTCGATGGCCTGCGTCTGCTCGGCCGCCGTCCACGACAACTCCGCGAGGACGACGTTGGACGCCGCCTGCAGGTTCAGGCCGACACCGGCCGCCGTGAGCGAACACACCGCGATGCCGACCTCCGGGTCGCCGTTGAAGTCGTCGATGGCCTGCTGCCTGGCCGTGTTCGTCTGGTCGCCGCGAATCGAGACCGCGCGGATCCCGGCTGCGGCGAAGTGCGCCTCCGCCTGATCCATGACGTCGATGTGCTTCGCGAAGAACACGACCTTGCCCACGGACCGCTGCAGCTGCGCGGCGTAGTCCGCCGCGAGAAGGGCCTTCGCCTGACCGATGCGGCGCACCATGGTGAAGACGTTGTCTCCGCCGGTGCCGGCCGCCTTCGACTCCTCGAGTTCGTTCTGCGCCACGAGCCGGACGATGTCGTCGTCGATCTCTCCTGGCGCGAGACCGCGGTCGCCGCGCGCCTCGATGATGCGACGGTAACGGGCGGCCAGCCGCTCCCCCAGCTCGCGCTCGGCCTGGCGGATGCTGCGGCCGAACTCGTCGTCGAGCTGCACCGGCAGATCGGCGATCAGCTTGTCCGGCAGGTCGGCGGCGACATCCTTCTTCTTGCGTCGCACGATGCCCATCGAGATCACCGCTTCGCGAGCCTCCGGGTAGAAGGCCTTGTCCGCGGGCGTGAGCCCCGTCGCGTCGAGCTTCTCCATGAGCTGGGGTCCGGGCTTCTCGCCGTTCGTCCAGCCGAGGAAACGCCAGATGGCGTCGAAGTCCTCGACGTCGTTGATGAGCGGGGTGCCGGTGAGGGCGAGCATGAGCGGATCATGACCTGGCGTGCGCTCGCGCACCTGCGCCGCGAGCGAGAGAACGTTCTGCGAGCGCTGCGACGAGAGGTTCTTGATGAAGTGCGCCTCGTCGACGACCATGCCGCGCAGGCCGATCGATGCGAGCCAGGACATGTGACGGTCGAGGATCTCGTAGTTGACGATGAACACATCGGCGAAGGCGTCGATGTCGTCGCCGTCCCCCTGGATGACCGTCGCACGACGCTGCGGCGTCCAGCGCTCGACCTCGCGGGCCCAGTTCATCTTGACGACGTTGGGCACGACGACGAGCAGCGGGTAGGCACCGGCGACGGAGGCCGCGAGCACCGACTGCGCCGTCTTGCCGAGGCCCGGCTCGTCGGCGAGCAGGAAGCTGCGGTGCCCGGCGCGCACAGCCTCGAGGAAGCGCGACTGGTGCACCATGATCTCGCGGCCCTTGGGCGAGATGTGGTCGAACTCCGGGGCCGGCGGAAGCTCCATCGATGCCGCGGCACCACCCGCGCCGGTCTCGAACGCCTTGTACAGCGGCCCCATGAGCTCCCAGCCGTCGAGGCGGCGGCGCGGCGTGCTGGCCGGACGCGGGGTCAGGTCGGGCGCGAGGAACGGATTGGCCAGCTGACGGGCCTCCACCGAGGGCGGGGTGACCTGCCGCTCGGCGATCGCCGCCGGCACCACCGACACCTGCACGGGCGCGGGGTCGGCGATGATGAGCTCCTCGGGCGGGAGCTCGGCCCCCGACTCGAGCAACCAGTCGCGCCGCATCCGCTTGGCGACGGGCGAGGTGGCCTGGTCGGCCTCGAGCAGCTGGATGAGCGAGGTGTCGCGCGCGGCCGTCTTCGCGAGGATCGTCGCGACGCCGTCGAGCCGCTTGAGCAACTCGGCGCGGGCCGCGTCGGTGATCTCCGTGTCGGCCTTCACCCTGGCGCGTTCCTCGCGCACGAGGAACGCGATCACCTGGAACTTCGTGCGGTTCGTGGGACCCAGCTTGCCGCGCTGGGACTTCGCCTCGATCTCGCGCACCTTGCGCGCGAGGATCGGGATGAGGGGTGCCTCGTCGTCACGACGGGACGTCTTCTTGCGCCGCGGGGCGGCGGTTGCCGTGGTCGGCATGCTCCTCCTGAGCCTGAAGGGCTCCGGCGCCCCAGGGAGCCGTGAGCCGTTCTCGTCGTCCGCGTGTGGCGTGAGCCAGGACCGTGCGGACTGTGGATCGGTTTTCCCTCCGGAGCACGCGACACGTGCGGGACCGGCGGGAGCCTGACCCCATTCTATGTCATGCCACCCGCCTGCCGCGGAATCACGGCGCCGTCGTGTTACGCGAGCGCGTCCAGGATCGCGGCGGCCTGCGTGACATCAGCGGCCATCTGCGTCATCAGCTTCTCGATGCCCTCGAAAGCGACCATGCCGCGCAACCGCTCCACGAACTCGACCGTCACGTCGTGACCGTAGAGGTCCAGCCCCGTCTCCCCCAGCACATGCGCCTCGACCTGACGCACGAGCACATCGTCGAAAGTCGGGTTGGTGCCCACGGAGATCGCCGAGGGGTGCCGGATGCCGGTGTCGTGGTCGACGAGCCAGCCGGCGTAGACGCCGTCGGCCGGTACGAACGCATCGACGATCGTGGAGAGGTTCGCGGTCGGGAAGCCGAGCTCGCGTCCCCGCTTCAGGCCGTGGACGACAACACCGCGGACGTCCGGATAGCGTCCGAGGGCGCGCGCTGCTTCGGAGACGTCGCCCGCCATGAGGAGCTCGCGGATCCAGCTCGACGACACCCTCCGACTCGACCCCGGCAGGTAGACGTCGTCGACGACCTCGACGGTGAACCCGTATCGGGGCCCGAGTTCGCGCAGCAGTTCGGGTGTTCCGGCACCGCGGTGCCCGAACCGGAAGTCGGCGCCGACGAGCACCGTGGACACCTGCAGGGCACCGACGAGGATGTCGACGACGAAGTCCTCCGCACTGCGAGCGGCGAGCGTCTCGTCGAACGCGAGCACCAGCGTCGCGTCGAGCCCGAGCTCGCCGAGGAGTTCGAGCTTCCGGTCGACGGTGACGACGTTCTCGGGGCAGCGGTCGGGACGGATCACCGCCAGCGGGTTGCGGTCGAAGGTCACCGCGACGGCCCGGCTCCCGGACGCCGCCGCGGCCTCGTTCAGACGCCGGATGACCGCGCGATGCCCTTCGTGCACACCATCGAACTTGCCGATGGCGACGGCACTCGGGCCGTACCCCTCCGGCACCTCATCCGGGCTGCGGAAGACGATCACGCGGCGACCTCGACCGGGCGCGCGGCGTCGACGGGGCGATGCGTGCGCAGCCACCAGATCCCGAAGACGGGGAGGACGAGCGGGATGAAGAGGTACCCGCGGCCGAACAGGGACCACACGGTCTCATGCTGGAAGAGCTCGGGGAGCACGAGGCTGAGGACGCCGACGACCAGCACACCGGTCAGTTCGAAGACGATCGCCACCCAGGCGACGGTGTACCAGCCGCGCCGCCGGGCGAAGACCAGCGCGAGAGTCGCAAGGACGTACACGACGGCGGCCAGCGCCGACAGGGTGTAGGCCAACGGGGCCTCGTCGAAGCGGCGGACGATCTGCACGAAGCTGCGCCCGGTGGCCGCCAGTGCCATGACGGCATAGACGATCACCAGGACACGACCGATGCCGGTCATCCGGGTGGAGGGGGCGGTGGAGCTCATAGCGCATTCCATCCTAGAGCCGGGCGAGCCGCCCGGCGTCCGCTCCCGGTCCGCGGTCAGGCCACCTGGATCGTCCAGATCACCTGCATGCGCCACAGCATGATCGCGATCGCGAGGGCGGCCACGCCGAGCACGACCGTGCTCCACCGGCTGCGC
This sequence comes from Zhihengliuella sp. ISTPL4, assembly GCF_002848265.1. Taxonomy (GTDB): domain Bacteria; phylum Actinomycetota; class Actinomycetes; order Actinomycetales; family Microbacteriaceae; genus Microbacterium. The sequence goes on from NZ_CP025422.1 coordinate 1,125,848, forward strand.
TCCATGAGCGCCCAGAGCACCGCGCCGATGGGCAGCAACGCCGCAGAGACGAGGTACACCCAGAACTCCAGCAGATCTCCGGTCGGCGGGTTCCCGGTCAAGGGCGCGACGATGGCGACGACGATCTGCACGATCAGTAGCACCTCGACGAGGGCGAGCGCGCCCACCGAGAAGTCACTGGGCCGTCGGCCCGCGAGTCCCACCCCGATGCAGAACAGCCCTGCCGCGGCGGCGACGACGATCTGCACGATCGTGAACCACAGGATCATCGGGAGACCTCCGGCATGTTCATGGCGCTCTTCACGTCGGCTCCGCGTCGCTCGACGATCCCCACGAGTTCGCCGTCCTCCGCGATCGCAGCCACCAGCGGGCCGTCCAGGCGTGTCGCCTGTCCGACCAGTCGCTTGCCGTGGCGCAGGTCGCGCGCCTCCTCCGTGGTCACGGGGAGGACCGGCAGCACACGGCCGGCGGCCTGGCCGGGGGTGAAGACCGGAGCGGTGTCGAGAGCATCGATGGGGACCGCGTCGCGCACGTCGAACGGACCGACCCGGGTGCGGCGCAGGGCGGTCAGGTGGCCGCCGACGCCGAGAGCGGCGCCCAGGTCGCGGGCGAGCGAGCGGATGTAGGTTCCGGACGAGCAGTCCACGACGACATCGAGATCGATGGCGCGCTCGTCACGGCGGCTGGTGAGGACGTCGAACCGGGAGACGACGACGTCGCGTGGCTCGAGGACGACTTCCTCCCCGGCACGGACGCGGTCGTAGGCACGACGGCCGTCCACCTTGATCGCCGACACGGCGCTGGGGACCTGGGAGATCGCGCCGGTCAGGGCCGCGACTTCGGCATAGATCGCCGCGTTCTCGACGGCGGCGAGGGCAGCCGGGTCCGCGCGGCGGACGATCTCCCCCTCCGCGTCGTCCGTCGTGGTGACGCCCCCGAGCCGGATGGTCGCCTCGTAGGTCTTGTCCGCGCCCACGATGTAGGTGAGGAGGCGGGTCGCGCCCTCGATGCCGAGGACGAGCAGGCCGGTCGCCATCGGGTCGAGGGTGCCCGCATGGCCGACCTTGCGGGTCCCGAAGGCCCGGCGGGTGCGTGCGACCACGTCGTGACTGGTCAGCCCGCCGGGCTTGTCGACGAGGAGGATGCCGGGGGTCGCCATCCCTCCAGCCTACCGAGGCCGGGAGCGGCGGCCGCTCGCCTAGGCTGGAGGGATGGCCGCGCCCGCACCGTCTCCCGCGACGATGACGCCTCTGCTCGGTTGGTATGCCGATGCTGCGCGCGATCTGCCGTGGCGCCGCCCGGACTTCCACGCCGCGTTCGGCGCCTGGGGGGTCCTGGTGAGCGAGTTCATGCTGCAGCAGACACCCGTGAATCGGGTGATCCCGCATCTCGACGCCTGGCTCGCTCGGTGGCCGACGCCACGCGCGATGGCGGCCGCGTCCACCGCCGACGTCGTGCAGCAATGGGCGAACCTCGGCTACCCGCGGCGTGCGCTGTGGTTGCATCGCGCCGCCATCGAAGTCGTCGAGCGGCACGGAGGCACAGTCCCTCGCGACGTGGACGCCCTCCTCGCACTCTCCGGCATCGGCGATTACACCGCGCGCGCGGTCGCCGTCTTCTCCTACGGCGACCACCACCCCGTCGTGGACACCAACACCCGGCGCGTCCTGGCGCGGGTGATCGAGGGTCGGGCGCAGCCGGGCCCGCCGTCACGCCGCGATCTGACGCTCATGGCCGCGCTGCTCCCCGAGGACCCGGCCGAGGCGAGCGTCCTCAACGCCGCGGCGATGGAACTCGGCGCGACGGTCTGCACCGCGCGATCGCCGCGGTGCGAGACGTGCCCCCTGGCTGGGACGTGTACGTGGCTGGCGGCCGGAAAGCCGGACACCGGGGATACCCGACGACGGCAGGCGACATACGAGGGTTCCGACCGGCAGGCGCGAGGGGCTGTGCTGCGGATCCTGCGCGACGCCGCCCCCACCGCCGTGCCGCGCGTCGCCGTCCTTCCGGAGTGGCCCGACACCCGGCAGCGCGACCGTGCGATCGACTCCCTGATCGCCGACGGGCTCGCGGAGGCGGACGGCGAGGGTCTCTCGCTGCCGCGCTGAGGGCGGCTCAGAGATACCGCTCGGTGCGGTGGGCCAGCACGGTGAGTTCGACCCGGGTACGCACATGGAGTTTCGCGAACACGCGTCCGAGATGTACTTCCACCGTCCGCACCGACACCGACAGGTGCTCCGCGATGGCGCGGTTCCCTGACCCGCCGACAGCCAGCATCGCGACCTCGAGCTCTCGGGGTGTGAGCTGCTGCGCCCAGGCGCTCCGGCATGCGCGCAGCCGCTCCGCGCCGCTGTCCGCCTCGTCGACGGACGCCTGCAGGCGATCGAGGCGACGACGGACGGCGCGACCCCACGCGTCGGCGCCGGCGGCCTCGAACAGCCGCTCGGCCTGCTGAAGATGGTCGCGCGCCGCGGCCGCATCGCCGTGCAGACCGGCGTGGACCCCGAGAAGGGTCTCGACGCGTCCACGGGTGAAGGGAGACCGCAGCCGGCGGGCAGCGTCTCGCGCCGCCTCGTGTTCCGTGCGCCACGCGCCCGCCGACGATCCTCCGATCGCTCTCTGAAGGGCAACGACGACCTCCGTCTCCGGAGGATGCACGGGTGGCGCCTCCTCCGTGCGAGCGGCCAGGAGCGCTCCGTCGAGCCCCGGCACCGCGAACGACGACTGCGGCGCGCCGCGATCCCGCCACAGCCCCATCCCTCTCGCCGCTGCCTCGAAGGAGCCAGCAAGGAAAGCTTCCACCGCACGGTCCACGAGCACGTCACAACCCATGGCGGGAGGGACGACCGCGGTCAGTGATCGCGCCATGGGGCTCAGCGCGCCGAGCACGGCGAGGTCGAGGCGTCGGGCGAGGACGACACCCAGTCCTGCGAAGGGAATCGCAACCGGAAGATCGACCGCCGCCTGCCGCAGCACTTCCCGGGCCGAACCGATATCTCCGCGCCAGACCAGAAGCAGCACCTCGGTCACGGCCTGGTAAGACCGAACGATCGGCGCACCTCCGAATCCGGGAAGCAGCAGATCACCATCCGTCGCTCGGGGGATGCATGCTGTCCGGAGCAGCCGTAGGCCCTCATCGATATCGCCCTCGCACGCAGCGCGCAACGCCACCGGCACGCCTCCCAGCAGCTCACCGGGAGCGCACTCCTCGCCCGTCCCTCCCTCGCCCGCGAGGAGACGGCACAGCGACGCCGCCGCGTCGCGCAGGCGTCCACTGCTCTCCGCACCGACTGCCGCATCCCGGAGGGCGCCGAGCCACCGGCGCTCCCCGCGGTGATCGCCCCGCTCTGCGCACAGAATCGCCGCGAGCCCTGCGGATCGCGCCCAGGAGGTGGTGTCCGCCACGGAGATCGGTGCGAAACGGGGAGGATCGATCGCCGGCACGGTGCCGTGCCGGAACGCGCGCGCCGCGAGGAGCGGGCCGAGGGCCCGCACACGACGATGCTCCGCGGCGTACGGGAAGAGAGCGCTCAGCCAGCTTTCGGCGTCCGCCGCGAACCCGCAGGCGAGCGCCGCGCAGCCCGCGAACAGTCGCGTCTCCTCGCCGAGGCCACCCGTCGCCGCGTGCGCCGCGGCCTCCGCCGCGAGGAGCAGCGCGCGCTCCGCCTTTCCGTCCGCCGCCGCCGCCTGGGCGAGGGCGTGGAGCGCGACCGCCGAGGCGCGATCCGCGACCGGGCGGGCGCGGGCATGGTGCCAGGCCGCTGCGAGCCGATCGCCGGTCGCGGCGGCGGCCGCGGCCAGCCGCTCGTGTGCGCAGGCCACCTCGCCCGCTGTCGCCGCAAGCCGCACGTCCGCCCCGATTCGCGGGTCCGTCAGGCGTACCCGTCCGGCGTGGATCGTGAGGTACCGCGCCGCCGCGCTCGACAGCACACCCTCAACCGGACGCCCGTCCAGGGCGAGAACCGGGTCGAGCCGGTCACCGAGAGACAGCGCCACCGCAAGCAGGAGCCGCCGGTCCGTCTCGGGGATCCCGGCCAGACGCGAGGGGTCGGCTCCGAGCGGCAGAGGATCCGGCAGCCGGCGGAGACCCCGCCGTTGCTCCGGTCCCAGCCGGGCGGCCAGAGCGAGGACAGCCTCCGGGTCGTCCGGCAGCGCGGCGACGAGCCGTGCCACCACGTGCGGAGCGCACGGAAGATCCCGTTCCGCCAGCACGTCGAGCAGCGGCTCCACGTCCTCGGGCGCGACCGAAGAACCCGCACACGCGTTCGGAGACTCGATGTCGATCCCCCAGATCCACCGGTTTTCCCGCCGCGGACCTGAGGGTAGCAGACGAGGTCAGTCCTCGTCGTCCTCCGTGCGATACGGGTCGGCGTCTCCGGCGTGGGTCGCGGAGGACGCGAGCTTCGCGACCTCGGCATCCCGCTCCTGCGCCTGCCGCAGCAGAGCGGTGATGTGATCGGCGTTCTCGGGAAGCGCGTCCGGGATGAACTCGAGCGTGGGCACGAGTCGCGTGCTGAGCTGTCGTCCGACCTCGCTGCGCAGCATGCCGGTCGCGGACGTGAGCGCCGCACCGCTCGCGAGGCGCTCCTCCTCCGTGCCGAGCACCGTGTAGAACACGGATGCGTGCTGCAGGTCGCCACTCACGCGGACGTCGGTGATGGTCACGAAGCCGAGGCGCGGGTCGCGCAGCCCCTTCTCCAGGCGCTCGGCGAGGATCACGCGGATGCGATCCGCGAGTCGGGCCTGTCGTTCACCAGCCATTTTTCCTTCTCCCACCTCTGTGCGTCGCCGTTCCCGGCGAACCGCGGAGGCGGCTGCCCCCTCCCCCGTCACGGGAGCGGAGGCAGCCGCCGGAGCCGTCCGGATCAGCCGCGCGGCTTCTCCACCATCTCGGTCGTCTCGATCTCGTCGCCGATCTGGATGTCGTTGTACTTGCCGAGGCCGATACCGGCCTCGTAGTCCGTCCGCACCTCGGTGACGTCGTCCTTGAACCGGCGCAGCGACTCGATGGCGAGGCCATCGGCGATGACGACGCCGTCGCGGATGACACGGGCCTTCGCGTTGCGCGTGATCGTCCCGGACCGCACGATGACACCGGCGATGTTGCCGAACTTCGAGGAGCGGAACACCTCGCGGATCTCGGCGACACCCGACTGGACCTCTTCGTACTCCGGCTTGAGCATGCCCTTGAGCGAGCTCTCGATCTCGTCGATCGCGTTGTAGATGACGGAGTAGAAGCGGATGTCCACGCCCTCACGCTGAGCGCGCTCGCGCGCCTTCGTGTCGGGGCGGACGTTGAAGCCCACGATGATCGCGTTGTCGATCGTCGCCAGGTTCACGTCGGACTCGGTGATCGCACCGACACCGCGGTGAATGATGCGCAGCTGCACCGAGTCGTCGACCTCGATCTTGAGGAGCGACTCCTCCAGCGCCTCGACGGCACCGGAGACGTCACCCTTGATGATGAGGTTGAGCGACTCGACCTTGCCCTCTTCGAGAGCACGGGTGAAGTCCTCGAGCGAGATCCGCTTGCGGGCCTTGGCCAGCTGAGCGTTGCGCTCGACGGCTTCGCGCTTCTCCGCGATCTGGCGCGCCATGCGGTCTTCCTCGGTGACGATGAAGACGTCGCCGGCGCGCGGCACGGAGTTCAGACCTTGCACCTGGACCGGACGGGACGGCGCGGCCGCCTCGACGACCTCTCCGTTCTCGTCGATCATCGCGCGGACGCGGCCGTAAGCGGTACCCGCCACGATCGCGTCGCCGACCCGGAGCGTTCCGGACTGGATCAGCACCGTGGCGACCGAACCGCGGCCCTTGTCGAGCTTCGCCTCGATGGCGACACCGCGAGCGGCCTTGTTCGGGTTGGCGGTGAGATCGAGACCGGCGTCTGCCGTGAGCAGCACCGCGTCCAGGAGCTCCTGGATGCCGGTGTTGGCACGAGCCGAGACGTCGACGAACATCACGTCGCCGCCGTACTCCTCGGCGACCAGGCCGTACTCGGTGAGCTGCTGACGCACCTTGGCCGGGTTGGCCTCGGGCTTGTCGACCTTGTTCACCGCGACCACGATCGGCACGTTCGCCGCCTGGGCGTGGTTCAGCGCCTCGACCGTCTGCGGCATGATGCCGTCGTCGGCCGCGACCACCAGGATCGCGAGGTCGGTGACCTGCGCACCACGGGCACGCATGGCGGTGAACGCCTCGTGACCGGGGGTGTCGATGAACGTGATCGCCCGCTCGATGCCCTCGTGCTCGGTCCAGACCTGGTAGGCACCGATGTGCTGGGTGATGCCGCCGGCCTCCCCCTCGATGACGTTGGTCTGACGGATCGCGTCGAGGAGGCGCGTCTTACCGTGGTCGACGTGACCCATGACGGTGACGACCGGAGGACGGATCTCAAGGTCGTCCTCGCTCTCCTCCTCCAGCTCCTTCTCGAGGTCGAGACCGAAGCCCTCGAGGAGCTCCTTGTCCTCGTCCTCAGGCGAGACCATCTGGACCTTGTAGCCCAGCTCCTCTCCGAGGACCTCGAACGTGGCCTCGTCCAGCGACTCGGTGGCCGTGGCCATCTCGCCGAGGTTGAAGAGGATGGTCACGAGCGTGCCCGGCTGCACGGTGTAGCCGGTCAGCGCCTCGATCTTGTCGGCGAAGTCCGCGATGGAGGCACCGCGACGCATGCGGATCGTCTCGCCGTTGCCGCGCGTGACGTTGACGCCACCGACGACCGGGGCGCTCCGCATCTCGAACTCTTGCCGCTTCGCCCGCCGCGACTTGCGCTGCTTGCTCTTGCCGCCGCCCTTACCGAAGGCACCAGCGGTACCACCGCCGGGACCACGGCCACGGCCTCCGCCGCCACCGGGACGCCCGGCGAAACCGCCACCGGGACGGGGACCCGCACCGGGACCGCCACCGCCGCCGGGACGACCGGGGCCGCCCGTACGCTGCTGGAACGGAGCACCGGGACGACCGCCCTGACCGCCGCGAGGGGCGCCGGGTCGCGGCGAGCCGGGACGCGGGGCGCCTGGGCGCGGAGCACCGGGACGGGGCGCCTGGGGGCGCGGGATGTTGCCGGGGGTCGGCCGCTGGCCCATCCCCTGCGCCGAGGCGAAGGGGTTGTTGCCGGGACGGGGACCAGCGGGACGCTGGCCCATGCCCTGAGCGGACGAGAACGGGTTGTTGCCGGGGCGCGGCGCGCCCGGCTTCGGCGCGTTGCCGTCACCGGACGACGGTGCGGCCGGGGCCGGAGCCGACGGCTTCGCGGGCGCCGACGGGGTCGGAGCCTTCTCCGCCGCGGGGGCGGGCGCCGGGCTCGGTGCCGGTGCGGCGGGAGCCGCAGGACCGGGCTTGGGACCGGGCTTCGGCCCGGGCGTGGGCGCCGAGGACTTCGGTGCCGGCTTCGCCGCAGGCTTCGCGGCGGCGGGCTCGGATCCCGCCTTGAGCGACGGGTCGGCCTCGATCGCGGCACGCAGCTTGCGTGCCACCGGGGGCTCGACCGTCGAGGACGGGCTCTTCACGAACTCGCCGAGTTCCTTGAGCTTCGCAAGTGCGACCTTGCTGTCGACGCCGAGTTCGGCGGCGATCTCATGTACGCGTGGTTTACCAGCCACAATTCTCCTGTCTGGGTCGGTCTGCCCAGACAGGGCAGACCACTAGTCGCGGACGGGTCTCATTTCGAGCCGTTCACTTTGTTTCCATAGCTGTTCAGCCTTTGTTTCTTGGTGGGTGCTGTTCGAAGGTCCGTGTGTCCAGCTGAGTGGTCACACGCAGTGCTCTTCCGAAAGCTCGACGCCGCAGAGCGGCTTCCATGCACTCGGGTGTCGGATGCACCCACGCGCCGCGCCCCGGCAGGACAGCACGCTCATCGGGGATGAGGGTGTCGTTCTGGGCAACCACCCTGAGCAGAGTGGAGCGGGGAGCACGCGTGCGGCAACCGACGCACGTTCGTACGGGTTCCATCTTACACCTGCGTTCCGTCCGTCCTCGCCGCCGCCGGGCGTGGCGTCGAGGACGGACAGGGATCAGTCGAGGACGCTGTCCGGCTGGATGTCGATCTTGGCGCCGGTGAGCTTGGCGGCCAGACGCGCGTTCTGACCCTCCTTGCCGATGGCGAGCGACAGCTGGTAGTCCGGCACGAGGGCGCGGACGGCCTTGGTGCTCGCATCCAGGACGAACGAGCTCGTGACCTTCGCGGGCGACAGTGCGTGGGCGACGAAGGTAGGCAGGTCGGCGTCGTAGTCGACGATGTCGATCTTCTCCCCCGCCAGTTCCTCCGTGACCGCACGGACGCGGCGCCCCATCTCGCCGATGCACGCACCCTTGGCGTTGATCGCCGGGTCGTTCGCCTTCACCGCGATCTTGGTCCGGTGGCCGGCCTCGCGGGCGAGCGCGACGATCTCGACGAGACCGGCAGCGATCTCCGGCACCTCGAGCGCGAACAGCTTGCGGACCAGGCCGGGGTGCGTGCGGGACACGGTGATCTGCGGACCCTTGAGCCCCTTGGCGACGCTCGTGACATACACGCGCAGCCGGGATCCGTGGGTGTACTCCTCGCCGGGCACCTGCTCCTCGGGCGGGAGGATCGCCTCGACGGAGCCGAGGTCGACGTGGATCATGCGCGGGTTCGGCCCCTGCTGGATCACGCCGGCGACGATGTCGCCCTCCTTGCCCTTGAATTCGCCGAGGACGGCGTCGTCGGCGATGTCCCGGAGGCGCTGGCTGATGACCTGCTTGGCGGCGAACGCGGCGATGCGCCCGAAGTCGTCCGGTGTCGCCTCCTCCTCGCCGATGACGGCGCCCTCGTCGTCGCGGACGACCTGGAGGACGGCGACATGGCCGGTCTTGCGGTCGAGGTGCACGCGCACACCCTCCGGCGCGGCCCCGTCGGGCGAGACGTGCTTGGAGTATGCGGTCAGGATCGCCTGCTCGATGATCGCGACGAGCTCGTCGAAGGGGATCGCCTTCTCCTTCTCGATCCCTCGCAGCAGACTCAGTTCGATGTCCATGACGGCCTCCCTATTCAGCTCTCGTCGCGCCCGAATGCACGCGCGACATCCGTACAACGATACCGTGTGCCGCGCCCCCAGGCCATCCGGCCGCCGCGGGCACAGGCCGTCGCGCGGCAGCAGGCGTTCACCACGGGAACAACCGGACTCCGCGTGGGAGCCTGGTGCGCCGTGGGGTCCCGCGCGGGGTCAGGGCTTCGGCGCCGACGGGAGCGCGTTGAGCGCGCCGATCAGGCGGAACAGGTTGCCCACCTGGCGCTGGTCCAGGTGCAGGGCGATGCGCGGGAGGTCGAGCCGGTCGTCGTCGGCCACCTCGGGAGATCGCGGCGCCGTCCGCTCGATGCGGCCGGTCGACAGGAGCGCCGAGAAGGCGGTGTTGAGCTCGTCGATCTCCGAATCCGTCGGTTCGGCCTTGAGCCGCAGTACCAGAGTGTCGCCGACCCAGCGCAACGAGTCGTAGTTGCGCCAGAACCCGGTGATCTCCGCGCGCGCCTCCTCGACGGAATCCGTGATGACGACGCGATCGAAGTCGCCAGGGGAGATCACCCCCATCGGTGCGAGGTGTTCATCGACGAAGCGTCGCATGCCCTGCCAGAACGATCCGCCCTTCTCGTCCAGCAGCACGATCGGCGTCGGTTCGGCCTTCCCGGTCTGCTGGAGCGTCAGCAGCTCGAACATCTCGTCCAGGGTCCCGAACCCGCCGGGGAGGCAGATGAAGCCGCTGGACTCCTTGATGAGCATGAGCTTGCGGGTGAAGAAGTACTTCATCGCGACGACCTGATCGCTTCCCGCGACCAAGCTGTTCGCCTTCTCCTCGAAGGGGAGTCGGATCGAGACGCCGAGCGACAGTGCGGGCCCCGCGCCTTCGGCCGCCGCCTGCATGATCCCCGGTCCGGCGCCGGTGACGACCATCCAGCCGTCGCTCGCGAGGGCCGCGGCGACATCACGCGCCTGCAGGTACAGCGGGTCGTCGTGGAGGGTGCGGGCGGACCCGAACACCGTCACCTTCGGCACCCCGCGGAACGGGGCGAAGAGGCGGAACGCGTCCCGCATCTCGGCCAGGGCGGCGGACGCGATCTTCAGGTCGAGGCGCTCGGTCCCGTCCTCGCCGAGGAGCAGCGCGGTGCGCAGCATCCGCATCACGAGGCGGCGATCCGTCGATACGCCCGCCTCGTCCAGGACATGGTTGATCTCGTCGCTCAGAGCTGCCGGCAGCGGTTCCTCGGTCATGTCCCCAGCGTCCCACGCGGCATCCGGCGGGCGGGACGCAACGCCGAGGATCCGTGCCCCCGTCGCCCGCAGCACGGGCGGGGCGCGGTGTCAACGCCCGTGGCCCGTCGGCGGCAGTGGCGCCACGATGTCATCATGACAGAGATCACCGGTCCCGAAGCCCTTGCCCGCATCGCCGAGCTCGTGGAGGACATCGACTTCACCATGCTCACCACCACCGACCCGGACGGGAACCTCGTCAGCCGTCCGATGTCGACCAGGCAGATGGACGAGGCGGGTGCCATCTGGTTCTTCACCGCGGAGGACACGGAGAAGGTCGAGGAGGCGCGCCGTCACCACGACGTCGGACTGGCTTACTGCGACGCCAAGGGGATGCGCTACGTGTCCGTCGCCGGCACCGCGGAGATCGTCCACGACCGCGCGAAGATGGAGGAGCTCTACTCCCCCTCCCTCGACATCTGGTTCGAGGACGGGCTGGACACCCCCGAGATCGCCCTGCTCAAGGTCACCCCGATCGTCGCCGAGTTCTGGGAGCCGTCGAAGGGCAAGGTCGCGATGGCCGCCGGGGCGCTCAAGGCGCTGGTGACCCGAGACACCCCGGACGACGACATCATGAACCACGGCCGCGTCACCTGCTGAGCGGCCCTGGGCGCCGGTTCAACGCGCGGCGGAGAGCCGTTCCACGACCTCGGCGACCGAGACCGCCTCGCGCTCGCCCGTGCGGCGGTCCCAGAACTCCACCTGGCCGTCCGCCGCACCACGACCGACGATGACGATCTTCGGGACGCCCACGAGTTCGGCGTCACCGAACTTGACTCCCGGCGACACCTTCGGTCGGTCGTCGTAGAGCACATCGAGCCCCGCGGCTTCGAGCTGAGCGGAGAGTTCTTCGGCGACGTCGAAGGCGACCTGGTCGCGCCCGGCGGCGACGACCTGCACGTCGAACGGGGCGACCGATGCCGGCCAGATGAGACCCTTGTCGTCGTTGTTGAGCTCGGCGATGATCGCCAGGATCCGCGTGACGCCGATGCCGTACGAGCCCATCGTGACCGTGACGAGCTTGCCGTTCTCGTTGAGGACCTTCAGGCCGAGCGCCTCCGCGTACTTCCGTCCGAGCTGGAAGACGTGGCCGATCTCCATGCCGCGGGCGAGCTCCACCGGGCCGGAGCCGTCGGGCGCGGGGTCGCCGGCGCGCACGTTCGCGATCTCCACGATGCCGTCGGCCTCGAAGTCCCGTCCCGCGACGACCGAGTGCGCGTGCTTCTGGTCGATGTTCGCGCCGGTGATCCAGCTCGTGCCCTCGCTCACACGGGGGTCGACGAGGTAGCGGATGCCGGTGACGGACTCCTCGCCCAGCACGGCCCCCGTCGGCGACCACGGACCGATGTAGCCCTTCACCAGGAGGGGGTTGTTCTCGAAGTCCTCGGCGGTCGCGGTCTCGACCTCGGCCGGGGCGAAGGCCACCTCGGCGCGCTTCTCGTCGACGTCGCGGTCGCCGGGGATGCCGACGATCACGAGCTCGCGGGTGCCGTCGAGGTGCTTCAGGGCGAGGACGACGTTCTTGAGCGTGTCGGCGGCGGTGTACTCGCCGTCGAGCTCACGGTTGCAGTGCGCCACGAGGGTCTCGATGGTCGGCGTGTCCGGAGAGTCGAAGATCACGGGGGCGCCGTCGGCGTCGAACGGGACCGGCGCGGCAACGGGCGTGCGGAAGGCCTCGACGTTGGCCGCATAGCCGCCGGCGCTGCGGACGAAGGTGTCCTCGCCCACGGGCGTCGGGTGCAGGAACTCCTCGCTCCGCGAGCCGCCCATCGCTCCGGCATCGGCCTGCACGATCGCGTACTCGAGACCCAGCCGCTGGAAGATGCGCTCGTACGCGTCCCGCTGCGCCTGGTAGCTCGCGTCGAGGCCCTCGTCGGAGGCGTCGAACGAGTAGGCATCCTTCATCGTGAACTCGCGCCCACGGAGGAGGCCTGCGCGCGGACGAGCCTCGTCGCGGTACTTGTCCTGGATCTGGAAGATCGTCAGCGGGAGATCCTTGTACGACGAGTACAGGTCCTTCACGAGGAGGGTGAACGCCTCCTCGTGGGTCGGAGCGAGCAGGTAGTCCCCGCCCTTGCGATCCTGGAGACGGAACAGCAGATCGCCGTACTCGTCCCAGCGGCCGGTCGCCTCGTACGCCTCCCTCGGCATCAGCGCGGGGAAGTGCACCTCCTGGGCACCGGCGGCGGCCATCTCCTCACGGATGACGGTCTCGATCTTCGCCTTGACGCGCAGGCCGAGCGGCAGCCACGCGAAGATGCCCGCGGCCTGCGGTCGGATGTACCCGGCGCGGATCAGCAGCTTGTGACTGGCGACCTCGGCACCGGCAGGATCTTCGCGGAGCGTACGGAGGAAGAAGTTCGAAAGACGAGTGACCACGGCTCAAGTGTAGTGAGCCGTGGTCATCCGTCTCGTCCGTCAGTTCAGGGCCGGGAGCCCCTGCGGGACGACACCGCCGTTGTAGAGGCTCTCGGCGAGCTCCTGCAGCGCGGTGAGCGCCACGCGCTGCGGCAGCGGGCCGTAGGAGATGCGGGCCACGCCGAGCTTCTCGTACTCGGAGGCGGCGAGCGCGCCGGGGATGCCGATCACGCTGACCTTGCGCTCGCCGATGCCCTCGACGAGCTGACGGGTGACGTTCGCGTCGAGGATGCCGGGGACGAAGACCGCGGTGGCACCCGCGTCGAGGAAGGCGCGGCCGCGCTGGATGGCGTCCGCGATGCTCTGCTCCACGGGCCGCGACCCGGCGCGCACGAACGCGTCGGTGCGTGCGTTCAGGGCGAAGGGCACCCCCTCGGCCTCCGCAGCCTTCACGATGGCCTCGACGACCGCGACGGACTCATCGAGCGGCTTGAGGCGGTCCTCGACGTTCGCTCCGACGACACCCGCACCGATCGCGAGGCGAGTGGTCTCCCCCGCGTCCCCGTACCCGTCGTCCAGGTCGGCGGTCACGGGAACCGATACGGCGGCGGCGATCCGTCCGACCATGTCGATCATGACGTCGCGCGGGGTGTCCCCGTCGTCGTAGCCGAACGACGCGGCGATGCCGTGACCGGCGGTGGCGATCGCCTTCGTCTCGGGAAGGGCGGCGACGGCGCGTGCGGAGACGACGTCCCACACGTTCACCACGCGGAGGATCTCCGGGGCGTCATAGAGTCCGACGAGGGTCTGAGCCTTGGCAGCAGTGGTCATGTCCCCACGCTAGCGGCCGATGTGGGCACGCGGGCCGGCTGTGGCGGATCGTTCTGGTACTCGACCTAGGCTGGCGGCATGCCCCAGCGCCGCTCGCATGTCGCCCCTTCCGCCGCCCAGACCGAGCTCGCCGCGGCGCTCGCCGCACTGCGGGAGGCCCTGGACACGCCGACCGCGTTTCCCGCCGACGTGCTCGCCGAGGCGGAAGCGGCCTCGGCGACGACCCCGGAGCTCGACCTCACGGACATCCCGTTCGCGACCCTCGACCCGGCGGGCGCCCGTGACCTCGACCAGGCCTTCCACCTCGAACGGGACGGCGACGGCTATCGGGTGCGGTACGCCATCGCGGACGTGCCGGGATTCGTCACGCCCGGTGGCGCCGTGGATGCGGAGGCCCGCCGGCGCGGACAGACCCTGTACGCCGCGGACGGCACGATCCCGCTGCATCCGCCGGTGCTGAGCGAGGACCGCGTCTCCCTGCTCCCCGATGTCGATCGTCCCGCTCTCGTGTGGACGTTCGCACTGGACGCAACGGGAGCCGTGACCGACTTCCGGTTGGAGCGCGCCCTCATCCGGTCCCGCGCGCAGCTCGACTACGCCTCCACGCAGGACGCCCTGGACCGGGGCGACGGCGGCCATGCCGCGCTGCTTCCGGAGATCGGCGCCCTCCGCGTCGAGCAGGAGCGCCGCCGCGGAGGAGCCAGCCTCAACGTCCCGGACGAGGAAGTCGTACGCACCGAGGACGGCTCCTACGCGATCGAGCGCCGCAGCCCGCTGCCCGTCGAGGAATGGAACGCACAGCTGTCGCTCATGACCGGTATGGCCGCCGCGTCGATCATGATCGACGCGGGCGTCGGCATCCTCCGCACGATGCCGGAGCCGGACGAGGCCGCGTTCACAGCCTTCCGTCACCAGACGGAGGCCCTGGGACACCCCTGGACCGACGGCACCTACGGCGAGTACCTCCGCGGCCTCGACCGCACCGACCCACGGTCCCTTCCCGTATTGGAGGCCGCCGCCTCGCTGTTCCGCGGAGCGGGGTACCTCGTGTTCGACGGTGAACCACCCATCGACGCGGTGCAGGCCGCGATCGGAGCCCCCTACGCGCACGCGACCGCTCCCCTCCGCCGGCTCGTCGACCGCTGGGTGCTCGCCATCTGCCTCGCCGTGTCGACCGGACAGCCGGTGCCGGAGTGGGTGCGCTCCTCACTCGGAGATCTCCCCTCGCTCATGCAGGACTCGGGTCGACGGGCATCGCAGCTGGATGCGGACACCGTGAACCGGGTGGAGGCCGCGCTCCTCACTCCCCTGGTCGGGCAGACGATCGAGGCAACGGTGACCGAACTCCGGGGTGAGCGCGCGGCGGTCCAGATCGCAGAGCCCGCCGTGACGACGACCGCACCGGTAGCCCCCGACACCGCGCCCGGCGATGTCGTGCGCCTGCGCGTCGTGCGCGTGGACATCGCGGCGGGTGAGATCGAGCTCGCCTTCTGACACCGCCGGATCAGGCGAGGACGCCGGATCAGGCGCTTCCCGACATGAGAGCCTGTGCTGCCGCGATCGCCTGCGTTCCCACCGATACGCTGTCGAGATGGATCAGGCCGAGCGCGTCGAGCGCTTCCTCGCGGAGCGGTACCCGCATGCGGGGATCGCGATCGTCGCCGGGAGCACGGCCCGCGAAGAGCGCACCCACACGAGCGATATCGATCTCCTGCTCATCGACGACGGCCTCTTCGCCGACGAGGCGCAGGTGAGCGAGGCCGCCACCCACGAGTTCGAGGGTGAGATCTTCGAGGTGTTCGCCTACACGACGGAGGGGTTCCGGGAATGGGCGGACCGCGGCGTGGCACAGCACCGCCCGGTCATTCTGCACATGCTCGTGGAGGGCATCCCGGTCCGGTCGACGACCGGGTTCGGGGAGCTGCGGGCGCAGTGGGACGCCGTGCTCGCCGCTGGCCCTGTTCTGAGTGAGAGGGAGTCCCTGCTCCGGCGGCATGTGATCACCGATCTGCTCGAC
The DNA here is from genome assembly GCF_002848265.1 of Zhihengliuella sp. ISTPL4. Taxonomy (GTDB): domain Bacteria; phylum Actinomycetota; class Actinomycetes; order Actinomycetales; family Microbacteriaceae; genus Microbacterium. Next base: position 1,141,319 of record NZ_CP025422.1, read on the forward strand.
GACCTGCAGGACGCCACGGACCCGCTCGAGCAGCACGTCGTGGCCGGCCTGCTGTTCGAGCGGATGGCCGAGCTGATGCTGCTGGTGGGCAGGCAATGGATCGGGTCCGGCAAGTGGCTCCCCCGACGTCTGCGCGCGTGGAGTCCCGAGCGCGCGGATCGGCTCAGCACTCCCCTGCTCGCCGGAGACTTCCCGGGCCTCGCGGCGCGGGTCGGCCAGGAACTGGAACTCGCGGGTGGACGGGTGCAGGCGGGGTTCGTGCGCTGACCTCATCGCGAGAACAGGCAGGCACGCGACAGCAGGCGACACCGGGCGCTGACGCCTGATCTCGCGCGAAGGCCTGAGGGCGGGGGCTCAGGAGGCGGGAGTCGCGGTCGTCGTCATCACGAGGAGCTGCGGGTCGGACAGATCCAGGGTCACGGTGATGGCGGCGAACTCCGCGAGGGAACGGACATGCGTGCCGCCGCAGAGGATCACGGCCTCGCCCTCCGGGAGTTCGCAGTGCCAGCGCCGCCGGTCCACGATCGTCGGGCCGTCCACCGCGATGCGGCTCGCGGCAGCCGAGGAGACCCAGGCGGCGAGTTGCGCGTTGATGCGCTGCTCCCGGTCCGCCAGCGTGGCCGCGAACGTCTCGGTGTCGAACCCCGCACGACGCAGACTCTTGCCGAGGCGGTACTCGTCGACCGCACCGTCTTCGTGGATCCGGCTGGACTGGTTCGCCCGCCCCTCGAAGTCGGGACTCCCCAGCGCATCCTCTCCGGGGTCCTTGCGCCAGAGGTCTGCGACGGCGAGATCCAGGGCGAGGGAGGCGAGGTGGCACGCCGTGTGACCGCGACTGAGGCCGACACGGTGCCCCTCGTCGACGGAGAGCGTCACGCCGGCCCCCTCTGCGAGCCACGCCGGCGCCGCGTCGTCCAGCCGATGGGCGACCAGCCAGGTCCACCCCTCGGTCCCGCGTTTGACGGGGATCGCGCTGCCCACCGCGAACTCGCCGTCGTCCGAGACCGCCGCCATGAGCGCCTCGGCCACCCGGACGGATCCGTCCTCACCGGAGATCGCCCCGGTGTCGCCGGGCTGATCGGGCCACGTGTGATCGACGGGGTGGAACGGGGTGGCGTCGACGACGACCACGGTTCCGTCGGCGTCGTCCGCCACACGGGTCACGATGGCGTCTCCGCGAAGACGGCCGTCCGGGAAGGTGACGATGGTGGGAGCAGCCATGGGGTCAGGCCGTGACGACCTGGGCCGTGCCGAGCGGGGCATCCGGGCCCATCTCGGCGGCGATGCGGTTCGCCTCCTCGATGAGGGTGGCGACGATGTCCGCCTCCGGGACGGTCTTGATGACCTCACCCTTGACGAAGATCTGCCCCTTGCCGTTGCCGGAGGCGACTCCGAGGTCGGCCTCGCGTGCCTCGCCGGGACCGTTCACGACGCAGCCCATGACCGCGACGCGCAGCGGCACCGTCATCTCCTTGAGCCCCTCGGTCACGTCTTCCGCGAGCGTGTAGACGTCGACCTGCGCGCGACCGCACGAGGGGCACGAGACGATCTCGAGCTTGCGCTCCCGGAGGTTGAGGGACTGCAGGATCTGGTGCCCGACCTTGACCTCTTCGGCCGGCGGTGCGGACAGGGAGACGCGGATGGTGTCGCCGATGCCCTCGCCCAGCAGGATGCCGAAAGCGGTCGCGCTCTTGATCGTGCCCTGGAAGGCCGGCCCCGCCTCGGTCACGCCGAGGTGCAAGGGCCAGTCGCCCCGCTCCGCGAGCTGGCGGTAGGCCTTGACCATCACGACAGGGTCGTTGTGCTTCACCGAGATCTTGAAGTCGTGGAAGTCGTGCTCCTCGAAGAGCGACGCCTCCCAGACAGCGCTCTCGACGAGGGCCTCAGGGGTGGCCTTGCCGTACTTCTCCAGCAGGCGACGGTCGAGGGAGCCCGCGTTCACACCGATGCGGAGCGAGACGCCCGCGTCCTTCGCGGCCTTGGCGATCTCGCCGACCTGGTCGTCGAACTTGCGGATGTTCCCCGGGTTGACCCGCACGGCCGCACAGCCGGCGTCGATCGCCTGGAAGACGTACTTCGGCTGGAAGTGGATGTCGGCGATGACCGGGATCTGGCTCTTCTTCGCGATGATGTGCAGCACGTCGGCGTCATCCTGCGAGGGCACCGCGACACGGACGATCTCGCAACCGGAGGCGGTGAGTTCCGCGATCTGCTGCAGCGTCCCGTTGATATCGGTGGTCTTCGTCGTCGTCATCGACTGCACGCTGACGGGCGCATCGCCGCCGACGAGCACCTTGCCCACCTTGATCTGGCGGGACTTGCGACGCGGGGCGAGGACTTCGGGGACCTTCGGCATCCCAAGATTCACTGCTGGCACGATCCCAGCCTACGCCGCCTGGATGCGGGAGGGCTGGATGCGGCGGGTGTGGTAGTTTCGCCCCATGATCGCGCACATCACCTGGTGGCCCGCCTCCTAGGCGGTGTGTTCGCGTTCCCTCGAATCCAGACCGCCTCCGGGGCGGTCTTTTCGTTGCGCCGAGCCGGAGCCCTCGCACAGGAGACATCGATGACCCTCTCTCGCCTCGACGAGCTCAGCGCCGATCCCACCGCGTCCTTCGTGCTGATCGCGCGCGACGGCGCGGACACCGTGGAGCTGCTCACCGGTGACGTGACAGACGTCGATCTGCTCGCCGACATCCCTCTGAGCATCGAGGGCCAGCCGCGGGAGATCTTCGCCCTCGTCCCCTACCGCCAGGTGCGCGAGCGCGGCTTCGTCGCGCAGGACGACGGCGCACCGCTGCGCTGCATCGTCGTGGACGAGCACCTCCACCTGCCGGCCGCGGGTGTCCTCGACGCTCTCCCCATGGCCCCGATCCCGCTGCGCGACGAGGGTTTCGACATCGCCGACGAGGAGTACGCCGCGATCGTCGAGACCGTGATCGCGGAAGAGATCGGCCGGGGCGAGGGCGCGAACTTCGTCATCCGCCGCGACTTCACCGCCACCGTCGACGCCGACGAGCGGGAAGCGGCGCTCACGTGGTTCCGGGCGCTTCTCGCCCACGAGCGCGGCGCGTACTGGACGTTCGCCGTCTTCACGCCCGGGCACATCGCCGTCGGCGCGAGCCCCGAGGCGCACGTCGTGGCACGAGGGGGGATCGTCACGATGAACCCCATCTCCGGGACCTTCCGACACCCCGCCGGCGGGGCGACCAAGGAGACGCTCACCGACTTCCTCGCCTCGACCAAGGAGACCGAGGAGCTCTTCATGGTCGTGGACGAGGAGCTCAAGATGATGAGCGCCGTCTGCGCCGACGGCGGACGCATCACCGGCCCGCATCTGAAGGAGATGTCGCGGCTGACGCACACCGAGTACATGCTGCGCGGTCGGAGCGCGCTGGACCCGCGGGACATCCTCCGCGAGACGATGTTCGCCCCGACCGTGACCGGCTCCCCCATGCAGAACGCCTGCGCCGTGATCCGCCGACACGAGCGCAAGCCGCGGGGCTACTACTCCGGCGTCGCCGCCCTCTTCACCCCCAACACCGACGGCGGACACGACCTCGACGCCCCGATCCTCATCCGCACCGTGTATCTGCAGGACGGCGAGCTGAGTGTGCCCGTCGGCGCCACGCTCGTCCGCCACTCCGACCCGCACGGCGAGGTCTCCGAGACGCACGGCAAAGCGGCCGGCGTGCTGGGGGCCATCGGCGCGATCGATCGGGACCGCGTGGCCGAGGCCCGCAGCGACGCCGACGCCCCCGGTGAGCCGCGTCGCCTCGCGGACGATGAGGACGTCGCCGCCCTGCTCTCCTCGCGCAACGCCCGGCTCGCCGAGTTCTGGCTGAACCCGCAGGGCGAGGACTTCACCGGTCCGTTCTCCGGCCGCTCCGCCCTCGTCGTCGACGCCGAGGACCGCTTCACGACGATGCTCGCGCACCAGCTGCGGCACCTCGGCCTCGAGGTGACCATCGCCTCCTGGGACGAGGTGGGCGACGATGCGGTCGAGACGGCCGATCTCGTCGTCGCGGGCCCCGGCCCCGGCGACCCGCGGGACGACGCGAGCGCCCGCATCGCCCGGATGCGCGAGATCGTCGCAGCCCGGCTGCAGGCGCATGCCCCGCTGCTCGCGGTCTGCCTGAGCCACCAGATCCTGGCGGATCGGATGAGCATCGCGCTGACCCCGCTCGACGCTCCGCACCAGGGGCTGCAGAAGGCCGTGCCGATCTTCGGCGAGGACGCGTCGATCGGGTTCTACAACACCTTCACAGCGCGAGTGGAGCCGGGGACGGTGACCGTCGGCGCGGCCGAGGTCTCGGCGGATCCGGCGACCGGCGATGTCTACGCCCTCCGGGGCGACGGGTTCGCATCGGTGCAGGGCCACCTCGAGTCGATCCTGTCGCGCGACGGCATCCGCACATTGGAACGTCTGGTCGCACACGCCCTGCGCTGAGTGCCGCCGTCCCGGTCGCTCAGCCCAGCAGCTTGACCGGGTTGAAGAGGTCGGCCACGAGCAGCAGCGCACCCATCGCGATCAGCAGCGTCGCGACGACGACGGTGAGCGGCACGAGCTTCGTGGCGTCGACCGGAGCCGGCGGCGGCCGTCGGAAGAGCTTCGCCCACGTCCGCTTCAGTCCCTCCCAGAGCGCGACGACGATGTGCCCGCCATCGAGGGGCAGCAGCGGGATGAGGTTGAACACGAAGAGTGCGACGTTGAGGGAACCGAGGAGGCCGAGCAGCACGGCGAAGCGGTTGAGCACCGGAGCATCCGTCGCGGCGACCTCTCCCGCGAGGCGTCCGACGCCGACGACGCTCAGCGGCCCGTTCGGATCGCGTTCCCCGCCCGTGACGAGCGAGACGCCGACGTCCCACAGACGCACCGGCAGCGTGACGATCAGCGACCCGACCCGGGCGACGGTATCCGCCGCCAACTGCGGCCCGGCAGTCAGTGGCTGCTGCACGTAACCCATCTGCGCGATCATCCCCGCGTAGCCGACTTCCTTCACGACGGGCTCACCCTCCTCGTCGAGGACCGGCTGCCCACTCGCATCCGTGATCGTGCGCTCCGCGGCGATCGGCGTCAGGGTCAACGTCTCCTCGGTACCGTCCCGGCGCACGACGAGGTCGAGGGGCTGCCCCGGCGAGGCCTGAACGATCGCGGTCGCCTCGGCGAAGGTCGACACGGGCGTGCCGTCGATGGACACGAGGACGTCACCGGGCTGCACATCGGCCGCCGCGGCCGGGGATTCCGGATCGTCGGCACCGCACTCCGTCGCCGACGACGACGCGGGAACGACGCACTCGTTCACGGCTGCCACCGTCGTCGTCCCCTGCTGCACGCCGATCCCGCTGACGAGCACGGTGAAGATGACCACGGCCAGCACGAGGTTCATGAGCGGACCACCGAGCATGACGATCACGCGCTTCCACACCGGCAGCTTGTAGAAGACCCGATCCTCCGCGCCCTCCGCGATCGTCTCGTCGTTGGCCGAGCGCGCATCCTGGATCAGCGTGCGGAAGGCACCGGACGCGGGTCCGCTGTCCTTGGATGACGGGTACATCCCCGACATCGAGATGAAACCGCCCAGGGGCAGGAGCTTGAAGCCGTACTCCGTCTCCCCGATCCGCTTCGACCACAGGCGCGGGCCGAAGCCGATCATGTACTGGCCGACGCGCACGCCGAAGAGCTTGGCGGGGACGAGGTGACCGACCTCGTGCAGACCGATCGAGAGGCCGAGGCCGATCAGCATGAACACGATGCCGCCCAGATAGAGCAGGAATTCCACGTGCCAACGGTACTGCCCGCCGCCTAGGAATCCGCCCGGCTCGCGCAGCATCGCTAGGCTGGCGGCATGACGCCCCGGCAGCTGCGCTTCCTCCGCGCTGCCGCCGTGTCGGCGATCGCCACTCTCCTCGCGGCCGTCTCCCACACGATCGGCGGCGGCGCCGCCCCGCACCCGTTGCTCATCGCGGCCGTCGCGGCGCTCTTCGTCCCGCTCTCCGCCGCACTGGTCGGCGGCCGCTCGTCGCGCGCACGGGTCGCAGTGGCGGTGTTCCTGGCGCAGGCCGCCTTCCACCTGCTCTTCCAGCTCCTGGGGGCGCCCACCGCCGACGATGCGACGGGTCTTGCCGCCCACGCGCATCACCTCGACCTGAGCGCACTGGGCCCGCTGTCCCCCGCGCCGGGACCCGGCGCCCTGATGCTGTCGGCCCACGTCATCGCCGCTGTCCTGACGACTCTGCTGCTCTGGCACGGCGAGAGCGTGCTGCGCACGATCGCCCGCTGGTTCCGGGCGGCTCTCCGCCGCGCCGTGGCGAGCGCCGCCATGACTCCCGCGCCGCCACGCCCGCTCCGCTCCGCTGTGCTCCCCCCGCTCGACGACGCCGTGACCATGGAGGTGTCGCGGCGCGGGCCTCCGGTGTCCGTCGGCGGCTGAGCCGCCCCTTCCGACTCCCGCCGTCTCCGACGGCCCCTTTCCCGGCTGCGCTGTTCCGGCGCGCCCACACGATTTCTGGAGACCCCATGTCGAACCTCACCACCCGCCCCCACCGTCCGCGCCGCGCCCTCCTCGGGGCCACCGGTGTCGTCGGGGGCATCGCCCTCGCCCTCGCCGTCCCCGCGATGGCCGGCGCCCACGTCACCGTCAGTCCCGACGAGCTCGCCGCCGGCGACCACGGCGTGCTGACCTTCTCCTTCTCGCACGGCTGCGGTACCTCGCCCACCACGGCCCTGCGCGTCACCATGCCGGACGGTCTCGCCTCCGTCGCTCCCACGCTCGACGGGGACTGGACCATCCAGGTGGAGCGCGGCGACGACGGCCTGGTGACCGCCGTCACCTACACCGCCCTGATTCCGGTGCCGACCGACCTCCGCGGTGCCGTGAGCATGTCGGTCGGCCTGGATGAGGACACGCCGGAGACGCTCGCGTTCCCGGTGGTCCAGCAGTGCGTGGAGGGCGCGACCGAATGGACGCAGCTCGCCGAGAAGGGCGAGGACCCGCACGACCTCGACGCGCCGGCTCCCGTCGTGACGGTCACGGGGAGCGTCGAGGACGGCCACGGCACGAGCGCCGCACCGCAGCCCACGGCGGATTCCGACGACGACACGCTGGGTATCGCCCTCGGCGCCGGCGGTCTCCTGGCCGGCGTCGCCGCCCTCGTCGTCGCGGTGCTCGCGCTTCGACGCCGAGCGTGACACCCGGTACGCCGCGCCCGTTCCGGCGCGGCGGACCGACCCGCCCGGGTCCGCGTCGCCGTCGTGAGAACATGGAGACGACATGTCGATGGAACAACAGCCGACCCTGCCCCCCGTGCTCCGCCCCGCGAACCCGCCCCGGCGCGAGCTGTCCGAACTCGCCTCCCGCTTCGCGCGCTCCGTGCGCGGCGACGTGGAGGGGATCGCGCTCAGCGGCATCACCCTCGCCACGGCCGATCTCCGTCCCGGAGAGGCGTTCGTCGCCATCCGCGGCGTCAACCGCCATGGCGCGGACTTCGCGAAGACCGCCGCCGAGAAGGGAGCCGTCGCCGTCATCACGGACGAGGACGGGGCCGACATCGCCGCAGACGCCGGTCTCCCGATCCTCGTCGTGGACGACCCGCGCGGGGTGCTCGGTGCGCTGAGCGCCTGGGTCTACGGCACCGGTGCCGAGGATCCGCTCCCGCACCTCTTCGCGACCACGGGCACGAACGGCAAGACGAGCGTGTCCCACCTGCTGGAGGGCATCCTCGAGCAGATGGGCGTCGTCACGGGCCTCTCCTCCACGGCGGAGCGGCACATCGCCGGCGAGGTCATCGTCTCGCGGCTCACCACCCCCGAGGCCTCCGAGATGCACGCCCTCCTCGCCCTGATGCGGGAGCGCGAGGTCGAGGCCGTCGCGGTCGAGGTCAGCGCGCAGGCCCTCTCCCGGCACCGCGTCGACGGCATCCGGTTCGACGTCGCCGGCTTCACCAACCTCAGCCACGACCACCTCGACGACTACGCCGACATGGAGGAGTACTTCGAGGCGAAGCTGCCTCTCTTCCGCCCCGACCGCGCCGTGCGCGGCGTGGTCTGCCTCGACTCCTCCTCCGGCGCCCTCGTCGTCGAGCGCGCGGAGATCCCCGTCGTCACCGTCGGGACGCCCTCCATCGCCGCCGACGCCGATCAGGCATCGCGAGCGGACTGGGTGGTCGTCATCGACGACGAGCGGACGACCGGAACGACCTTCACGATGACGGGACCGGCCGGCACGCTCACCACGACCGTCCCGGTGATCGGCCCCCACATGGCCGCGAACGCGGCGCTCGCCATCGTCATGCTGCTCGAGGGCGGCTACGCCTGGGAGCGCATCGTCGACGCGCTCCACCGCGACGGCGGCATCCGGGCCTACCTCCCCGGGCGCACACAGCTCGTCTCTGGCGCGCGCGGGCCCGCCGTCTTCGTCGATTTCGGTCACTCCCCCGATGCGTTCGAGAAGACGCTGGCCGCCGTTCGCCGGGTGACCCCCGGCAAGGTGCTCATGCTCTTCGGCGCCGATGGCGACCGTGACGCCAGCAAGCGGTTCGACATGGCCCGCACGGCGGTGGAGGGCAGCGACATCCTCGTGGTGACCGATCACCACCCGCGGTTCGAGGACCCGGCATCGATCAGGGCGACGCTCGTGGAGGGCGCACGCCGGGCCCGCCCCGACGCCGAGATCCACGAGTACTCACCCCCGGAGGCCGCGATCATCGCCGCCGTCGGACTCGTCGGCGACGGCGATGCGATCCTCTGGGCAGGCCCCGGGCACCAGGACTACCGCGACATCCGCGGCGTCCGCACGCCGTACTCGGCCCGAGAGCTCTCCCGGCGCGCGCTGAAGGCCGCCGGGTGGCCGGTCCCGGAGCCGCGCTGGCCCGTGCCGTACCCGGACGAGGACTGAGGCCGCTCGGCGTCAGGCGGCCGCGATGAGCTGATCGGCCTTCCGCCGCGCCCAGTCTTCCGCTGCCGCGAGCGATTCCACGGTCAGCGCGTCCGGCGCGTCGTGCGCGTCGACGACCCGCTGCACGGTGTCGACGATGCCGAGGAACGTCAGGCGCCCCTCGTGGAAGGCGTCCACGGCCTGCTCGTTGGCGGCGTTGTACACGGCGGGGAAGGTTCCTCCGGCCCTCCCGACCGCCTTCGCCAGCGCCACCGCGGGGAAGGCGTCGTCGTCGAGCGGTTCGAACGTCCACGACGTGGCGGAGGTCCAGTCCAGCGGTCGGCCCACGCCACCCACCCGGTGCGGCCAGTCCAGCCCGAGCGAGATCGGTAGCCGCATGTCCGGAGGCGATGCCTGGGCGATCGTCGAGCCGTCGATGAACTCGACCATCGAGTGCACGATGGACTGCGGGTGCACGACGACGTCGATGTCGTCGTACGGCACATCGAACAGCAGGTGCGCCTCGATGACCTCGAGACCCTTGTTGACGAGGGTGGCGGAGTTCGTCGTCACCGTGCGACCCATGTTCCACGTCGGATGCGCCAGCGCTTCCTGAGGGGTCACGCCCGTGAGCTCGTCACGGGAACGTCCGCGGAAGGGGCCTCCGGACGCTGTGACCACCAGCCGGCGGATCTCGTCGTGCGTCCCGGCGCGCAGAGCCTGGGCGAGCGCGGAGTGCTCGGAGTCCACGGGGACGATCTGCCCCGGTGCTGCGGCAGCGAGCACGAGGTCGCCCCCGACGATCAGCGACTCCTTGTTCGCGAGGGCGAGCGTCCGCCCCTCCTCCAGGGCGGCCAGCGTCGCCCCCAGGCCGATCGAACCAGTGATGGCATTGAGCACCACATCGGCGTCGACCTCGCGGACCAGCTGCTCCGCCTCGGCCGCGCCGAGAGCGGTGTGCTCTACCTGGAACTGCGTGGCCTGTTCGGCGACCATCGCAGCGTTCGACCCCGCAGCGAGACCGACGAGTTCGAAACGTCGGGGGTTGGCGCGGATCACATCCAGCGCCTGGGTGCCGATGGAACCGGTGGAGCCGAGGACGATGACGCGACGCATGACGCCAGCCTAGGACACTGCGCCGACCCCTCCGGGCTGCGACTACTGCTGGACCTGGACGGGAGTCGTCGCGAGGATGTCGACGACGAACACGAGGCTCTCGTCCTGGAGCTCGTGGCCCTCGCTCGCGCCGTAGCCGTCGGACGGCGGCATCACGACGAGAACCTGGGAGCCGACCTTCTGACCCTCGAGCGCCTTCTGGAACCCGGCGACGACTCCCGTCGTCTGGAACTGGGCGGGGGCCGCATCGCGGCTCCAGCTCGAGTCGAACTCTTCCCCGTCGGACCACTTCACTCCGAGGTACTGCACGACCACGAGGTCACCGGATGCGACGGTCGGGCCATCGCCCTGCTTGAGGACGGAGACCTTCGTCTCGGTCGGCGCGTCGCCATCCGGGATCGTGACGGACGGCTTGCCGTCGTCGTCGAGCTCGACCTCGGGCATCCCGGCGGTCGGCTCGACCTCCTTGCCTGATGCGACCTCAGGGAGGCGGTCCACCGCCTCGGCGTAGACGACGAGATTGCTCCCGCCTTCACCCAGCGCACTGCCGGGGATGGCGAGGACGACGCGGGAGCCGACCGGCTCGCACTCCAGCGCGGCGACGAACAGAGAAGACTGGTTGGGGTCGAGGAGGACGGGAAGCGTCCCGTCCTCGCCGCGCGCCGACGAGTCCAGCACGTCGCCGCTGGCGGCATCGACGATCTGGTACTGCACGGAGACGAGGTCGTTCGCCGCGAGGTCGTCGCCGTCGCCCTCGGAGATGACGGTCCGCTCGACGTTCGCGAACTCCGCATCGGCCGGGACGGTGACGGTGGCGTCCGCGCCTTCGCCCTCCACCTCGATGGCGTCTGAAGTGTCCCCGGCCTTGGCATTCACGAGGCACTGACTCGACCCGGAGGCGTCCGGGGAGGCGGAACCCTGCGGAGTCCCATTCCCGGAGCAGCCCGCCAGCAGCAGGGTCGCCGCGGCGACGGTGGACAGGACGAGCAGCGGACGGGTGCGCACAGGAAGACCTCACGATCGCGGGCGGGAGCTTCCATCCTGCCTCATCGCCCTTTGCCCGCGCTGGGAAGCGGCGGCGCGAGTCTGCATTCCCACGCCGGCATGAATCCGGGAGTAGCCTGCTCTGATGAGCTCTGAGCAGTCCGTGGACCCCGAAAGCCCCTCAGAGGACTCTCCGCAGCCCCGCCATGCCGGCTTCACGTACACGCTGGGCCGCAGCCTCATCGCCCCGCTCGCCCGGCTCGTCTACCGGCCGCGCATCGAAGGACGCGAGCACGTCCCCACCACCGGCCCGGTGATCTTCGCCAGCAACCATCTGTCGTTCATCGACTCCATCGCCATCCCCGTGGCGGCTCCGCGCCCCGTGCACTTCCTCGCCAAGTCGAGCTACTTCGAGGGGACCGGTGTGAAGGGCTGGGCGTCCAAGACGTTCTTCGAGGCGATCGGTGCGATCCCCGTCCGTCGCGGCGCCGGCCAGGCGGCACTGGACGCCCTCGACCTGCAGCGTCAGCTCCTCGACGAAGGGCTCGCCGCCGCCCTGTATCCCGAGGGAACCCGCTCCACCGACGGCCGTCTCTACAAGGGCCGCACGGGCGTGGCGTTCCTCGCCCTGCAGACGGGAGCCCCCGTCGTCCCGGTGGGGCTCATCGGCACCGACAAGGTCATGCCGGTCGGCGCCAAGATGCCCACGCTGTCCGAGCGGATCACCGTGCGTTTCGGGGAGCCGCTGGATCTCTCGCCGCACGGACCGGCGACGAGCGGCCGCGCGCGCCGGCTCGCGACCGACGAGATCATGGCGGCGATCCACGCGCTCTCCGGTCAGGAGCTCGCGGGCATCTACAACGAGGCCCCGGCACAGAACACGATCGAGAAGATCAAGCAGGCGCTCCCGCACGAGCGCCGCTGAGCGGCCCTTCAGCCCGCGGCCGTCACCGTGGCGTCGTGTCGGACGGGGAAGTTGACCGAATTGGCGATGAAGCACCATTCGTTCGCCTGTGCGTGCGCGCGCTCGGCCGCCTCGATCATCGAAGCCTCGGCGACGACGACCTCCGGTCGCAGCAGCACCTCGACGAACGACCCGCCCCCGGCGCCGTTCTCCCGCATCACGCCGCTCGCGGTGTCCCGGTAGGAAACGACCACCACGCCGGCCGTCACACAGGCGTGGAGGTAGGACAGCAGGTGGCACTCGGAGAGGGAGGCGAGCAGCAGGTCTTCCGGGTTCCAGCGCGACGGGTCGCCACGAAAGGGCTTGTCGGAGGAGGCGAGCAGCTCGGGCTTTCCCGCGATCTCGATCGTGACGTCGCGCCGGTAGTCCCGGTACCCGCTCGTGCCGGATCCGGTGTTACCGGTCCAGGTGGACGTGAGGGCGTAGCGGTGCTCGCCGAGGGGAAGGGACGACGTCTGCTGTGGCATGCGCCCAGTCTGCCAGGCACCGCGACACCGGAGCACCCCGACGGAGGGCAGCCGCACCCGCCGGTAGAGTTGTCGGGTGCTGGAGACTCTCACCGTTCAGGATTCCGTCGAACTCGCCGTCGTGGAGCGGAGCGGCTTCATCGAGTCGCGTCATGCCGGTGCGGCCGTCGTGCTGTCACCCGAGGGCGAGGTGGTCGCTCGGCACGGGAACGCGGATGCGCTGATCCTCCCGCGCTCCAGCCTGAAGCCGCTGCAGGCGGTCGCCTGCCTCACGGCGGGCGCCGTGCTCGAGGGCGAGCAGCTGGCGCTGTCCACCGCGAGCCACTCCGGAACCGACCGGCACGCCGAGGTCGTACGCGAGATGCTCACCACCGGCGGCCTCAACGAGGACGACCTCGCGTGCCCCCCGGCATGGCCGAGCGACTCCGCGACCCGCGACGAGATGGTGCGCGAGCACGGCCAGGAGGCGCGCGTCCGTATGAACTGCTCGGGGAAGCACGCCGCCATGCTCCGCGCCTGCATCGCGACCGGCTGGCCCACCGACGGCTACCTCGACCCCTCGCACCCGCTCCAGGCGCACATCCGCGACGTCATCGAACGGCTCACCGGCGAGAAGATGGCGCACACGGCGATCGACGGCTGCGGCGCTCCTGTGTACGCGCTCACCCTCACCGGGCTGGCCAGGGCGATCCACCGCATCGGCACGGCATCGGAGCGTTCTCCCTTCGCCCTGCACCGCGTGGCCGGGTCGTTGGTCAAGGCGGTCCGGGAGAACCCCTGGACCATCGACGGCCCCGGACGCCCGGACACGATCGCGATCGAGCGACTCGGCGTCTTCGCCAAGGGCGGCGCGGAAGGTGTCATGGTGATGGTGGCGCCGAACGGGACGACGGTCGCGCTGAAGATGCTCGACGGCGGTGCACGGGCGTCGACGATCGTGGCCGCCACGCTGCTGGCGCGTGCGGGCGGTCTCACCGACGCCGATGTCACCGCCCTGGCCGACGCGCTGCCGCTGGCCGTGCTCGGGGGTGGCGCGCCGGTCGGCGTCGTCCGCCCCGGCTCCGGGATCTGACGCCACCTCGGCGGGCCGGGACCCGATGAGAGGCGATCACGGTCGCACCAGGTCGGGAAGGATCACCCGGCGCGGCGGACGGTCTCCGATGACAGACCACGCCCGTCCCGCGTCCGGCCGCGCATAGGGCGGCAGATGACGCACGCCGATGAGCTGACGGAGCTCGCTGGGCCGCTCCGCGCGGATGAGCACCTCACCCTGCGACCGCACGTGCAGCCACAGCGCCCAGTGACGCTGCCAGGTCTCGGCGTCGGCGACGAGCACGAGGGGCTTCCCGTTCCCGGTCGCCTCCGGTCCGGCGTGCTCCACGTCCCACTCGGGATGCGCTGCGGCGAGCGTCGCGGCGACCCCGGGAGCACCCGGGGTGACCAGGGCCGTCATCTCGGTCTCCGGCGCCCAGGCGTGCCGCGCGTCCCCGGACGACTCCGCGGTGCGGCGCGGCGCGTCCTCGTCTCCCCCCCACGCGAACTGCAGCTCGCGCCCCCCGAGCACCGCACGGCCCGCCGGCCGGTCCCGCCGGAAGTCCGCGACCTCCCCGCCCGCGGCGAGATGCTCCACCCGCGTCGACATCCGGAGGAGGGCCCGCCGCGGCAGCGCGTCCATCACACGTGACAGCGGGCCCGCAGCCCGCGTCGCCGCCAGCACCCAGGTGACGGCGGGCGAGGAACGCACGAGCTGTTCCCACCGCTGGACGAACTCCTGCCCATACTCCCCGGGCAGGAGGTCATGAAGCAGGTCGAGATCGTCGGCGAGCACGACCTCGGGCAGCGCTGCACCACCACTCCCCCATGCCCCGAGCAGATCGACGGCGGCCTCGGGGTCGTCAGGGAACCACACGCTCCCCGGGTGCTGCGCGGCGATCACGCGTAGAGCGGTCGTCCTCCCGGTCCCCGGTGCACCGAGGACGACGAGACCGCGATCGCGCCCGGGGCGCAGGACCTCCAGCGGCTGGGACTGGCGCTCCGGCTCGTCGGCGCGTCCGAGCACAAGGGGTGATCCCGCCACCGAACCCTGTGGCTCACCACCGCGTTCGATCAGGAGTCCAGCGAGCGGCAGTCGCGCGGGAAGAGCCGGATGCCATGGTGGCAGGACCGCGGACGCGCCGGCCCACCGCTCGACGACCTGTCGGAGGAAGTCGTCATCCGTGAGCGCGACGCGGATCGGACGGGGTTCGTCGTCCTGCGGACGCCGTACCAGGGCGATCCCGCGGCCCTCCTGACCTCCGGGGAGTTCGGCGGCTCCGGCGGTCCCGAGCATCGCCCTGCTGTCGGCGGCCTCGGCGACGCGCAGACTGATCCGCAGCGGACAGTTCGTCGCGAGCGCGTCGCGGAAGACGCCGGCGGCGCGCTGCGTGCCGAGGATCAGGTGCATACCGAGGGCGCGCCCCCGCGCCGCGATGTCGGTGAAGACGGCGGCCAGTTCGGTGTGCTCCTGCAGCAGGGCGGCGAACTCGTCGACGACGATCACCAGCCGCGGCAGCGCGGTCTCGCGCACGTCGCGCGCGCCCGATGCGGCGAGGGCGCTCTCCCGGCGGCGCATCTCCGCGGCAAGGCTCGCGACGCCCCGCCGGGCCTCCGTCTCGTCGAGGTCCGTGAGGACTCCGACGACCTGCGGCAGCCCCCGCAGCCGGGCGAAGGCCGTTCCTCCTTTGAAATCGGCGAGGAGGAAACTCACCTGCTCCGGTCCGTGGACGGCGCAGATGGCGGTGACCCAGCTCACGAGGAGTTCGCTCTTGCTCGTCCCGGTCATCCCCGTGATGATCGCGTGCGGACCGTCCTCGACGATGTCAACCGCCACGGCGGCTCCCAGTGTCCCGCGTCCGAGCGCGACGACGAGTCCCGGACCGGGCGCAGGCTGCGGAAGCTCGTGGAGCAGCACGGCCGTTGCCGTCTCGTCGGCTTCCCTGTCCCGACCGCCGTGCCGTTCCGCGGCGGCCGCCGCCTGAGCGGACGAGAAGAACTCCACGCCGAGCCCCATCGCGCCGTCCGGGGTACGCAGCGTCGCCGCGCCGGGTTCCTCGATGTCGATCACCGTCGTGACGCCCTCCGGGACCTCTGCGCCGGTCGACATGGTCCAGATCACGGCATCGGCGTTGGGCACCGACGATCCCTCCGCGGCGACGGCGAGCTGGAATCCGCCGCGTCGGGATCTCCTTGTGTGTGGGAAGGGCGCGAGAGCACCACGGTGCTCCCCTGCGCCGACGAGGGACAGCACGCTCGGCGAGAAGCGCAGACAGAGCTGGACGACAAGGGCCCGCGCCGCAGCAGCCACCAGTGGTTCGGGACCGCGCAGGCATACTCCGCCCCCGAGCGGGACCGGCACCGGAGCGTCCTCCAGCACGGCGCACCGCCGCCGGAACTCCTGACCGCGCTCGTCGTCTCCGCCATCGCAGCGCACCACGCTCGCCCGCGAGCCGCGTCCGACGACGACGGCGGTGTCGCGGCCGGGCGGTCGCGCATCGCGCAGCGGCCGGTTCGCCACGCACGCCGCAGCATCCGGATGACGTCGCTCCTCCTCGGCTCGCTCCTCGGCGTGACGACGATGCAGCTCCGCCTCGAGCTCACTCCATGCCGCGCGGATCCGCGCCTCGTCGGCCTTGCGGGCCCGGCGGCGTCCTCGGGCGGTGTCGAGCAGAGAGGCACCCATCATCAACGGACCGAGCGCTGCGAACCACAGCGCGTGCACCGCACCGGTCATGAGCCACAGAGCCAGGCCGAACCCCGCCGGGGCGACGGCCGCGACGAGCGGCAGCGCCGTGCGGCGGGGTGGTGCGGATGCAGACGGAAGCAGCAGAGGCGAGGGGTCCATGTCCCCAGGGAACCTGATCCCCGGAAGGAGACGCCGTCCTCCACAGGGGACGGAGCGCTACTCCGCCGGCGCGCCAGATGGGGAGGAGGAGTCCTCGGGGTCGTTCACCTGCAGCACGATCAGCGTGACATTGTCGCGCCCACCGTTCTCCAGCGCCGCGGCGAGCATCGCGTCCACGCTCTCCGCCGGGTCGGCATGCGCACGGAGGAAATGCTGGATGCCGTAGTCCGTGAGTTCCTTGGTGAGGCCGTCGGAACAGATCACGAAGCGGTCCCCGGGGCGCACGTCGATCGTGACGTAGTCCGGCGCCGTCAACTCGCTCGCACCCACCGCGCGCGTGATCACGTTGCTGTAGGGGTGGCCCTCGGCCTCCTCCGGGCTCAGCTTGCCGGCCGTGATGAGCTCCTGAACGACGGAGTGATCGGTCGTGACCTGAAGGAGCCGGTCGTCGCGGAGCAGGTACACCCGGGAGTCGCCGATGTTGAGCGCCACCCAGTGCGGCTCTGCGCCCCGCTCATCCAGGTATATGCCGGTGAGCGTGGTGCCGGTGCCCTCGTCGGTGGTGTCCGGATGCTCGGCGATGTCATCCACGGCGAGAGCGAGGGCCTTCTCGATCGCGGAGGGGTTCACCTCGTCCGCATCGACCACGGCCCGCAGACGGGCGACCGTGCTCTGGCTGGCGATCTCGCCGCCGGCGTGACCGCCCATGCCATCCGCCACGATGAAGAGCGGGAACTCGGCGAGGAGCGCGTCCTGGTTCGTCTCCCTGCGGCGCCCCTGGTCGGTGACCCCGGCCCAGGACAGCAGCAACGGACGATGCGCAACCGTGACGGTGTGCGTCTTGGTCTCAGCCACGAACTGCCTCCGATGGACCTGCGGCGGATGGGGCGAGCGCAGGATACTCACACATCGTAGTGGAACTCGCTCCTCGGAGTCGCACCGGGCTCGTGGAGATCGGAGCGCGGGGCGAAGGGAGGAGGACGGCTGCCCTCCGCTGCGACGAGTCCATGCCTCCACGTTAGCGGCACACGGAGACCTGCAGGCGCCGCGGATGCGAAGAACCCCCGGTCCGGGGACCGGGGGTTCTTCGTCAGTGCGTCACGCCGGCGGCTGCGTCGGGTCGTTCGGCGCGGTCGGCGGTGCCGGCGGTGCCGTCGGAGGAGCAGCGGGCGGTGCCGGCGGCGTCGTGGGCGGAGCAGCGGGAGGCGCCGGCGGCGTGGTCGGCGGAACCGGAGGGATCGGCGCGCCCGTGGCAGGCGCGGCCGGAGCAGCCGGCGGCGCGTAGCCGGGAGCGGGCGGGGGCGTGTACGCCTGCGTGGGCGGGGCGTACCCCTGCGGCGGGGTGCCGTAGCCCTGCGGTGCCCCGTAACCCTGCGGCGCACCGTAGCCCTGCTGCGGCGCGGCCGCGGCCGGCTGGACGGGGATGCCGTCCCAGACCGTGCGGTCGCCGAGGAACCCGTTGCCCGCCCAGGACGCCGGCTGGATGTTCGGGTTCCAGCGCGACTTGTCGAAGGCGTTGATGCCGAGCCAGACGACGGCGAGGAAGACGTAGAGGACGACCCAGACGGCGTCCTTCTGGAGCTTGAGCCCGACGCGCCACGCGGCGATGACAGAGAGCACCCCGAGAGCGAGCGAGAAGAGGAAGCCGATGCCGATCCAGCTCAGCAGGGCGGCACCCGCGATGCCGTAGAGGACCAGCCACGGGCTCAGATCGCCCAGCTTGAAGAAGATCATGGTGTTGTACACCGGCACCCAGGCACGCCAGTTGCCCTGGACCCCGGCCTTCTGGAAGATCTTCATGTAGAACAGGGACACCAGGACATACCCGGCGACCGCGATCAGCAGAATGACGAAGAAGTAGGCGAAGAGCAAGCCGAGATAGCCCGCTCCGTAGTCGTCGTAACCCATGAGGCTCACATTCTCTGGTCAGGGGAGACGGCTTTCGTCCCCCACCACGAGACTCCCCGCCTCGCATTGGACATGGTAGCGGTGCGCCCAGGGGGCGGCAACGACCGCCCGGGGCGATTCGCCGGGCCCGGAGCGGGCGTCAGTCGGCGACGACCAGCTCGATCTCCCCGGTCTCCGCTCCGTCCCGGAGCACGAAGTCATGCGCCTCGGCCCAGCGGTGCAGGGCGCGAAGGGAGCCGAGGCGCGGACGATCGTCTGCCAGCGCCCGCACGAGCAACCCTTTGGACTTCTTGTTGAAGTGGTTCAGGGCTCTCCCCTGAGCCGTCACCACCCGCACGTACGCCGACGGCACCTCGTCCGGCACAGGGCCCAGGGCGGCGTAGGCCTCGCTGCGCAGATCGAGCACGAACGCGGGGGCATCCGCGCTGATCGCCGCGGCCGTCGGTCCGGCCCAGTGGCGACGGAGCGGCGCGAGCCCGGGCAACGATGTCCCGGCGGCGAGCCGATAGGTCGGAATCCGGTCCAGGGCGGCGACCGGGCCGAGCGGGGCGCTGTGGATCCACACATGGGCATCCAGCCAGCGCCGGGACGCGGCGGACAGCGATGCCGCGTCGAGCGCATCGAACAGCACGCCGGTGTACCGGTCCACCGCGGGCATCGTGGGTGCGGTCCAGAGCGCGCGGTTGTGCGCGATGTCCCCCCGCTGCCGTTCGCTGAGCTTGAGGACCCGCCGGGCTGCGTCGTCGTCGCCCGCGAGAGCGATGAGCGCGTCGATCACGGCGCTCCGTTGAGGCGCGAGGCTGGGTAGTGCCAGCGCGGACACGTCCAGCGGGCTGCCGTCGCCGCCCTCGCGCTTCGTCTCGGACGGCGGAAGCAGGATCTTCATGGGACCTCGGGAAAGAGACACGTCCGCCTCGACACCCCAGCGGGTGTCGAGGCGGACGCGTTGTTCAGAACTGTCAGGAGATGAGTGCCGCGTTGCCGGCCACGATCGTCAGGACGTCGCCCTCCATGGAGAGGAAGCCGTCCTGTGCGTTCGCGAGCACCTTGGCACCATCCGTCTGGGTGATCCGGACCTGACCCTCGGCGAGGATGGCCAGCACCGGCTCGTGACCGGACATGAAGCCGATCTCGCCCTCGACGGTCTTGGCGACGACGAGGCTCGCCTCTCCCGTCCAGACCTCCGCGTCGGCGGAGACGAGGCTGACGTGCAGCGCCATGGTCAGGCGTTCTCCTTCTGGATCTGCGCCCAGCGCTCCTCCACGTCGGAGATGCCACCGACGTTGAAGAAGGCCTGCTCGGCGACGTGGTCGAAGTCACCGCGGGTGATCGCATCGAACGACTCGATGGTCTCCTTCAGCGGCACGGTCGAGCCCTCGACGCCCGTGAACTTCTTCGCCATGTAGGTGTTCTGCGAGAGGAACTGCTGGATGCGGCGTGCACGCGACACGACGATCTTGTCTTCCTCGGAGAGCTCGTCGACACCGAGGATGGCGATGATCTCCTGCAGCTCCTTGTTCTTCTGGAGGATCTGCTTGACCGTGGTGGCCACGCGGTAGTGGTCCTCGCCCAAGTAGCGGGGGTCCATGATGCGCGACGTCGAGGTCAGCGGGTCGATGGCCGGGTACAGACCCTTCGACGCGATCTCACGAGAGAGCTCGGTCGTCGCGTCGAGGTGCGCGAAGGTCGTGGCAGGAGCCGGGTCGGTGTAGTCATCGGCCGGCACGTAGATCGCCTGCAGCGAGGTGATCGAGTGACCACGCGTCGAGGTGATGCGCTCCTGGAGGAGGCCCATCTCGTCGGCGAGGTTCGGCTGGTAACCCACGGCGGAGGGCATGCGGCCCAGCAGCGTGGAGACCTCGGAACCGGCCTGCGTGAAGCGGAAGATGTTGTCGATGAAGAGCAGCACGTCCTGCTTCTGCACGTCACGGAAGTACTCCGCCATCGTCAGAGCCGACAGGGCGACGCGCAGACGCGTCCCCGGCGGCTCGTCCATCTGGCCGAAGACGAGGGCGGTCTTGTCGAAGACGCCCGCCTCCTCCATCTCGTGGATGAGGTCGTTGCCCTCACGGGTGCGCTCACCGACACCGGCGAACACCGACACACCACCGTGGTCCTGCGCGACGCGCTGGATCATCTCCTGGATGAGGACGGTCTTGCCGACACCGGCACCACCGAAGAGACCGATCTTTCCACCCTGCACGTACGGGGTGAGGAGGTCGATCGACTTGATGCCCGTCTCGAACATCGTGGTCTTCGACTCGAGCTGGTCGAAGTTCGGGGCCTTGCGGTGGATGGGCCAGCGCTCCGTGACCTCGATGGTCTCACCGGGCTCGCCGTTGAGGACCTCGCCGATCACGTTGAAGACCTTGCCCTTGGTGATGTCACCGACGGGGACCGAGATGGCCTCACCGGTGTCACGCACCTCCTGACCGCGGACGATGCCGTCGGTCGGCTTCAGGGCGATGGCGCGGACCAGGTCGTCGCCGAGGTGCTGTGCGACCTCGAGCGTGATCTCGGTGGACTCCTCGCCGATCGTGATCGTCGTCTTCAGCGCGTTGTAGATGTCGGGGATCGAGTCGTGCGGGAACTCGATGTCGACAACCGGACCGTTGACGCGGGCGACGCGCCCGACGACCGCGGTCGCCGGCTGCTCAGCCGTGGCGGTGGTGGTCATTTCTTCGTCTCTTTCCTGAGGGTCTGTCAGCTCGATGCGAGAGCGTCGGCGCCACCGACGATCTCGGCGATCTGCTGGGTGATCTCGGCCTGACGCGCGTTGTTGCGCAGGCGGGTGTAGTCGGTGATGAGCTTGTCGGCGTTGTCGCTGGCCGACTTCATCGCCTTCTGCGTCGCGGCCTGCTTAGCGGCGGACGACTGCAGGAGGGCGTTGAAGACGCGGCTCTGGATGTACACCGGCAGGATCGCGTCGAGCACCGTCTCGGCGTCGGGCTCGAACTCGTACAGCGGGTAGACGGTGCTGCCCGCCTCCGAGTCGTCGGCCTCCGCGATCTCCAGCGGCAGCAGGCGCACGGACTCCGGCGACTGCGTCATCATGCTGACGAAGCGGTTGTACACGAGGTGGATCTCGTCGACGCCGCCGTCCTCTCCCCCACGGTTGAAGGCCTCGAGAAGCGTCTGCGAGATCTCCTCCGCCGTGTGGAACGAGGGGGTGTCGGTGTCGCCGGTCCACTCTGCAGCGGCTTCGATACGACGGAACTGGAAGTACCCGACGGCCTTGCGGCCCACGAGGTAGAACACCGGCTCCTTGCCCTGTTCGCGCAGGAGCTCCGCCACCTCGAGACCCTCACGGAGGATCTGCGAGTTGAAGGCTCCGGCGAGACCACGGTCCGACGAGAAGATCACGACCGCGGAACGGCGGATCGTCTCGGGCTCGCGGGTGAGCGGGTGGTCGACGTTCGAGTGCGTCGCGACGGCGGACACGGCCCTCGTCACGGCCCGCGCGAAGGGGGTGGACGCCTTGACGCGTGCCATCGCCTTCTGGATGCGCGAAGCCGCGATGAGTTCCATCGCCTTCGTGATCTTCTTGGTCGTCTGAGCAGAAGAGATCTTCTGCTTGTAGACCCTGAGTTGAGCGCCCATGAATCAGTACCTCACGCGATTACGCGCGACGACCCTTGACGATCTTCTCCTGGTTGACGTCCTCGGCCTCGGCCGCAGCGTGCTCCTCGTGGCCGGGGGCGCCGATGGCGTGACCCTTGCCGCCCTGGAACTCCAGGAGGAAGTTGTCGGTCTGCTTGTCGAGCTCGGCGACGGTCGCGTCGTCCAGCACGTTCGTCTCCCGCAGGGTGTCGAGCACCTTCGTGTTGCGACGCAGGTAGTCGAGCAGCTCGCGCTCGAAGCGCAGCACGTCCTCGACCTCGATCGAGTCGAGCTTGCCGTTGGTGCCGGCCCAGATCGAGACGACCTGCTCCTCCACCGGGTACGGCGAGTACTGCGGCTGCTTGAGCAGCTCGGTCAGACGGGCACCGCGCGAGAGCTGACGGCGCGACGCGGCGTCGAGGTCCGACGCGAACATCGCGAACGCCTCGAGCGAGCGGTACTGCGCCAGCTCCAGCTTCAACGTTCCGGAGACCTTCTTGATCGACTTCACCTGGGCGTCACCACCGACACGCGACACCGAGATACCCACGTCGACCGCCGGACGCTGGTTGGCGTTGAAGAGGTCGGACTGGAGGAAGATCTGGCCGTCGGTGATCGAGATCACATTGGTCGGGATGTACGCCGAGACGTCGTTCGCCTTGGTCTCGATGATCGGAAGGCCCGTCATCGAGCCCGCGCCGAGCTCGTCGGAGAGCTTCGCGCACCGCTCGAGCAGACGCGAGTGCAGGTAGAAGACGTCGCCGGGGTAGGCCTCGCGGCCCGGCGGGCGGCGGAGCAGCAGGGAGACGGCGCGGTAGGCCTCGGCCTGCTTCGACAGGTCGTCGAAGATGATGAGGACGTGCTTGCCGCCGTACATCCAGTGCTGGCCGATGGCCGAGCCGGTGTACGGAGCGAGGTACTTGAAGCCGGCGGGGTCGGACGCAGGAGCGGCCACGATGGTGGTGTACTCCAGAGCTCCGGCCTCTTCGAGCGCGCCCTTCACCGAAGCGATGGTCGAGCCCTTCTGGCCGATGGCGACGTAGATGCAGCGGACCTGCTTGTTGACGTCGCCGGACTCCCAGTTGGCCTTCTGGTTGATGATCGTGTCGATCGCGATGGCCGTCTTGCCGGTCTGGCGGTCGCCGATGATGAGCTGGCGCTGGCCGCGGCCGACCGGGATCATCGCGTCGATCGCCTTGATGCCGGTCTGCATGGGCTCGTGGACCGACTTGCGCTGCATGACGCCGGGGGCCTGGAGCTCGAGCTCGCGGACACCCTCGGTCGCGATCGCGCCGAGGCCGTCGATCGGGTTGCCGAGCGGGTCGACGACGCGGCCGAGGTAGCCGTCACCGACCGGGACGGAGAGGACCTCACCCGTGCGGGTGACTTCCTGACCGGCCTCGATGCCGGTGAAGTCGCCGAGGACGACGACGCCGATCTCGTGCTCGTCGAGGTTCAGCGCGAGACCCTTGGTGCCGTCGGCGAAGGTCACGAGCTCGTTCGCCATGACGCCGGGAAGTCCCTCGACGTGAGCGATGCCGTCGGCGGCGTCGATGACGGTGCCGACCTCGGTCGCCGCGGCCCCGGTGGGCTCGTACGCGGCGGCGAAATCCTTCAGCGCGTCACGGATGACGTCGGGGCTGATCGATAGTTCTGCCATTGTCTTCCCTTTGTATCTGGGTGCGCGGTTCCCCGCGCGAAGTCGTGTTAGCCCGCGAGCTTCTGGCGAAGGTCGGCGAGTCGTGCGGAGATGCTGCCGTCGATGACGTCATCGGCGATCTGCACGCGCAGGCCTCCGACGACGCTGGGGTCGATGACGACGTTGAGGGACACCTGGCCGCCGTATCGCTGCGAGAGCGTCTGGCCGAGTCGCGTGCGCTGCGCGTCGCTGAGCTCGGTCGCCGTGTGCACCGTGGCCACGAGACGGCCGCGCTGGCTCGAGACGATGCGCATCGCCCGGCTCAGCAGCTGCCGCACCCGGCGCTCGCGCGGCTGACGCACGAGGGACGTGACGATGAGGGCCGTCGGAGCGCTGGCAGAGGCATCGACGAGGAGGCGCTCGACCAGAGCGGCCTTCGCGTCCTCTCCCCCGAGCCGGCTGCCGAGAGCGAGCTCGAGCTCCGGGTTCGCCGCGATCGCCCGCGAGAAGCCGAAGAGCTCTCCCTCGATGTCCGCGCCGGGCTCGGCGATGGTCGCCGCCCGGATCGCGAGCTCCTCGAGACCGTCGATCAGCTCCGAGGCGTTCGACCAGCGCTCGGCGACCGCGCTGCGCAGGACGTCCTGCGTCGCGGAGCCGTACTGCCCGAAGACCGCGGACACGACGTTCTGTCGCGCCGAGGCGGGAGCCGAGGGGTCGGCCAGCGCGCCGCTCAGCTGAGACGATTCGCCCACGGCACGCGCGGCGACGAACAGCTCGCGCGCGGTCTCGAGGGTGACGTCCTTCGCTGCGGCAAGCGTCTGCGTGGATGCCGCGAGTGCCTGAGCGGTCGCGCTGCCCATTAGGACTGCCCGCCCGGTACCTGAGCCGCCTTCTCGGATGCTTCGAGATCGGCGAGGAAGCGGTCGACCACGGCGGCCGCGCGAGCGTCGTCGGAGAGCGTCTCGCCGACCACGCCGCCGGCGAGGTCGAGAGCGAGCGAACCGACCTCGCTGCGCAGGGAGACGAGGGCCGTCTGGCGCTCGGCCTCGATCTGCGTGTGCGCGGTGGCGGTCAGACGCGCGGCCTCGCTGGCTGCGGTCTCCTTCGCCTCGGCGATGATCTTCTTGCCGTCCTCACGGGCGGCCTCGCGGATCTCGCCGGCCTCGGTGCGCGCCTCGGCGAGCTGCCGGGTGTACTCCTCGAGAGCCGCTTCCGCCTGCTTCTGCGCCTCATCGGCCTTGGCGATGTTGCCCTCGATGGCGGCGGACCGCTCGTCGAGCATCTTCGTCAGACGGGGAAGGGCGACCTTCCACACGACGATGAGGATGATGAGGAACCAGAAGCCCGACCAGATGATGTCGTACCACGCGGGGATCAGCGGGTTGTTCGCCGCCTCACCCTCAGCCGCGAGGTTCGTGACAAGAGCGTTCAGCATCCTGTCTCCTTCAGAAGTCGGTGGTGATTACGCGGGGAAGGGGATGAATCCGACGGCGATGCCGACGAACGCAAGCGCCTCGGTGAAGGCGATACCGATCCACATGAGGACCTGCAGGCGACCGGCCAGCTCGGGCTGACGGGCGACGCCCTCGATGGTCTTGCCGACCACGATGCCCACACCGATGGCCGGGCCGATGGCCGCGAGGCCGTAGCCGACCGCCGCGAGGTGGCCGTTGATTTCAGCGAGAACCGTAGTTGCGTCCACGGGTTTTTCCTTTCGTTGGGTGGGAGGGCTGTTGCCCGCCCGCTCAGTGCTCTTCTGCGACCGCGAGCTGGATGTAGACCGCGGTGAGGACGGTGAAGACGTAGGCCTGCAGCACGGCGACCAGCACCTCGAAGAGGGTGAACGCGCCGCCGAAGGCGAGGGTTCCGATACCGAGGGCAGCCCAGCCGCCGCCAGCGGTGAAGAAGAAGAACTGGGTCGCTGCGAAGCAGAGGACCAGGATCATGTGGCCGACGACGAGGTTCATCAGCAGTCGCAGGGTGAGGGTCACCGGGCGGATGATGAACGTCGAGATGAGCTCGATCGGCGTGACGATGAAGTAGACCGGCCACGGCACACCCGACGGGAAGAGCGCGTTCTTGAAGAAGTTCTTCGGGCTCTTCTTGATGCCGGCGTAGATGAACGTGACGTAGCTGACCACGGCGAGCGTGAGTGGCACCGCGATGATGGCCGTACCGGGCATGTTCAGGAACGGGATGATGCCCGTGATGTTCATGAACAGCACCATGAAGAAGATCGTGGTGAGGATCGGCAGGAAGCGGTCGCCGTCCTTGCGGCCCAGCAGGTCGTGCGCGATGCCGCCGCGGACGAAGCCGAGGCCCATCTCGACGAGGCTCTGGAAGCGTCCGGGCACGACCTTCATGCGGCGCGTGCCGAGCCAGAGGATCAGGACGACGGCGATCACGGACAGGAACTGGATCAGGTGGATCCGGTTGACCGGGATGGGTCCGACGTGGAAGAGGATCTCCGGGAAGAACTCATCGATCGAAGGGCCGTGGAACTCGCCATCCGAGGACGCGAGTCGGGGGGTCAGGGTCGCAGCAAGATTAAACAGCGCGGGCTCCAGCTTCGGGGCACCGGTCAGAACCGGGGCGACGATGGTCGGTGTGCTACACAGCGCAAGCGCTCGCGGGCGAGCGGCGGGCACTCCTCAACACTATCAGAATCCAAGGGTGCCCTAAGACCGCGGAGCGGCGTCCGCCGGCCCGTCCGCAGGACCGTTCGCGGCTCCTGGGGCACGGTCCTCCGGGACCTCGGTGGGCAGGGTCGTGTCGCTGACGCTCGGCAGGCGCATCTGGGTGAGGACGACGACGTCGATGATGAGGGACATCAGCACGCCCGCCACGATCGAGAGGAAGAAGACCATCGGCTCGATCCACGGCTGTCCGGCGAGCAGGATCATCACGACGACGAAGACGCCGAGCTTGAGCAGCCACCCGCCCAGCACGATCGCGAAGAAGAGCTGCACGTAGAGGGGGTCTCCGTACCACCGGTTGGCGATGAGGATGCTCAGGCCGGTGATGCCGAGGAACAGGGCGGCGAGGAGCACGCCGAGAAGCCCGCTGACCAGGCCCTCCCCCTGCGCCACGGCGAAGCCGATCCCGCCGGCGACGAGCGCGAGCACGACGGTGGCGACGGCCGACCAGACGAGCGTGCGACGCAGGATCGGGGTGCTGGAAACGGGGCTCGGACTCATCGGGGCTCCAGAGGGATCGGGTCGGGCGCAGCGGCCGCGTCGGTCTTGCGTCGGCGGGTCGGACTCAGGGTGATGACGAGGCACGCGGCGATGCCGACGACGCCGAAGGCGACGCCGGGAAGGTACTGACCGGGCCAGTCCTCCCGCGCGCCGACGTACATCAGGAGGACGGCGAGGGAGATCACGGCCGTCCACGCGTAGAAGATGAGGACCGCGTCGCGGTCCCGGTGCCCGAGGTCGAGCATCCGGTGGTGCAGGTGCTTGCGGTCCGGCGAGAACGGCGAGCGTCCGGCGCTCATCCGGCGCAGCACCGCCAGGCCGAAGTCCAGCAGAGGCAGGAGCACCACGAGCAGCGGCAGGAGGATCGGCAGGAAGGCACCGATGAGTTGCGAGCGCCCGAGGCGCTCCGGGTCCAGGGCGGACGGGTCCATCTGTCCGGTGATCGCGATCGCCGAGGTTGCCATCAGCAGACCGATCACGAGCGCCCCGGAGTCCCCCATGAACAGCTTCGCCGGGCTCCAGTTCAGCGGGAGGAAACCGAGGCAGGCCCCGATGAGGACCGCGGCGAGGAAGGTCGAGAGGTTGAAGTAGCTGGAAGCACCGGAGTCCCGCGTGAAGATGTACGAGTACGCGAAGAAGACCCCGTTGGAGATGAGGCAGACACCGGCGACGAGTCCGTCGAGCCCGTCGATGAAGTTGACCGCGTTCATGACGATCACGATCGCGAACATCGTGATCGTGATGCTCAGCCAGCTCGACACGACGATCAGGTCACCGAACGGCAGAGAGAGGATCTGCAGGCCGCCACCCACCGTGATGATCCCGGCGGCGAGGAACTGCGCCCCGAGCTTGATCATCCAGTCGATGTCCCAGAGGTCGTCCATGACCCCGATGACGGCGATGAGCAGTGCAGCCGCGAGGATCGACCACATGGTCTGCGGCGGCGTCCAGATGCTCTGGAAGAACGGGTTGGCGGCCGAGACCGCGAAGGCGGCGACGATGCCGAGGAAGATCGCGATCCCGCCCAGCCGCGGTGTGGGCGTGGTGTGCACGTCGCGCTCTCGGATGCCGGGATACAGCTTGAAGCGGAGGCTCAACCGCCACACCGCCCACGTCAGCACGAAGGTGATCGCGGCGGTGACGATGATCGTGAAGAGGTACTGCTTCACGAATCCCCGTCCTGCTGCTCCGGCTCGAGCAGGTCGCCCAGGACCTCCTGCAGCTGCTCCCTCGTCACGACGCCCTGACGCAGGATCCGGACGACGCCGGTCTCGGCATCGGCCCCGCGGCGGACGAGCGAGGTCGCGTCGATGATCGTGGAGGCGACGCCGTTCTTGCTCATGCCGTCGTCCAGGTACACCGCGACGCTGTCGCCGAGCATCTTCTCCGCATCGAGCGCAGAGATCGCCGCCGCCTTGCCGGTGAGGTTGGCGCTGGACACCGCGAGGGGCCCGGTCTCAGCGAGCAGTTCGAGCACCACCCGCCCCTCCGGCATCCGCACGGCGACGGTGCCCTGCGTCTCCCCCAGGTCCCACACCAGCGACGGCTGCGCCGGCAGCACGATCGTCAGTCCGCCGGGCCAGAAGGCATCGACGAGACGGTGAACCGGCTCGGGGACCTCCTCCGCGAGGGCCGCGAGCGTCTCCTTGGTGCCGACGAGGACAGGCGGCGGCTGATTGCGGCCGCGGCCCTTGGCATCCAGGAGACGCTGCACCGCAGGCGGCGAGAAGGCGTCGGCGGCGACGCCGTAGACGGTGTCGGTGGGGATGACGATGAGGTCGCCGCGGCCGATCGCCTGACGCGCGTTGCGCATCCCGGCGAGCAGCTGCGCCTCGTCGCTGCAGTCGAAGATGGGGGACATGACGGTTCGATTCTACGCGGGGGTGGTCCGGAACGAGCTCGACGTCCGTCGATCAGGGACGGACGGCGGTGGTGGCGCGGTCGCGCAGGGTCAGATCGCGGTGGGTGGCCGCGGCTCGCCACCCGTCGGCCGTGAGCAGCTCCCGGATCGGGGCACCCTGCAGCTCGCCGTGCTCGATCACGAGCGTGCCGCCCGACCGCAACAGGCGCAGCGCCCTACCGCTGAGCATGCGGACGACGTCGAGGCCGTCCTCTCCGCCGTAGAGCGCCAGCGCCGGGTCGAAGAGCCGCACCTCCGGATCACGCGGGATCGCCTGCGCCGGCACGTACGGCGGGTTGGAGATGACGACCGTGGCGGTGCCGTCGAGTTCCGGGAACGCGTCCGCGAGATCGGACAGCACCAGGGTGAGGTTCTCGACGCCCTCGACGTTACGACGAGCCCACGCGTGGGCCTCCGGGGAGATCTCCGCGGCGTACACCCGCGCGTGCGGCACCTCGGTGGCCATCGCCAGCGCGATCGCGCCGCTGCCCGTGCCGAGGTCGATGCCGATCGGCGACGGCTCCGCCGAGCCCAGGAGGGCATCGATCGCGAACTGCGCCACCGTCTCCGTCTCGGGGCGCGGGACGAAGACGCCGGGGCCGACCGCGAGCTCCAGGTGCCGGAACGGCGCGGTGCCGGTGAGATGCTGCAGCGGCTCCCGGCCCGCGCGGCGGCCGATGAGGGCGTCCAGCGCCGCCGCGTCGTCGTCAGCGAGCAGGTCGCCGCGGACGACGGCCGCCTGTACCTCGCCGCGGCGCTGTCCTCGCACGTGTCCGGCGAGCAGCTCGGCGTCGACGAGCGGGTCGGGCACGCCGGCGTCGGCGAGACGCTGTGCCGCGGCGCGCACGGCGGCGGCGAGTGAGAGGTCGGGCATGGCTCCAGCGTAGAGTGCGCGGCCGTCACAATGCCCCCTCCCCCCTCCTGCTCGCCTAGGCTGGACCGGCAGCGCACCCGCACAGGAAGGCTCCCCCATGTCCGGCATCCACCCCGACATCACCACCGCTTTCGGGAACACCCCGCTCGTCCGCCTCAACCGCGTGACGGAGGGCCTCGGCGCCACCGTGCTCGCGAAGCTCGAGTACTACAACCCGGCGTCCAGCGTGAAGGACCGCATCGGCATCGCGATGATCAACGCCGCCGAGGCCGCCGGCGAGCTCGCCCCCGGCGGCACCATCGTGGAGTCCACCAGCGGCAACACCGGCATCGCACTCGCCATGGTGGGAGCCGCGCGCGGCTACCGCGTCATCCTCACCATGCCGGCCTCGATGTCGAAGGAGCGCCGTGTGCTGCTCAAGGCGTTCGGCGCGGAGATCGTCCTCACCGATCCCACCAAGGGTATGAAGGGCGCGATCGAGGAGGTCAAGCGCATCGTCGACGAGACCCCCGGCGCCGTGTGGATCCGCCAGTTCGAGAACGCGGCGAACCCGCAGATCCACCGTGAGACCACCGCGCAGGAGATCCTCCGCGACACCGATGGCGCGGTCGACATCTTCATCGCCGGCGTCGGCACGGGCGGCACGGTCACCGGCACCGGGCAGGCCTTGAAGGCGGCGAAGCCCGAGATCCAGGTCATCGCCGTCGAGCCGAAGGACTCCCCCGTCCTCACCGAAGGGCACCCCGGACCGCACAAGATCCAGGGCATCGGCCCGAACTTCGTGCCGGACGTCCTCGACCGCGAGGTGCTCGACGAGATCATCACGGCGGAGTTCGAGGACTCGCTGCGCGTGGCCCGCGACCTCGCGGCGAAGGAGGGCCTGCTGGTCGGTATGTCCTCCGGTGCCGCCGTGTCGGCGGCGCTGACCGTCGCCGCACGCCCGGAGAACGCCGGCAAGACCATCGTGGTGATCATCCCGGACACCGGCGAGCGGTACCTCTCCACCGCCCTGTTCGAGGACCTGCGCGAGGACTGAGGTCGTCGATGGGCATGATCGGGCGAATGCGCGAGGACATCGCCGCCGCGCGCCTTCGTGACCCGGCCGCACGCACCGCGGTCGAGGTGGCGCTGCTCTACCCCGGGCTGCACGCCGTCTGGGCACACCGCGTGTCCCACGCGCTGTGGCGACGGCGCCTTCGGCTCCTCGCTCGCGCGGGGTCGCAGGTCTCCCGCTGGTTGACGGGCATCGAGATCCACCCCGGAGCCCGGATCGGCCGCCGGTTCTTCATCGACCACGGCATGGGTGTCGTGATCGGCGAGACCGCGGAGATCGGTGACGACGTGCTGATGTACCACGGCGTGACCCTCGGCGGGCGGACCCGAGACGTCGGCAAGAGGCACCCGACCCTGCGGGACGGCGTCGCCGTGGGTGCGGGGGCGAAGATCCTCGGCCCCGTCACGGTCGGCGCCCGTTCGGTGGTGGGTGCCAACGCCGTGGTCACGAAGGACGCCCCCGCCGACAGCGTGCTCGTGGGTGTGCCCGCGAAGCCGCGCCAGCGGACCGCCGGTGAGGACACCAGGGCGCTGCTGACCGCCCCGGACTACTCCATCTGAGGATCGCGGCAGCGTCCTGCTGCCCTCACTGCGCCACGAAGAACGGGACGGCGCCGACGAGGATGCCGACCCCCAGCATGACGAGCGAGACGGTCGCTGCCCGCCATAGCACCTTGCGATGGTGGTCTCCGAGGTTGACCCCGGCGAGGGACACCAGGAGCAGGATCGCGGGGACGAGCGGACTCTGCAGGTGCACCGGCTGCCCGGTGATCGAGGCCCGAGCCATCTCCACCGGATCGATGCCGAAGTTGGCGGCGCTCTGCGCGAGTACGGGGAGGATGCCGAAGTAGAAGGCGTCGTTCGACATGAAGAACGTGAACGGGATGGACAGCACGCCCGTGATCGGGGCGAGGAACGGTCCGAGCGCGGGCGGCAGCACGTTCGTGATCCACGTCGCCATCGCGTCGACCATGCCGGTCCCGGAGAGGACACCCACGAGGACGCCGGCCGCGATGACCATCGACACGACGCCGACGATGCTGGGGGCGTGCGCGACGATCTCCGCCGCCTGCTCCTTGATGCCGCGGAAGTTCACGAGGAGGGCGATGCCGGCCCCGACCATGAACACGTAGGGCAGCGGGAGGATGTCCATGACCAGGAGCACCATCACCGCGACGGTCAGCAGCAGGTTGAACCAGATCAGGCGCGGGCGCAGGGTCGGACGTGCCGGATCCAGCATCGTGTCGGCCATCGCCGTGTCCGCGGGGTCCACGCTCGCCGCCGCGACCGGAGCGCGTCCGCCGGCGACGACGACGAGGTTGCCGGTCCGCAGCGAGGCGCGCGCCCCCGGCTTGAGCTCGGCACCGCGGAAGATGCGGGGCACCGCGGCCAGCACGCCGCCGTCGGCACCGGTGAGCCGGCCGTCCGCGTCGATCCGGCCCAGTCGGCGCCGCTCCCCCAGTCCGAGGAGCCAGGCGAAACCGAGCGTCACGATGATCCCCGCTCCCAGCGCCGGGAGCATCGGCACGAAGATCTCCGTCGGCTGCACGCCGAGCGCGGTCGCGGCACGCACGGTCGGTCCACCCCACGGGACGATGTTGAGGGTGCCGTTCATGAGCCCGGCGACACAGGTGAGGACGACGGGGCTCATCCCGAGGCGGAGGTAGATGGGCAGCATCGCAGAGGTCGTGATGATGAAGGTCGTCGAGCCGTCGCCGTCGAGGGACACCGCGCCCGCGAGGATCGCCGTTCCCAGAACGACCTTCGCCGGGTCATCGCCGAGCAGACGCGTGATCAGCCGGATGAGCGGATCGAAGAGCCCGACGTCGATCATGATGCCGAAGAACATGATCGCGAACATCAGCAGTGCCGCTGTCGGCGCCATGGTGCCGATCGAGTCGAGGATCATGTCGCCGAGCCCGAGCCCCGCCCCTGCGAACAGGCCGAAGACGGTCGGCACGAGGATCAACGCCACCATGGGCGTGAGGCGCTTGGTCATGATGAGCGTCATGAACACGAGGACCATCGTGAAGCCGAGGACGACGAGCACCCCTTCCGGTGGCACGAAAGCGACGTCGTAGGCCGGGGCATCCTCCGCGGCAGCAGCGATCAGTCCGGTCGGTGCGTGGGGCATGAGTGACTCCTTCGTCGTGGCTCCGTCATCGCTGACGGATCTCGTCGAGGCTAGGCAATCCGGGCACGCGAAGCGCGGTATGCCGCATTCCGTGCCGTTCTGCGCGTACCGTGACTTCTGCGCATATTGCGCGTCGGGAGGAGCACGTGACGATGTCCACGCAGAAGCGGGTCCGGTTCGCCACTCGTGCCCTGCTGCTCCATCTGGGCGCCGTCGTCCTCGTCGTGGCGCTCTGCACGGGCGTCTATCTCGCCGTCGCCGTCCAGCAGCTCCGCGCCGAAGCCGAATCGACCGCCCTCGGGATCGCCAGGACGCTGGCGGAGGATGCACAGGTGCGGACCACGGTCGCCACCATCTCTGCGTCGGACGACGGGCCGGACGCGGAAGCGCTGCGCGACGGAGAGCTGCAGCAGATCGCCACCGACGTCATGGCGCGCACCGGCGCGCTGTTCGTCGTCATCACCGACGATGCGGGCATCCGCCTCGCGCATCCGCTGCCCTCCCGGATCGGCGAGGTGGTGAGCACCCCGTTCGCCGAGGTGCTGGCGGGCCACGAGGTGGTCGACTGGCAGACCGGCACGCTCGGCGAGTCCGCCCGGGCGAAGGTGCCGGTGCGGGACGACTCCGGCACACCGGTCGGCGAGGTCAGCGTCGGGTTCGAGCGCACCGGCGTCTTCGACGACCTGCCGCCCCTGCTCGCCGCTCTCGGTCTCACCGCCGCCGGCGCGCTCGCCCTCGCGCTCCTGACCTTCCTCCTCCTGCGCCGCCGCTGGGAGCGGCTGACCCTCGGCGTGCAGCCCGAGGAGCTGGTCGCCCTCGTGCAGAATCAGACCGCGGTGCTGAACGGTGTCGGGGACGGCGTGCTCGCGGTCGACCAGGATGGCATCGTGCGGGTGAGCAACGCCGCGGCGGATCGGCTTCTCGGGCTCCACGATCCGGTCGGCCGCGGCGTGGACGAGCTCCCGCTCCCCTCCGTCGTACGAGACACCGCTTCCGGAGCCCGCGACCGGGCGGAGACGGTCGTCGGCGACCGGATGCTCTATCTCGAGTCGCGTCTGGTCCGACGCGACGGCCGGGCGCTCGGCGACGTGCTGATCGTGCGCGACCGCACCGACCTCATCGCCCTGACCGAGCGACTGGAGGCCGTCCGGACGATGACCTCCGCGCTGCGGGTCCAGCGCCACGAGTTCGCGAACCGCCTTCATGTGGCGGCAGGCCTCATCGACGCCGGTCGAGTCGACGACGCTAGGGCGTTCCTCGACGAGCTGGTGAGCCGTGGTCCGGTGGCGTTCCCCGTCGCCGGACTCGACCTCGTGGGCGACCCGTTCCTGCACGCCTTCCTCGGAGCCAAGGGCGTGGAGGCCGCCGAGCGGGACGTCGCCCTGCGGATCGCGGACGACACCCAGCTGATCGGTACCGTCCGTCGGGCGGAAGACGTGGCGAGCGTGCTCGGCAACCTCGTCGACAACGCCGTCGTCGCGGCCGTCGCGGGCGCCAGGGAGCCGCGATGGGTGGAGGTCTCCGCGCTGAGCGACGGCGACGCGCTCGTCGTCACCGTGGCCGACTCCGGCGGCGGTCTGCGCGATCCCGACCCGCAGGCGAGCGCCGACGACGGCGGGAGCGGGGACCGCGTGCACGGGCACGGAATCGGTCTGCCGCTCGCGACGGAGATCGCGCGCCGGAGCGGCGGCGACCTCTGGATCATCGACCCCGGCGGCGCAGACCACGGCGCCGTGTTCGCCGCCCGCCTCGGAGATGCCGTCGACGCCGCTCCGCACACTTCGAAGGAGGACAGATGACCGAACCACTGCGTGCACTCATCCTCGACGACGACTTCCGGGTCGCCGATCTGCACCGGACGATCGTGGACGACCACGCCGGGTACACCGTGACCGGCACCGCGCGGTCCTGCGCCGAGGCACGCGACCTCGTGCGTTCGACCCGGCCCGACCTGCTGCTCGCCGACGTCTATCTCCCCGACGGCGACGGCATCGGACTCGTCCGCGAGACGGGAGTCGACGCGATCCTCATCTCCGCCGCGGACGACGCTCCCACCGTGCGACGCGCGCTGCGCGCGGGCGCCGTCGGCTACCTGATGAAGCCGTTCGAGCGTCGTGCCCTCACCGGACTCCTCGACCGGTACGCCCGCTCCCGTAACCTGCTCGCGGGCGATCGTCCCCTCACGCAGGAGGATGTGGACCGCGCGCTGGCGATCCTGCACGGCGGCGGCGAGCCGGTCTCCCTGTCGCGCTCGGCCACCGAGCAGCGCGTGCTCGCGGCGCTCGGCGACGGCGAGGCCTCCGCCGCGGAGGTCGCCGAGCGCGTGGGGATCTCACGGGCCACGGCGCAACGACACCTCGCGACTCTCGCCGCCAGGACGATCGTCGAGGTACGGCTGCGATACGGGTCGACCGGGCGCCCCGAGCATCGGTACGCGGCGCGCACCTGACGACTTTCGTCCGGCGGGTCAGCCCTCGGAGCCGACCGCGGCGAGACGCGCTTCCTCGTCGGCGGCGATGGCGCTCTCGATGATGGCGTCGAGCGCACCGTCCATGACCTGGTCGAGGTTGTACGCCTTGAACCCGGTCCGGTGATCCGCGATCCGGTTCTCGGGGAAGTTGTAGGTACGGATGCGCTCCGAGCGGTCCATGCCGCGGATCTGCGACTTGCGCGCGTCGGAGGCGGCCGCGTCGAGCTCCTCCTGCTGCTTGGCGAGCAGCCGGGCGCGCAGCACGCGCATGGCAGCCTCGCGGTTCTGCAGCTGCGACTTCTCGTTCTGCATCGACACGACGATGCCGGTGGGCACGTGGGTGATCCGGACCGCAGAGTCGGTGGTGTTCACCGACTGTCCGCCGGGGCCCGATGAACGGAACACGTCGATCTTCAGATCGTTCTGGTCGATCTGGATCTCCTCGGGCTCGTCCACCTCGGGGAACACGAGCACGCCGGTCGTGGACGTGTGGATGCGCCCCTGCGACTCCGTCGCGGGGACCCGCTGCACGCGGTGCACGCCGCCCTCGTACTTCAGGTGCGCCCAGACGCCCTGCGCGGGGTCGGACGAGGAGCCCTTGATGGCGACCTGGACGTCCTTGTAACCGCCGAGGTCGGACTCGTTGCGCTCGAGCAGCTCGGTCTTCCACCCCTTGGACGCGGCGTACTGCACGTACATGCGCAGCAGGTCCGCGGCGAACAGCGCCGACTCGGCGCCGCCCTCCCCCGCCTTGATCTCCATGATCACGTCGCGGGCGTCGTCCGGATCGCGCGGGATCAGGAGTCGTCGCAGACGCTCCTGCGCGGCCTGCACGCCCTCTTCGAGCGCGGGGATCTCGGCGGCGAACGCCTCGTCCTCGCGGGCGAGCTCCCGGGCCGCCTCCAGATCGTCGACGGCAGCCGTCCACGCCTCGTGCGCCGCGACGATGCGCGAGAGCTCGGCGTACCGCCGGTTGACGCGCTTGGCGCGGGCCGCGTCGGCGTGCACCGCCGGGTCGGAGAGCTCCTCCTGGACCCGGCGATGCTCGTCGATCAGAGTCTGGACGGACTCGAACACGTCGCGACTCAGCGGATGTTGTTGTCGTGCCCGTGGGCGCCCGAGGGCAGCGTCGGGATCGACTTCTGCATCTGGACGAGGAACTCCACGTTGGAGTGGGTCTCCTTGAGCTTGCCGAGCACGACCTCGAGCGCCTGCTGCGGGTCGAGGCCGGCGAGGGCGCGGCGGAGCTTCCAGGTGATCTTGACCTCGTCGGCCGAGAGCAGCATCTCCTCGCGGCGGGTGCTGGACGCGTTCACGTCCACCGCCGGGAAGATGCGCTTGTCGGCGAGCTGACGGGACAGGCGCAGCTCGCTGTTGCCGGTGCCCTTGAACTCCTCGAAGATGACCTCGTCCATCTTGGAGCCGGTCTCGACGAGCGCGGTGGCGAGGATCGTGAGGGATCCGCCGTTCTCGATGTTGCGGGCGGCACCGAAGAAGCGCTTCGGCGGGTACAGCGCGGACGCGTCGACGCCACCGGTGAGGACTCGGCCGGACGCCGGAGCGGCCAGGTTGTACGCGCGACCCAGGCGGGTGATGGAGTCGAGCAGCACGACGACGTCGCGGCCCAGCTCGACGAGGCGCTTGGCGCGCTCGATCGCGAGCTCGGCGACCGTGGTGTGGTCCTCTGCGGGGCGGTCGAAGGTGGAGGCGATGACCTCGCCCTTCACGGTGCGCTCCATGTCGGTGACCTCTTCGGGGCGCTCGTCGACGAGCACGACCATGAGGTGCACCTCGGGGTTGTTCTGCGCGATCGCGTTGGCGATCTGCTGCAGGACGATCGTCTTGCCGGCCTTCGGCGGCGCGACGATGAGGCCACGCTGGCCCTTGCCGATCGGTGCGACGAGATCGATGATGCGCTGCGTCAGCTTCTCGGGGGCCGTCTCCAGGCGCAGACGCTCCTGCGGGTACAGCGGCGTGAGCTTGCCGAACTCCACGCGGGTGGCCGCGTCGTCGACCGAGAGGCCGTTGATGGAGTCGACCTTGACGAGGGCGTTGTACTTCTGGCGGCCCTGCTGCTCGCCTTCGCGCGGCTGCTTGATGGAGCCGACGACCGCGTCGCCCTTGCGGAGGTTGTACTTCTTGACCTGGCCGAGCGAGACGTAGACGTCGCTGGGACCGGCGAGGTAGCCGGTGGTGCGGACGAAAGCGTAGTTGTCGAGCACGTCGAGGATGCCGGCGATCGGGATGAGGACGTCGTCCTCGGTGATCTCCGTCTCGAACTCGTCGACCTGGGTGCCACCGCGGCGCTTGTTGCGCTGGCGGTTGCGTCCGTTGCCGTTGCCGGATTGGTCGTCGTCGGCCGGTGCGTTCTGCGTCTGCTCCTGACCGCCACCCTGGCCACGGCCACGGTTGCGGTTCCGGTTGCGGTTGCGGCCGCGGCCGCCCTGCTCCTCGGCGTTGTCGCCGTCGCTGGACGCGTCCTTCGCCGGGGCGTCCGCCTCGGCCTCGTTCTTCACCGCAGCACTGTCGTTCTTCGACTCGCTCTTCGCCGCGTCGTTCTTGGCGCGGCCGCCCTGGGCGGTGCCCGCCTCGGCGGTCTCCGCCGTGCTGTCGGCCGGCGCGGCCTCGGCCTTCTCTGCTGCTGCCGGGGCCTCGGCGTCGGCCTTCTTCGTGCGACGACCGCGTCCGGACTTGGGCGCCTCCGCGGGAACGTCGGCGGTGTCGGCAGCCGGCGCCGCCTCGGCGGTCGCCTGCTCGGCAGGAGCCTCGGCATCCGCCTTCTTCGCGCGGGTGCGGCGCGGAGTCTTCGCCTTCGGAGCAGCCTCCGCCGCTTCCGCGGTGTCCCCGGCAGC
The DNA here is from genome assembly GCF_002848265.1 of Zhihengliuella sp. ISTPL4. Lineage (GTDB taxonomy): Bacteria > Actinomycetota > Actinomycetes > Actinomycetales > Microbacteriaceae > Microbacterium. The sequence continues at coordinate 1,179,233 of NZ_CP025422.1, forward strand.
CGCAGGCGCCTCGGCGGAGCCGGACTCCTCCGCGGCCTTCGCCGCCTTGGCCGCCGCGGTGGCGGTGTTCGCCCGGCGCGGGGCGCGCTTCTTAGCCGGAGCGGTCTCGGTCGCCTGCTCGGCGACGGGGGCATCGGCGGTCGGAGCCGCCTGATCGTTCTGGGTCTCGGAGAGGTTCTCCACGAGTACTCCCTTATAGGTCATGGGAAATGAGCGTGAACGCGCACAACGGGTGCTGCGCACGATCGCACGGGCTGACGCTCGGCGTCAGCCAGCCTCGGCACTTGGGCCTCAGGGGTTCGCGTGCGGGTCTTGCAAGAGATGCAATGGGGCCAGATTCACGAATGTTACGTGGAGCCCTCCGCTCGATCCCCCACTGTACCACCACGGACGTCGACGGCGAGCAGGAGGGCCTCCCACGGGGTGTCGGTCACCTGATTGGCCACCTCCACGGCGTCCAGACGGCTGCCGGGACCGTCGGCGAGCACGAGCACGCTGGGCCCCGCGCCGGAGACGACCGCGGCGAATCCCGCCGCCCGCAGGGCCTGCACGAGACGCTGCGTCTCGGGCATCGCGCCGGCGCGGTAGTCCTGGTGCAGACGGTCGGCGGTCGCGTCCAGCAGCAGCTCCGGGCTCTGCATCAGGGCCGCGATGAGCAGCGCCGACCGGGACACGTTGAACACGGCGTCGGCCGTGGAGACGTGCGGGGGCTGCAGCGAACGGGCCTGCGAGGTCGACATGGTGTACGCGGGTACGAGGACCAGGGGCGAGACACCGCGGTGTACGAGGAGCTTCTTGTGCTGCGGTCCCCGCTCCCCCATCCACGCGATCGTGAGTCCGCCGAACAGCGCCGGCGCCACGTTGTCCGGGTGCCCTTCCAGCTCGGTCGCGAGGCGCAGCAGGTCGGTGTCGGAGAGATCGACGTCGCCGGCCAGCAGCCCCTTCGCCGCGAGGACCCCGGCCGCGACGGCCGCGCCGGAGGACCCCAGACCGCGGCCGTGGGGCACCGCGTTCTCAGCCACGATGCGGAGGCCGGGCATGGGCCTGCCGGCGTCCGCGAACACATAGGCGATCGTCCGGACGATGAGGTTCGATGCATCCCGCGGGATGTCCTCCGCACCGGAGCCGGAGACCTCGATCTCGAGCTGCCCCTCCGGCAGCGCCGTCACCTCGAGGCGGTCGTAGATGCTCAGCGCCAGGCCGAGCGTGTCGAAGCCGGGACCGAGGTTGGCGCTCGTCGCCGGGACCGTCACCTCGACCGTGCGACCCACGCGCGCGCCGTGCTCCTCCGGAGCGGGAGCCGTCACCGTCGTCACTCGCCTTCCACCCGGAGCACGGACACCACACGGGCGACGACATCGCTCTCGGCGAGCACGTCCACCGTGTCGCTGAGGGCCTGCTCGGTCGCGCGGTGCGTGCCGATGATGAGGCGGGCGGTGGGCTCGTCCTCCCCCTCGACGGTCTGGACGACGGTCGCGACGGACACACCGCCGTCGCTGAGGATGCCCGCGACGGTCGCCAGCACCCCGGGGGCGTCGGAGACCTCGAGGGTGATCTGGTACCGCGTGGTGACATGGCCGATGGGAACCACGGGCAGGTTCGCCCTGGTGGACTCGCCCACCCCGACGCCGCCCGCGATGTGTCGACGTGCGGCCGAGACGACATCGCCGAGAACGGCGGAGGCCGTCTGCACGCCGCCCGCGCCCGCCCCGTAGAACATGAGGGAGCCGGCAGCCTCGGCCTCGACGAAGACCGCGTTGTTGGCACCGTGCACGGAGGCGAGCGGATGGGAGACGGGGACGAGCGCCGGATAGACCCGGACCGAGATGGACTCCGCCCCGTTGGCCTCGATCCGCTCGCAGACGGCGAGCAGCTTGATGACGAACCCGGCGGCGCGGGCTTCCTCGATCATCGACGCGGTGATCGAGGTGATGCCCTCTCGGTGCACGGCGTCCAACGGCACGGCGGTGTGGAAGGCGAGGCTGGCGAGGATCGCGGCCTTCTGCGCGGCGTCGTAGCCCTCGACATCGGCCGTGGGGTCGGCCTCCGCGTACCCCAGGCGCTGGGCGTCCGCCAGCACGTCGGCGAAGTCGGCGCCCTCCGTGTCCATCCGGTCGAGGATGTAGTTCGTGGTGCCGTTCACGATGCCCATGATGCGCACCACCCGGTCACCGGCGAGCGAGTCGCGCAGCGGACGGATGATCGGGATGGCGCCGGCGGCGGCCGCCTCGTAGTACACCGATGCGCCGACGCGGTCTGCAGCCTCGAACAGCTCCGGTCCGTGGGTCGCCAGCAGCGCCTTGTTGGCCGTGACGACGTCGGCACCGGAGCCGATGGCCTGCAGGATGTTCGTGCGGGCGGGCTCGATGCCGCCGATGAGCTCGATCACGATGTCGGCGCCGAGGATGAGCGACTCGGCGTCGGTCGTGAAGAGCTCCTTCGGCAGCTCGACGTCGCGGGGGGCGTCGAGGTTGCGGACGGCGATACCGGCCAGCTCCAGGGCGGCGCCGGCGCGGTCCGCCAGCTCATCGCCATGGCGGAGCAGGAGGGCCGCGACCTGGGAGCCGACGGCTCCGGCGCCCAGCAGTGCCACGCGAAGTCGTCTGTAGTCAGTCATGGGTGCTCCTTCGGGGGTGGGTCATCGTGCTCCCTCGGGGGCGTGCGCCCCGTCGATGCCCGCGTCGCGGGCCAGCAGGTCGTGGACGGTCTCGCCGCGGACGATCACTCGCGAGCGGCCCTCGCGCACCGCCACGATCGGCGGACGCGGGACGTGGTTGTAGTTGCTCGCGAGCGAGGCGCAGTACGCGCCCGTCGAGGGCACGGCGAGCAGGTCGCCCGGCGTGACGTCGCCGGGCAGGTACTCGTGGTCGACGACGATGTCGCCGGACTCGCAGTGCTTGCCGACCACGCGGCTGAGCTGCGGGTCGCCCGTGCCCGTGCGCGAGGCCAGCCGGGCGGAGTAGTTGGCGCCGTAGAGGGCCGTCCTGGCGTTGTCGCTCATGCCGCCATCGACGCTGACGTAACGCCGGGTCGCCCCCGAGGCGACCGTGACGTCCTTCGTCGTCCCGACCTCGTAGAGGGTGACGCCCGCCGTGCCGACGATCGCGCGCCCGGGCTCGAACGACAGCGCCGGCACGGGGATGCCGCGTGCCGCGCAGCCCTCGGCCACCGCCGCCACGATGCCGTCGGCCAGCTCGTCGATCGGCGTGGGGTCGTCGACCCGGGTGTACGCAATGCCGAAGCCGCCGCCGAGGTTCAGCTGCGGCACCGGGCCGTCCTCGAGGAGGGCGGCGTGCAGTTCGAGCACGCGCGACGCGGACTCGCGGAAACCGGCCACGCCGAAGATCTGGGAGCCGATGTGGCAGTGCAGGCCGGCGAACTCCAGCCCGGGGATCTCGCGGATCCGTGCCACGGCGACCTCCGCCTCGGCGAGCGGGAAGCCGAACTTCTGGTCCTCGTGCGCCGTGGCGAGGAAGTCGTGGGTCTCGGCGTGGACGCCGCTGATGACCCGGACCATGACGCGCTGCACCGCGTCGGTGCGGGCCGTGATGGCGGCCAGACGCTCGATCTCGATCGCGCTGTCGACGACGATCGTGCCGATACCGAGCGTGACCGCGCGCTCCAGCTCCGCCACCGACTTGTTGTTGCCGTGGAAGCCGAGCGAGGCCGGGGCGGCACCCGCGGCCAGCGCCACCTCGAGCTCACCGCCGGTGCACACGTCGATGCGGAGCCCCTCGTCGACGACCCACCGGGCGACCGTCGTGCACAGGAAGGCCTTCCCCGCGTAGTACACCTGTGCGGTCGTGCCGTGTGCGGAGGCGGCGCGGTCGAACGCGTCGCGGAAGGCCCTGGCGCGGCCGCGCACCTCGTCCTCGTCGAGGACGAGGAGTGGCGTGCCGTAGGTCCGGACGAGCTCGGGCGCCGAGACCCCGGCGATGACGAGGGATCCGTCCTCGTCCCGCTGCGCCGACGCCGGCCAGACACCGGCCGCGAGGTCGTTCGGGTCGTCGGGGACGACGAGCCATTCCGGAGCGAGCGTGGCGGCAGAGTCGAGCACGGAACACCAATCGTGGGACGGATCTCGGGCGGGAGGCGCACATCGAGTTGCCCCGATTCTAGGGCACCCCCTGGACTCGCCTGGTCTCGGTGACACGCCGCGTCACCCCCCTGGGGAGCGGTACCGCGCGGCTCATAGGGTGGGGGCGTGGCAGACACCGACACGCGAGACTCCGAGAACCGTTCCGCAGCCCCGGCCCGACCGGGACTCGTCGCCCGAATCACGGGACCGATCATCGCCTGGGCCCTGGCCCGACGCCCGGTCAGGGCGGCACTGCTCTACTCCGAGCGCCGCGGTCCGATGCTCGCCGACAGCGTGACCTATCGCGCCCTGTTCAGTGTCTTCGCGGGCGTGCTCCTCGGCTTCTCCCTCGCCGCTCTCTGGCTCTCCGGCAACCCGGACGCGTGGCGGGCCATCATCGACGCGGTGCAGTCGGCGGTCCCCGGGCTCATCGGCGAGGACGGCGTGATCAGCACGAAGGACCTCCGGGCTCCGGCATCGTTCTCGATCGCCGGGATCGTCTCGCTCGTCGCGCTCGTGGGCGCCGCGCTGGGTGCCATCGGGTCCCTCCGCACCGCCATCCGCACCATCGCCGGGACGATCCAGTCCGACATCCTGTGGATCTGGGTGATCATCCGCAACCTGCTCCTCGGCGTCGGTATCGGACTCGCCTTCGTTCTCGCCGCCGGGGTCACGTTCATCGGCCAGCTCGGGGTGACCTGGATCGGAGACCTCCTCGGGGTACCGTCGGATTCGCCGCTGCTCGCATGGACGGTCCGGATCCTGTCGCTGCTGGTGGTCTTCATCCTGGACGCGGCCCTCATCGTCGGCGCGTTCCTGCTGCTCTCCGGTGTGCGCCCCGCAGCGCGCTCGCTGTGGGCCGGCGCCTTCCTCGGCGCCTTCGGCCTCATCGTGCTGCAGCAGCTCTCCGGGCTCTTCGTCGGCGGCGCGACGAGCAACCCGCTCCTCGCCTCCTTCGCGTCGCTCCTCGCGCTGCTCATCTGGCTGCAGCTGTCCACGCAGGTCATCCTCGTCGCCTGCGCCTACATCGTCACGGCCGAGGAGGAGCGCGGCGACCGCCTGCACGAACGGTTCGGCGCGCGGACGTTCATCCAGCGACGGCTGCAGCGCGCCGAGGTCGACGTGAAGATCGCGACGGCCGAGCTGCGCGACGCCCAGCGTGCGGCGGCCGAGGAGAACGGAACGGCTGAGGAAGCGTGACCGTCCGCAGCACGCCTCCGGACACCGCGGCACGTTCGGGCGCGTGGCTGTGACGGTCGAGAGCGCCGAGATGCATCACGAGACGACCGGTCCCGCGGGAATCCCTCCCCTCGTCCTCTTGCACGGGGGTGGCGTCGCCGGGTGGATGTGGGAGCCGCTGCGCGGACACCTCGATCCCGCGCGGCGGGTCATCGTCCCGGATCTCCCCGGCCACGGCCGCAGCGCGAGTATCGACTACGAGTCGCACGACGAGACGGTGGCGAGGCTCGTCCCCCTGCTGGAACAGGAGACCCGACCGGCCACCGTCGTCGGCTTCTCCCTCGGGGCGCAGCTCGCCGTCCTGCTCGCGGCGCGACGGCCCGACCTCGTCGCCGACGCCGTGGTCGTCAGTGCCCAAGCGGAACCGATCCGGGCCGTCGGGCCCACCCTGGCGCTGCTCTCCCTCACCGCCGGGCTGGCCAGGAACGAGCGCTTCGCCCGACTTCAGGCGCGCGAGTTGTTCATCCCCACCGCGCTGCTTCCCCGCTATCTGGAGACCTCCGCGTCGATCTCGCGCACCACCCTGCTGCGAGCGGTCGAGGAGAACCTGCGATTCACACCGCCGCCCGCCTGGCGCGCGCACCCCGGTACCGCGCTGGTGCTCGTCGGCGCAGAGGAGAAGCCGCTCATGCGCCGTTCCGCCGCGCTGCTGAGCCGCGTGCACGCCAGCTCCACGCTCGAGGTCGTCGAGGGGTGCGGACATGGCATGCCCCTGCAACGGCCGGCGGAGCTCGCCGCACGTCTGGAGGAGCGCCTGGCCACCTGACCCGGGCGGGACCGCTCAGCGGTCGCAGGTGCCTTTCTCCTGCAGCCCCTCGTCCGTGACGATCGCCCCGTCCACGTCGATGTCGATCACGGCCTCGTCGTCCACGATCTCGACGCCGGTCAGCGTGAGGCCCGCCGGGAGCTGATCCGCGATGCAGACGCGGCGCGGCTCCGTGATCCCTTCGCCCAGGGAGCCGAGCGACGACCCCACCCGGTCGAGATCGATGTCCACGCCGCCGACGCTCGCCGCCACCGGCGTGAGTTCGAGATCACCCTCGACCGCGCCGGGCATCAGGGTCACGGACACCGGCACCGCGGTGCCGAGCACCTGGAACGAGCCGCCAAGCGTCGCGTTCGGCGCGGCGAACTCGACTGTGTCGACGGGCAGGTCCGTGGCCGAGAGCAGAGTGGTGAACTGGTCCTGGTCGATACGGATGGTGCCGTCCGCGCCGCCGAGGTCTCCGCCTCGCAGAGGGACACCCGTCGCCGTGACGTCCGCCGCCCCCGTGATGCCCTCCAGCGTGACGGCATCCGTCGACAGCTGCAGGGTGTCGAGACGACCGGCGAGGAGCTGCGGGAGCAGGATGCCTTCGGTCTCGACGTCCAGCTGCTGGTCGGCGGGCAGATCGAGCTGCTCGATGACGATCGACCGGACGACGCCGGGAAGAACGGCCCGGGCGACGAGTTCGGCCGCGACGACGAGCAGCGCGAGCACGAGCACGACGATGAGCACGACCCACGGCCACCGACGGCGGCGGGCGACCTTCGCGGGCTCACGACCGTCCGCCGAGTCGGGGATGACGAGCGTCGGATGCTCGCCCGAAGGCTCCGGGTACGGCAGGGTCCGGTTGTCGTCGCTCATGGCGCTCCTACATGCGCTCGGGCGCGGAGACGCCGAGCAGGTCGAGTCCGTTGCGGAAGACCTGACCGGCGGCGTCGTTCAGCCACAGGCGCGTGCGGTGCACGTCCTCCACCGGGGCGTCGCTCAGCGGAATCACCCGGCAGTTGTCGTACCAGCGGTGATACAGGCCGGCGAGCTCCTCCAGGTACCGCGCGACCCGGTGCGGCTCGCGCACCTCGGCGGCGAACCCCACGATGCGCGGGAACTCCTGGAGCGCGCCCAGCAGCGCCGCCTCGGTCTCGTGCGTCAGCGTCTCCGGGGCGAAGACCGAGCGGTCGACGCCGGAATCCGCGGCGTTGCGCGCGACGTTGTGGGTACGAGCATGCGCGTACTGCACGTAGAACACCGGGTTGTCGTTCGTGCGCTTCTGCAGCAGCTCCGGATCGAGGTCGAGCGGCGAGTCGGCGGGCGAGCGCTCCAGCGAGTAGCGGAGTGCATCCGTGCCGAGCCAGTCGAGGAGGTCGTCCATCTCGATGATGTTGCCGGCGCGCTTGCTGAGACGGGCACCGTTGATCGAGACCATCTGCCCGATGAGCACCTGGATGTTCTTCGCGGGGTCATCCCCCGCCGCGCCCGCGACCGCCTTGAGGCGGTGCACGTAGCCGTGGTGGTCGGCCCCGAGCAGGTAGATCTTGTCGCGGAAGCCGCGGTCGCCCTTGTTCAGGTAGTAGGCGGCGTCGGCGGCGAAGTACGTGTACTCGCCGTTCGAGCGGCGGATCACGCGGTCCTTGTCGTCACCGAAGTCCGTGGTCCGCACCCAGACGGCGCCGTCCTCGTCGAACACGTGGCCCTGCTCGCGCAGACGGTCGACGGCCTGGTCGATCAGGCTGGATCCCGAGGCGTCCTTCGCGTGGAGGGTGCGCTCGGAGAACCAGACGTCGAACGGCACGTTGAAGCGCTCGAGGGAGTTCTTGATCTCGGCAAGCTGGTACTCGTAGCCGAGCTCGCGGGCGACGGTGAGCTGCTCCTCCTCCGGGAGGTCGAGCAGGTCGGGACGCGCCTCGAGCACGCGGCCGGCGAGCGTCGCGATGTACTGCCCGGGGTAGCCGCCCTCCGGCGTCGGCTCGCCCTTCGCGGCCGCCAGCACGGACGCGGCGAAGCGGTCCATCTGCACACCCGCATCGTTGATGTAGTACTCGCGCACCGCGTGGGCGCCACTCGCGAGGAGCAGGCGGACGATCGCGTCGCCGAGGGCCGCCCAGCGCGTGTGCGCGATGTGCAGCGGCCCGGTGGGGTTGGCCGAGACGAACTCGACATTGACGCTCACACCCTCCTGCGAGGAGTTGGTCCCGTAGGCGGGACCGGCGTCGACGATGACCTTCGCGAGTGCGCCGGCGGCCGCCGCGTCGAGACGGATGTTGAGGAACCCCGGACCGGCCACCTCAGCGCTGGCGATACCCTCCACACCGGCGAGCCCGTCGGCGATCTGCTGGGCGAGCTCGCGGGGGTTCGTGCCGAAGGGCTTGGCCAGGCGCATGGCGATGTTCGAGGCCCAGTCGCCGTGGTCGCGGTTGCGCGGACGCTCCAGCACGATGTCGGCGGCGGAGAGGTCGAACGGCTCGCCCGAACGTCGTTCCTCGGCGATGGGGGCGAGGACGGCGAGGAGGGCGTGGGCGAGCGTTTCAGGATTCATAGATCCCTCAGTTTACGGGGGTGCGCGAGCCCGTTCCGTCGCCCGGCGTCCCGCGGAGTTTGCGATCCGCTCTCCGTGATCTACTCTCATGCCATGAACGCCCCCGCCGCCTCTCGTCGACTGCGCGTCGCGGGCGTCGCCGCCGCCCTCCTCGTCGCCGTCGCCGCGGGCGTTCTCGGGGTCTGGCGACCGTGGGTTCCGGCGCCGTCGTCCCTCCCGGTCGGCGCTGCGGCCGGAGACGAGTCCGCCGCGGTGATCGCTCCCGCGCCGCTCGCGCTCCCCGACGAGCCGACCGTCCTCGTCTTCGGCGATTCCTGGACCTACGGCTCGGCCGCGTCCGACCCCACCCTCGGCTACGCATACGTGCTCGCCGACCTCCTGCACGGCTCGACCATCGTGGACGGCGTGCGCGGCAGCGGCTACCTCAAGCCCGGCATCGACGGCCCCACCTTCGGCGAGCGCATCGCGGCCCTGGACCCGGCCCTCGAACCGGATCTCGTCATCGTCCAGGGCTCCATCAACGACCGGGCACAGGGCGAGGCCGGCTACCGCGACGCCGTGACCGCCGCCTGGGACGCGCTAACGGCGCTGTACCCGGAGGCGGCGATCGTGGTCCTCGGCCCCGCGCCGCACGAGCTGCCGGTGGGCGCGCAGACCGCACGGATCGACCGGGATCTCGCGGCTCTCGCCTCGGCCCGCGGCTGGTGGTACATCTCCCCGATCGAGCGGGACTGGATCACCGAGGACAACTATCTCGCCGTCATCGACGTGGAGGTCGGGCGCAAGCATCCGTCCACCGACGGCCACCGTTACCTCGCCGAGAAGCTGGCCGCCGCGCTCGACGAACTGCGCGCCGCGCCGGTCACGGAGGCCGGTGGGTCGGAGACCACCCCCGACGAGTGATATTGTCGATCGGTACGCCTCCGTAGCTCAGTGGATAGAGCGCCGGTTTCCGGTACCGTAGGTCGCAGGTTCGACTCCTGTCGGGGGCACGTACAGCAAGAGGGATCGTCCGCACGGACGGTCCCTCTTCTCGTTCCCCCGGGGGTCGCCCAGCGCGCCCGCCGCACGGACCGGTAGCCTGGATCCGTGCCCTCCCTCCACATCGCCGGTTCGACGCGCGCTCCGCGCCGTCTGTCGTCCGCGACGCCGATGACGGAGTGGATGCGCGTGGTCCTGCACCCCGGCACGAACGGGTGGACGAGCGTCTGGGGCACGCTCTCGCACGGCGAGATCGCCGGCTGCCCGCCGCCACAGGGATAGGCCGCGCCCGGACGGGTGCGGCCACATCGCGTCACCCATCCATCTGCCGTGAGGTATCCCTGTGTCTTCTTCGTCGTCCCCTGCCCGTTTCCGTCTCGCACCGCATGAGCTCTGGCGCGGCATCCGCTCCAACGCCCGCAGCGACGTGCTCGGCGGCGGTCTGCTGCTGACCGCCACCCTGGCCGCCCTCATCCTCGCCAACTCCCCCGCCGCCCCCTGGTACGAGGCGATCCGGGATTTCCGCTTCGGGATCCCGGAGTGGCACCTCGAGCTCAGCGTGGGCGCCTGGGCCGCCGACGGCCTCCTCGCGGTGTTCTTCTTCGTCGTCGGACTGGAGCTGAAGGAGGAGTTCGTCGCCGGACGCCTCCGCGACCCGCGCCGTGCCGCGCTTCCGATCGCCGCCGCGGTCGGCGGCGTCATCGTCCCCGCCCTGCTGTTCGTCGCGATCAACGCGGCCTCCGGCGCGGATGTGCTGCGCGGGTGGGCGATCCCCACGGCCACGGACATCGCGTTCGCGATCGCCGTCCTCGCCGTCGTCGGCCGCTTCCTGCCACCGGCCCTGCGGGTGTTCCTGCTCACGCTCGCGATCATCGACGACCTCATCGCCATCACGATCATCGCCACGTTCTACACCGAGACCATCAGCTTCCCGTGGCTGATCCTCGCGCTCCTCCCCCTCGCGGGCTTCGCACTCGCCGCGCAGAACGGCATCCGGTCCTGGTGGATCCTGCTCCCCCTCGCCCTCGCCGTGTGGGCGTTCGTGCATGCCTCGGGGGTGCACGCCACGGTCGCCGGGGTGTTGCTCGGTTTCATGGTGCCGGTGCGTCCGACCGAGCGCGCCCGGGTGCGCACCGGGACCGACGCCGACGGCGCACCGGTGTACGACGGCCTCGCCGCCCACTTCGCGGACCGCTGGGGCATCGTGGCCACGCTCGTCGCCGTGCCGGTGTTCGCGTTCTTCGCGGCCGGGGTCGAGATCGGCGGCGTGGACGGCCTCGTCTCGGCGCTGACCGACCCGATCACGATCGGCATCATCGTGGGACTCGTCCTCGGGAAGCCCATCGGCATCCTGTTCACGACGTTCCTGCTGAGCCGCGTGCCGGCCCTGCGCCTCGACGAGACGCTGCGCTGGCCGGACCTCGCGGGCATTTCCCTGCTCGCGGGCATCGGGTTCACGGTCTCGCTGCTGGTGGGCGAGCTCGCCTACGGCAGCAGCAGTGTTGCGGACGACCACGTGAAGATCGGCGTCCTCGTCGGCTCGCTCCTCGCCGCTGTCCTCGGTGGCCTCGTGCTCGCGGCCCGCAGCCGTCGTGCCCGTGCGGAGACCGGGGCCTGCACCGAGACCTGATCACGCGCTCCTACGCTCCCCTGCGCCATCCGTCAACGCCCTGAGTCATCCCTCGAGACGGCGCCTAACGTCGGTCATCCGACGCAGCGAAGGAGCACCCGATGAAGGCGATGACCTACCGCGGACCGTACAAGATCCGGGTCGAGGAGAAACCCGATCCGACGATCCAGCACCCGAACGACGCCATCGTGCGGGTGACGAGGGCTGCCGTCTGCGGATCGGATCTTCACCTCTTCCACGGCATGATGCCCGACACTCGCATCGGGCACACCTTCGGTCACGAGATCGTCGGCGTGGTCGAAGAGGTGGGTCCCTCCGTGGAGACCCTGCGCCCGGGCGACCGAGTGATGGTGCCCTTCAACATTTACTGCGGCTCGTGCTACTTCTGCCGACACGGCCTCTTCTCGAACTGCCACAACGTGAACCCGAACGCGACCGCCGTGGGCGGGATCTACGGCTACTCGCACAGCACCGGCGGATACGACGGCGGTCAGGCCGAGCGCGTCCGCGTGCCGTTCGCCGATGTGGGTCCGTCCGTGATCCCGGAGTGGCTCACGTCGGAGGACGCGCTGCTGCTCACCGACGCGTTCTCCACCGGCTACTTCGGTGCCCAGCAAGGCGACATCGCCGAAGGAGACACCGTGGCCGTGTTCGGCGCCGGTCCGGTCGGCCTGGCCGCTGCCCGCTCCGCCTGGTTCCTCGGTGCGGGCCGGGTGATCGTCGTCGACCACCTCGACTACCGGCTGGAGAAGGCCCGGAGCTTCGCCTTCGCCGAGACGATGCATCTCCATGAATCCGGTGACATCGTCCTCGCCATGAAGAAGGCGACCGGCTACCTCGGCGCGGACGTGGTGATCGACGCGGTCGGCGCGGAGGCGGACGGCAGTGTGATGCAGCACGTCACCGGGGCGAAGCTCAAGCTGCAGGGTGGCTCCCCCGTCGCCCTCAACTGGGCCATCGACAGCGCACGCAAGGGAGGGACGGTATCGATCCTCGGGGCCTACGGGCCGCTGGTCACCTCCGTCCGTCTCGGAGACATCGTCAACAAAGGGCTCACCGTGCGCGGCAACCAGGCTCCCGTGAAGAGGCAGTGGCCGCGACTGCTCGAACACATCCAGGCGGGACACCTCCGTCCGTCCGAGCTGCTCACCCATCGCTTCCCCCTGGAGCACATCGCCGAGGCCTACCACGTGTTCTCGTCCAAGCTCGACGACTGCATCAAGCCGCTCATCGTCGTCGGAGAGGAATGACCATGCCGTACGAAGGATCTCGACCCCTCCCCGCGCCGACCCCCGATGAGCTGCGCGCCCGGATCCCGGGGTGGGGCGCCGACCTCGCCCCCGAGCACCGTCGCACCTGGCAACAGCTGGAGGACGTCGGCGACACCGGGGCGCACTGGGACCTCCCGGAGCGCCAGGGCCCGGACCGCGGCCGTGAGCGCTCGATCGAACACGGCATGCTGCCTCCGGTCTGGGGCACCGCGCAGCCGCTGCACGGCCTGTCCGGAGCCATCCGGCGCGTGGCCTACGACCGCTTCAGCGAGACGAAGAACACCCGCTGGCTGCTGCTCGTGCTGGGAGACCGCGTCGACGCCGTCACGGCGCACGCCCGCTCGCTCCTCAGCCGTCGGCCGGACGACCCGATCACCCAGACCGGCGTCCTCGCGGAGCCGGACCACCGTCCACTCACGTCGCGGTTCGGCCGAGGACGGGTCGACCTTCGACACACGTGGCTCGATCCGATCATCGTCGTCGGTCCCTGGGTGCTGACGGCGGTGCTGGGCATTCGGGCCCTCCGCCGTCTCGGTCGCCGGGGCTGAGCCGGGACCGAGACGGCGGCGGGGCGCTCAGCGCTGCAGGATCTCCGCGGTCACGACCTCTGGACGGAGGTCGAGCCGCCGTAGCAGCTGCGCGTTGAGCGCCACCACGATCGTCGACAGCGACATCAGCACCGCACCCACCGACATCGGCAACACGAAGCCGATGGGGGCGAGCACTCCCGCGGCGAGCGGGACGGAGAGCAGGTTGTACCCCGCCGCCCACCAGAGGTTCTGCTTCATCTTCCGGTAGGAGGCGCGGGACAGCTCGATGACCGACAGCACCGCCCGGGGGTCGTCGCCCGCGAGGATGACCCCTGCGGAGGCGATCGCCACATCCGTTCCGGCGCCGATCGCGAGTCCCACATCGGCCTGGGCGAGGGCGGGCGCATCGTTCACTCCGTCTCCCACCATCGCGACCTTGCGACCCTCGCGCTGCAACTCCTGCACCTTCGCCGCCTTGTCCTCCGGCCGGACGCCGGCGAACACCCGATCGATGCCGAGATCCTCCGCGACGGTGTGCGCGACGGCCTCCGCGTCCCCCGTTATCATCACGACCTGGACGCCGAGCGCGTGCAGCGCATCGACCGCGAACCGCGACTCCGGACGCACTTCGTCCGCGAGCTTGAGCGCCCCGATGACGCGACCGTCGCGCAGCACGTGCAGGATGATCGCTCCGTCGGCACGCCAACCGTCCGCGACGGGAAGCTCCTCCGCGCCCTCCTCGGTGAGCAGGTGCGGGCCGCCGACCCGGATCCTGACGCCGTCCACCGTTGCGGTCACGCCGACCGCCGGAGAGGAGGAGAAGTCGCGGCTCGCCGGCACGTGAAGTCCCTTCTCCCGGGCGGCACGGACGATCGCCTTGGCCAGCGGGTGTTCGCTGTCGACTTCGGCCGCCGCGGCGAGCGCCAGCACCTCGTCCGCTGTGCCGTCACCGGCTACCGATACCTCCGACACGACGGGCTCGCCCTTGGTCAGGGTGCCCGTCTTGTCGAACAGCACGGTGTCGACGGTGCGCATGCTCTCCAGGGCGAGTCGATCCTTCACGAGGACGCCGCCGCGTGCCGCCCGCTCGGTCGCGATCGACACGACGAGCGGGATGGCCAGGCCCAGCGCATGGGGGCACGCGATGACGAGGACGGTGATCGTGCGGATCACGGCATCGTCCGGCAGCCCCACGGCGCTCCACACCACCGCGGTGATCACGGCGGCGCCGAGCGCGAACCAGAACAGCCAGCCCGCGGCCGTGTCGGCGAGACGCTGTGCGCGGGACGAGGAGTTCTGCGCTTCCGTGACGAGCCGCTGGATCCCGGCGAGCGTCGTGTCATCGCCGGTGGCCGTGATCTCGACGCGGAGCCCGGAGTCTGTGGCGACGGTGCCCGCGGTCACCGCGTCTCCGGTCGCCCGGGTGACCGTGCGGGACTCCCCCGTCACCATCGACTCGTCCATCGAGGCACGGCCGTCGACGATGCGGCCGTCGGCGGGGATGCTCCCGCCGGGGCGCACCACGACGACATCACCCACACGGAGGACCGAGGGCGAGACGCGCACGACCTGATCGCCTTCGATGCGCTCCGCCTCATCCGGCAGCAGGGCGGCCAGCGAGTCGAGGGCGGAGGTGGTCTGTGCGAGCGACCGCATCTCGATCCAGTGCCCCAGCAGCATGATGACGATCAGCAGGGCGAGCTCCCACCAGAAGTCGAGCTCATGGTGCAGAAGACCGAGACTCGCGCCCCACGACGCGACGAACGCCACGGTGATCGCGAGGCCGATCAGCAGCATCATCCCCGGCTTGCGGGCGCGGATCTCGCTGACCGCGCCTGTGAGGAACGGCTTGCCGCCCCACACGTACATGACGGTGCCGAGGACAGGCGACACCCAGGTCAGGCCCGGGATGTCGGGAAGCGGGTAGCCGAGGATCATCGCGAACATGCCCGAGAGCAGCACGGTGGGCACTGCGAGGACGAGCATGATCCAGAACAGACGCCGGAACTGGGCGACGTGGTCGCCATGACCAGCGTGACCGCCGTGCTCCGCGTGGTCTGCGTGGTCTGGGTGGTCCATGTGGTCGGAATGGTGGTGCGGGGTGCTCATGTGTTCCCTCCAACGTCGATGATGCCGTGCGGGGCCGGTTCTGTCGCGGCCCCGCACGGGGTTCAAGCCGCCTTCGTGTACTTCGCCGGATCGGCGTCGAACGCCGGTCCGCAGCCCGCGCAGCAGAAGTAGTAGCGCGTGCCCTCGTGATCGCGGTACAGGCCCGCGGCCTCGGCCGTGGCGATCACGACCGGGGTGCCGGCCATGACCGGGCACTCGGCCATGCCTTCAGCGGGGGTCGCGAGCAGGTCGGCGCGTCCCTCGGCGGCCACACCGCTCTGACGCGGCACGCTGCAGCAGGATCCAGCGGGGGAATCGGACATGTCGTTGCTCCTCTGTCGATTGTTCACGGGGTGTCCACCGCCTTGCTGCGGAAGGACCGCAGGCGGAGGCTGTTGCCGACGACGAAGACGCTCGAGAACGCCATCGCCGCACCGGCGAGCATGGGGTTGAGCAGCCCGAGGGCCGCGAGGGGGATCGCCGCGACGTTGTAGGCGAAGGCCCAGAACAGGTTGCCCTTGATCGTGCCCAGTGTGCGCCGGGAGAGCCGGATCGCGTCGGCGGCGCTGCGGAGGTCGCCGCGCACGAGCGTGATGTCGCTCGCCTCGATCGCGGCATCGGTACCCGTCCCCATCGCCAGTCCCAGGTCGGCCTGCGCGAGCGCCGCCGCATCGTTGACGCCGTCTCCGACCATGGCGACGACCTTGCCCTCCCCCTGGAGGCGGCGCACGACGTCGACCTTGTCCTGGGGCAGCACCTCGGCGATGACCTCGGTGATCCCGACCTCGCCGGCGATCTGCTCGGCCACCGCACGGTTGTCGCCCGTCAGCAGGACCGGCGTCAAGCCCAGCTCCCTGAGCTGCGCCACCGCCTCCGAGCTGGTGGGCTTCACCGTGTCGGCCACGACGAGCACGCCCCGCGCCCGGCCGTCCCAGCCCACGGCGATCGCGGTCTTGCCCTGCGCTTCCGCCTCGGCCTTCGCAGCGCTGAGGCCCGTGGACAGATGGAGGGACCAGTCGGCGAGCAACGACTCCCGCCCCACGATCACCGCGTGGCCGTCGACGACGCCCTGCACGCCCTTGCCCTCGACGTTCAGGAAGTCCTCGACGATCGGAAGGGAACCGAGCTCTCGGGTCGCTGCGGCGGCTACGGCCTGCGCGATCGGGTGCTCGGAGGCATTTTCGAGCGCGCCGGCCAGCCGCAGCAGCTCGGCGCGTTCCACGCCCTCGTCGGTGTGGACGGCGGTGAGCGTCATGCGGCCGGACGTGACGGTCCCCGTCTTGTCCAGCACGACCGTGTCGACCCTCTTCGTGGACTCCAGCACCTCGGGTCCCTTGATGAGGATGCCCAGCTGCGCGCCGCGGCCGGTACCCACGAGCAGGGCGGTCGGCGTCGCCAGACCGAGAGCGCAGGGGCAGGCGATGATGAGCACGGCGACAGCGGCCGTGAAGGCGGCGGAGGCCGGGAAGCCGGCGCCGAGCCACGCCCCCAGTGTGCCGAGGGCGATCGCGATCACGATCGGCACGAAGATCCCGGACACGCGGTCCGCCAGCCGCTGGACCTCCGCCTTCCCCGTCTGCGCCTCCTCCACGAGCCTCGCCATCTGGGCGAGCTGGGTGTCCGCGCCGACGCGGGTCGCCCGGATGATGAGACGTCCACCGGCGTTCACGGTGGCACCCGTGACGACATCACCCTCGCCGACCTCCACGGGCACGGACTCCCCCGTCAGCATCGACGCATCGACGGCGGACGTGCCGGAGACGACGACGCCGTCGGTCGCGATCTTCTCCCCGGGGCGCACGACGAACTCGTCCCCGGTCCGCAACTCGCCGGTGGGTATCCGGGTCTCGACCCCCTGCCGGAGCACAGCGACCTCTTTCGCGCCGAGTTCCAGCAGCGCGCGGAGCGCCGCGCCCGCCTGGCGCTTGGAGCGCTTCTCGAAGTAGCGTCCGGCGAGGATGAACGTGGTCACGCCCGCCCCGACCTCGAGGTAGATGTTCGCGGCGCCGTCGCTGGGGGCCACGGTCAGCTCGAACGGGTGCGTCATGCCGGGGACCCCGGCGGTGCCGAAGAACAGCGCATACAGCGACCACAGCAGCGCGGCGATCGTGCCCATCGAGATGAGCGTGTCCATCGTGGCCGCCCCGTGACGGAGGTTCGTCCACGCGGCCTTGTGGAACGGCCATGCCGCCCACACGATCACCGGACCGGCGAGGGCGAGCGACAACCACTGCCAGTACGTGAACTGCAGCGCCGGGATCATGGCCATCGCGACGACCGGAACGGTGAGCACCACCGCGGCGATCAACCGGTGGCGCAGCGCGGTGAGCTCCCGATCCGGCTCCTCTCCGACCGGCTGCTCGCCGACGGGAGCCGCAGGTGCGGGGACGGCGGCGGTGTAGCCGGTCTTCTCCACCTCGGCGATGAGCAAGGCGGCATCGACTCCCGCCGGCGCCGTGACCTTGGCCTTCTCGGTGGCATAGTTCACGGTCGCGGTGACCCCGTCGAGCCGGTTGAGCTTCTTCTCGATCCGCATCGCGCACGACGCGCAGGTCATGCCACCGATCTCCAACTCCATGCTGGTCGTGGCGGTCGTCGACGGGGTGTCCGTCATGGTGTCTCTCCTCGTTCGATCGCGCGATCGCGCGGTGTCCTGGGGCTCAGTGCCCGTCGTGCTCGGCCGTACTTCCACCGTCGTCGCCGACCGCGGCGTCGAGGACGAACGCGGCCGTGTGCACCTCACCGTCAACCTGGAAGTCCAGATAGAGGAGGTACCGGCCCGCGGTCGGGGCGACCGCGGTGAAGGTCACGTCCGGCCCGGCGAGTTCGTCCGGCTGCGGCTCGTCGCCGTGCGCGTGCACGTGGAGGTAGGCGAGGTCGCCCTGGCGGAGCGCCACCAGATGTCCGAAGGCGCCGAGGTAGGGCTCCAGCGTCGTGACCGGGGCGCCGTCGCGCGTGATCTCCGCCGTCAGCTCGGTCGGCGCGCCCGCGCGGAGCTCCCCGCGCAGCGTCACGTCGAAGCCAGCGACGCGGACCTCGTCCCCCACATCGGTCGGCTCCTCCGGACGGACGGTCCCGGCGACCTCGACGGTCCGCGACAGCGTGGCGCTCGTCCCGTCCGCGGCCGTGAAATCGGCGTACGCGCGATACGTGCCGGCGGCATCCCACCGCCAGGGCAGCGACCAGGTCCCGGTCGCCTCGTCGAGCTCGGGGTGGACGTGGCGATAGCCCGAGCCGTCGGTCCGTACGACGATGAGGTGCAGCTCCTTGTCGTGCGCCGTCTCGAAGGCCGTCACCGGCGCCCCGCTCTCTTCCGAGACGACGAAGGAGAGTGTCCCCTCCGTGTCCACCGTGCTCGGCGCGGTGATCGCGCCGAGCACGAAGCCGGAGGCCGCCAGAGCCGTACCGTTCACGCCGTCCTCCTCTTCGACCGCCCCGTCGGCGCGTCCGTCCTGCTCGTGCTCGTCGGGATGAGCGGTGGCGCCGCGCTCGGTCCAGGAGGCTACGGCAGTCTCGGGCACGACGGCTCCGGCGGTTGCGAAAGCCGCTCCGAAGATGACCACGAGGCCCGCCCCGTAGAGGCCGAGCCGACCGGCGGTGTTCATCAGGCGCGGACCGCCTGGTAGCCCGCCTCGTCGACGGCGGCGAGGATCGCGGCGTCGTCCACCGGCGCACCGCCGCGGACGACGAGCTTCCCGGTCTGGGCGCTGATGTCGAGACCATCGACGCCGGGGACGCGGGACACCTCCTCGCGGATCGCCACCTCGCAGTGACCGCAGCTCATCCCGGAGACCTGGTACTCGCTGGTGCTCATCATGGTTCCTCTCGTCTCGGATACCCCCCTGGGGTACTACTTCGACTCAACCCTATACCCATGGCGGGTATTCCCGCGACCGCGCCCACATCCAGGGGCTCGTCCGTTCCGGGTGAGGACGGTCACCGTTCGGAAGGCTCTCCTGCGAGGATCGCCGCCATGGATACCTCTGCTCTGCCGTCGTGGCGGGACACCGCCACGCGTCGCGCCATCGAGACGTTCGTCGCCACCGTGTGCGACGGTCCGGACGCTGTCCCGACGGAGGAGCGCGTCGCGGTCTTCGACAACGACGGCACCCTCTGGTCCGAGAAACCCATGCCCACCCAGCTGGCCTACGTGGTGGAACGCTGGCGGGAGGCGGCCACGCGGGATCCCTCCCTCGCCGACGGGCAGCCGTATCGCGCAGCGGTCACCGGTGACCTCGCCTGGCTCGGCGCCGCGATCGACAAGCACTACGCCGGCGATGACTCCGACCTCGGCGTCATCATCCAGGCGCTCGTCGGACTGACCGACGGCGTCAGCGTGGAGGACTACGCCCGCTCGGTCACAGAGTTCTACCGGACCGCGCAGCACCCCCTCCTCGGTCGCCCCTACGCGGAGTCCGTGTACACGCCGATGGTGGAGCTGCTGCGCTACCTCGAAACCCACGGATTCACCTGCTACATCGTCTCGGGCGGTGAGCGCGACTTCATGCGCCCCATGACGCAGGCGAACTACGGCATCCCTCCCGAGCGCGTGATCGGTTCGGCGCTCGGGCTCGCCTACGACGAGAAGGACGCGACCGTCCGCTACTCCTCAGCCCTGGCGTTCTTCGACGACGGCCCGGAGAAGCCGGTGCGGATCTGGAGTCGGATCGGCCGTCGCCCGCTGCTGGCGGCAGGCAACTCCAACGGCGACATGCCGATGCTCGACTTCGCGCACGGCGGCCCGCACCCCGGACTCGCGCTGCTGATCCATCACGACGATCCGGCTCGCGGCGACGCGCCCTACGACACCGGGGCCGAGCGCGTCCTGGCTTCCGCCGCCGACCGAGGCTACACCGTGGTGAGCGTCCGGGACGACTGGGCGTCCGTGTTCCCCGAGCCGGCCTGAGGCGAGGAGCGTCAGGCGCTCACAGGGCGCAGCGGAACCCGATGTGCGTCATGGCGGTGTCCTCCGCCTGCGCCGACCGCGCCGCGGGGCGATACCGCAGGCAGTACTCCGGCGCGCAGAGGTGAGAGCCCCCCTTGAGCACCCGGCGCGGGATGGGCGAGCCCGGCTCGGACGACAGGAGGCTCGCGCGCTGACCCGCATCCACACCCACCGTGCCAGGAGGCACGTGCCGGTGCATCCAGTAGTCCGCCGTCCACTCCCACACGTTGCCGATCATGTCTCTCAGCCCGTAACCGTTCGCGGGGAAGGAACCCACGGGTGCGGTGCCGACCCAGCCGCCGGCCCCGTCGTTCCGGTACGGGAACGCCCCCTGCCAGGTGTCGGCCATGACGGCGCCACCCGGCTTCGTTTCCTCGCCCCAGGCGAAGCGGGCACCGACGAGGCCACCCCGCGCCGCCCATTCCCACTCCGCCTCGCTCGGCAGGCGCTTGCCGGCCCAGGCGGCGTAGGCGGCGGCGTCGGGAAAGGCGATCTGCACGACCGGATGGTCGAGGCGGTCGTCGATCGACGAGGCGGGACCGAAGGGGTGCCGCCAGGACGCCCCCGGTTCCCAGCGCCACCACTGCCGCCAGTCGCGCAGGTCGACGGGGCCTCGGGTGGGCGTGAACACCATGGCACCCGGGACGAGGTCATCCGGATGCACGCCGGGGTAATCGGCGGGGTCCATCGGCCGCTCGGCGATCGTGACGTAGCCCGTGTCGTCCACGAAGGCGGCGAACGCACGGTTCGTGACGGGATGCTCGTCCAGCGTGAACGGCTCCACGCGGCGCTCATGCACGGGCCCCTCCTCCGGATAGAACTCGTCCGACCCCATGAGGAGGGTTCCGCCGGGGATCTCGATCATCGCCGTCATGCCCTCATGCTAAGCCGCTGCATCGCTCACTCCCGCGACAGCATCGCCGCCGCCTCGAGTTCCAGATCGAGATACTGCTCCGCGCTCACGTCGATCGCCACTCCCAGGAGCTTGCCGCCGGTGAACGGGAACGGGTTGCGGTACTGCGAACTCACCGGATCCGCGCTGTCCCATCCGACGCAGAGCCCGTCGCCACAGAGTGTGAACTTGCCGATCTGCGCGCGCATCGGCGCCGAGGCCACCGCACGGTCGTCGACGTACAGCGTCGTCGTACCGAGGGACTCGCCGTGCTCTCCCGCCCCCTCCCGCACGAACTCCACCCCGAGGGTATGCGGTCCAGGGGTGAGCTCCTCCGACGAGAAGGACTGCTCGGGCGGGATGCCGAGGAAGTTGTACACGTAGACGAGCCGGTTGTCCTTCAGGAACAGCGAGTGCCCGCCGAACCGGGAGCCGTGCGCGAAGATCACCCCTTCGGCGCCGTCGTCGAGGACGACGTCGGCGATGATCTTGTACGAGCGCCCTCGGACGTTGACCGCGACGCTCTCCGGCACCGCCGCGGTGCCGGGGAAGTACAGGTAGCGATCCCGGGGCGGCTCCGCCTGCGGCCTCGCCACGTTCAGCACGTCCCGCGCCGAACGGTCGTCGAGCGGAAGGGCGAAGTTCGCTTCCGCCTCCGCGAACCAGGCCGCGATGAGCTCCTGCACCTTCTCCGGGTGCGTCGCGGCGAGGTCGTTCGACTCGGACCGGTCCTCGTCCACGTGGTAGAGCTCCCACACGTCGTCGTCGAAGTGGCCCTTGCCGCTCAACGGGGCGTGCACGGCCGCCGCCTTCCAGCCGTCCTTCCAGATCCCCCTGGTGCCGAGCATCGAATAGTACTGGACCGTCTTCGTCGTCGGCCCGTCCGGCGCCGCGTCGAAGGAGGGCTTCATCGAGACGCCGTCGAGCGGTCGCTGCGGCACCCCGCGGAACGACTCCGGCATCTCGATGCCGATCACGTCGAGCACCGTTGCCACGACGTCCACCGAGTGGTGGTACTGGTGGCGCAGCTCGCCCTTCGCCGCGATGCCCTTCGGCCAGTGGACGACCATCGGGTCGCAGGTGCCGCCGGAGTACTGGGAGTAGCGCTTGAACATCTGGAACGGCGTGGAGAACGCGGCCGCCCACCCGGTCGGATAGTGGTTATAGGTGTCGGCCGAGCCCAGTGTGTCGATCATCGCGAGATTCTCGGAGAGATCGTCGGGGTAGCCGTTGAAGAACTTGTTCTCGTTCACCGAGCCGTCCGGCGAGCCCTCCCCCGAGGCGCCGTTGTCGGCGCAGTAGAAGATGATCGTGTTGTCCAGCTGCCCGGTCTCCTCCAGGTAGTCCACGATCCGCCCGACCTGGGCGTCCGTGTACTCGGAGAACCCGGCGAACACCTCGGCCATCCGGGCGAACAGGCGCCGCTCGTCGTCGTTCAACTCCGCCCAGGGGCGGACGTAGTCGGCCGGGTTCGCCGCATCCTCCGGCAGCGGGTTGAACGGCGTCATCTGCGTGCCTTCCGGCAGCACGCCCTTCTCGATCATGCGCGCGAGCACCCACTCGCGGTAGGCGTCGTAGCCGTCATCGAACGCGCCCCTGTACTTGTCGATGTACTCCTGCGGCGCGTGGTGCGGGGCATGATTCGCGCCGGGGCAGAACCACATGTACCAGGGCTTCGAGGGGTTCGAGGCCTGCTGGTTGCGGATCATCGAGAGCGCCTGGTCCGCGAGATCCTTGGAGAGGTGATATCCGTCCTCCGGGCTGTACGGCTGCTCGATGAAGTGGTTGTCCTCCACGAGGTCCGGATACCAGTTGTTCGTCTCGCCGCCGAGGAACCCATAGAAGCGATCGAATCCGAGTTGCAGCGGCCACATCGAGCGGCTGCCTCCCGGCGCGATGTCCTCCTCAGGAACGTTGTGGTTCTTGCCGAGCCAGAAGGTGCTGTAGCCGTTCTCCTGCAGCACCTGGCCGATCGTCGCGCACTCGGCCGGAAGACGCCCCGCGAAGCCGGGGAACCCGTTGGTGCCCTCCATGATGACGCCGGCGCGGTTGACGTGGTGGTTGCGACCGGTGAGCATCGTGGACCGGGTCGGCGAGCACAGCGCGGTCGTGTGCCACTGCGTGTACGTGAGGCCACCGGCGGCGAGACGGTCCATCGTCGGCATCGCGATGCGTCCGCCGTAGGGCGACCACGACGCCAGCCCGGTGTCGTCGTAGAGCACCACGAGGACGTTCGGTGCCCCCTCCGGAGCCTTCCGCAGCTCGTAGGGCGCCCAGTCCGGGCGGGAGTCGCGGACATCCAGCGTGATCTCGCCCGAGAAGTCCGAGTTGAATTCCGACATCGTCTCTCCTTCGCTCACGACGGGGCCGAGCCCCTCGGTCCGAGTGTGCAGCGTCCGGTCTGCGGCGTGCGCCCGTCCTCACCCCTCCCGGGTGAGGACAGCGGCGGGCTCCGCGACCGACGGGGCGGGTCGGCGGATGAGTTCCACGAGGATCGCCAGGACGAGGAGCCCGATCGCCACACCGATGACCGCACCGAGGGTGACGGGGCGCGTCGCCAGCAGCACGAGCACCCCGATCGCCATCCCAGCGATGAGGATCGCCCCGCGATAGCGGTCGACCACCTCACCGAAGCGCCCCGTGGAGAGGCCGTGCCCCTCCGCCGAGGCGCGCACCGCACCGAAACCGCTCTCGACGACGCCGCGCACCGTCGAGGCGCTCCGGCTCGATCCGGCCAGCCACGCCCAGATCGCGATCAGCATCCCGACGAGCGCCAGCGCCACGATGGTCGAGCCCAGGAGCGCGGTGAGTTGGTCGAACAGGGATCCGGCTGCCGCCGCCGTCATGATCGACGGGCTGACCGCGCCGATGAAGAATCCGCGTCCGATGCCCATCCCCGCAGCGAGAAGCAGGAAAACGACGGCGAACCCGAGGCTCGTCCACAGCAGCGCCCGCGGCCGCTGCACGGCGAGCAGGACGCCGAGCACGACGAGGCCGAGGACGACCCAGGGCAGCCAGAACCCCGCGGTCACCGCGACCTGGTACACCGTCCGCACCAGCACGAGGGCGTCCGCCTGGACCACCGGGATCGTGCGGTCGATCACCGGGATGAGATCGGCGAATCCGGCGCCACGTGCGGCCAGCTCTTCCTTGACCCGCTCGACGACCACGCCCAGATCAACCGAGAGCACGCCGTCGTCGCCGAGCTGCAGCGCCGTCCCCGGCTCATCCTGCAGGATCGCCACGGCACGCTCGTGCGTGAACCTCAGGGTCTCGGCCCAGATGTCCGCGAACTGCCGAGAGGACACGACATCGTGCACGACGCCGTCGATCAGGGACGACAGCCCGGAAGCGGCGGGCGCCTGCAGCAAGCCGAGCGCGGATTCGGCCCGCGGCGGCAGATCCAGCGCGCGCAATCCGTCGAAGAGGTCACCGACGACGGCGTCCAGGTCGACCTGCTCGTCGATCGCGGCGGTCACCTGGTCTGCGACGAAGTCCTGGACATCCGGGTCCGCGGCGAGCGGGGCGAACGTCGCCACGAAGCGGTCCGCATCCACGAGCTGGAGGCGCGCCCAGGTCCCCATCGCCGCGATCGGCGCCACGAGCACCGCCACGACGAGGACGATCCCCGCGATCGCGCTGCGGGCGGAGAGCCGCCGCTGCGGTCGGCGCAGAGCCGCGTTCTCCTGTTCCAGCGCCCGCAGCCGCGCACGCAGCTCCTCGACCTCGCTCATCCTCGTCTCACCTCGATCGTTGGGCCGTTCAGCGCAGCAGCTTCTGCTTCGCCGCGGTGAATTCCTCGTCCGTCAGCACGCCGGACGCCTTCAACGATCCGAGCTCCTGCAGCTTCGCGATCAGGTCGTCCGCCGGGGGCCCCGCTGCGGGGGGCGTCGTCGGAGGCGGCGCATACTGCGCGGCCGCATTCTGCGCGGCCGCATCCATCTGCGCCTGCTGCTGCGCAGCCTCGTACTGCTGCTGTTCGTACTCGCTCTGAGCCCGACGCTCCTGGTGCCGCATCGCGGCTCCCTGCACCGCGGTCGCCGTACCGGCGACCACCGCGGTCCGCGCGGCGAGGCCGATGAGGCCCGGCCGGCCGAATCTCCGCAGAGGCATGTCATTCACCTTCCTGATCGAGGATGTCCATGACCGCGTTCACGACCGGCGCCGGAACGCGCTCGCTGCGCAGCACCTGGCCTCCAGCGGCGGCCAGGTCCTGAGCGAGGGTGCGGGCGAAGGCGAGCTCGAGCACCACGACCGCCGCCGAGCTTCCCGGCGGCACGATCTCCGCCAGGGCACGGACGTCGTCCTCGCTCGCGAGTCCGGCAGCGAGCGGCTCCCATCCCTCGAGCGTCAGGGGCTCGTCGCCCTCCTCCGGTTCCAGGAGCGCCACCTCGCCGTCCGTCGTCTTCGTCAGCAGCACGAAGTCCAGCAGCCGCACGACCCCGCTCGACACCAGTTCGGCCAGCGCAACGAACGTCGCCGGGTCCGGCCGATCGCCGTCGAAGCCGACGAGGTAGAACTCGGCAGGGCCGAATCGGAATTCCTTCATGTCACCACCCTTTCGTCCGCGAGCAGAATCGCACCGGCGACTCCCGTTCGCAGCCGTGGCCTCACCCGGTCCGGGTGAGTCCGGCCGACTCTGGACGGGCAGGTCCTCGCCCGGCCGGGGTGACCGCGAATCATCGTCGGCGCCGACGGGTGACACCATCGGCGACAGAGGACCGGTTCGAGGCACGGGGGTGAGGATGGGAAGTTACGCGTTGGGTGACGTCACTTTCATCGTGGTCGGCCTCCGTCGCGAGCGCCCGGGACCGCCGGTGCTGGAGCCACTCCTGCGAGAGGTCCAGGCCGGCACGCTGCGCGTCCTCGACCTCCTCGTCGTGCGCCGGGGTGCGGACGAGCCCCGCGTGATGGAGATCGATGGGGACGACCTCGCCCTCGCCGGCCTGGGCCTCTACACACCCGGCCTGATCTCACTCGACGACGTGGGCCATTTCCTTCCGTGGGTTCCTCCGGGATCGACGGCTGCCGTCATCCTGGTGGAGCAACGCTGGGACGTGCGCTTCATCCAGGAGGTCGAAGAGTTGGGCGATCAGGTTCTGGCGACACAGGCGATCCCCTCCGCGATCGCGAACGCGGCCCTCGTGGCGACGCTCGGCAGGGTCCGCTGAACCACGGAATCACACCATCGCGAGCACGGCTTCCCGTCGGGACGAGACGCCGAGCTTGCGGTAGATCGCGCGCTGATGGGTCTTGACCGTGTTGACCGATACGCACAACTCCTTGGCGATCTCCGGCAACGTCCGCGGCGTCTGCATCTGGTGGAACACGTCGCGCTCGCGCTCGGACAGCCGATCGGTCGCGGACCCGACGAGCTCGACGGCGAGACATCGGCTGATGAAGTCCTCGAACTGCGTCCCATGGTGCAGGTGCGCCCGCAGCAGCCGGCGCACCGCGACCTCCCGCGGGCCGAAGAGCACGAGGAGGTTCTCCTCCGAGGCCACGGCGAGAGCCGCCTCGCACAGCTCATGGGCATCCGCGTGATGCCCCGTCCCCCGCCGGAGAACCGCCGCCGTGATCAGCGTCGCCGCTTTCACGTACGACACTTCGGTCGACGTGTGCAACGATCGCAGCATCTCCAGCGCCGCGGCAGGCTCCTCCGCCCGTCGCAGGATCCCCGAGAGCGCGACCCCGACGAGTGGAAGGTCCGTGCCACCGACGTACTTCCGCGCGATCCGCAGAGCCCGCTCCCTCCGCCCCACCGCCTCTTCCAGCAGCGCCACGGAAGACTCGCGGAATGCAGGCCATGGCACACCCTGCACCACGTCTACGGGGAGGTCCTGCACACCGATCGCGGCGCGGCGGCACGTCGCGGGGTCTCCTGTGAGCGCTGCCGCGTAGGCGCTCATCATGCGCGCATGCCCGGCGAGATCCCGGCCGGCTCCAGCCTCTTCGCGCGCGGCCCCGAAGAGTCGGAGTGCCTCGTCAGCCTCCGCGGACCAGTAGGCGACCCACCCCGCCGCCGCCGGGGCGCTCCCCCGGGCGAACGTGTTCACCGGAAGCCGGATATCCGCGACACTCCCGTTCTCGGACAGCACGGATGCGGCCTCGGCAAGACGGCCGGATGTGGCGAGGCCGTACGCGAGGTGCCCGAGGGCGCGGGCCGTCAGCTCCGCGTCGCCCGCGTCCCGCGCCTCCCGTGCCGCAGCGGAGAAGTACTCGACGGCGAGCTCGGGGGCGTGGCGATCGCGCAACGCGGTCCATCCGAGGAGGTGGTTGAGGGCCACCCGTCCGCCGTACATCCTGTCGTCCTCCGCCTGCAGCAGTGTGCGGATCTCCGCGCCGGAGGCCGCGGTTCCTGCGGAGGACTCGGTGAGCAGCAGCCGGACGATGTGCAGGACAGCGGGATCGTCGGACCCGGGCTCCCGCTCGAGGATGACCTCGGCCCGTCGACACAGGTCGCGAGCCACGCGATGGTCTCCGAGGACGTCGCTGGCGCCGGCACGGACGAGCAGCAGGTGCGGGTCGTCCGGTGTGTCGTGCAAGAGCATGGTCGCGGCCCGCTCCACCTCGCGGGCGGAAGCGCCGACGACCAGTCCCAGCCAGTGACGGAGCAGGATGGCCCTGGCGCCGGTCCGGTCGCCCGCGCGGCGGGCGTGGCTCACGGCCGCGATCGGGTCCCTGCGCTCCAGAGCGCGGGCGGCGCGCCGGTGGACAGCGGCAGAGCGGACGGCATCCGCACGAGCAAGGTCCGCGCACCGGCGCGCGAAGGCCGGGTGCCAGCGGTAGGAAGGACCGTCCGGGCCGTCGAAGCGGTCGAGGAACAACCCGAGCCGGACGCACGTCTCGAGCGCATCCGCCGCGTCCTCCCTGCCGGTCACCTCCGCGGCGGTCTCCGGCGTGAGCTCCGCACAGGAGGTGCCGTCGAGGACGAAAGCGGCGAGTGAAGACGGCAGCGCACCGAGAACGTGCTCGCGGACGTAATCGCCGAGGAAGGCGGCGGCGGTCGACGCGCGGGTCGACGGCAGAGCGCCGCCGACCAGTACGAGCCGGACGGCGATCGGCCACCCTCCCGTCTCCTCCCGAACCGCGTCCGCGTCGAGTCCGCCGGACGGCGAGTCCGCCAGGCTGCGTATCTCGTCCGTCGAGAAGGCGAGCGCTTCGGAGCCGATGAACGACCCGGGATGCATGAGCCGATGACGCGAGAGCGTCACCTCGATCAACGTGGTGCCGACGAGGATGAGGCGCAGGCCGTCCGGCGGCTGCTCCGCGAGGAGGCCGAGGAGCCCGTCGCGCCACGCCTCGCCCGCACGGTGCGCATCGTCGACGACGAGGTGCACCGGATTCCGGCCATCGTGGAGCGCCGCACAGAGCTCCCGATAAGCGCGCACCGGGTCCTCCAGATCGCCGCGGACGACGAAGTCGCGCCCATCGCGCTCGGCGGCGAGCGCGAGCGCGTGCACGATGCCGGCCGTCAGCAGGGCCGGGTCGTCATCCGAGGCGCTCAGGCAGAGCCAGGCGACGTCCTCACGGGCCGACGCCCACGCGCTGACGGCTGTCGTCTTCCCGTAGCCGCTGGGGGCACTGATGACGGTCACGCCGTCCGCGGTCAACGCATCCGCGATCGCCGCGGTGACGCGCTCCCGCGGCAGAGTCCCGATGGGAAGGGCGGGGGGCCGGAAACGCATCGCCGGCCCCGGCCTCGTGGAACGTACGGGAGGCGACATGGCAACACGTAATCACGGGGCCGCGCCCCCTCACAGGTCTCCGCTCGGCAATCACCCGGATGAACTCCGTCGCCGCGGCTCAGATCTTGATCGGGAACGTGGCGAGCAGGACGACCCCGACGACCGCGATGACGCCGCTGAGCACGAAGAACACCGTGCGTCGCCACGTCGCCCGCTGATTCTGCGAGAGCGCGGCGAAGAACAGCACCAGGGCGAACAGCACCGTCAGGAGGGAGTAGTCGTCCCCGCGCTGGTTGTTCCGCAGCGCGTCGGCGAAGCGGGCATCCGCCTCCGCCGACAGCTCCTCGGCCGCCCGCGTTCCCGGCGGGACGTACTCCGCCATCACGAACGGCCCCCGTTCGCTCCTGCCATCCGCCACCCAGGCGTCGAAGGCGACGGCGAACTCGTCGGTGAACCGCTGTTCCACGAACTCGACGAGGTCCTGCCGCCCGTCCGCCTCGGCGAGCACCCATTCCGTGTAGAGGGTGAGGTCGTACTGTCGCGCGGCCTGAGCGGTCGCCTGCGCCGAGGCCGCCTGCACCCGCGCGGAGGATGCCTGGCTGAAGGCGATGGACATCTCGCCTCCCCACTTCGAGGCCTCGAACCCGCACCAGGCGGTGAGCACGGCGGTCACCGCCAGGAGCACCACCGTGGCGATGTCGAGGAACCGGTGCGGCGACCGGGTCCCGCTCTTCGTGTCCATGCCCTCATTGTCCGGCCGCGCGGCGGCGGGTCGCCCGCAGGTCACCCGGACCGGGTGAGCGCCCTCCCGTCCGGGAACGGGCGAGCCGCGGGGCCGTCGCCCGCGCGGAGGTTACGCTGGCCGCGTGACCTCCACCCCGTCCTCACCCGGCCCCGCCGACCGTAGCCTGCCGCCCGCCCTGCGGATCCTGCTCCTCCTGGCGGCGAGCGCGATCGTCCTCGCGGGCATCTCCCTGTCGCGGGAGGTCTTCGGCCCGCTAGCCCTGGCGATCGTCATCGTGGTGATCTGCGAGCCGATCCGCCGCCCCTTCCAGCGCCCCGGTCGGCCCGCCTGGATCGGGACGACCGCCGTGATCGTGCTCGCGTATGTGATCCTGCTGGCGATGGCGGCGCTGCTGTGGTTGGCCGGCACCCAGTTCGCCCGGCTCGTCGGCGATCTCGCGTCACAGGACGGCCTCCTGCGGACCGCCGACCAGGTCGTCGCCTGGTTGCAGTCGCTGGGGCTCGACCAGGAGGCGGCGGACGCCGCAGCCTCGGTCCTCGACCCGGAGACCCTTCTCGGCGTGGCGGGGAGTCTGGGCAGCGCCGTGCTGGGGGTGGCCACCGCGCTGTTCTTCGTCTGCGCGTACATCATCTTCCTCGCAGCCGATGCGGCGCGCTATCGGCAGGCGCCTGGACTCTTCGGTGCCACGCACGGCCCGGTCCTGCAGCGCATCGCCCGGCTGCAGACGGGAGTCCGCCGCTACTACGTGGTCAACGCCGCGTTCGGTGCCGTCGTGGCGATCATCGACGGTCTCGCCCTGTGGTGGATGGGCGTCCCGGCCCCCGTGGTGTGGGCGATCCTCGCGTTCGTCACGAATTTCATCCCCAACATCGGCTTCGTGTTGGGACTCATCCCGCCGGCCATCCTCGCGTTCGTCGTGGGCGGTTGGCCGCTGCTGCTCGGCGTCATCGCCGTGTACTGCGTCGTGAACGTCGTCCTCCAGGTGCTCGTCCAGCCGAAGTTCGTCAGCGATGCCGTCGATCTGAGCCTGACGCTGAGCTTCTTCTCGGTGATCTTCTGGACCTTCGTGATCGGACCGCTGGGGGCCATCCTCTCGATCCCGCTCACGCTGCTCGTCCGGGCCCTCGTCCTCGAGGGCGATCCGGGTTCGACCTGGGTGCGCTGGCTCAGCGGCGACCGCACCGCGCTCCCGGAGCCGACGCCGCCCTCCCCACCTCCCGCCGCGCCCACCCGACGCCGTCTCCGGCGCCGCTGACGCCGAGCCGACGCCGGAAATCACCAGGGCGAGGTTCCTCTCCGCTCTGTTCGTCGACGTCCGACGATGCCATCGTGAAGCCGGAACGACCCGCCGGACGACGAAGGGAGATGGCATGCCGCGTCCGCTCGCCGGACTCACCCGACGAAACCTCGCGACCGAGCTCACCGCGGGCGTCACGCTTCTCGCGATCGCCATCCCTCTCAACATCGGCTACGCGCAGATCGCCGGTCTCCCCGCGACCGCGGGCCTGTATGCCCTGATCGTCCCGACCGTGGTCTACGCGCTCGTCGTGTCGTCGCGTCAACTCGTCGCCTCCCCCGATGCCGCCGCCGCGGCGCTCGTGGCGTCGTCCATCGGCGGCCTGGCCGTCGCGGGCAGCGCCGACTACGCGACCCTCGCTCTCGCGCAGGCCATCCTCTGCGGCGTCATGTTCCTGCTGCTCGCCGTCTTCAAGCTCGGCTTCCTGGCGAACTTCCTCTCCAAGCCGATCCTGGTCGGGTTCGTGGGAGGCCTGGCGCTCGACATCATGGTCAGCCAGATCGCGAAGATGCTCGGCGTGAAGATCGATTCCGGAGCGGAATTCGTCGACAAGGTCGTCGACCTGGTTACCGGCCTCCCGACGCTCAACGGCTGGTCCGTGCTCCTCGCCGGCGTCTCGGTCGCGGTGCTGCTCCTCGGGCAGCGTTTCCTCCGCGCGGTGCCCTGGGCCCTGATCGTCCTCGTCGCGACGACGGTCGTCGTCGTCCTCACAGGTCTCGACGGTCGAGGCGTCGCGGTGCTCGGCGAGGTCCCGGCCGGCCCTCCTGCTCTCACGTGGCCGATCATCGACTGGTCGCTGTGGCTCGCCCTCGTCCCCTCCGCGATCGCACTGACGCTCGTGACCACGGCGGAGGGCCTGCTCGTCTCGCGGTCCTACGCCGAGAAGCACCGCTACCCGTTCCACGCCAACCGCGACCTCCTGGCTTTCGGCGTCGCGAACGTCGCCGCCGGCGCGCAGGGCAGCTTCGCGGTCGGATCCTCCACCTCGAGGACCGCGGCGATGGACCAGGCGGGCTCTCGCACCCAACTCCCCGCGCTCGTGCTCGCTGTCGGGACGCTCTTGCTGCTGCTCTTCGGCACCGCGCTCCTCGCCGACATCCCCTCCCCGGCGATCGGCGCCATCGTCGGCGTCGCCATCATCCCCCTGCTCGGCATCCGCGACTTCATCCGCCTCTGGCACCTGGACCGCTTCGAGTTCGTCATCGGCGCGGTCTGCTTCCTCGTGACGCTGTTCGTCGGCTCGATCGCCGGGATCGTCGTCGCCTTCGTGCTCGCCCTCATCAATCTCGCCCAGCGCGCCTCGCACCCCGCGATCGACGTGCTGGAGTCCTCCGGCGACCCTGGCGAGTCCCTGTTGGAAGACGCTCCCGCCGGCACGACCACCGCGCCGGGCGTGATCGTCGTCCGGCTCGCGGCCCCGCTGTTCTTTGCCAACGGTGCCGTGTTCTCCACCGCTGTGAAGGACGCCGTCCGCGCGGCCGGGCCGTCCGCCGTCCAGCACGTCGTCATCGACATGGAGGCCGTCACCGACGTCGACGTCACCGGCGCTGAGGCCTTCCAGGCCCTGCGGGAGTGGCTGGGCACGCAGTCGATCTCCCTGGCTTTCAGCCGTGTCCGCCCGAATACGCTGCGCCGGCTCCGATCGCTGGGACTCCTCGACCGAGAACCCGTCTACGCCACCAACCGCGCCGCTATCAACGGCCTCGCGCCGGCCCCCGCCGCATCGGCGGCTCCGCACAGGAAGGACGACTGAATGGGTCCCGTCATCGGAGAGATCCTCCCCCTCGCCGTGGGAGTGGCGATCAGCCCCGTCCCGATCATCGCCGCGATCCTCATGCTGCTGTCCCCGAAAGCGCGCGTCACGAGCGTCGGCTTCCTGCTGGGCTGGATCCTCGGCATCGTGGCCGCGGTCACAATCTTCACCCTCATCTCGGCGGTACTCCCGGAGCAGGACCCGGATGCCTCCCGCCCGATCCGCGGCATCATCCAGCTCATCCTCGGTGCCCTCCTGCTCGTCCTGGCCGTCGGGCAATGGCGCAAACGCCCGAAGGCAGGACAGACCGCTGCGCTGCCGCCATGGATGAAGGCGATCGACACGATGTCCTTCGGCACCGCGCTCGGCCTCGGACTGCTGCTGTCGGCCGTGAACCCGAAGAA
The DNA here is from genome assembly GCF_002848265.1 of Zhihengliuella sp. ISTPL4. Lineage (GTDB taxonomy): Bacteria > Actinomycetota > Actinomycetes > Actinomycetales > Microbacteriaceae > Microbacterium. The sequence continues at coordinate 1,212,094 of NZ_CP025422.1, forward strand.
TCTCCTGCTCTCCGCCGGCGCCGGGGTCGACATCGGCGCCGCCTCCGTGGACGCCGGCTCCTCGATCGTCGTGATCGCCGTGTTCACCCTGATCGGCGCATCGACGGTTCTCGTGCCTGTGGTCGGCTACCTTTTCGCGGCCGCGCGGCTGCGGGCTCCGCTGGACGCACTGCGCGGCTGGCTCGCCGCCGAGAACGCCGTCATCATGGCCGTGCTGCTGCTCGTGATCGGCGTGTCCATGATCGGCAAGGGCATCGGCAGCTTCTGAGCGCTGTGCCGGCGGCACCGACGCGGCCGGGAAGGAGGGACGCATGGGCGAGCTCATCGTCTCGCTGCTCCCCGTGGTCCTCGGAGTGGTCCTGAGCCCGCTGGCCATCATGGCGCTCGTGGCGGTGCTGGTCTCCCGACGCGCCCGCGCCAATGGGATCGCCTACCTGCTCGGCTGGCTGGTGGGTCTCGCCGGTCTGCTGGTCCTCTTCCTCTGGGTGTTCCGCGCCGTCGCCGTCCACGAGCAGTTCGAACCGCCGCTCTGGGTGCCCGTCGTGCGTCTGCTGCTCGGCGTCTTCCTCACGAGCGCCGCGGTCTGGGTGTATCGCAAAGGGCGGGCGCGGATCGCCGCCATGGCCGCGGCCTCCTCGCCGCGAGAGGTCGTCGCCGCCTCGCCCCAGCTGCCGGGATGGCTGCACTCGGTGGAGTCCTTCCGACCCGGACGCACCTTCCTGCTGGGACTCGCCCTGTTCGTCCTTAACCCCGTCGACGCCTCCTGCGCGGTCATCGCCGCCCTCGACATCTCGTTGGCCGACGTCGGCCCCGCCGCCACCGTCGCCGTCACCGTCGCCTTCGTCATCCTCGGGGCGCTGCCCATCGCCGCCCCCGTGCTGTACGTCGTCGCTCGCGGGGTGTCCGCGCAACCGGCACTGGATCGCCTGCGCACGTGGATCGCGGGGAACACGCACATCCTCAACGCCGCGATGCTGCTCGTGATCGGTGTCCTGCAGCTGGACAAGGCGGTCAGCGCCCTCGTCTGATCAGAGCGCGCGATGCGCCCCACCGGAGATCACCCGGATGAACGCGGCCCGCGGCTGGTGACCCCACGAGAGGACGACAGTACTGTGCGGGGAAAGGCGGTTCGGCAGAGATGAAGGAGATGGACATGGCCCGTGACTTCCAGGGCAGAATCGAACTCGACGTCCGCGACTCGGAGGCGGATTGGGATGCTTTCCTCCCGGCGAAGCCGCGCGAGGGCGCGCCGAATGTGCTCGTCGTGCTCTATGACGACACGGGCATGGCGGCCTGGTCCCCGTACGGCGGACGCATCAACATGCCGACCATGGACCGCCTGGCGCAGAACGGTCTGACGTACTCCCAGTGGCATACGACGGCCCTCTGCTCCCCCACCCGGTCGACGTTCCTCACCGGACGCAACCACCATCTCAACGGTTTCGCGACGATCTCGGAGTCGTCCACGGGGTTCCCCGGCTACAACTCCCACATCCCGGACTCGAACACCACGATGGCCCACGTCCTCCGCGACGCCGGCTGGTCGACGTTCTGGGTGGGCAAGAACCACAACGTCCCGATCGACGAGTGGACGGCCGGCGCCTCCAAGAAGCACTGGCCGCTGGCGCAGGGCTACGACCGGTTCTATGGCTTCATCGGCGGGGAGACCAACAACTGGTATCCCTCGCTCGCCGAGGACAACCACTACATCGACCAGCCCTACCTCCCCGAAGAGGGCTACCACCTGTCGAAGGACCTCGCCGACCAGGCGCTGTCGATGATCCGGGACGTGAAGCAGACCGAGCCGGACAAGCCCTGGTACCTCTGGTTCTGCCCCGGCGCCAATCACGCGCCGCATCACGCACCGCAGGAGTACATCGACAAGTACAAGGGGGCTTTCGACGACGGCTACGAGGCCTACCGCGAATGGGTGCTCGCCCGGATGATCGAGAAAGGGATCGTCCCGGAGGGCACGGAGCTCACCGCGCTGAACCCCATGCCGGAAGGCGCCTTCGCCGCTGCCGATGAGGTGCGCCCCTGGAGCTCACTGAACGACGAGGAGAAGGCGATGTTCTCACGCATGGCGGAGGTCTACGCCGGCTTCAGCGAGTACACCGACGCCCAGGTCGGCCGCATCGTGGACTACCTGGAGGAGTCGGGCCAGCTCGACAACACCCTCATCATCTACTGCGCCGACAACGGCGCCTCCGGCGAAGGCAGCCCGAACGGCTCGGTGAACGAGGGCAAGATCTTCGGCGGGTACCCGGACGACGAGGCCGAGAACCTGCGCATGGTCGACAAGCTCGGCTCCCCCGACACGTACAACCACTACCCGACGGGGTGGGCCGCGGCGTTCTCGACACCTTACAAGATGTTCAAGCGCTACACCTATCAGGGAGGCGTCTGCGATCCGCTCGTGATCCACTGGCCGGCCGGCATCCGCGCGCGCGGCGAGATCCGTCATCAGTACCACCACTCGACCGACATCGTCCCGACGATCCTGGAGGCCTGCGGCGTCGACTTCCCCGAGGTGTATGGCGGCATCGAACAGACGCCGCTCTCCGGTGTCTCGATGGCGTACTCTTTCGACGCCGCCCCGGAGGCGCCGACGGAGAAGGAGACGCAGTACTACGAGATGTTCGGGCAGCGCGGCATCTGGCACAAGGGTTGGAAGGCCGTCACCGTCCACGGACCGATCAGCGGAAAGGGGCACTTCGACGAGGACGAGTGGGAGCTGTACCACACCGACGTCGACCGTGCCGAGGCCGTCAACCTCGCCGCGGAGCATCCGGACAAGCTCGAGGAACTCAAGGCGCTCTGGATGGAGGAGGCGAAGGCCAATGCGGTGCTTCCCCTGAACGACCTTCAAATCATCGGCAACCCGAAGGACTTCGAGACCTTCGTGGCGATGGAGTTCCATCAGCCGGCGCCACCCTCCGGTCGGTTCGTCTACTACCCCGGCACCAGCGAAGTGCCGGAGCGGTCGGCGGCGAACACCCACGGCGTCTCCTTCAAGATCGCGGCGGAAGTCGAGTTCACCCCGGAAACCGAGGGCGTCATCTTCGCGCACGGCTCCCGATTCGGCGGACACGCTCTGGTGGTCAAGGACGGCGAGGTGCACTACGTCTACAACTTCCTGGGCATCCCGCCCGAGGACCGCATCTCCGGCCCTGCGCCGACCTCGGGGAAGCACATCATCGGCGTCGAGTTCGTCAAGGAGAGCATGGGCGAGTACCGGGAGGGCGTCGGTCCCGCGCGGCTCTACATCGACGAGGAGCAGGTCGCCGAGAAGCAGATCCGCACGGTCCTCGGTCACTTCTCCCTCTGCGGTGAGGGCCTGACGATCGGGCGGGACAGCGCCGACCCCGTGTCGTCCCTGTACGGCTACGGCTTCGACTTCCGCGGCGGGAGCATCGCCCAGGTCGTGTTCGACATCGCCGACGACGCCTACCTCGACCTGGAGGCGCACCTGGCGGCGGCCATGGCCCGCGACTGACCCCGACGGCGGCCGCCCCGTCCCTCAGAGCAATCCGAGGGCCTGGGCGGCTGCCGTCACCCCGTCGCGATCCGAGACCCCCAGCTTGCGGTAGATGTTGCGCACGTGCGTCTTCACCGTGTTCGGGGAGATGTACTCCTGCTGTGCGATCTGCCGCAGCGTGGCGTTGCGGCTCAAGGCGCTCAGCACGATGCGCTCCCGCTGCGTCAGCTCCTCCTCGACGAGGACTCCGGCGGCAGACAGCCGCTCCCGTACCCGATCGGCGAAGTGCGTCCGGGCTCCCGCCGTCGCCCTGGCCGCCAGCAGTCGCGACACGATCGGGCCCGCCTCGGCGACGCGGCGCACGTGGTCCTCCGGTTCAGCGAGGGCGAGAGCGGTCGCCAGCGCGAACTGCGCGCGGTCCGGCTCACCCTCGTGCACGTCGAGCTCGGCTTCCACCAGCCACGCGTCGATCACGGAGGCCGGCAGCAGACACGGCACGCTCCCTTCCAGCACCGGAGCGAGCGCCCCGCGGGCGATGCCCTCGCGGCGGTCATGAACGGCGGCGATCGCCCGGAGAACGAGCACGTCGCCGGTATCCCCCAGTGCATCCTCGAGGTCGGCGATGAATCGGTCGCGGAGCGTCGGCTCGCCCAGCCGGTCGAAGGCGTGTACGGCGAACGGCCCCATCATGGCGTACCAATGCGGCGGGAGCGGCAGGTCTTCCCGGGGAGTCAGGGTGTCCAGGAGCAGGACGGCGGCTTCCCGGGGGTCGCTCGCCAGGTCCGCCGCGAGCAGGGCGCGCATTCCGTGCAGCCCCCGCCCGATCGCCGCCTCTCCGGCGTCGGCGATCACTCGCGCTGCGCCCTGCAAGGTCTCGCCCTCCGCGAGGGGCTGCATCTCCTCGTAGGGAACCCAGAAGCGCCAGACCCGCGTCACCTCGAAGAACGCGTTGTCCGGCTCGTCGAGCTCTCGCCACCGGTGCTCCAGAGCGAGTCCCGCCTCGATCGCGTCTCGGAGTCTGCCCCGGAAGAGGACGCTCGTGGCGAGCACGGCCTCCGCCTGGAGCTCTGCCGCCCGCGCCCCGATCGCGCGGGCGAGATCCGCCGCCAGCCGGGCATCCGCTTCCGCGCGGTCGAGCCGGCCCACGTACAGCTCGGCGGTCGCCGCCTCGAGGAGGGCGTAGGTGTCGAGCTGATCTTCGCCGCTGAGGTTCCGCAGATCGGCGCCGGCGGCGTCGAGGGTTTCGGCGATCCCGCCTCGCCGCAGCGCGGTGTGCAGCGCGATCCCGTACCGCCAGCGTCGTGCGGCGTCGGACTCGCCCTCGCCGCTCGCGGTGACGATCACGGCCGTCGAGACGTCCCCGCTGCTCAGTTCCGCCGCGGCGATCAGCATGCGCACGGTCGGCACGGCCTGCCGCGTCACGGGCAGCTCCGCCATCACCTCCCGCACCAGATCCGCCCGGCCGTCCAACACCAGCTGCATTCCGCACCGACGGAGGACACCGGTCGTGCAGGCCGTCTCGCCACCGCGCACGGCATGACGCAACGCGAGGAGCGGCTGACGCTGCCCGGCGAACCAGTCCGCCGCCCGCCGGTGCAGCTCCTCCACACGGTCGACGCCGGTCTCTCGGAGACGCCCGAGCAGGAATTCCCGCAGCAGCGGCGGATACCGGTACTGCGGCGGCTCCGCGGCGTCGGGGCCGACGAGGACCTGCAGGCGGAGCAGGCGGTCGATCAGCGCCGGGACCGTCCCGGCTTCGGAGAGCACGGCCGCGAGCTCGGCGGTGAAGGACTCGACGACTGCCGTCGCCTCCAGGAAGGACCGGAGCTCGCCGTCCAGGTCGGCGAGGACCTCCTCCACGAAGTAGTCCACGACCTCGGGGGCGTCCCCGCGCAGCGGGTGGGGAAGGACGGCCCGCTCCCCTGCCGCGTCGAGCATCATGAGCTGTAGGCCGGTGGCCCATCCCTCCGTGCGGGCGAGGACCGTGCTGATCTCCCCCTGGGAGAGCCTGATGCCTCGGGCTCGGAAGAACGACCGGACCTCGGCGGGAGTGAAGGCGAGAGCGCGGGCGTCGAGCTCGAGCGCCACTCCCGCGATGCGTCGGCGCGCGAGAGGGATGGCCCTGGCTGGGCCGTCTCCTCGTCCTCCACCCGATGCACGTTGTCGACGACGATGACGATACGGCTCTTCGCCTCCTGGAGGGCACGAGCGAGCGCGCGCGCCGTGGCGGCGGAGCGCACGGTGGGCACGCCGGCGAGGGCGTCCTGCAGGCCACGGTCGTCGATCCGCTCGAGGGCCGTACGCACCAGGGGCAGGTCCGCTTCTCCGCGTTCCAGAGCCACCCACACCAACTCGATGTCGGGAACGGTGCGGAGGTCCTGCGCCCACTGCGAGAGCAGCCTCGTCTTCCCCGAGCCCGCCGGCGCGCTCACGAGCGTGAGGGTCCACGGCCCGTCCATCGCGGCCGTCAGCCGTGAGAGCAGCCGCTCTCGACGGACCTCACCCTTCCCCGACACGGGTGCCGGGCTCTCGCCCGTTCCCGTCTTCCAGGCATTGTGCAGCACTCGAAACCCCCCGATTTCGATTCTTGCTCCCCCCTCGCGTGCAGTCTATTGCAGGGTGGGAGCGATCCCGCAAGAGCGAATCGTGTCACGACTCATTCGGAGACCTTCGCCCCTTCCGGTCTCCGCATCGCGAGCAGTGCCGGGACCAGGGCCCCGAAGAACAGCGCGAGCGCGATGCCGAGAAGGGTCTCCAGGGTGCGTTCCAGGAACCGGGCGGCAGGGGGCTCGGCCGAGGTCGACAGCAGCAGGGTGAGCACCAGGAAGGTCGTGAAGGCCGGCGCGACGTACCACCTGCTCTCCTGCACGGCGCAGAGGGACCCGAGAGTGAGGCCGATGGCCACGCCGACCATCGCCCCGTTCGGGGACAGCACGGCGAAGCCGGCGGCGGCCAGCGCCCCGACGAGCACGGAGGTCGCACGTCCGACGCTCCGCAGCACGAGTTGCCCGCGCACCGGGCGCATGACGAGCAGCACCGCACCGGTGGCCCAGCCCACGTGCTCGAGCCCCAGCGCGAAGCCGATGGCGGCCGCTGTCGCCGCGGCCGCCCCCAGCAGCACCCCGTAGACGACCATGGCGCGCCCCTTCGGCACGGCAGCCGGCGTACCGTCACCGATCGATCGTTCCGGCCAGAGCAGTGCCACGAGCCATGCGTAGACGGAACCCGCGAGGATCGCGGCCGCCACGGCGATCGTGGCGGCCGAGAACGGAAAGCTGAGGCCGATGCCGACCAGGGGCAGGACGAGGGTCAGTGCGAGCTGTCCCGCGCGCCCTCGCGCCGCGAGCATGCTGGCCCCCACGGAGAGCAGGGCGAGAGCGAGCACGGCGAGGACCGGCACCAGGGCGAGTGCCGCCCCGAGCAAGAGGCCCAGAGCGACGAGGGCACCGAGGAACGGGATCGCCGCCCTGGCCCGTCGCCGCGGGGGCAGTCCGACGACGGCTGCCGGCAGGACCCCGATGCTCAGCGCCAGTGCGACCGCGGGGTCGAACGGCGCGACGACGATCGTGGGCACGGCGTAGAGCACACCGAGACCGAATCGCGACCACTGCCAGCTCAGGGCCCCGCGCGCCGCCATCCCGGCCTCGCTCCCCGGTGCTGGCTGCGGCTGGGCATCGTCTCCCCCGTCTCGGTCGTCCCAGGATTCCTCCGTGCCGTCAGCCTAGGGAGGGGGCGGCCGCACGTCAGCGCTCGTCGGGCACTTCACCCGGGTGAACGCCGCCGCTCGGCTCGGCATCGGCGGAGGCCTGGAGCCCCGCCTCGACGGCGGGGTGCACGCGCCCCGCCTCGGCCAACGCGGTGTACCACGGCGTCCGCGCCGCGACGACGACGGCGTCCTGCGGCAGGGCGGCGAGCTGGAGCTGCACGCCGAGCTGACTCAGCTCCCGATCGAGGGACTCCAGCGCGTCGAGCACCGTGATCGACATCACGACCTGCTGCGGCAGACCGAGGACCACCGTGCGCACCGGTTCGGCCTGAGCGGTGACGGTCTCGACGATGAGGCGCTCGTTGGCGAGCGCATTCGCGGTGTACAACCCTCGCTCGAGCTCCAGACCGAGCGCGCTTCCCCGCCGGTCCACCACGCGGACGCGAGGGATGTTCAGCTCACGCAGCACGAGGACCAGCGTCACCACGACGCCGACGGCCACGGCAGGGAGGAGCCCCGCCGTCAGACCGATCGCCGCGACGGCGGTGGCCACCCAGAAGTCCATCCTGCTGATGCGCGCCCACCGCACGAGCTCGGGGATGTTGATGAGTCCGGCCACCGCGGTGAAGACCATCGCGGCGAGCGTCGCCTCGGGGAGCAAACTGAGCACGGGGGCGAGGAAGAGCGCGACGAGGACGGCGAGCGCCACGGTCGTCAGCGTCGCGAGCTGGGAACGGGCACCGGCACCCTGGTTGACGGCGCTCTGCGAGAATCCCCCCGCCGCCGGCATGGCCGCGAAGAACGCGCCGACGGTGTTCGCCGCCCCGGTCGCGAACAACTCCTGATCGCTGTCGATCTGCGGTTCCCTCGCCTGGCGCAGACTCCGCGCGACAGCAGCGGACTCGAGGAAGGCCATCACCGCGATGGCGAGCGCCCCAGGGACGAGTGCGACCGCCTCCGAGACGTCGGGGATGCCCGGGGTCGGGAGGCCGCCGGCCACCGGCGCGATCAGGTCGACGCCGAGATCGTCGATTCCGCCGATCCCCACGAGCAGCATCCCCCCGGCGACGACGACGAGCGTGCCGGGGACCCGCGGGGCGAAGCGCTTGAGCAGGAGCAGGGTGGCGATGGAGCCGACCGAGAGCAGGACGGTGGGCACGTTGACGCTGTCGAATGCTCCGCCGACGGCGAAGAGAGAGCGGAGGAACCCGTGGCCGGAGAAGTCGAAGGACTCCCCCAGGAGCTTCGGGAGCTGCCCCACCGCGACGGTCGCCCCGACGCCGATCTTCAATCCGAGGACGGTGGCTCCGCTGATGTTCTCGACGAGCGACCCCAGTCGGCAGGCACGCGCCAGCAGCAGGACGACGCCGACGAGGAGAGTGAGCATCATGAGCGCACCGATCGCGTCGTCCGCGCCCGCGGCGACACCCGCCGAGACCAGCGTCGTCGCGGTGAGGGTGGCGATGGTCGACGTCGTGGAGACGCTCATCGCCCTGCTGCCGCCCAGGAGCGCGTACACGAACATCGGCACGATGCACGTGTAGAGACCGACTTCGACCGGGAGGTTCGCGATGGTGGCGTACGCCATGGCCTGCGGCACCACGACCGCACCCGCGGACAGTCCGGCCAGCACATCGCGCACGATCCAGCGGCGCTGGTAGCCGTCCAGGGTGCTCAGCAACCAGGACGGTCTGCGCGCTGCGCTCATAAGGGGCTCCCTCCGCCGTCGAGGGAAGCGTACTGCCGGCGGCACGGCCGCGGAGGACCGGGAGCCTCTCGGTCGGCGAGTCACCAGGGTGAACTCGACGCGGAACCGGTGCGCCGGCGCCACGCCCGCCGGTATGGTCCCAGCGTGCCCCCGGCCACGGCGGGCACCGAGAGAGGAGCAGTCATGGGATTTTGGGCATCGTTCTGGGACATCATCTGGTGGTTCCTGTGGATCTTCGCCTTCACCGCGTATCTCTTCGCGCTGTTCGCGATCATCGGGGACCTGTTCCGTGACCACAAGCTGAGCGGCTGGTGGAAGGCGGTGTGGGTCTTCTTCCTGATCTTCGTCCCGTTCCTCACCGCGCTCGTGTACCTCATCGCCCGCGGCAACGGCATGGCCGAACGCAGCGCCGCTGAGGCCCGGCGGGCGCAGGAGGCCGCGAACGCGTACATCCAGCAGGTCGCGGGCAGCAGTCCGAGCGAGGAGATCGCCAAGGCCAAGGCCCTCCTCGACGCCGGCACGATCACGCCGGACGAGTACTCGCTCCTCAAAGTGAAGGCTCTCCAGTAACACGGCGAGCGGCTGCCACCGGCCGGAGGAGGCTGCGGTATGGACCTGCAGGATCTCCTGCCCACCGACATCGATTGGTGGCAGCTGCTGCTCGCGCTGCTCGTCGCGATCGCGACCTGGATCCTCTCCCGGTTCGCGCGCCGCGGCACCACCGCCCTCCTCCGCCGCGCGCCGGGGATCTCGGCCGCCGTCGGGACCGCGATCGCGCAGTTCGTCGGCTACGCCATCCTCCTGCTGGGCTTCGGCATCGCCCTCGCGATGCTCGGCGCCAACGTGCAGCCCCTCCTCGCGATCGTCGTCATCCTCGGTATCGTCGCGATCCTCGTGCTCCGCGGTGTCGCCGACAACTTCGCTGCGGGGGTGCTACTGCAGGCGCGACAGACCGTCCGCATCGGCGACGAGATCGTCGTCGAAGCGCTGGACACGGTGATCGCCGGCACGGTGACCGAGCTCAACGCCCGCGCCGTCATCCTGCACACCGTGGACGGCCGCACCCTCCACATCCCGAACGCGCGACTGCTCTCCGACCCGGTCGTCAACGACTCCACGCACGGAGCCCGACGCAGCGACGTGGAGGTCCGAGTGCGGCGGAACGGATCGACGCGGATCGACGATCTCCTCGGACCGCTCATCGCCGCCGCATCGACGGCGGAGGGTGTGCACCGCGGGGAGGCCGTCCGGGCGCTCGTGCTCAGCGTGAGCGACGACCGACTGATCGCGCGGCTGCAGTTCTGGCATCACCCGTTGCACGGAGCTGCGGTGAGCGCCGCCGTCGTGGTCGCCGTGTTCGACGCTCTCGGCGCGCTCGGCGTGACCGGCACGGTCACCAGCGTCCCTGCCGCGCCTCCGCTGGTACCCTCCGATCCCGTCTAGGACACGGGTGCGCGATGTCGGTCCCCTCGGGCAAGATCGGGCCATGGACATCACCTTCCTGCAGCCGGACGGCCTCGTCCGCAGCCCGGCCTTCAGCCACGCCGCCGTCATTCCCGGCGGAGCCACCACCGTCTACATCGGCGGGCAGAACGGCGTCGATGCCTCCGGCGCCGTCGTCTCCTCCGATGTCGGCGCACAGTCGCTCCGCGCTCTCGACAACGCGCGGCTCGCGCTGGAGTCCGCGGGGGCGACGCTCGACGACGTCGTGAGTTGGACCATCCTCATCCACCAGGACGCTGATCTGCGAGCGGCGTACGGCGCCGTGGCCTCCACCCTCGCCCGGGACGGTGCTCCGCCTCTGGTGACCGCCGCCCGGGTGGCTGGCCTCGGCGTGCCCGGAGCCCTCATCGAGGTGAGCGCGATCGCGGCGATGGTCGGCGACTGATCAGATGCGGCCGCGTACGGGCGTGCGCTCGACACCGTCCGGCACGTCGGGCATGGTCATCTCGGCACGCACGCCGAGGAGCCGCACCTCCCGGTCACCGTCGAGGGTCTCGCCCAGGGCGAGCGCCGCCGCGACGACCTCCTCGCGGTCCGTCGTCGGCGCCAGGAGCTTCCGGCCGAAGGTCTTCGTCTCGAACGGCGCGTACCGCACCTTGAGGTGCACCCGCATCACCGGACGCTTTTCGGCGGCGCAGTCGTCGAACGCCTGTCCCGCGAGCTCCTTCAGCGCCGCCTGCACGGCGTCGCGTGTCGTGAGGTTCTGCTGATACGTGGTCTCCCGACTGTGACTTCGCGCGACCCAGGGCGTGTTGTCCACGATGCGGGGCCCCAGCCCGGAACCCAGGCCGAGGTACCACCGCCCCATCTTCGGGCCGAACTCCGCCACGAGCGCCGCCTCGTCCGCCGCCGCGAGTTCCCGCACCGTGATGATGCCGTGCCCCGCGAGCCTCTTCTGGACCTTCGGTCCCACACCCCAGAGGTCACGGGTGGGCCGGTCTCCCATCACGGCGAACCAGTTGTCGCCCGTCAGCCGGAAGACGCCCTGCGGCTTGCCGAACTCCGTCGCGATCTTCGCCCGCACCTTGTTGTCACCGATCCCGACGGAACAGTGCAGACCCGTGGCCTCCTGCACCGCCTGTTGCGCGGTCCGCGCCACCACCTCCGGCTCGTCGGTGGTGACGCCGAGGAAGCACTCGTCCCACCCGATCACCTCGAGCACCATATCCGGCAGTGTCCGCAGCGCCGCCATCACCTCGTCGGATGCACGCTCGTACTCCGCGTGATCCACGGGCAGGAACACCGCGTCCTCCGGCGCTTTCCGCGCCGCGATCTTCAACGGCATCCCCGAGCCGATCCCGAAGGCACGGGCCTCGTACGACGCGGTCGACACGACCGCTCGCTCCGTCGGGTCTCCCCGTCCCCCGACGATCAGCGGGCGCCCCGCGAGCTCCGGGCGGCGTCGCACCTCGACCGCGGCGATGAACTGGTCCATGTCGACGTGCAGCACCCACTCGGCCATGCATCGAGTGTGACCGCTGACGGCCGGGAAGTCACCCCGTCAGACGAGGAAGATCGGCAGGAGTCCCGGGTTGTGGGCGTGGACGAGGACGGCGAAGACGACGGCATCGAAGAGCAGGTGCACCGTGACGACGTAGGCCAGCGAGTGCGTCCGGAGGAAGATGAACCCCTGCAGGAGCGCGAACGGGATGGTCAGCAGCGGCCCCCACTCCCGGTACCCCAGCTCCCAGAGGAAGGAGACGAACACGACGGCCTGCAGCACGTTCGCCAGCGCATCGGGGAAATGACGGCGCAGCAGCGCGAAGACGGTGCAGATGAAGAACAGCTCGTCCCAGATGCCGACCGCGCCGACGCCGACGAAGAGCCGGGCGATGAGGTCCGGCGTGTCCACAACCGGCCAGTTCTGGTACACACCGCTGGTGATGAAGTAGTAAGGCAGGATCAGCCAGCCGAGCACGAGCACGGCGACGAGCCAGCCCCAGTGGAGCTTCCCCCAGCGCTGCCCCGTCCGCCAGGGGAACCGGATCGCGCGGTCTCGGAAGGCGAATCGCGAGAGCAGATAAGGCACGAGCACCGCGCCGCCGAGCGCGAGCGTGAAGCGCAGCATCGCCAGGTTGTCGAGCTCAGCCGCGAGGGGGATGACGCTCACGATCAGCATGCCGACCGCGATCAGGGCGAGGTCTCTGGTGAGCGACGGCGACCGGGGGCCGTCGGCCGCGGTGCGTGCCTGCCCGCGGCGTTCGAGAACCGCGGCGATCGCGAGCCCGAGCGCCAGCAGCAGCCAGCCGAGCCAGGGCAGCGCCGCGACGAAGAAGGCGGGGGCGGCACCGCACACCAGTGCTGCCGGCACGACCCGCGCGCCCACGGGGGCGACCGTCGGGGCCTGGGTCATGCACGCTCCCGTCGGCGATAGACGAGATCACGGATGTCGCGACCCTTCGCGATGCCCTTCCGCTCGAAGGCGGTCATCACGCGACCGTCGAACCGCTCGGCCCAGTCGCCGTCGAACGCCCGCTCGAAGACGGGATCAGCGTCGAGGACCTCGCGCATCTGCAGCGCGTAGTCCTCCCAGTCCGTCGCCAGCCGGAGCAACCCGCCGTCGCGCAGCGCCCGTGCAGCCGTGCCGCCGAACCCCGGACGCACCAGACGACGCTTGGTGTGGCGCTTCTTGTGCCAAGGATCGGGGAAGAAGATCCACACCTCGGCCGCCGCGGCCTCCGGCAGGTACGAGGAGAGCACCTCCGGCGCGTTGGCCTCGACGACGCGCAGATTCCGGGCGCCTGCCCGATCCGCGTCGAGCATGGTCCGGGCGACCCCGGCTCGGAAGACCTCCACGGCGAGGAAGTCGTCGTGCGGACGGCTCGTGGCGGCCGCGACGATGGCGTGCCCCTGACCCGATCCGATCTCGACGAAGAGATCCGCCTCCCTGCCGTACTCGGCAGCGATGTCGAGCCGTGCATCGGGGTGCACGGAGGTCCACGCCACCGCGCGCGGCACATCCAGCAGGTAGTGCGGGGCGAGGTCGGAGAAGGCGCGCTCCTGCGCCTCGGACATCCGGCCGCTCCGGCGCACGAAGGACACCGGTTCGTCGCGGAAAGTACGCGGTTCGGGCATGGATCCAGGGTAGCTGTCGGCGGCGCCGCGCCCCGACGCGCTCAGACGACGGGCTCGGTGACGAAGTCGATCAGCTCCTCCACGCGGCCGAGGAGGGCGGGCTCGAGGTCGCGATAGGTCGTGACCTTCGACAGGATGTGCTGCCAGGCGCGGGCTGTGTCCGCCTGCGTGTCGTGCGGCCAGCCGAAGGCCCGGCAGATGCCGGTCTTCCAGTCGACGCCGCGCGGGATCTCCGGCCACGCCGCGATCCCGAGCGCGCGCGGGGTGACGCACTGCCAGACGTCGACGAAAGGGTGTCCGACGATGCGGACGTGACGGCCGTGCGGGCCGCGGGCGACGGCGTCGGCGATGCGCGACTCCTTCGACCCCGGTACGAGGTGGTCGACGAGCACGCCGTAGCGCCGCCGCGCGCTCGGCGGCTCCGCCGCGAGGAGTTCGTCGAGCAGGTCCACGCCCTGCAGGTACTCGACGACGACGCCCTCGACGCGCAGGTCCGCCCCCCACACCTTCTCCACCAGCTCGGCATCGTGCCGTCCCTCGACGAGGATGCGGCTGGGGAGCGCCGTCCGCGCGCGCTGGTCCGCGACGGCGAAGGAGCCGGACGCCGTGCGGCGCGGGCCCTGCGCGGAGGCGGAAGGCACCGCGAGGCGGACCGGCGCGCCGTCGATGAGGAAGCCGCCGCCGAGGGGGAACAGGCGCCGCCGCCCGAGCCGATCCTCGAGTTCCACGGTGCCGCCCTGCACCTTCGTGACCGCCCCGCAGAAGCCGTCCGCCGCGACCTCGACCACGAGGTCGAGCTCCGCGGCCACCTGCGGCACGGGCTTCGCACCCCGCTCACGCCATCCTGCCGCCAGCACGTCCGCTCCGTACCTGTCGTCCATGCCTTCCAGCGTATGTGTCTCCGCTGAGGGCGAACGGTGAGACGCGCGCGAGTGCTGTCGCGTGTCGGACCCAATGCATAGACTCGACACATGGGGCTCGGCTGCCGGTCGGAGGGAACACGATGACGAAACGGTGGCTGACGCTGGCTGCTCTGGCTCTCGCGGTCGCGACGGGTGCGCTGTCCGCCTCGGCGGCATCGGCGACCGACCCGCTCTCGCTCGACTCCGGGTATGTGACCGACCAGGCCGATGTCCTCTCCCCCTCCGAGGAGGAACAGGTCGAGGCGCGACTGCAGGAGCTCACGGCGAACTCCTCCGCCGACCTCTTCGTCGTTCTCGTCGACGACTTCACCAGTCCGAGCGACAGCGTCGCCTGGGCCGACCAGGTCGCGAACGACAACGGCCTCGGCCCGGATCAGTACCTGCTCGCGATCGCCGTCGAGGGGCGGAGCCTCTACATCTCCGCCGATTCCTCCGGTCCGCTGAGCGACGGGCAGCTCGCCGCTGTCGAGGACGCCATCGCCCCACTCGCCGGCAGCGGAGACTGGGTCGGGGCGATCACGCTCGCCGCCGACGAGATCCAGGGCGACGGCGGTGCCGGGGCGCTCCGCGTCACCCTGATCGTCGTCGGGGTGGTGGCCGTCGCGCTCCTGATCTGGCTCATCGTGGCGCTGATCCGACGCGCGCGCCGCAACGCGGCCGTCCGTGAGCGGGGCGCCATGCCGGAGACCCCCGATCCCGCCGACCCCTTCTCGACGTTGACCGATGCGCAGGTCGACCAGCAGGCCGGCGTCGCACTGGTCCGCGCCGACGACGCCATCACCTCCAGCCGGGAGGAGCTGGGCTTCGCCGTGGCGCAATACGGCGAGGGGGCGACCGCGGCGTTCTCCCGCGCCGTCGACGAGGCGAAGGCGAAGATCGCCGAGGCGTTCGACCTCCGGCAGAAGCTCGACGACGAGATCGAGGACTCCATCCACGACCGGCGCGCGTGGCACATCCGCATCATCCGGCTCGCCGACGAGATCGACGACATCCTCGACGACAACACCGAGGCGTTCGACGAGCTGCGCAAGCTGCAGGAGAACGCGCCGCAGGAACTGGAGCGCGTGCGTCGGGAGCGCGACGAGCTGACGCCGCTCCTCGCCTCGGCCGCACCCGCGCTCGCCGCTCTCTCCGAAACGTACGACCAGAGCGCGCTGACCACCGTGGCGGACAATCCCGCTCAGGCGCAGGAACGTGCGGCCCTCGCAGATCGCTCGATCGACGCGGCGGCTCAGGCGCTGACCGCCGGGCGCAGCGGGGAGGCCGCGTTCGCGATCCGCACCGCCGAACAGGCGGTCGCGCAGGCCGCGCAGCTGGTCCAGGCGATCACCGCCCTCGGCACCGAGCTGTCCGCCATCGAAGCGCAGGCGCAGTCTCTCGTCGCGGAGCTGCAGGCCGATGTCACGGCAGCAGCGCAGCTCCCCGATCCGTCCGGAACTCTGGCCTCCGCGTCCGGCGCCGTCACCGCGCAGCTGCAGGCCGCGCACGCTGAACTCCTCGGCACGCCGCGGAACCCGCAGCGCGCCCTGGACGCCCTCACCGCCGCGAACGCCCAGATCGACGGCGCGATCGCCCAGGGGCGCGAAGCCGTGGACCGCGCGCGCCGAGCACAGCAGCTCCTCGAGCAGACGCTCGTCCAGGCCGGATCCGAGATCCGCGCCGCGCGTGACTTCATCGAGACGCGCCGCGGCACGGTGGGGTCCACTGCCCGCACCCGGCTCGCCGCGGCGGACGCCGCGCTCACCCAGGCGCTCACCCTGCGCGCGACCGAGGTCGAACGCGCCCTCGCCGAGGCGCAGCGCGCCCTCAGTCTGGCGCGCGAGGCCACATCCGCGGCGGAGGCCGACCTGCGCGCGTACTCCCCCGGCGGCTACGCGGACGACGGCTGGGGCGGTCTCTTCAGCGGTTCCGGCTCCCGCTCGGGCGGCTCCGGCATCGGCGGCGACATCCTCGGCGGGATCATCGGCGGACTCCTCGCCGGCGGCGGCGGAGGCGGCGGCTCCTCGCGACGCAGCAGCAGCTGGCGCTCGTCCGGAGGCTTCCGCAGCTCCGGCTTCGGCGGCGGCTCCCGCAGCGGCGGCGGCCGCGGACGCTCCGGAGGTCGACGCTTCTGATCCTCCGCACAGACACATACGCCAAGCTCTCGAAGACGCCCCTCTGAAAGGAACCACGCATGACCAAGCAGTCCATCTTCGGACGGATCTCCACTCTCGTCCGCGCGAACATCAACGCCCTCCTCGATTCTGCGGAGGACCCGCAGAAGATGCTCGACCAGCTCGTCCGCGACTACACCAACAGCATCGCCGACGCCGAGTCCGCCATCGCGGAGACCATCGGCAACCTGCGGTTGCTGGAGCGGGACCACGAGGAAGACGTGCAGGCGGCGACCGAGTGGGGCAACAAGGCCCTGGCCGCCAGCCGCAAGGCCGACGAGATGCGCGGCGCGGGCAACACCGCCGACGCCGACAAGTTCGACAACCTCGCGAAGATCGCCCTGCAGCGCCAGATCAGCGCCGAGCGCGAGGCCACCGGCGCGGAGCCGCAGATCGCGGCCCAGACGGAGATCGTCGACAAGCTCAAGAGCGGCCTGAACGGCATGAAGGACAAGCTCAACGAGCTGAAGAACAAGCGCAGCGAGCTCCTCGCCCGCGCCAAGGTCGCCGAGGCGCAGACCAAGGTGCAGGACGCGGTCAGCTCGATCAACGTGCTCGACCCCACCAGCGAACTGGGTCGGTTCGAGGACAAGGTCCGTCGGCAGGAGGCCATCGCCCAGGGCAAGGCGGAGATCGCCGCGTCCAGCCTCGACGCGCAGTTCGAGAGCCTCGAAGACCTCGGAGAGCTCACCGAGGTCGAGGCACGACTCGCCGAGCTGAAGGCCGGCGGCAGCGCGCCGCGGCAGGCCCTCGAAGGCAACTGACACCGTCGCGGATGCCCGGGCCCGTGCCCGGGCATCCGCCGTTCCCGGCTCCGGAGGTCTCCTATGGTGCGTTTCCTCGTCGTACCGCAGTGGCAGGGTTCACCCGCCGCGCGCGCGATGCTCCTCGTCGACGGCGCCGCCGCCATCGCGGGCGACCTGCCGCGCGCGGCGACGACCGTGCTGGACGTCCCCGTCGAAGCCGGTGAGTCGCTCGGCACGGGCGTCCGACGTCTCAGCGCGCTCTTGCGCACGCGGGAGCTCGTGGCGGGGCATCTCGAAGCAGGGACCGTGCTGATCGGCGGCGACTGTAGCATCACGGTGGCCGCTCTCGACACGCTCCCCGGCGGTACGGACGACCTCGCCGTCGTCTGGTGCGACGCGCACGCCGACCTGCACACGCCGGAGACGTCGCCGTCCGGGGCGTTCTCCGGCATGGCTCTGCGCGCCGTGCTCGGCGAAGGAGAGTCGCAGCTCGCCCTCTCCCCCGGGGTCGCCCGCGACCGCGTGGTCGCCGTGGGCGTCCGCGCCGTGGACGATGCCGAGGCCGACGAGCTCGCGCGCGTGCGAAACCTCGGGGTCACCGACCTGGACGATCCCGCCGCGCTCGCCGACGCCGTGCAGGCGACCGGAGCCCGGCGCGTCTGGGTGCACATCGACGTGGACGTGCTGGACCCCGGATCGTTCGGCGGCGTGTCCTCTGCCGTCCCCTTCGGCGTCACCCCTGCCGCTCTGAGCACCGCCCTCAAGGAGCTGCGCGCCCGGATACCGCTCGCCGGAGCGACCATCGCGGGCTTCGCTCCGCGTACACCGGCCGATGCCGTCGACGACCTCGGGGCACTGCTGCGCCTCGTCGGAGCCGTCGCGTGACGCCGCAGCCGGGCTGGGAGACGATCGCCGCCGACCGTCTCGCGCGCGGCCGCCGGATGGACCGCCGGATCCCTTCCTTCCTGCTGCGCTCCCCGATCAGTCGCCTGGGCTACCTCTGGGGCACCGCCGTCGGCTGGGTCTGGGGGGCGCTGTGGAGCACCGGCCCGATCGAGCGACGCTCCGGCCTCTGGGTCTTCGGCGGCATGCCCCGCTGGACCTTCCATCGCGGCGGTGTGTGCGTGGGCGGCTGCTTCCTGACCGGCGATGCGCGGCCCACCGAGGCTGTTCTGCGCCACGAGGCCGTGCACAAGCAGCAGTGGCTGCGCTACGGCTTCCTGATGCCGGCGCTCTATCTGTTCGCTGGACGGGACCCGCTGCGGAATCGCTTCGAGATCGAAGCGGGGCTGGAAGACGGCAACTACGTGCGCCGCGCCCGCTGATTCAGTTCTCGACGGGGAGCAGCCCGAAGCGCTCGGGCACCCGGATCCGGTTCGCGGCGACGCCGAGACGGCCCGTGAGGTGCTCGACGATGTCGGCGGTGCCGAGGTAGCCCCCGAGCAGGGTGACGTGGGTCTCGACCTCGTCGTCCACCAGCATCTCGTCAGCCCACGCGCAGGTGGCTCGGGCCAGGGCCTGACCGGGGGCGCAGCCGCGACCGCTACCCGGGACTCCGGAGCGCGACGAGCGCGCGAGCCAGGTGACCGTCATGCGGCCGGGGGCATCGATGACGCCGATGTCGGTGGCATCGGGCACCTCGATGAAGATCCGACCGGAGGCGCAGAGCGGGAGGGTCGCGAGGAACGCTTCGAGGTCGAGCAGCGAATGCTCGTCGGCGGTCACCAGATGGTGTGCGCGACGGCGCGCTGCGCGGCGTTCCGCACGCGTGCCCCGGGTGTCGAGCGTGGTGTCCATGGTGATCCCATCGTACACCAAGCAAAGGCTTGCCTAACCTTCGGCGGAGGTTTCCGGTGGCAGCGGCTCGACGAGGGCTTCGCGGAGGGCCTCGAGCTCGGCGTCCGTCATGCCGTTCGCACGG
The DNA here is from genome assembly GCF_002848265.1 of Zhihengliuella sp. ISTPL4. Classification (GTDB taxonomy): domain Bacteria; phylum Actinomycetota; class Actinomycetes; order Actinomycetales; family Microbacteriaceae; genus Microbacterium. The sequence continues at coordinate 1,231,307 of NZ_CP025422.1, forward strand.
AGGTAGCCGGCCGCCGAACCCCAGCGCTCGTCCACCTGCGCGAGGAGGCGCCGCATCACTTCCGCCGGCGAGCGGGTGGCCAGATCGACGGCGTGCACCGCCTCGGGGTGCTGTGCCCGAAGGTACGCGGCGATGCGCTGCGACCGCTCGACAGGGAGCTGCGACTCGGTGAGGGCGTAGTCGGCGATGACCGCTTCCCTGTCCGCGGCGACCGCGGAGAGCGCCAGCGCGACCGTCACCCCGGTCCTGTCCTTGCCGACGGTGCAGTGCACCAGGGTCGGCTCCCCCACGGCGATCACCCGGACGGCGGCGACGAGTCGCTCGCCGCTCTCCTCCAGCAGGTGCAGGTACAGGTCATCGAGACTGGTATCGGATTCGAAGAAGGAGCGCACGGAGCCGAGGAACAGTGGGAGATGGGTCGTCTCCGGTCCCTCGATCTCGCTCGGTTCCGCGGCGACCTCCTCACCGTCGCGGAGGTCGACGATGTGACGGACCGTCGACCGCAGGAGCGCCGCACCGTTCGTCGTCGCTGTGGAGAGCTGCCCTGACCGCAGCAGGACGCCGCGGCGGATGCGTCCGCCCTCCGCGGGGATCCCGCCGACGTCCCGGACGTTCGTGACGCCCTCGACGTCGAGGATCGTCACGCGCCCGCCTGGGAGCCGCGCGGGGGCACGGGGTAGCGCCCGGCGATGACGATGCGGTTGAAGGCGTTGATCGACACGCACGCCCAACTCAACGCGGCGTACTCTTTCTCGGTGAACACGCTCCCGACGAGGTCGTAGACATCATCGGAGATGCCATCCTCCGCGATGAACGTGAAGGCTTCCGCCAGTTCCAGCGCAGCGCGCTCCCGATCGCTGAACACACCGCTCTCGCGCCACACGGCGATCTGGCTGATCGTGTCGGCGTCCAGGCCGGCGGCGACCGCACGGTCCACGTGGATCCGCGTGCAATAGCTGCAGCCGTTCAGCTGCGAGCAGTGGATCATGACGATCTCCTTCAGGCGGTCGTCGATCCCGTTCTCGGCGCAGATCGTGCCGACCGTCTTCGAGAAGGCGTCGAGGGCCTGGTAGGCCGCAGGCTCCGTCTTGGACAGGTGCACGCGCTGTTCGGTCATACCTCCATGATATTCGGCACCGAAGGCAGGAGACGGTCCAGGACAGGCAGCACCGAAATACACGATGCCAACCTCTGAACCCGGACTCTCCGCATATTGCTGTGACGACACCGGTAAACCGTTGTCACTTTGCTCCCGCATTTCCCGCGAAGTCGAAACGGGGCGCAGAATAGCCGCGTGGCGATCGACACCAGCGAGTTCTCCTATCTTCCCGCACAGGCCGACGCGATCGGCGTTCCGCTTCCGACCGTGGAACGCCTGACGCTCCCCCTCGCCGAGGGCCGCATCGTGAGCGGGCTGCGCTTCGGGTCCGAGCCGCCGCGCATCACCCTGCTGCACGGCGCCGGGTTGAACGCTCACACGTGGGACACCACGGCGCTGGCGCTGGGGCAGCCGCTTCTGGCCATCGACCTCGCCGGACACGGCGACTCCTCCTGGCGCGACGACGCGGACTACTCCCCGCGCACGCTCGCCACCGACGTCGTCGCGGCCCTGGACGCGTGGGTCTCCTCGCCGCAGATCCTGGTGGGACAGTCGCTCGGCGGTCTCACCGGCGCTGCTGTCGCCGCGGCCCGGCCCGACCTCGTGGCCGCTCTGATCGTCGTCGACATCACCCCCGGGATCGACGTGTCCGCCGGGCCCGCGGCGCTCCGGGAGTTCTACGCCGGGCCCACGGACTTCGCGACCCGCGACGAGCTCGTCGATAAGGCGATGGCCCTGGGGTTCGGCGGCACTCGCCCCGAGACCGAGCGCGGCGTCTTCCTGAACACCCGTGTCCGCGCGGACGGCCGCGTCGAGTGGAAGCACCACTTCGCCCACCTCGCCGCCACCGCTCTGGCCGCACACGACCCCGGCACCGCGACGGCGCCGTCCGTCCTGCATGAGACCGGCTGGGACGATCTGGCGGCGGTCACCGCGCCCGTCACGCTCGTCCGCGCGGAGCGCGGTTTCGTCAGTGCTGCGGATGCGGAGGAGTTCCGGCGTCGCCTTCCGGAGGCGCGGGTCGTCACCCTGGACGCCACTCACAATGTGCAGGAGACGGCGCCGAGAGATCTCGCCGCGCTGGTCGCCTCCACCGCCGCGGCCGGAATATGACGTTCCGTTCCGCCCCAGCCCCGCACCTCCCTGCCCGACCCTAGGCTCGTCCCACCGGCACACAGCACCTGCCGCACCGAGAGGAAACACCCATGTTCCGACGTCATCGACGCTTCGCGCTGATCTCTGCGCTCGCGGCCACCGCCGTGATCCTCAGTGCCTGCTCCGGCTCCGCGGCCCCTGCCCCGTCCGCAGGCGGCGAGCCCGACCCCGACGCCACCCTGCACGTCGGTCTCGTGCTCGAGCCCACCAACCTCGACATCCGGCACACCAGCGGTGCCGCGCTCGAGCAGATCCTCATCGACAACATCTATGAAGGACTGGTCAGCCGCACCCAGGAGAACGAGATCGTCGAGCGGCTCGCCTCGGAGTACGAGGTGTCGGACGACGGCCTCACGTACACCTTCACCCTCAACGACGGCATCACCTTCCACGACGGCTCGCCCCTGACCTCCGCCGACGTCGTGGCGTCGTACGAGACCGTCCGCACCGATGACACGGTGCAGGGCAACGCGGAGTTCGCGTCCGTCTCGTCGATCTCGGCTCCCGACGACACGACCGTCGAGATCGTGCTCTCCGAGCCGAACCAGAACTTCCTCTTCTCGCTCACCGGCCCGGCCGGCCTCGTCTTCAAGAAGGGCGACACCACCGACCTGAAGACCGCGGAGAATGGCACCGGGCCCTTCACGCTCACGCGCTGGAACAAGGGCAGCACGATCACCTTCGCCCGCAACGACGAGTACTGGGGCGAGCCGGCCGGCGTCGCCGAGGTCGAGTTCCAGTACATCCCCGACTTCACGGCCGGCGTGAACGCCGCTCTCGCCGGCGACGTCGACGTGCTCACGGCCGTGGACCCGAACCTGGCTCCGCAGCTCGAGGACTCGGGGGACTTCAGCCTCACGACGGGCCGCACGACCGACAAGGCCACGCTCGCCTTCAACAACAAGAAGGCGCCGCTGGACGACGTCCGGGTGCGCGAGGCCCTGCGCCTGGCGATCGACCACGAAGCGCTCATCGAGGCCGTCGGCGCCGGCACGCCGTTGTACGGCCCCATCCCCGAGCTCGACCCCGGCTACGAGGACCTCTCCGACGTCATCTCCTACGACCCCGAGCGGGCCAAGGAACTGCTCGCCGAGGCGGGCCAGGAGGACCTCGACCTCACGCTGACCATCCCGTCGTTCTATGGCACCACCGTCCCGAAGGTGCTCATCTCGGACTTCGACACGGTGGGCGTGAACCTCGAGGTCGATTCCGTGGAGTTCCCGACCTGGCTCGAGGACGTGTACACCAACAAGGACTACGACCTCAGCTTCGTCCTGCACGTCGAGCCGCGGGACTTCGGCAACTTCGCCAACCCGGACTACTACTTCGGCTACGACAACGCCGAGGTGCAGGACCTCTACGCGCAGGCCCTGGCGGAGGTCGACGCGGACGCCTCCGCGCAGCTCCTCGCCGAGGCCGCCCGCATCGTCTCCGAGGACCACGCGGCCGACTGGCTCTACAACGGCCAGACGATCACCGCCGTGAGCCCGCTCGTCAGCGGCTTCCCGGAGGACTCGATCAACTCCCGCATCAACCTCGCGGGTGTGACCGTCTCCGCCGCGAGCTGACGACGGCCGACTCTCCGTGCTGCGTTACGCGCTCGTCCGAGGGGCCCTGCTGATCGCAGGGCTCCTCGTGTCGAGCGCGCTCATCTTCCTCACGCTGCGTGTGTTCCCCGGCGACGTCGCGCAGTTGATCGCGGGCACGCAGGCCTCGCCCGCCGAGGTCGAGGCCCTGCGGGAGTCGCTGGGCCTGAACCAGCCGCTGCTCGCGCAGTACGCCGACTGGATCAGCGGCATCCTCCGCGGTGACCTCGGCACCTCCCTGCTCTCCGGTGCGTCCGTCGGTGAGGAGCTTCTACTGAAGGCGCAGGTGACCGTCCCCCTGGGGATCATGTCGCTGGCGATCGCCGTGCTGATCGCGGTGCCGTTCGGGATCCTCGCCGCCCTGCGTCGCGGCCACCGCGACGGCACCGCGCTCAGCGTCGGCGCGCAGGCGCTCGCGGCGGTGCCCGTCGTGTGGGCCGGAATGATGCTGATCGTGGTCTTCTCCGTCTGGCTGGGCTGGCTGCCACCGCAGGGCTTCCCCCGCACCGGCTGGTCGACGCCCGGTCGGGCGATCGAGGCGCTGCTGCTGCCCGCCCTCACGATCGGCATCGTCGAGGGTGCGATGCTGATGCGCTTCGTGCGCAGCGCGACCCTGCAGGCGGCCGGACAGGACTTCGTGCGCACCGCGGCCGCCAAGGGGCTCACCAAGACCCGCGCCCTCATCCAGCACGGGATCCCGGCGGTCGGGCTCTCCATCATCACGGTCCTCGGCCTCCAGGTCGCCGGGATCATCGTCGGCTCGGTCGTGATCGAGCAGCTGTTCACCCTCCCGGGTATCGGCCGCATGCTCGTGACCGACGTCGGCACCCGCGACCTCGTCAAGGTGCAGAGCGAGCTGCTCGTGCTGACCGGCTTCGTGCTGGTGGTCGGCTTCCTCGTGGACCTGCTGCACCGCGCGATCGACCCTCGACAGCGGGAGGCCGCATGAGCGCGCGTTGGTTCCCCCGGTTGTGGCGGACCTCGACCGGCCGCTTCGGACTGATCGTCATCGGCATCGTCGCCCTGGCGGCCGTCGTGTCGCTCTTCTGGACGCCGTTCGACCCGCGGGCCTCGAACATCGGCGACCGCTGGTTGCCGCCGAGCTGGCCGCACCTGCTCGGCACGGACGACACCGGGCGCGACATCCTGAGCCTCCTCATGGCCGGGGCGCGGACGACCGTGTTCGTCAGCGTGGGTGCCGGACTCGTCGCGACGCTCGTGGGCATCGCCCTCGCCGCCCTCGGCGCCCTGACCACCCGCCTCGTCCGGGAGACGGTGGCCGTGCTCGTCGACATCCTCATCGCCTTCCCCGTGCTGCTGATCGCGATGATGATCTCGTCGGTGTGGGGCGGTTCGCTCTGGGTCGTGATCTGGGCCGTGGGGATCGGGTTCGGCGTGAACATCGCGCGAGTCACGCGCCCGGAGCTGCGCCGCGTGCAGCAGAGCGACTTCGTGCTGGCCGCTCGCGCCTCGGGGCTCACCCCCGCGCAGAGCCTCGTCCGTCACCTCCTCCCGAACGTGGCGCCGGTGTTCATCGTGCAGCTCTCGTGGTCGATGGCCGTGGCCGTCCTCGCCGAGGCGGGCCTGTCGTACCTCGGCTTCGGAGCCTCGGTCGTGGAACCGAGCTGGGGGCTGCTGCTCGCGGACCTCCAGCGCTACATCGGCGTGCATCCGCTCACCGTGATCTGGCCGGGCCTGACGATCACCCTCACCGTGCTCGCCCTCAACCTGCTCGGCGACGGGCTGCGCGAGGCCACGGATCCCACTCTGCGGCATCGCGCCGCCGAGACGCACACACCGGCGGTGGTCGCATGAGTCTGACGGTCGAGGATCTCGTCATCGAGATCGACGGACGCCGCGTCGTCGACGGCGTCTCATTCCGGGTCCCCGACGGAACCCGCCTCGGCGTGATCGGTGAGTCGGGCTCCGGCAAGTCCCTCACGGCACTCGCCATGCTCGGGCTCCTCCCGGACGGGGCGACAGCGCACGGGAGCATCCGGTGGGACGACACCGAGCTGATCGGGATGCCGGACCGCGAGCTCGCCCGACTGCGCGGCGACGACATCGGCATCGTGTTCCAGGAGCCCCGGACCGCGCTCAATCCGATCCGGACCGTCGGCCGGCAGATCGCGGAATCCATCCGGATCCACGAGGGCCTCGGGCGACGCGAGGCGCGCGATCGGGCGATCGCGGAAGCCGCCCGCGTCCGGCTTCCCGACCCGGAGACCATCGTCGATCGGTATCCGCACCAGCTCTCCGGGGGTCAGCGGCAGCGCGTGGCGATCGCGATGGCCCTCGCCTGCCGTCCGCGGCTGCTGATCGCGGACGAGCCCACGACGGCACTGGACGTGACGATCCAGGCGGAGATCCTGTCGCTGCTGCTCCGGCTCGTGGCCGACGAGGGCATGTCGCTGCTGTTCATCACGCACGACCTCGCCGTGCTGTCCCAGGTCGCGACGGAGGGCGTGGTGCTGGAGCACGGTCGCGTCGCCGAGAGCGCCCCGGTGTCGCGACTGCTGACCGCACCCTCCTCGCCGGTCACGCAGGGCCTGCTGCGGGACGCGACCGCGACGCTCTGGCGTCCCGACGGAGGCACGGCATGAGCCTGATCGAAGCACGGGGGCTGCGACGGGACTTCGTCCTGCCGAAGCGGACGGCGTTCGAGCGCACGCGGCGGCAGACGGCGCTGGAACCGACCGACCTCGATGTCCCCGAGGGCGCCGCCGTCGGCATCATCGGCGAGTCCGGTTCCGGGAAGTCGACCCTCGTGCGGCTCCTGCTCGGGCTCGACCGTCCGACCGCGGGAACCGTGTCGGTGGACGGCCGGACCGTCGATGCCACCGCCTCCGCACGGTCGCTCCACTGGCTGCGACGGCAGACCGGACTCGTCTTCCAGGACCCCTACGCCTCCCTCGACCCCCGGATGACCGCGGGACAGATCGTGCGGGAGCCGCTGTGGGCCCTCGGCATCGACGGAGATCATCGCGCCAGGGTACGAGAGGTCCTCGCCCAGGTCGGCCTCGACCCCGAGATGGGCGACCGGTACCCGCACGAGTTCTCCGGCGGCCAGCGGCAGCGGATCGCGCTCGCCCGCGCGCTGGTCCATCGTCCGCGGATCCTCGTGGGCGACGAGCCGCTGTCGGCGCTGGACGTCACGGTGCGCGCCCAGATCCTCGAACTCCTCGCGGAGCTGCGGATCGCCGACGAGTTCACGCTGCTGCTCGTGTCGCACGACATCGGCGTGGTGCAGAACCTCTGCGACACGGTCATCGTCATGAAGGACGGCCGCATCGTCGAGCGCGGTCCCACGCGGGAGGTCCTCCTGCACCCGACGGCGGACTACACCCGCACGCTGCTCTCCGCGATCCCCGTCATCCCCGACGCCTGATCGTCGACCCACCCCCTTGGGTGCCTCCCACCCCGTTGCGCGCGTCCGCAAGGGGCCGGGGCGCACGCAAAGGGGTGGGTCAGCGCGGGAAGAGCGAGAGTCGACGGCGAGGGCGGGAGGGGCGCAGCGCGCGGCGCAGGTAGACGGTGCCGAGGTCACGACCGAACTTGCGGCCGACGCGCCCCATGCGACCGGCCTCCACGAAGCCGAGCTTCTCATGCAGTCTGATCGAGGCGTCCGCCCCTTGATCACTGACGACGGCGACCATCTCGCGCAGCCCGCGCTGTTCGCAGGCGTCGATCAGGGCCTGCAGGAGAGCGGAGCCGAGTCCCTTCCCCGCCGCCCCGGGCCCGAGGTAGATCGAGTCCTCGACCGTGTACCGGTAGGCGTTCTTGCCCGCCCACGGCTGCGCGAGCGCATACCCGAGGACGGCGCCGGAGGGCGACACCGCCACCAGGAAGGGAAGGCCGAGCTGCTCCAGGAGCGCGAACTTGTCCCGCCAGTAGGGGACGCTGCTGCGGCGCTCGTCCAGGGTGACCGCCGAGTTGCTCACGAAGTGGTTGTAGATCTCGCGCACGTGCGGAAGGTCCGCGGCCCTGGCGGGACGGATGGCGTACGAGAAGGTGTCCGGTGCGGAGGCCGGTCGCAGATGACGCGGCAGAACGCGGCGACGGTCCCCCGGCTCGAACTGCATGCGCTCAGCTTAGGGACCCGGATGCCTCGCCCTCCACCCGCCAGTCCACCGGTTCCGCGCCCAGTCCCTCCAGAAGCGCGTTCGCGCGGGAGAACGGCCGGGAGCCGAAGAAGCCACGGCTCGCGGAGAGAGGGGACGGATGCGCGGAGGCGATCACGGGGGTGTCGCCGAGAAGGGGCTGGAGATTCGCCGCGTCACGCCCCCAGAGGATCGCGACGAGCGGCTGCTCCCGGGCCACGAGGGTGCGGATCGCGAGCTCCGTCACCTGCTCCCATCCCCAGCCGCGGTGGGAGGCGGCCGCTCCGGGGCGCACCGTCAGGACGCGGTTGAGCAGCAGCACGCCCTGATCGCTCCACGCGGTGAGGTCGCCGTGCGGTGCGGGCGGCAGGCCGAGATCGGCCTCGCGCTCCTTGTAGATGTTCGTCAGGCTCCGCGGCAGCGGCCGCACATCGCGGTCCACGGCGAACGACAGCCCGATCGGGTGCCCCGGGGTGGGATAGGGGTCCTGACCCGTGATGAGGACGCGGACGTCGGCGAGCGGGCGCTGGAAGGCCCGCAGCACGTGCGGCCCCGCGGGGAGGTACCCGTTGCCCGCAGCCTGCTCGGCGCGCAGCCGCTCCCCGAGCGCCGTGATGGTGTCCTGCACGGGGACCAACGCCTCCGCCCACCCCGCGTCGATCAGTCCCTCGTCGGCGAGTTCCGCGAGGGTGCGTCCCCCGGTCACTCGAGGGGCCGGACGCGCAGCGGGCCTCGCGCGAGCAGGTGCTGCGCCGACTGCGCGACGGGCCGCATCGTGATGAGGTCGAGGTTCACGTGGGCCGGGGCGTCCAGGGCGTAGGCGATGACGTCCGCCACGTCCTCGGCCAGGAGCGGCGCTTCGACCCCGGAATACACGGCCTCGGCGGCGACGGCGTCGCCCCCGAGCCGATTCAGCGTGAACTCCTCCGTGTGCACCATGCCCGGAGCGACCTCGGCCACCCGCAGGGGCTCGCCGTTCAGCTCCTGGCGCAGCGCCCGGACGAGCATCGCCTCGGCGGCCTTCGCAGCGTTGTACCCGGCGCCGCCCGGGTAGGCGGTCTGCGCGGCCGTCGAGGTCACGAAGAGGAGGTCGGCGTGACCGTCGGCGTCCGCGGCGCGACGCAGCATCGGCAGCAGACCCGCCACGAGACGCTGCGTGGCGAGCACGTTCGCGTCGTACATCCACTGCCAGTCGGCGAGCGCGGCGTCCTCGACACGGTCGGTGCCCCGCGCTCCGCCGGCGACCTGGACGAGGGCGTGCACCGGACCCGTGCGCTCCAGCTCGCCGAGGAGCGCCGCCACGGCCGCGTCGTCCGTCAGGTCGCAGGCGATCGTCGATGCCCCGGTCTCGGCGGACAGCGCGGCGAGCCGGTCCGCTCGACGGGCGACGCCGACGACGTCCCACCCCCGAGACCGCAGCACCCGCACCGTCGCCTGACCGATTCCGGAACTCGCACCTGTCACCACTGCACGTCTGTTGACCATGCCCTCCACCGTACGATGTCCGCGGAAGTTCCGCCCGTTCCCGGCCCCCGCGCCGTGTTACGTCACATTTCCCGGTCGTTGTTGACACGGCGCGATATTCCGTACTCTCGCTGCAAGGGCACCAGCCCATCCGACCTTCCGACCGTTCCAGGGGGAACACATGTCCGCACCCGAGACCTGGCGTTTCGAGACCAAGCAGATCCACTCGGGCGCCGCCCCCGACCCTGTCACCAAGGCCAGGGCGACGCCGATCTACCAGACCACGTCCTACGTGTTCGACAGCGCCGACCACGCCGCGAACCTCTTCGCGCTCGCCGAGTTCGGCAACATCTACACCCGCATCCAGAACCCGACCCAGGACGTCCTGGAGCAGCGCCTCGCCGCGCTCGAAGGGGGCACCGGCGCTCTCGTCCTCTCCAGCGGTCAGGCCGCCTCCACCTTCGCGATCCTCAACATCGCGCAGGCCGGCGACCACTTCGTCGCGTCGAGCTCGATCTACGGCGGCACGTACAACCTCTTCAAGTACACCCTCGCCAAGCTCGGCATCGAGGTCACCTTCGTCGAGAACCAGGACGACCCGGAGGAGTGGCGTCGCGCCGTCCGCCCGAACACGAAGCTGTTCTTCGCGGAGACCATCGGCAACCCGCAGATCAACGTTCTCGACATCCGCACGGTCGCCGACATCGCGCACGAGAACGGCGTCCCGCTGATCGTCGACAACACGATCGCGACCCCGTACCTCATCCGTCCGTTCGAGCACGGCGCCGACATCGTCGTCCACTCGATCACGAAGTTCCTCGGCGGCCACGGCACCACGATCGGCGGCGTCGTGATCGACGGCGGTTCGTTCGCGTGGTCGGAGAACGTCGAGAAGTTCCCCGGACTCACCGAGCCGGACCCGTCGTACCACGGCGCCAGCTACACGGCCGCGGTCGGCGACCCGCTCGCCTACATCATCAAGGCCCGGGTCCAGCTGCTCCGCGACCTCGGCTCGGCAATCGCCCCGCAGAGCGCATGGAACCTCATCCAGGGTGTCGAGACGCTGTCGCTGCGCATCGAGCGCCACGTGCAGAACGCCCAGGAGATCGCCGAGTGGCTGGACAGCCGCGACGACGTGGCCGCGGTCAACTACTCCGGCCTGCCGTCCTCGCCCTGGTACGCCAAGGCGAACGAGTACGCCCCGAAGGGTGTCGGCGCCGTGCTGTCGTTCGAGCTCAAGGGCGGTGTCGAAGCCGGACGCGAGTTCGTCAACAGCCTCTCCCTGTTCAGCCACCTCGCCAACATCGGCGACGTGCGCTCGCTCGTCATCCACCCGGCCTCCACGACGCACGCCCAGCTCACCCCGGAGCAGCAGCTCACCGCGGGCGTGACCCCCGGCCTCGTGCGCCTGTCCGTGGGACTCGAGAACATCGAGGACCTCAAGGCCGATCTCGACCAGGCACTCGCCGCCGCCCGCGCCGTCTCCGAGGCCGCGCGCGCCTGAGCACCCTCTCCGCGAAGGCCCCGGACCGCACGGTCCGGGGCCTTCGTCGTCCCCGGTGTCGTAACCTGCGGGCCGGGACCGACCGGCCAGGCGAGAATGGAGACATGGACTGGCAGACGACCTCCGAGGACACGGTGCCGTCGGCACCTGTGACGGAGGCCGACGTCCGGCTGCTCCGTGCCCGGCCACCGGCCACCGGCGCCTGGCGCGACGGCGACCCCGTCGGCGGCCGCCGGTTCGCCGCGTTCGGCGCCTTCGACACGGAGAGCGGAGCCCGGCTCCCCGGCATCCGCCTCGCGTACGAGAGCTGGGGCGAGCTCAACGCCGCCCGCGACAACGCCGTGCTCGTCCTGCACGCCCTCACCGGGGACAGCCACGTGCGCGGAGAGGCCGGTGCCGGCCACCCGACCGCCGGCTGGTGGGAGGACGTCGTCGGCCCCGGTGCGCCCCTCGACACCGACGAGTGGTTCGTGATCGCGCCGAACATGCTCGGCGGCTGCCAGGGATCGACCGGCCCCGCGAGCATCGCCCCGGACGGCTACGAGTGGGCGTCGCGCTTCCCCTACCTCACCATCCGCGACCAGGTCGCCGCGCAGGTGCGCCTGGCCGACGCGCTCGGCATCGACAGCTGGGCGGCGGTAATCGGCGGCTCGATGGGCGGCATGCATGCGCTCGAGTGGGCCGTGGCGCAGCCGGACCGCGTGCAGCGCCTCGCCGTGCTCTCCTCGCCTCCGGTCACCACCGCCGACCAGATCGCGCTCAACACCGTGCAGCTCGAGACCATCCGCATGGACCCGCGCTTCCAGGGCGGCGAGTACTACGACCTCGCGGACGGCGACGGCCCGCACCGCGGCCTGGCCCTCGCCCGCCGCATGGCGCTGCTGAACTACCGCAGCCCGATCGAGCTCAACCAGCGCTTCCAGCGCTCCTGGCAGTCGGACGTGTCGCCGCTCGGCCACGGCGGACGCTTCGCCGTGGAGTCCTACCTCGACTTCCACGGGAACAAGTTCACGCGCCGCTTCGACGCCAACAGCTACATCACCCTCGTCGAGGCCATGAACTCGCACGACGTCGGCCGGGGCCGCGGCGGCGTGGAGGAGGCCCTGAAGGCGGTGACCGCGACGACCCTCGTCCTCGGCATCGACAGCGACCGCCTCTTCCCCGTCGACGGTCAGCAGCGGATCGCCCGGAGCATCCGGAACGTGCTCGACGGCGAGGCGGTGGTGCTCACGAGCGACTTCGGCCACGACGGGTTCCTCATCGAGACCGAGGCCGTCGGCACGCACCTGCGGCGCCTGCTCGACGCCTGACCCGCGTCAGGCCGGGTCGAACCGCCACGGCAGGGTGTGGGCGTGGAGGGTCCCCTGCGCCCAGCCGAACGCCCGGCCCCCGTCGCGCACCTCCGTCTGGAACAGCTCGACCGCTCCGCCGGAGGCCAGCGCGGCCTCGACGTCGGTGAAGGCGGAGAGCCGGTGCAGCGTGAGCCAGGTGGGCGGGAAGAGCCGCCACTCCCCTGCCGCGTGCCGCTCGAAGGCCGTGTCCGGTGACACCCAGGCGAGCTCGACGACCTCGTCGGCGGCAGGCGACGGCTCGACGTCCGGCGCGAGGGCGAGGAAGAACCAGGTGCGGATCCACACGGGCGCCTCCGCGGGCGGGCGCCACTCCGACAGAGGCACCAGGTCGTCGACGACGAGTCCGACCTCCTCCGCGGTCTCCCGGGCGGCGGCCCGGCGCGCGTCCTCGACGTCCGCCGCGCCCGCCCGCCGATCCTCCGGCTCGACCTTCCCCCCGGGGAACACCCAGGCGTCCGCGAAGGAGCCGCGCGACGGACGGCGCAGCAGCAGCACCTCGAAGCCCCCGGGACTCGGGCGCAGCAGCACGACGGTTCCGGCGAGGGGGAGGTCGTCGTCGGGAGCGGTCACCCCGTCACTCTACGACGCGAGGACCGGCGTCTGCGCGACCCGCCGTGCCTCCACGCGGTACGACACCAGGGCGATGAGGAGTCCGGCCACCGCGAGCACCGCCCCGGTCCACGCCGGTGCCGTGAAGCCCCAGCCGACCGCGATCACGATGCCGCCGAGGAAGGCGCCGAGGCTGTTGCCGATGTTCAGGGCGGAGTGGTTCATGGCCGCCGCGATGGACTGGTTGTCGCCGGCCACGTCCATCAACCGCGTCTGGATCGTCGGGCTCAGCACGGACGAGACGAATCCGACGAGCACCACCACGAGGCTCAGGCTGACGATCCAGAACGAGAGCACCGCGAGGAGAGCGAAGACGACGGCCATTGCGGCGAGACCGAGCAGCAGCGTGCGGCGGAGGTCGATGTCGGCGAGATGGCCGCCGACGAGGTTCCCGCCGGTCATGCCGAGCCCCATGAGAACGAGCACGATTGGTACGACCCACTCCGGCGACCCGGCCACCTCCGTCACGAGAGGGGCGATGTAGCTGTAGACGGCGAAGAACCCGCCGAAGCCGATCGCCCCGACGCCGAGCGTGAACCACACCTGACCGATGCGGAACACCCCGAGCTCGGCCCGCATCGTGCGACCGGGGTTCCCCGGGTGCGCGGGCACGAACAGCGCGATGAAGACGGTGGCGAGCGCGAAGACGAGCGCGACGACGGCGAAGGCCGCGCGCCAGCCCCATGCCTGACCGAGGAAGGTACCCAGCGGCACACCGATGACGTTGGCGACCGTGAGTCCGGTGAGGATGAACGCGACGCCCTTGGCACGGTTGCCCGGCCCCATCACGTCGGCGGCGACGAGCGCGCCGATGCCGAAGTACGCGCCATGCGGGAGTCCGGCGAGGAAGCGCGATGCCCCGACGAGCTCGAACGTCGGCAGCACCACGGTGAGCGCGTTGAACACCGTCAACGCCAGGGCGAGCACGATCATCACCCGGTGCCGCGGATAGCGGGCGACGAAGCCGGCGATGGTCGGGGCGCCGATGACCACGCCGAGCGCGTACAGCGAGATCAGCCAGCCGGCCTGGCTCAGCGCCTCCTCCTGGCTCGACGCCCAGACGGACGGGAGGAGGTCGGCGGCGATGTTCGGCAGCAGGCCCATGACGACGAACTCGGTCATGCCGATGCCGAAACTGCCGATGGCGAGGGAGAGGAGCGCCCACTTCGCCGCACCCCTCGAAGGTGTCGAGGGATTCACCGGTTCAGTTTACCGGTCGTCGGACTCCTCGATCGCCGCCTCCAGGCGCTCGACCTTGGCGTCGAGCTCTCCCGTGTACCCCGGACGGATGTCCGCCTTGAGGACGAGCGAGACCCGGGAGCCGTACGGCATGACCGCCTCGGTCGCGCGCTTGACCACATCCATGACGGTGTCCCAGTCGGGGCCTTCGATCTCGGTGAACATGCTCGTCGTGCGGTGCGGGAGGCCCGAAGCGCGGACGACGCGCACAGCCGCGGCGACGGCGTCGTGCACGGAGGCATCGGTGCGCTCGGCACCGTCGGCGGGCGTGCCGCTGGGGGCGACGGAGAAGGCGATCAACATGGGTTCACTCCTGGGTTCGGGGACGGCGGACGACGGGGACCCGCGCGAGCGCGACGGCGCTCACGACGGCGAGGACGACGAGCAGGGCGTTGCGCATCGTGAGCAGCAGGACGGGGGCGGCTTCGGCCCGGAGCAACCCGTCGTAGCTCAACGGATACACGAGGCAGGTGAGCAGGCACAGCGCGAGCACGAGTGCCGCGGCGGTGTGCGCGCGACGGCGGTCGAGCACGAGCCACAGGATCACGGGCGCGAGTAGCCAGGTCTGGAACTGCGGCGAGCCGACCTTGTTCAGACCGATGAGCACCGTCACCAGGAGCAGGGCCAGCGGAGGGAAGAGTCGCGCGAACGACGCGCCGCGGGCGGCCTTGACGCTGCCGACGACGGTGACGATGGCGACGCCGAGCACCAGGAGCGGGGTGAGGACCGCGGCGACGACCTCCGCTCCTCGCGCGTTGACCTGGAAGGTGAGGATGTCGTAGCTGTACTCGATGCGGGCGGCCCCCGTCACAGCCGTCCAGAGGAACGGCGTGGCGGCGATCGCCTCGATCTGGAGTCCCCGGCCGGTCTGCGCGGTGAGGAAACCGAGGATCTCGGTGTCGGCGCCCAGCAGCAGGAGCACCACCACCACACCGGCGGTGACCGCCGCCGCGACCAGGAGCATCCGCAGCCGGGCCCTCCCGGCCACGACCGCCGCGAGGAGGAGCGCACCGGGCCAGATCTTGATCCACGCGCCGATGGTCAGCAGCGCCGCGGCGAGGGCCGGACGGGTCACCAGCCAGAGGCCGGCCACGACCGCGATCGGCACGGTGACGGCATCGAGGCGATACAGCGCGATGGGTCCGAGGAGCAGCAGCGCCGCGCACCAGAACCACGCGGCGGTGCGACGGGCCCGGACGCGTCCGCGCCCGACGAGGACGGCGAAGGCCACGGCGTCGAGGACCGTGACCAGGAGCGCCCACCCGATGAGGTACGCGCCCGAGACGCCGAGCAGCGGGAGGAACGGGGCGGCGAGCCCGGTGGCGAGCATCATCGGCAGGAGCGCGAGCTGCGGATACACCCACGACTCCGTGACGCCCACGATCTCCCCGCCGCTCCATGCCGCGGTCGCCCAGGGCTCGTACACGAGCACGACGTCCCCCATGGGCTGGCTCGGATACACCCAGCCCAGCCACGCGGTCAGGACGTGGACGACGAGGAAGGCGATCCACAGCGCGAGCACGCTCCTCCGGGTCGTGGTCCTCACGACAGGAGGTCCGCGACCGCGCGGGGCAGCGCCTCCGCGACGTCAAGCGCGACGATCGGATGGCCGCTCGCACCCCCGGTCGCCGCGGCGGCGAGGCGGGCGGCATGCCCGTGCAGCCAGACGGCCGCTGCGGCGGACTCGATAAGTGGACGGTCCGGGTTCGCTGCGATCACGGCGGCGACGATCCCCGCCAGCACGTCCCCCGTCCCGGCCGTCGCGAGCCAGCCGGTTCCCGCCTCGACGGCGATGAGCCTGCCGTCCGGTGCGGCGAGCACGGTGCGCGCCCCCTTGCGGAGCACCACGCCGTCGATAGCGGAGGATACCCGGCGGATGTCCGTCGCGTCGTCACCGCTGTCGTCGATGCCGACGCGCTCCCGCAGCCGCGCGAACTCCCGGCCGTGCGGCGTGGCGACGAACGGGGCGCGGGCGGTCGGCGCCAGATCGAGCGCTCCGGCGTCGATGACCACGGGGACGTCGCCGCCGACGATCTCGCGCAGTGCCTGCGCCTCCGCCGCGCTCCGGTCGTCCGGATCGGTCCCGGAGCCGATCACCCAGGCACCGATCCGCGTGCGTCCGGCGTCCGGCCCGCCGACGGTCTCGGGACGCCGGGCGAGCACCGCCCCCACCGCCGTCGCCGCTCCCACGTACCGCACGAATCCGGCACCGGTGCGCCAAGCCGCCTCGACGCCGAGCACCGCGGCGCCGGGATAGGCGGCCGATCCGGTGCGGATGCCCACGACGCCCCGGGAGTACTTGTCATCCTCGGCGGTCGGCGCGCGGAAGAACCGCGCCGCGTCGCTGCGGGACCACTCGCGCACGTCGCTCATGACTCCACGTTAGCCCGATGGCCCTGTCCCGTCCGCGTCGGCGGTACCGTCGAACGGTGAGTCTTCTCTTCTCCCCGCTGACCATCCGGTCCACCACGTTCCGCAACCGCCTCTGGGTCTCCCCCATGTGCATGTACAGCGCCGTCGACGGCGTCGCGCAGGAGTGGCATCACACGCACCTCGCGCAGTTCGCGTCCGGCGGCGCGGGCCTCATCGTGGCGGAGGCCACGGCCGTCGTGCCGGAGGGCCGCATCTCTCCGCGCGACCTCGGGCTGTGGGACGACGCGCAGCGCGACGCGCTGTCCCCGATCGTCCGGGCGATCCACGACCGCGGGGCGACCGCGGGCATCCAGCTCGCGCACGCCGGCCGGAAGGCCTCGACCTGGTGGCCGTGGGCCGACGAGCGCGGTACGGTCCCCACGTCCGAGGGCGGATGGACGACCACCGCACCGTCGGCGGTGGCCTACGAGGGGTTCGCCGCCCCGATCGCCCTGGACGCGGCGGGCATCGACCGCGTGGTCGACGGGTTCGCCGCGGCGACCAGGCGGGCGCTCGATGCCGGCTTCGACGTCATCGAGATCCACGGCGCCCACGGCTACCTCCTGCACCAGTTCCTGTCGCCGCTGTCCAATCTCCGGGAGGACGAGTACGGCGGCTCGCTGGAGAACCGCGCCCGGCTGCTGCTGCGCGTCGTGGATGCGGTGCGCGAGGCGGCGGGTGACGACGTGCCGGTGTTCGTCCGCATCTCGGCGACGGATCACGCCGAAGGCGGATTCACGCCCGAGGAGGCCGCGACGGTGGGCACCTGGGCGACGGCGCGCGGCGCCGACCTCATCGACGTCTCCAGCGGCGGCCTCGTCGCGCACCAGCGCATCAGCGTCTCCCCCGGCTATCAGGTCCCCCTCGCCGAGACCGTCCGCCAGGGTGGGCGCATCCCGGTGTCGGCCGTGGGCCTCATCACCGCCGCCGCCCAGGCCGAGCAGGTGCTGACCGACGGGGCGGCCGACGCGATCTTCGCCGGACGGGAGTGGCTGCGCGACCCGCACTTCGCGCTCCGTGCCGCGCACGAGCTGGGCGACGAGGTCGCCTGGCCGCCGCAGTACGAACGCGCGCACTGGCGCTGACGCCCACGACGAAGGCCGCCGTTCCCGAGGGAGCCGGCGGCCTTCGCGTGTCCTGATGTCAGTGACCGCGGACGCGACGGGTCGCGTCCTGCACCTCGCCGACGAGCTCCTCGAGGATGTCCTCCAGGAACAGCACGGCGGTCGTCTCCCCCCGCGCGTCGCGGACCTTGGCCAGGTGACGGCCCGCGCGTCGCATGACGGCGAGGGCGTCCTCCAGGTCGGTGTCCTCCTGCACGGGCACCATGTGGTGGATGCGCTTGCCGGGGATCGGCTCGAGCACCTTGGCCTCGGCGTCCGGTCCCTCGGAGGCCCGCAGGATGTCCTTGAGGTGGACGTAGCCGATCGGGACCTCCTCCTCGTCGACGATCACGTAGCGCGAGAACCCGTAGCGGGCCACCGCCTTCTCGATGTCGTCCGGCGTGGTCGTCTGCGGCAGCGTGACGAGGTCGCTCAGCGGAACGGCCACGTCTCGGGCCTTCTTGTCGGTGAACTCCACCGCGGCCGTCACCGTGCCCGCGGTATCCATGAGCACGCCCTCACGGCGCGACTGGTTGACGATGGTCGCGACCTCGTCGAGGGTGAAGGTCGACGCCGCCTCGTTCTTCGGCTCCACGCGGAAGAGGCGCAGCACGCCGTTCGCCGCCGCGTTCAGCAACCAGATCACCGGCATGAACACCTTCGACACCCACACCAGCGGCGTCGCCAGCAGCAGCACGGCCCGGTCGGGAATCGAGAACGCGAGGTTCTTCGGCACCATCTCGCCGAACACGACGTGCAGGAACGACACGATGAGCAGCGCGATCGTGAAGGACACGACGTCCACCGCACCATCCGACCAGCCCACCGCGTGCAGCGGCATGGCGAGCAGGTGGTGGATGGCGGGCTCGGAGACGTTCAGGATGAGCAGCGAGCAGATCGTGATGCCGAGCTGCGAGGTCGCGAGCATGAGCGTCGCGTGCTCCATGGCGTACAGCGCCGTCTTGGCCGGGCGCGAGCCGCGCTCCGCCTTCGGCTCGATCTGCGAGCGCCGTGCGGAGATCACCGCGAACTCGGCGCCGACGAAGAAGGCGTTCGCCGCCAGCAGGACGACGAGCCAGGCGAGGCCTCCCCAATCGCTCACAGGGACACCCCCTCGATGATGACGGCGTCCGGTCTCGGGACGTAGCGCACCCGATCCACCCGGCGGCCGTCCATGCGGATCACCTGCAGCGTGCCGCTGTCGAGCGGCACCTCGTCGCCGACCGCCGGCACCCGCTCCAGGACGCTCATGACGTAGCCGCCGACCGTGTCGTACACATCGCCCTCCGGCACCTCGACGCCCGCACGGCTGCGCAGCTCATCCGGGCGCAGCTCACCGGGGAAGGTCACCCCGTCGCGGTTGCGGATGATGCCGGCCCTCGTCCGGTCGTGCTCGTCGGAGACCTCACCGACGAGCTCCTCCACGAGATCCTCCAGAGTCACGATGCCGGCGGTCCCGCCATACTCGTCGACGACGACCGCGAGCTGGTAGCCGCGACCGCGGAGATCGGAGATGAGCGCGTCGACGTGGGCGGTCTCCGGCACCCGGAGCGGGTCGGTCGCGAGAGCCCCGACGGGCACCTCGGCCCGGCGTTCCCGCGGAACCGAGATGGCGGCCTTGAGGTGCACGACGCCCGTGATGTCGTCGAGGTCCTCATCGAAGACCGGGAAACGGCTGTGGCCGGTGCGCCGGGCGAGCTGGATCACGTCGTCCACGGAGTCGCCGGCGGCGATCGCGTGCATGCTCGGGCGCGCCGTCATGACGTCCGCAGCCGTGAGCCGCGAGAAGGTGAGCGTGCGGTCCAGCAGCGTGGCGGTGTCGGCCTCCAGCACGCCGGCGCTCGCCGACCGCCGCACGAGAGAGGAGAGCTCCTCCGCGCTGCGGGCGCCGGAGAGCTCTTCCTTGGGCTCGATGCCCATGCTGCGCAGGACCCCGTTGGCGCTGCCGTTGAGCACGACCACCGCGGGCTTGAACACGGTCGTGAACGCGATCTGGAACGGCACCACGAGCTTGGCCGTCGCCAGAGGCAGGGCCAGGGCGAAGTTCTTCGGGACGAGCTCGCCGAGGATCATCGAGAGCACGGTCGCGACGAACATCGCAACGACGGTCGCGATGGGCGCCACCGCCGCCTCCGGGATGCTCCAGGCGACGAGCGTGGGCCGCAGGAGGTTCGACAGTGCCGGCTCCATCGTGTATCCGGTCAGCAGCGTGGTCAGCGTGATGCCGAGCTGTGCGGAGGAGAGATGCGTCGACGTGTGCCGCAGGGCGCTGATCGTGAGCGAGAGGCGAGACTCCCCGCGCGCCTGGCGCGCTTCCAGATCCGCGCGGTCGAGGTTCACGAGAGCGAACTCGCTTGCGACGAAGAGGCCGGTGCCGACCGTGAGCAGAAGCCCCACGCCCAACATGATGTAGTCCATCAGATCTTCCTCTCCGGGGAGAGAACGGGACGGTGGGGCGATGTTCGGCAACTGGGAGGGTCGTCCATAGTGCGCTCGATTCTACAGAAGCGGACTGTGGTCGCGGCAGGTGATCACCAACTGACCGGCAGCGCCTTGCCCTCCTCGTATCCCGCGGCGGACTGCAACCCGACGAGGGCGCGGTCGTGGAACTCCGGCACCGTCGAGGCGCCGGCGTAGGTGAACGACGACCGCACGCCCGAAGTGATCATGTCGAGCAGATCCTCGACGCCGGGGCGCAGCGGGTCGAGATAGATCTTCGACGACGAGATGCCTTCGGCGAACAGCTCCTTGCGCGCCCGCTCGTAGGCATCGAGCCGACCGAACCGCGCCTGCACCGCCTTCGTGGACGCCATCCCCCACGACTCCTTGAACAGACGGCCGTCGGCGTCGCGCTGAAGTTCCCCCGGGGCCTCGATCGTTCCGGCGAACCAGGAACCCACCATGACCGAGGCGGCACCGGCCGCGAGCGCGAGGGCCACGTCGCGCGGGTAGCGCACTCCGCCGTCGGCCCAGACGTGCGCTCCGGCCTCGGCGGCGGCCTGGGCGGTCTCCAATACGGCGGAGAACTGCGGCCGACCGACCGCGGTCATCATGCGGGTCGTGCACATCGCTCCTGGCCCCACGCCGACCTTGAGGATCGAGGCGCCCGCGTCGACGAGGTCCCGCACGCCGTCCGCGGTGACGACGTTCCCCGCGACGATCGGAAGCCCGAGGCCGAGGGCCGCGACCTCCTGCAGCGCACGGAGCATGCCCTCCTGGTGCCCGTGCGCGGTGTCGACGACGAGCACGTCCACGCCGGCGGCGGCGAGCGCCTTCGCCTTGGCCGCCACGTCGCCGTTGATGCCGACCGCCGCCGCCACCGCGAGCCGCCCACCGGCGTCGACGGCCGGGCGGTACAGCGTCGCGCGCAGGGCGCTGCGGGCGCTCAGCGTGCCGACGAGGTGCCCGTGGTGCACGACGGTGACCATCTCGACGTCGGCCTCGGTGATGACGTCGAAGGCGTGCCGCTCCGAGCCGATGTCGTCGGCGTCGATGGACGGAGTCCCCCGGTGCACGAGGTCGCCGAGCTGTGCGTCGGGGAGCGCGGTGGCGAGCCGGGTCGCGGGGAGGACGCCGATGATGCGGTCGACGTCCACCGGTGCGGCGCCACGAGCCACGACGATCCCGTGACCGACCGCGGCCGGAAGCAGCCGCAGGGCGTCCGCGACGGTCGCCTCGGGAGGAAGCACGATGGGCGTGTCCCAGAGGACAGGCTGGCTCTTCACATCACGGATCGCCGTGTCGAGGTCCTGGAGCGGGAGATCCTGCGGCAGCACGCCCAGCGCCCCTCGACGGGCGAGCACGGCCGCGATGCGCGGTCCTGTCACCGAGTTCATGTTGGCGGCGACGAGCGGCAGCGTCGCCGGGGTCCCGTCGTGCGGGGCGAGGTCCACCTGCAGACGACTGGTGACGGCCGAGCGGCGCGGCACGAGGAAGACGTCCGAGTAGGTCAGATCGACGGTCGGCTGCGCTCCTGAGAACTCCATGCCTCCACGCTACCCAGATCGGCGCGCCACGGGTCGCTCTCTTCGACGTCTCCCCGGTCGAAACAGGTTAGGCTTGGTGGTCGAGAGTGTGCGGGCCCGAGCGCATCCTGCGTCGTGCGTCCGCATCGGAGATCTTCAGCGATGAAAGAGGGCGATAGAGCGTGTCGAACCAGGTGACCGGCGTCGGTGGCGACGGGGGGTTCGGAGCCAATTCCTGGCTCGTCGAAGAGCTCTACGAGCAGTTCAAGGAGAACCGCGACTCGGTCGACAAGGAGTGGTGGCCCATTCTGGAGAAGTATCACTCCGAGGCCACCGCCGCCGGAGGCTCCGCCTCTTCCGCGACGACCACGGCCCCGGCCCACCCGGTGACCGCCCCGATCCCCGTCATCGGCGCTCAGCCGATCGCCCGCACCACCGCGAAGCCCGCGGCAGCCGCCCCGATCCCCGCCCAGGCGCCGAAGCCGAAGCAGGAGTCCAAGGAGACCCAGGAGCCGTCCGAAGAGGACAAGATCACTCCGCTCCGCGGCCTGCCGAAGACCCTCGCCGCCAACATGGACGAGTCGCTCACCGTCCCCACCGCGACGAGCGTCCGCACCGTCCCGGCGAAGCTGATGATCGACAATCGCATCGTCATCAACAACCACATGGCCCGCACCCGCGGCGGCAAGGTCAGTTTCACGCACCTCATCGGCTGGGCGCTCATCCGCACCCTCGACGAGTTCCGCAGCCAGAACGTCTTCTATGCCGAGATCGACGGCAAGCCCTCCGTCGTCGCTCCCGCGCACGTCAACCTCGGCATCGCGATCGACCTGCCGAAGCCGGACGGCACCCGTGCCCTCATGGTCCCGAGCATCAAGCGCGCCGACACCATGACCTTCACCGAGTACCTCTCCGCCTACGAAGACCTCGTCACGCGGGCACGCTCCAATAAACTCACCGCCGCCGACTTCCAGGGCACCACGGTCTCGCTGACCAACCCCGGCGGCATCGGCACGGTGCACTCGGTCCCGCGTCTCATGAAGGGCCAGGGGTGCATCATCGGCGCCGGCGCCCTCGAGTACCCGGCCGAGTTCCAGGGCGCGAGCGAGAAGACGCTGAACGAGCTCGCGATCGGCAAGACCATCACGCTCACGAGCACCTACGACCACCGCGTCATCCAGGGCGCCGGCTCCGGCGAGTTCCTGAAGAAGGTGCACGAGCTGCTGATCGGCCAGCGCGGCTTCTACGACGACATCTTCGCGGCGCTGCGCATCCCCTACGCGCCCATCCGGTGGAACCCCGACATCGCGGTCGACCTCGCCGAGCGCGTCGACAAGCAGTCGCGCGTGCAGGAGCTCATCAACTCCTTCCGCGTGCGCGGCCACCTCATGGCCGACATCGACCCGCTCGAGTACCGGCAGCGCTCCCACCCCGACCTGGAGATCGAGAGCCACGGCCTGACGTTCTGGGACCTCGACCGCGAGTTCGTCACCGGCGGTTTCGGCGGACGCCGCGTCGCCAAGCTCCGCGACATCCTCGGCGTGCTGCGCGACTCGTACTGCCGCACCCTCGGCATCGAGTACATGCACATCCAGGATCCGGAGCAGCGCCGCTGGTTCCAGGAGAAGGTCGAGGTCAAGTACCAGAAGCCGGGCCACGACGAGCAGTTGCGCGTGCTGCGCAAGCTCAACGAGGCCGAGGCTTTCGAGACCTTCCTGCAGACGAAGTTCGTCGGACAGAAGCGCTTCTCCCTCGAAGGCGGCGAGTCGCTGATCCCGCTCCTCGACGAGATCCTCCAGGGCGCGGCCACGGCCGGGCTCGAGGGCGCTGCGATCGGCATGGCCCACCGCGGCCGCCTCAACGTGCTCACCAACATCGCCGGGAAGACGTACGGCCAGGTCTTCCGCGAGTTCGAGGGTACGCAGACCCCGGGCAACCAGCGCGGCTCCGGCGACGTCAAGTACCACCTGGGTACGGAGGGCACGTTCGTCGCCGACGACGGCTCCCCCCTGCCGGTCTACCTCGCCGCCAACCCCTCGCACCTGGAGACGGTGGACGGCGTGCTCGAAGGCATCGTCCGCGCGAAGCAGGACCGCAAGCCCATCGGCACCTTCGCCTGGTTGCCGATCCTCGTCCACGGCGACGCGGCCTTCGCCGGCCAGGGCGTCGTCGTCGAGACACTGCAGATGTCGCAGCTGCGCGGCTACCGCACCGGCGGAACCATCCACGTGGTCGTCAACAACCAGGTCGGCTTCACCACGACGCCGAGCGACGCCCGCACCTCCGTCTACGCCACCGACGTGGCCAAGACGATCCAGGCACCGGTCTTCCACGTGAACGGCGACGACCCCGAGGCCGTCATCCACGTCGCCCAGCTCGCGTTCGAGTACCGCGAGCGCTTCCACCGCGACGTGGTGATCGACCTCGTCTGCTACCGCCGACGCGGCCACAACGAGGGCGACGACCCCTCGATGACGCAGCCGCTGATGACCGACCTCATCCAGGCCAAGCGCTCCGTCCGCCGCCTGTACACGGAGTCGCTCGTCGGCCGCGGCGACATCACCGAGGAGGAGTACGACGAGGCCAAGGCCGACTTCCAGAACCGCCTGGAGATCGCCTTCGCCGAGACGCACGCCGCCGAGACCGGTGCCACCCCGGTCGCTCCGGAGGAGGCCCCGCAGGTCGAGGACCAGGTCGGCGCCCCCGAGGTCACCGGTGTCCCCGCCGAGGTCATCCGCCTCATCGGTGACGCGTTCGTGAACAAGCCCGAGGGCTTCACGGTGCACCCGAAGATCCAGCAGCTGCTGGAGAAGCGTCTCGACATGAGCCGCAACGGGAACATCGACTGGGGCTTCGGCGAGCTGCTCGCCTTCGGTTCGCTCCTGGTCGAGGGCACCCCGGTGCGCCTCGCCGGTCAGGACTCGCGCCGAGGGACGTTCGTGCAGCGCCACGCCGCCCTCCACGACCGGGCGAACGGGCAGGAGTGGCTGCCGCTGTCGAACCTGTCCGACGCGCAGGGCCGCTTCTTCGTCTACGACTCGCTGCTCAGCGAGTACGCGGCGCTCGGCTTCGAGTACGGCTACTCCGTCGAGGCTCCGGAAGCCCTGGTGCTGTGGGAGGCGCAGTTCGGCGACTTCGTCAACGGCGCGCAGTCGGTCATCGACGAGTACATCTCCGCCGCGGAGCAGAAGTGGGGCCAGCAGTCCAGCGTCACCCTCCTGCTCCCCCACGGCTACGAGGGCCAGGGACCTGACCACTCCTCGGCGCGCATCGAACGGTTCCTGCAGCTCTGCGCGCAGGACAACATGATCGTCGCGCGCCCGTCGACCCCGGCCTCGCACTTCCACCTGCTGCGTCGTCAGGCCTACGCCCGCCCGCGCAAGCCGCTGATCGTGTTCACGCCGAAGGCGATGCTGCGCCTGCGCGGTGCGACCAGCCCGGTGGAGGCGTTCACGAGCGGCCGGTTCGAGCCGGTCCTCGACGACGACCGCGGTCTCGACCGTTCCGCCGTGAAGCGCGTCCTCGTGCACAGCGGCAAGGTGCACTGGGATCTCCGCGCCGAGCTGGAGAAGAACCCGAACCCGGAGATCGCGCTGGTGCGTCTGGAGCAGCTCTACCCGACCCCGATCGACGAGCTGAAGAAGATCACCGACTCGTACCCGAATGCCGAACTCGTGTGGGTTCAGGAGGAGCCGGAGAACCAGGGCGCCTGGCCGTTCCTCGCACTGGCCTTCGCAGACGTCCCCGGCGACCGTTCGTTCCGACCGGTCTCGCGTCCCGCCTCGGCTTCGCCGGCGACGGGATCGTCCAAGGTGCACGCCACCGAGCAGGCCGCTCTGATCCGCGCAGCGGTCACCCTCGGCTGATCGTCCCCGTCACGACGAAGGGCGCCCCGGCTTCGGCCGGGGCGCCCTTCTCGGTTCCGTGGATCAGTACCAGATGTCGAGGGACGGCGCGGGGAAAGCGACGAACGCCCGATCCAGCGCCTCGACCGCGGAAGCGGCGCCGGTGATCCGCCCCGCTCCGTGCAGCGCCGCCCCGCGGACGCCGCCCGCGTAGATCGACGACAGGGCGGAGACGTCGAGCGCGAGGTCCGCCTCGGCGTCAGCGACCTCGTCGATGTGCGCCCTGCCGTCGGAATCGACACGCAGCCGCCACGTGCCGGTGGCGAAGCCGAGCGGGTCCTCGACGCGGAGCGCGGTGTCCAGCGGTGCGGCGTAGGTCCGGGCCGTGAGCGCGGCACGGACGTCGAGCACCCGCAGCCAGCCGTGGTCGTGCACCTCCTGCCTGACCCCACGCGGGTCGACGACGAGCCACGGCAGCGCGTCGTCGAGGGGACGGAGGTCGGCCGTGACCTCGTCGACGAGATCGTGCTGCAGGGCGAACCGCCACAGCGCGGCCGTCGCCTCCGCGGTCTCGCCGATGAGCAGCCGGACGTGCAGCGAGAAGCGGAAGGTGTCGCCGCGCTCGGTGAGGTGGAAGGCCATCACGCCGCGCACCCGCCCGGAGTCGTCGCGGTACCGGATGCCGCGCACCCGATCCCGGTCCGTGTCGCTCGTCGCGAGTCCGCTGAGTCCTGCCCAGCGGGCCGTCCACCCGGGGACCTGGCCCGACCGCGCGGTGCGGGCGCGTTCGTGCACCTCCCCCAGCTCGGCGGCGAGCTCCTCGCGCTCGAGGTACTCGACGTGCCCGCCGGGCACGGGGCCCGCCCATCCCGCGCGACGGACGTCGACCGTGAACCGCGACACCGGGATGGCGGAGCCGAAGCCGTACCGCCCGTAGATGGTGGCCTCGGACACCGTGAGGCCCGCGAGGGGGAGACCGGCGTCGGCGGCTGCACGGAGCTCGCCCTCCAGCAGGGCTCGCGCGATGCCACGGCGACGATGCGTGCCGGCAACGGTGACCCCGCTGATCGCCCACATGCCGATCTCTCCGCCCGGGACCGTGAGCGGAGTCACCCAGGAGTCGATGGTCGCGACGGGCAGGCGGTCCGCCGGAGCGTCGTGTTCGTACACGCCGATGTTGCGGCGGCTCCGCACGGTCTCGGCGCCCTCCTCCCGGACGGCGGCCGACGGTTCCGCGCCGAGGAATCCTCGGGCCATGGCCCGTTGGAAGGCGGTCAGGCGGGTGGCGTCCGCCGTGTCCAGGACGCGATAGTCGAGGTCCTGCCCCGCGAGCCGGTCGACGGAGGTCTGGTCAGCGGGGATCCCGCGCGCATCGATGAGGGCCATGCCCCCCAGCCTACGGGCGGTCTCCGACGCGCCGTGCGCGGACCGTGACTCAGTGCTGTGCGGCCTGGACCTCACGCAGGCGGGCGAACACCTGGTCGCGCAGCTCCTCCGGAGCGGTCTCCTTGCAGGCGCGGGCGATGACCTCGGTGAGGGTCGTCGCCACCAGAGCCTCGTCCCGGCACGCCGGGCAGTTCTCCAGGTGCTCGCGGATCTCGGCGTGCTCGGTCTTGCACACCTCGTTGCGGAGGTACTCCTCCAGATCCTGACGGGCCTTGTCGCAGCCGCAGTCGCTCATTCCTTGCTCCTCGGGTCAGCCGCGGCGATGCCCCGCTCCGCGGCGTAGTCGGCCAGCAGCTCCCGCAGCATCCGCCTGCCACGGTGCAGACGGCTCATGACGGTGCCGATGGGGGTCTTCATGATGTCGGCGATCTCCTGATACGCGAAGCCCTCGACGTCGGCGAGGTACACCGCGAGCCGGAAGTCCTCCGGGACGGCCTGCAGCGCATCCTTCACGACCGACGCCGGCATGTGATCGATCGCCTCGGCCTCAGCCGATCGGCTGTGCGAAGCCGTCGTCGACTCCGCGCCACCGAGCTGCCAGTCCTCGAGCTCGTCGATGGTGCCCTGGAAGGGCTCGCGCTGCCGCTTGCGGTAGATGTTGATGTACGTGTTCGTGAGGATGCGGTACAGCCACGCCTTGAGGTTGGTCCCCTGCGCGAACGTGGACCAGGAGCCGTAGGCCTTGACGAAGGTCTCCTGCACGAGATCGGCGGCGTCCGCGGGATTGCGCGTCATGCGCATCGCGGCGGCGTAGAGCTGATCCATGAAGGGGAGCGCCTGCTCCTCGAACTCGCGCCGAGGGTCGCCGACGGTGGCTGCGGTTGCGGTGTCGTCCATCACGGGCCAGTCTAGGCGGCTGAGGTCGATCACCTCGCGTTCCAGCGTCGCAGTCATCCTCTTCCCTTCGTACCGAGTCCGCCTCTCACGAGGACGGCGTCGCGTTTACTAAGGTGAGAACCGATGAGCGCCAAAAGGTATTCCCCCACCCGTGTGCAGGGCGCCTACCCCGCGCCCACGGTCGACGGCCCGGTGCACGCCGAGCTGACGATCCCCGGATCGAAGTCCCTCACCAACCGCGAACTCCTCATCGCGGCGATCGCGGACGGCCCCGGCCGTCTGATCGCGCCGCTCCACTCGGACGACTCGCAGCGCATGGTGGAGGCCCTCCGTGCGCTGGGCATCGGCGTCGAGGAGATCGACGCCGGTCACGAGTTCGGCCCTGACCTCGTCATCACGCCCGGCAAGCTCCGCGGGGGCACGACCATCGACTGCGGCCAGGCGGGGACCGTCATGCGCTTCATCGCACCGCTGGCCGGTCTCGCCGAACAGGATGTGCACCTCACCGCCCATGAGACGGCGCTGCATCGGCCGATGGGCGGGCTCATCAGCGCCCTGCGCGATCTCGGCGTCGACATCGACGACGAAGGCACCTGGGCCCTGCCGTTCACCATCCGGGGCCACGGCCACATCCGCGGCGGTCGGGTGGAGATCGACGCGTCGGCGTCGAGCCAGTTCGTCTCCGGTCTTCTGCTGGCCGCGCCGCGCTTCGACGTCGGTCTGCACCTCGTGCACACCGGGGAGCGCCTGCCGAGCCTGCCGCACATCGACATGACCATCGAAGCGCTGAGCCGCCGCGGCATCCGCATCGAGCGCCCCGCCGTCGGCGAGTGGCTCGTGGAGGCCGGCGTTCCCCGCGCCAAGGAGATCCCGATCGAGCCGGATCTCTCCAACGCCGCCCCGTTCCTCGCTGCGGCCCTCATCACCGGGGGTTCCGTGGGGATCACCGGCTGGCCGGCGCATTCGACCCAGCCCGGGGCCATGCTGCCCGAGATCCTGCAGGCCGCCGGCGCCCACGTCAGCCGTCACGGCGGGGTCCTCACCGTGCGCGCCGGTTCCGGCATCCGCGGCCTCGATCTCGACCTGTCCGCCGCGAGCGAGCTGACGCCGACGCTCGTGGGGCTCGCCGCCTTCGCCGACGGTCCGACCACCATCCGCGGCATCGGACACATCCGCCTCCACGAGACCGACCGCATCGCGGCCCTCGTCGGCAACCTCCGCGCTCTGGGCGGGACCGCCGAGGAGCTCCCCGACGGCATCCGCATCGTGCCGGGTCCGCTGCAGGGCGGCACCTGGGCCGCGCACCACGATCACCGCATGGCGACGACCGGCGCGCTCATCGGCCTCCGCGTGCCGGACGTCGTGATCGACGACATCGGCACCACCGCAAAGACCCTCCCGGAGTTCACCATGCTCTGGGAGCGGATGCTGCGAGGCTGACAGGTGAGCTGGCTGGACGACGCCGATGACCTCGAGGACGACTTCGAGGACTACGACGAGAGCAGCATCCGCACTCGTCCGAATCCGAAGGCCAACCGGCCGCGGACGAAGCGCCGCCCTGCGCACGAGGACGCGCAGATCGGTCGCGTGCTCGGGGTAGACCGGGGCCGCTACTCCGTGCTCCTCGACGAGGACACCCCGCAGGAGCGCACGATCACCGCCGCCCGCGCGCGCGAGCTGCGGCGCACGCCGATCGTCACGGGCGACCAGGCCCGCGTCGTCGGCGACACCTCGGGAGACGAGGGCACGCTGGGACGGATCGTGGGGATCGTCGAACGCACCTCGCTCCTGCGCCGCAGTGCTGACGACACCGACGAGGTCGAGCGGGTGATCGTCGCGAACGCGGACCAGATGCTCATCGTCGTCGCCGCCGCCGATCCCGAGCCACGTGCCCGCCTCGTCGACCGTTACCTCGTGGCCGCCCTCGACGCCGGGATCCGTCCCCTCCTCGTGGTGACGAAGACCGATCTCGCCGACCCGGCACCCTTCCTCGCGCACTTCGACGGCCTCGATCTCCGCGTCTTCACGAGCGCACAGGACGAGATGCCGGTCGACGAGATCGGCGCGGCGCTCATCGGCCACTCGACGGTCTTCGTCGGGCACTCCGGTGTGGGCAAGTCGACCCTCGTGAACGCCCTCGTCCCGACGGCCGGTCGCGCCACCGGACACGTGAACCAGGTCACCGGCCGTGGACGCCACACCTCCTCCTCCACGGTCTCCCTCCGCTACGAGGGCACCGGCGGCACCGGCTGGGTCATCGACACTCCCGGCGTCCGTTCCTTCGGATTGGGGCATGTCGACCCGTCGAACATCCTCGCCGCCTTCACCGAGCTCGCCGTCATCGCGGAGGACTGCCCGCGCGGCTGCACCCACCTGCCGGATGCCCCGGACTGCGCCCTCATCGAGGCGGCGGATCGCGGGGAGCTGAGCGAGACGGGGCGCGCCCGTCTGGACTCCCTGCAGCGGCTGCTGCAGACCTTCGCCGACAAGGCGGAGCAGCCACCAGGGCGATAGGCTTTGAGCGTGACCGAACGCCTGGAAACCGGAACCGCCGCCCCCGACTTCTCGCTGCTCGACCAGGACGGGAACACCGTCCGGCTGGCCGACCTGCGCGGCACGAAGACCGTGCTGTACTTCTATCCCGCGGCGATGACCCCGGGCTGCACGACCGAGGCCTGCGACTTCCGCGACAGCATCTCGTCGCTCCAGGGCGCGGGGTATCAGGTCGTCGGGGTGTCGCGGGACGAGCCCGCCAAGCTCGCCGCCTTCCGTGACCGCGACGGTCTGACGTTCCCGCTCCTCAGCGACCCCGATCACGCGGTGCACGATGCCTACGGCGCCTGGGGCGAGAAGATGAACTACGGCAAGGTCGTCGAAGGCGTCATCCGCTCGACCTTCGTCCTGGACGAGGACGGCATCATCACGAGTGCGCAGTACAACGTGAAGGCCACCGGCCACGTCACGCGCCTGCGCAAGCAGCTCGGCATCGACGCCTGACGCGCCGAGCGGTCACTCCGCTTCGCGGCGCGTCCCCTCCCGGCGCGCGCTCGCGATGAGGAGCGCGAAGCCGGCGATCCCGGGAACCCCGACGCCGAACACGAAGACCCACGGGATGGGCGGCAGCGTGAGGGCGCTCAGCGCCAGGACGATCGCGAGCACCTGGAACACCACGCCGCCCGACCGCGCCCACGAGCGTCCGGCGCGGGTACCGAACGCGAACGCCGCCAGCGCTGCGGCGCCGATCAGGGTCAGGACGATGAGGGCGATGGCCGTCGGCAGCGATGCCGCGTCACCCGCACCGAGCCCCGCCATCTCGATCGCCGCGAAGACGAGCAGCGCGACCGCCTCGATCGCCAGGACGGTGGCGGCGGCGCGGGCGATTCCCGGTGCGCGCACGAGGTCCTCCCGGGGATCGAATGACGAGAAAACCCTTGATTTCAGGGTATTCATGTAACAGAATAGAGAAAGTCATGTGCTCCCACAGCGGCGTGGGGCGAACGTTCGCGTTCGCATCACAATCAGCGGGCATCCGCCCGTATCTCACCAGGGTAGCGGAACCCGAACCGACACCCGAATCGAGAAGTCGCCTCGCGACATCTCATGAAATCCACACCGAGGAGCCCCCATGGACTGGCGTGACAAGGCCGCCTGCCTGACCGTCGACCCCGAGCTGTTCTTCCCTGTCGGGAACACCGGCCCGGCCGTCGACCAGATCGAGAAGGCCAAGACGGTCTGCGCGACCTGCACCGTCACCGAGATCTGCCTGCAGTATGCCCTGGAGACCAGCCAGGACTCCGGCGTCTGGGGCGGCCTCTCCGAGGACGAGCGTCGCGCCCTCAAGCGCCGCGCCGCCCGCGCTCGCCGCGCCTCCTGAGTTTCACGAAGCGGCCTGAGACACCGTCTCAGGCCGCTTCTGCGTGTTCCGGGGGAACCTCAGCGCTCAAGCCAGCGCAGGGGGATGTCGATGACCACCTCGGTGCCCTCGCCCTCGCTCCCCCGCCAGTCGATCGTGCCGCCGAGCTCGCCCTGGATCAGCGTGCGGATGATCTGGGTGCCGAGTCCCTGGCCCACGCGGCCTTCGGGGAGTCCGTGACCGGTGTCGCGCACCGTCACGCGCAGGTTGTCCTCGGTGCGCTTCGCGTCGATCGTGACGGATCCCTCCTGACCCGCGAGCCCGTGCTCGACGGCGTTCGTCACGACCTCGGTCAGTGCCAGGGCCAACGGCGTGGCGTATTCGCTGGGGAGCACGCCGAATCGTCCGGTCGACTGCGTGCGTGCGCGCGTGTTCGGAGCCGAGGCGACCTCGGCGACGAGCTTCAGGACCCGGTCGAAGACCTCATCGAAGTCGACCTTCTGCGTGAGTCCCTGCGCCAGCGTGTCGTGCACGACGGCGATCGCGTCCACCCGGCGCATGGCCTGGGTCAAGGCGTCGCGCGCCTCGTCCGAGTGCGTTCGCCGCGCCTGGATCCGCAGCAGCGAGGCCACGGTCTGCAGGTTGTTCTTGACGCGGTGGTGGATCTCGCGGATCGTCGCGTCCTTGGTGATGAGCTCCTGCTCCTGGTGGCGCAGCTCCGATACATCGCGGCAGAGCACGATCGCCCCGATGCGCGTGCCGTGGTCCTTCAGCGGGATCGCTCGCAGCGAGACGGTGACCCCGCGCGCCTCGATGTCGGTCCGCCACGGCGCACGGCCGGTCACGACGACCGGCAGCGACTCGTCGACCTGGCGGGACGGCGGCACGAGCCGGGTCGTCACCTCCGCGAGCGACTCCCCCTCGAGCTCGTCGTCGAAGCCCATCCGGTTGAAGGCGGAGAGGGCGTTGGGGCTCGCGAACGTGGTGATGCCGTCCACGTCGATGCGGATGAGACCGTCGGACGCGCGAGGTGCGCCCCGGCGCGGCGACGTCGGCGCGGCGAGATCCGGGAAGCTCCCGTCCGCGATCATGCGGAACAGGTCGTTGGCGCACTCGTCGAACGTGATCTGCTGGCGAGACGGCGTGCGGACCTCGCCGAGGTTCGTGTGCCGGGTCACCACGCCGATCACGCGGGGGCTCCGGTCGTCGCCGCGCCGCTCGATCACGATCGGCACGGCACGTACGCGCGTCGGGGTCTCCTCGAACCAGTCGGGTGAGGAGGAGTCGACGATCTCCGCGGACTCGAAGGCACCCTGCACCTGCGTGCGCCACTGCGGGCGTACCCTCTCCCCGACGATGTCGCGGTAGAAGAGCGTGGCGGCGCCGCTGGGCCGCGCGTGCGCGACGGCGATGAACGAGCCGTCCTCCGTCTGGATCCACAGGACGATGTCGGCGGAGGCGAGGTCGGCGAGGAGCTGTCCGTCTCCGGCGAGCCGGTGCAGCCACTCCACGTCGTCGTCGGTCAGAAGGCCCTGGGCGTGGGCGAGATCACTGAGGGTTGACACCCCTCCAGCCTAGGCTCCCCCGCCTCAGAGGATGGCGAGCGACGTCGCGCGCCACCGGCGATCCAGCCCCTCCAGCCGGATGGCCACCGCCCGCGTCCGCCCCGGACCCGCCACCACCACGACCGCCTCCACGATGCCGTCCCGCGGGTGTGTCACACGCACGGCCCGGATGACGAAGGTCGGTCGCGTCGGCGTGACACCCCGCGCACTGCGCGCGCGAGCGGCGAGGTTCGCCCGGGTGACGACACTGCGGTACGCCTCCTCGCTGAACCAGCGGGCGAGCTGGTCCACTTCCCGCACCCCGGCCAAGGCCTCGAGCGCCCCCTGCGTGAGGCTGCGGATGAGAGGCGCAGGGTCGGGAAGCTCATCGGCAGGGGTGGGCTGAGGTCCGAAGTACTCGGCCAGCATCATCTCGATCTCCCCTCGGAGGCGTCAGCGAGCCGTCAGTAGAACACGCCGCGGATGCCGGGGGGAGGACGCGGATGCAGGTCTGTGGACAACCCGTAGGCCGCTGGTTCAGGCCGATGTGGATAACTCGGACGCGAGGAGCACCGCCCCTACGCTCGGTCGGGTGCACTGGGAATCCCTCTTCGACGACCTGGAAGGACAGCTTGCCGCGGAGTGGGAGGCGGAACGCGCCGCCCGCGACGCCGAATCGGAGCGCCTCCGCGTCGCGCGTCTCGACCTGCGGACGCGATTACGCCACCTGTGCGGCGCACAGGCGGCGGCGACGCTCCACCTGGCGGACGGCGCTCACGTGCCCGTGGGGCTGCGCTCGTTGGGCGTCGACTGGCTCGCCGCCGTCTCCCGCGTGCCGCAGGGCGCGGGTGTGCCGAGCTCTGTCCTGTTCATCCCGGCGTCGGCGATCTTCGGCCTCACGGTCGACCACGGCTCTCTGCTCGCGAGTCTCAGCGAAGCCGAACGCGACCCGACGACCCTCCGGGAGCGGATGACGTTGGGCTTCATCCTCCGCGATCTCGCCCGCCGTCGCCTGCCGGTGCGGCTCCGTCTCCTCGCCGGGGACGACCTGCACGGCACCATCGATCGCGCCGCCGCGGATCACCTCGACCTGGCCGAACACGACAGCGGCTCCGCGCGCCGGGCCGAGGTCGTGCGCGGATTCCGGATGGTGCCGTATGCGGCGCTCGTGACGATCCGCGTGCAGGGGACGACGACGATCTGACGCTCACCCGATCCGGGTCGTCGAGGGACCCCACAGCTCCGGGAAGCTCGCCGCCTGCGACTGCCGCCACAGGGCCATCCGGCGACCCTCCTCCGCCTGCGCAGCCAGGTACTCCTCGATACTCGCCTCCTCGATGCGCCAGCGTGCGGGAGCACCGAGAGGGGCGCCGCGGAGCTGGCCGGCGTGCACGAGCGTGATCACCTCGTCGACGTCGACGCTCAGCAGCTCCGCCACCTGAGCAGGCGCGAGGAAACGACGGGCGTGCGGGGGCGCGGGTGTCATCCCCTCATTCTGAGCGCGGCAGCGCTGCGGCGGCCCGACGGTCGAGACGTTGTGGATAACTCGGAGGCTCTGACTCGTGCTTCTGTGACCATATCGCCATGGCCCCGCTCTCCCGCTCCTCTCGTCGTTTCCGCGGCGACATCCGCTTCGTGGTCGGCATCGTGCTCGTCCTCGCGTCGATCGCCGGAGTCTGGTTCGTCCTCACCTCGGGGGATCAGGCGACGCCGGTACTCAGAGCCGGACGCACGATCGTCCGCGGCGAAACCCTCCGTCCGTCGGACTTCGCGACCGTCGATGTCGCCCTCGGCGCTGTGTCCGACGAGTACCTGCGGCCGGGACAGCTCGCCGCGGGGCAGGTGGCCGCCCGCACCATCACCGAAGGCGAGCTCATACCACGCGCCGCGACGACGGCGGCGGAGAACACGCGCACGACGACGGTCGTCGTGAAGAGCAGCATCGGCCTCCCCGACGACGTGACCACCGGGGCCGAGGTCGAGATCTGGCAGGCTCCCCTGCGCGACGACGGCCGTTCCTATGACGAACCTCGCATCCTCGTCGGGGACGTCGTCGTCCGGTCGGTCCTGGAGCCGGAGGGGCTGCTCGCGGAGGGGACGGCGGAACTCGAGATCGTCATCGACCGAAGCGACGTCGCCGCCGTCCTCGCGGCTGTCACAGGCGGCGCGGCGCTCTCCGTCGTCCCGGTCGGAGCCGGATCGTGAGCGTCGTCCTCGTGGCCATCGACGCACCCCGCTCCGGAGAGCTCGCTGCCGAGCTGGAGTGGGAGGGCGTCGCGGCGATCAGCCTCCCCTCCGCCTCCCCCGCCGCGATCGTGGCGCGCCTGCACGCCGATGTGGTCGCCGTCGTCGTCCCCGCGCGCAGGGCGGTGCTCACGCCCGCGCTGCTGACGGCGTGCGATCGCGCCGGAGTGCGCATCCTCACGCTCGGGGGCACGGATGGCCGGGCCGTGGTCCGGCTCGGCCTCACACCACCGATGCGCACGGAAGCGGCCGGCTGGGAGATCGCGGCGGCGTTGAGCGCCGAGGTGTCTTCCGACCCGTCGTCGCCGGTGTCTCCGTCTCGGGTCACGACGGTATGGGGTCCGCACGGGGCGCCAGGACGCTCGACGGTCGCCGTGCAGCTCGCCGTCGAGCTCGCGCGTCTCGGCCGCACCACGGCGCTGGTCGACGCGGACACCGTGGCTCCCGCCCTGGGACTGCTCCTCGGCATCGAGGACGACGCCCCGGGCTTCGCCGCGGCCTGTCGCCGTGCCGACGCGGGGGCGCTCGATCGTGCCGAGTTGAGCCGCCTCTCCGCTGCATTGACGGCCGGTGGCACAGAGATCCAGGTTCTCGCCGGAATCAACCGCCCGAGCCGCTGGCCGGAGCTGTCGGACGCGCGCGTGCGGGCATCGCTATCCGTCTGCCGGACCTGGGCCGACGAGACGATCGTCGACGTCTCCGCCGCGATCGACGCCGACGACGAGGCGACATACGACATGGTCGGCCCGCGCCGGCACGCCGCGACCTCCGCCGCGCTCCGCGAGGCAGATCGGATCGTCGCGGTGGCGGCCGCGGATCCGCTGGGGATCAGCCGCTTCCTCCGCGACCACGCGGAGGTTCGTCGACTCGTGGGGCAGACGCCCGTGACCGTCGTGGTGAACCAGGTCCGGCCCGGGCCGCTCGGACTCGACGCCCGTACGCAGATTCGCCGCACACTGCACCGCTTCGCCGACCTGAGCGACGTCGCCTTCTTCCCGCTGGATCGTCGGGCGGTCGACGCCGCCCTGCTCCACGCCCGGCCGATCTCCGACATCGCGCCGCGCTCGGCGCTGGTCGCCGCCGTGCGCCGGCTCGCCGCCGGCCTCGACCCCGTCGCCCCCGCGGAGGCTACTGCCGATAGCTCGACAGGAAGTTCCCGAGGCGCTCGACGGCTTCGCTCAGCACTCGCGGCTCTGGCAGGGTCACGAGACGCAGATGGTCCGGCGTCGGCCAGTTGAAGCCGGTCCCCTGCACGAGCAGGATGTGCTCGGATACCAGCAGGTCATAGACGAGCTTGGCGTCGTCGCGGATCTCGTGGACGTTCGGATCCAAGCGGGGGAACGCGTAGAGCGCCCCCTGAGGCTTGACGCAGGAGACGCCGGGGATCGCCTCCAGCCCCTCCCAGGCGATATCGCGCTGTTCGTGCAGCCGCCCGGTCGGGGCGATGAGGGCGTCGATCGACTGGACGCCGGACAGCGCCGCCTGCACGGCGTGCTGCGCCGGGACGTTCGGGCACAGTCGGGTCGATGCCAGGAGGGTGATGCCCTCGATGAAGCCCTTGGCATGGTCCTGCGGTCCCGTGATCACCATCCAGCCGGACCGATAGCCGGCGACGCGATACGTCTTGGACAGGCCGTTGAAGGTGAGGCAGAGCAGGTCCGGCGCCAGGGTCGCCGTCGGGATGTGCACGGCCTCGTCGAAGAGGATGCGGTCGTAGATCTCGTCGGAGAGGACGAGCAGCTGGTGCTCGCGCGCGATCTGCACGAGACCCTCCAGCACCTGTCGCGAGTACACGACGCCCGTGGGGTTGTTCGGATTGATGATCACGAGCGCCTTGGTGCGCGGGGTGATCTTCGAGCGGATGTCCTCGAGGTCAGGCTGCCAGCCGTTGTCCTCGTCGCAGAGGTAATGCACGGGCGTGCCGTCCGCGAGGCTCGTCATCGCCGTCCACAGCGGGTAGTCCGGCGCCGGGATGAGGACCTCGTCGCCCTCGTCCAGGAGCGCCTGCATCGTCATGGTGATGAGCTCTGAGACGCCGTTGCCGAGGTAGACGTCATCGGGATCGAAGCGGGGGAACCCCTCGATCTCCTCGTACCGGCTCACGACGGCCCGGCGTGCCGAGATGATGCCCTTGCTGTCGCTGTAGCCGTGGGCCGTAGGGAGCGCGGCGAGCATATCGTGCACGATCTGGTGCGGGGCGTCGAACCCGAAGATCGCCGGGTTCCCGGTGTTGAGCTTGAGGATCCGGTGGCCCTCTGCTTCCAGTCGCGCCGCCTCGACGAGGGCGTTTCCGCGGATCTCGTACAGGACGTTCTTGAGCTTCGACGACTGGTCGAAGGTGCGCGATGGAGTCATCGATCAAGCCTACAGCGACGAAAGGAGGGCCAATCCGCACGGACTGGCCCTCCTCGTCACCCGAAGGCTACTTCTTCTTCTTGCTCTGCGCGCGGCGCTGCTCGCGGTTGCCCGCCGCCGGGGTGCTCTGCTCCGTGCGCTGGCCGAAGGCCCCACGCGGAGCCTCTTCGGGCTCAGCCGCCTGCGGAGCCTGGGCGCGCGCCGCGGCCTGCCGCATCCGGTCGGTCGCCGCCTGCTGCACCTGCCCGCGGTCGTTGCGGACCTCGACCTCGCCGGCGTCGTTCGCCGCGGAGTACTCCAGCCGCTGCTCTCCCCCGTCGGTGGCGAGGCCCTTGGCCTCCACCTCCGCGGTCTCCGCGTCGCCGGCTCGGCGCACCTCGACCTCGAGGTTGTAGAGGTAGCCGACCGACTCCTCCTTGATCTGGCCCATCATCGACTGGAACATCGCGTAGCCCTCGCGCTGGTACTCGATGAGCGGATCGCGCTGCGCCATCGCCCGCAGGCCGATGCCGTCCTTGAGGTAGTCCATCTCGTACAGGTGGTCGCGCCAGCGGCGATCGAGCACCTGCAGGACGACGCGACGCTCGAGTTCGCGGGTCGCGGCCTCGCCCAGCGACTCCTCGCGCTTCTCGTAGGCGATCTTCGCGTCCGAGAGGAGCTCGCGCGTCAGGCCCTCGGCGGTGATGCCGCCCTTGCGTCCGGCAGCCTCCGACACGACCTCGTCGATCGTGACGCTGACCGGGTACAGGGTCTTCAGCTCGGTCCAGAGCGCGTCGAAGTCCCAGCTCTCGTTGTGACCCTCGCCGGTGTGGTCCTTCACGACGCCGCTGATCGCGTCCTCGATGAAGTGCTGCACCCGGTCGGCGATGTCGTCGCCCTGGAGGATGTGACGGCGGTCGGCGTAGATCGCCTCGCGCTGACGGTTCAGGACGTCGTCGTACTTGAGGACGTTCTTGCGCATCTCGGCGTTGCGCGCCTCGACCTGCGACTGCGCGCTGCGGATCGCCCTGGACACGAGGCCCGACTCGATCGGTACGTCGTCGGGGAAGTTCGTCCGCGCCAGGATCGCCTCGGCGGCCCCCGACTGGAACAGCCGCATGAGGTCGTCGGTGAGGCTCAGGTAGAACCGGCTCTCACCGGGGTCGCCCTGACGTCCGGAACGACCGCGCAGCTGGTTGTCGATGCGGCGCGACTCGTGACGCTCGGTGCCGAGCACGTAGAGGCCGCCGGCCTCGATGACCTTCTCGGCCTCCTCCTCGACCACCTTCTTCATGGTCTCGTAGGTCTCGTCCCAGGCGACCTCGTACTCGTCCGGCGTCTCCACCGGGTCGAGCCCCTTGGCCTTCAGTTCCTGCACCGCGAGGAACTCGGCGTTCCCGCCCAGCATGATGTCGGTGCCGCGGCCGGCCATGTTGGTCGCGACCGTCACGGCGCCGAGGCGCCCGGCGCGGGCGACGATCTCCGCCTCGCGGGCATGGTTCTTGGCGTTGAGGACCTCGTGCTTGACGCCCTTCTTCGCCAGCAGGCGCGACAGGTACTCGCTCTTCTCGACACTGGTCGTGCCGACGAGGACGGGCTGACCGTTCACGTGGCGCTCCGCGATGTCCTCGACCACCTGCGCGAACTTCGCCGCCTCGTTCTTGTACACGAGGTCCGGCTGGTCCTTGCGGATCATCGGCTTGTTCGTCGGGATCGGGATCACGCCGAGCTTGTAGGTCGACATGAACTCGGCGGCCTCGGTCTCAGCGGTACCGGTCATGCCGGCGAGCTTGTCGTAGAGGCGGAAGTAGTTCTGCAGCGTGACGGTGGCGAGGGTCTGGTTCTCGGCCTTGACCGGCACGCCCTCCTTCGCCTCGATCGCCTGGTGGATGCCCTCGTTGTAGCGGCGTCCGACGAGGATGCGACCGGTGTGCTCGTCGACGATCATGACCTCGTCGTTCATCACGACGTAGTCGGTGTCCTTCTTGAAGAGGGCGAGCGCCTTGATGGAGTTGTTCAGGAACGAGATGAGCGGCGTGTTGGCCGACTCGTACAGGTTGTCGATGCCGAGGTAGTCCTCGACCTTCTCGATGCCGGGCTCCAGGACACCGACGGTGCGCTTCTTCTCGTCGACCTCGTAGTCCTCGCCGGCCACGAGTGTGCGTGCGATCTTGGCGAACTCCGCGAACCAGCGGTTGGCTTCGCCGGACGACGGTCCGGAGATGATGAGCGGCGTCCGTGCCTCGTCGATGAGGATGGAGTCGACCTCGTCGACGATCGCGAAGAAGTGCTCGCGCTGGACGAGGTCCTCCTTGCGCCAGGCCATGTTGTCGCGGAGGTAGTCGAAGCCGAACTCGTTGTTCGTGCCGTAGGTGATGTCGGCGGCGTACTGCTCGCGGCGGACGGCGGGGGTCTGTCCGGAGACGATGATGCCCGTCGTCATACCGAGAGCGCGGTATACGCGCCCCATGAGCTCCGCCTGGTAGCTCGCGAGGAAGTCGTTGACGGTGATGACGTGCACGCCCTTGCCGGCGATCGCATTGAGGTACGCGGGGAAGGTCGCGACGAGCGTCTTGCCCTCACCGGTCTTCATCTCGGCGATGTTGCCGAGGTGCAGCGCGGCGCCACCCATGATCTGCACGTCGTACGCGCGCATGTTCAGGGTGCGCTTCGCGGCCTCTCGGACGGCGGCGAAGGCCTCGGGCATGAGCTGGTCGAGCGTCTCGCCCTTCTCGTACCTGGCGCGCAGCTCCGCGGTCTCGTTGCGCAGCTCGTCGTCCGTCAGCTGGGAGATGTCCTCCTCGAGGGCGTTCACCGCCTTCACCACCTGGTTCAGACGGCGGATGATCCGCCCCTCACCTGCACGCAGCAGCTTCTCAAGAGGATTCGCCACGGATGTCATCTCCCTGTCATTGGGTCATCAGCCCGGCCGCCGTGAGGCGTGCGCCAGGCATACTTTGCCATGTTACCGGGCTGTGACCTCCACGTCGCCTGCATGGGATCGCCGCGCCGCGTCGAGGAGATTGCCCGGCATGCATATACTCGGCACTGCTTTCCCTCCACCGACTTCCGGAGATCCGCCATGTCCGTACGCCAGAGCCTGCTCGCCATCCTCGACCAGGGTCCCTGCTACGGCTATCAGCTGCGCCATGAGTTCGACCGCCGCACGGGGTCCACCTGGCCGCTGAACGTCGGACAGATCTACAACACCCTGGAGCGCCTCGAGCGCGATGGCCTCGTCCAGCGCGGGGACGCCGACAAGCACGGACACGTGTACTGGCGGATCACCGCGGCCGGTTCGACGGAGGCGGCGCGCTGGCTCGACACACCCGTTCTCCGCGCCCCGGCGACCCGGGAGGAGCTCGCCGTCAAGCTCGCCGTCGCCGCCACGCTGCCGGGTGTGGACGCCACGGAGATTCTCCGCGTGCAACGGGATGCCTCGCAGCGACGCCTGGAAGATCTGCGCCGCACCTCCTCGTCCGGCCTCGCCGCCGGCAGCCCGGAGGACCTCGCGCGTGCACTCGTCCTCGACTCGCTGGTCTCCGCCGCCGAGGCGGAGCTCCGTTGGCTCGCGCAGGCCGAAGCGCGGCTCTCGCGCCACCCGCACCCCGAGATGGCGCTGGAGCTGACGACGGAACGGCCCAAACGGGGTCGCCCCGCGAAGGCGTCGCCCGCGAGCATGGGCGAGGTGGACACGGTACCCGCCTGAGGCCCCGGACGGCGACCCCGGCCGTTCGCCTGGAGCGGATGCTCAGCCCGTGCAGGCGCCGGGGAAACTAGGATCGGCTCATGGCTGGATTTTGGGGCAGACGCAAACGCGAACAGGAAGAACTCGCCGCGCAGGACGCGGATCTCGCCCGCCGCGCCGAGCAGGCGCTCGTCGCCGCGGACGAGCGGATCCGCACCACGTCCGACGAGCTCGTCTTCGCGGAGGCCGAACTCGGCGAGTCGCTGACGGCCGACCTCAAGGCCGCGCTGCTGTCGGTACGGACACACCTGCGGGAGGCCTTCCAGCTCCACCAGCTCAACCACGACGAGATCCCGGACACCGACGAGGAGCTGCGCACCAGGAACGCCCGCATCCTGCAGCTCTGCGAGTGGGCGCAGGATCTCCTCGACGAGAAGACCGCGGTGCTCGCCGAGTCCATCGCGACCGTGCGCCGAGCACCGGAGATCATCGCGCAGGTCAGAGCGGACGCCGAGGCGCTGAGCGCCCGCATCCCGCACACGGATGAGACGGTCTCCCGCCTCTCCGCCCGCTATTCCGATTCCGCGATGCATCAGATCACGGCCAGCGCCGCCGAAGCCGAACAGCTGATCCGGTTCGCGACACACAGCGCCGACATCTCGGAGCGTCGCCGTGCCGCGAAGCAGAACGAAGAGGCCAACCTCGCGCTGGAGACGGCGACCGAGGCGACCCGTCGCGCCGGGGCGCTGCTCGACGCGGTCGAGGACTTCGAGATCGAAGCCCTGCGCGCGGAGTCGACGCTGGCCGAGGTCATCGCCGACTCCCGCAACGATCTCATCGCTGCACGGAGCGCCCCCTCCACACCGGCCGTGGCGGAGGCGGTCGCCCGACTGCAGGCGGCCCTCGCCGCCCTCACACCGTCCGGCCAGCCCAACGACCCGTTCGCGGAGCTGTCCCGCCTCCGCGAGGCCAACGCCGGTCTCGACGACGCCATCGCCACCGCCCGGCACCGCGCCGAGAACCCGCTGCCGAGCATCGCGCAGGTGCAGCACGCCATGGACGACGCCGACCGTCAGCTCGGCGTCGCCCGCGGACTCATCGCCGGGCACCGCGGCTGGATCGGCGCCGACGCGCGCACCCGGCTCGCCGAGGCCGAGCGCCTTCGTGTCGACCTGCCGACCCTCCTTCCCGCCGAGGAGACCCGTGAGGCGGCGCTCGCCCAGGCACGCCGCGTCGCGCACCTCGCCGCGGAAGCCCTCCAGCTCGCGCAGCGCGACATCGACTCGTCCCGGCCGCAGGACCAGGACTGGGGTGGCGGCTGGGGTGGCGGCCCTCGACGCGGTGGCGGCATGGGGGGCGGGGACATCGCGTCCGGCCTCCTCGGCGGCCTCGTGATCGGCAGCCTTCTGGACGGCATCTTCGACTGACCGCCTCGCGGAGCCTGCACACGAGAACGGCCCGGTCCCCGCGGGGACCG
This sequence comes from Zhihengliuella sp. ISTPL4, assembly GCF_002848265.1. Classification (GTDB taxonomy): domain Bacteria; phylum Actinomycetota; class Actinomycetes; order Actinomycetales; family Microbacteriaceae; genus Microbacterium. Next base: position 1,274,163 of record NZ_CP025422.1, read on the forward strand.
GGCCGTTCTCGGTCTGTCAGGAGGCGAGCGCCTCGGCAGGCGGCGCCTGCGTGCTGAGGGCGATGACGCCGTAGTCCCAGCCCTTGCGGCGGTAGACGACGCTCGGGTGGTCGGTGCGGGCATCGACGAACAGGAAGAAGTCGTGCCCGACGAGCTCCATCCGGTCGACGGCCTCCTCCACCGTCATCCACTCGGCCTCGAAGCTCTTGGTGCGGATGACGACAGGAGAGTAGTCCTCTTCCTCCTCGTTCTGCACGGGGATGCTGCCGGTCGCCACGGCGCGCAGCACCTCGGCGGAGGCCGGCTGCACGTCGATGCCCTCCAGTGAGCCGCTGCCCTTCTCGAAGTGCGGACCACGCGGATGCTGCCGCCCGTCGACCCGCTTCTCCTTCGCACGGCGGAGCTGCTCCGTCATCTTGTCGATCGCGAGGTCGAGCGCCACGAACTTGTCGCCGTCGACGGCTTCCGCGCGGACGACGGGGCCCTTGCCGACCAGCGTCAGCTCGACCGTCTCGTCCGGGACGCGGCCGTTGCGGTAGGCCCGGTGGGTGACCTTCACGTCCAGGCGTTGCGCCTTGGCGGCGAGTGTCTGGATCTTGGCGATCTTCTCATCGACGACGGTGCGGAAGCGATCGGTGATGCCCACTCCGACGCCCACGATGCTCGTTTCCATTGCTGCCTCCTTGTCCCGGTCCACCCGGCCAAGGGCGGACCGTGGTCGCCTTGTGACACCCCACCGTAGTCCGACCCGCGGCGGATGTCACGGCCCCATGGCCCTGTGTCTCCGGTGAGTCTCCGATGAACCTCATCCGGATCCGACGGACTTCGGCGTGGCGGCGAGCGCAACAGCCGTGACGACCACGAAGCCGGCGGAGGCGAGAGCCCTGGCGGCCTCGTCGAGCGTCGCTCCCGTCGTCACCACGTCATCGACGACCACGGCGGGCGCACCGTCTCCCTCTCGCCGTGCGTCCATCGCGCCACGGACGTTCTCCGCGCGGCCCGCGGCAGGAAGCTCACGCTGGTCGCGCACGCGTCTGGTGAGGGTGAGGACACGCTGTGGCTCGGCGCCGGCGCGCCGGACGAGGAGATCCGGGACCCGATAGCCCCGCCGTCGGAAAGCGGCACGCGACGTCGGCACCGGGATCACCCAGCCCCCTGGCGGGAGTTCCGGAAGGAGCACGGCGGCCAGCGCCGCGCCGAGCGGCCGCGCGAGGTGAGTCTGTCCCTCGCCCTTCAGCCGGCGGATGCAGGACGCGGCAGGTCCCTCCAGCGCGATCGCCGCACGGACCCGCTGCCCCGCCGGGGTCCGCACGTCGCGCGGCATCGGCACGAGAGCGATCCGGCAGGCATCGCACAGCAACGTACCCGGCCGGTCGCAGCCGGCACAGGTCGCTGCGAGCAACAGCGCTCCCGTCTCGGCAGCGAGCGCGGCGATCCGCGTCGTGATCCCCATGCCGAGATCCTGCCGCAGAGATCGTGCTCCCTGTGTCTCCTCGGCGGGTCGGACCGCCAACGCGAAGAGATCCGGCCTTCGCCCGATCGGTGCAGGAAGGTCACTCGCCGGCGCGCGTGGCGAGGACGGAGACGCTTTCGGTGACCTCCCGCCACGCCGAACCGGCGTGAGCGAACAGCTGACCGGTGGTATCCAGGATGCGCACCCCGGCCGGGGTCCTGGCTCCGGCGACCGATCCGGCATTGATCGGCGCGGTCTCCGCCGACCCCGGTCCACCGACCGGCTGCACCATGAGGCGCGGCGTGGTCGAGTCGGTGAGGACCGCCAGCCGATCCGGCCCGAGCCAGGCGAGTCCCGTCGACGGCTCGGTCAGCTGAAGGAGCTGTCGTACCTCGCCGAGCTCTGTGGGCACCCCGGAGCCGTCCCGGACCACGGAGGCCACGACCACCCAGCGCTGGCCGCCGACGACGACCACCGCCGCGACGCGTGCGCCGTCCGCCGCCACGCGCACATCCGAGACCGACGAGGCGCTCGGCCACGCGCCGGCGACCTTGTGGCCGACGACATCCGCGCCGATGGCCTGCAGGGCCTGAGGTTCGCTCGCGGGGACCGACCATACGTAGCCGTAGGGATCGACGGACGGCCGCACCAGCCCGGGACGGGCGTCCAGCTCGTCGAGAGAGTCCTCGGCGGCCAGGTAGACATGGCCGTCGTTCAACTGCAACGCAGCGGAGCTGTCGTCAGCGGCGACGTCGATGGCCTCGATCGGCTGCGACACGGCCTGGATCTGCGCGCTGATCCCGGGGATCGACGCGATCTCATCTCCGACGATGCGGCCGAAGGCGCCCTCCTTCAGCACGAGGGTGCCCGGTTCGGACGCCGAACCGACGACCTCGACCACCTCGGCGTCGAGCGCCCGGCCATCCACGCTGAAGCGCACCTGGGTGACGTTCACGCCTGCTGCCTTCAGCGTCGCCTGCAGCTGGGTACGCATTCGGGCCAGGGTGGTGCTGTCCAGACTCGCCGCCGGCCGTGTCAGCGCCACCTCGGCCACCTGCGCGGTGATGAGCACCGCGTCCTGGGCCAGCTGCACGTCGGCGGGGAAGGCCGTCTGTACCGCCGGATCGAGCCACTCCGCCGGTATGCCGCTGACGAGGGCCTGGGTCACCGTCGTCGCCGGGCTCTGACGCCGAGGGAACCACCGCATGTCGGGGACCAGCCGGGACCAGGTGGCATCGAACCACTGCAACGAGTAGCCCTCGAAGACGTTCGGGAATCGCGTCTCGTCGATCACGATGCCGTCGGGCGCCTGGGTGATGCGCCACTCGCCGTCCTCGCCTCGAGCGAGCGCGAACGGGACGCTCGAGTCGCCGGGGGCGCCGCTGTAGGCGCCGGACTCGTCCACGCTCGCGACCAATTCGAGCAGCACCTGAACCTCGGCCTCCTCGGCGTCCTCCACCTGATCGTCGGGCAGGTCCGAGGTCAGCGTCCGTGCCTCCGGACCGACGTCGATGGACACGCCGGCGGAGGGCCGCCAGCTCCGCTGCAGCGACGGTGCCAGGAACTCGCGCGCCGTGGCCCAGTTGTCCGAGGTCGTGATGCCCGCCTCGAGGAAGCCCTCCACGATCTCCTCCGGGCCCGCACCCGCGATCGGTCCGGAGGCGACGGGGAGGACGTCGACGTCGTCCGGCGACTCCCCCAGTTCGAGGCCGACCGCGACGTCCCCGCTCGTCGGCAGGCCGGCGCAGGCGGGGAGCAGCAGAGCGACCAGCGCCAGGGCGGCGCCCCGGATCGCCCGGGTCGACGCGCGCGTGCTCATGACTGGTCCTTCCCGTCGAGGAGATCAGAGTACGCCTCGGCGATGGAGATCGGCTGCGTGGCATCCCCGAGCTCCGCGAGGGGCTCCTGCGGCTCCACCGTGATCGGGCTGGGTCCGTCCAGCACCCGATCATGGCGCGGGATGGTGAGGACGAAGTGCGAGCCGACCCCGAGCTCCGACCAGACCGCCAGCGTCCCGCCGTGCAGAGTCGCGTCGCCGAGGGCGATCGACAGCCCGAGCCCCGTGCCTCCGATCGTGCGCTGGCGCGACGGGTCGGCGCGCCAGAAGCGGTCGAACACCCGCTCCGCGTCTCCCGGGTCCATACCGAGCCCGAAGTCGCGGACGCCCGCCGCCACGGCGTGTTGGTTGCTGTCCACCGTGACGACGACCGGACGCCCCTCCCCGTGCTCGATCGCGTTGCCGATCAGATTGCGCAGCACCCTCCGCACGCGCCGGGGGTCCATGTCCACCGGCGAGTAGCCGCCCGGTGCCACGAGGCGGATCTCCGTGCCGTGTCCTTCCGCGAGGGGCCGCATCTGCTCGATGACGTCCTCCGCGAGCTGCGCGAGACTCGTCGCCTCCAGCTCGAGCTGCACCGACCCGGCGTCGTAGCGGCTGATCTCCAGCAGGTCGGCCAGAAGGGTGTCGAACCGCTGCACCTGGGCGTACAGGAGCTCGGCGGTGCGTGCGGTCGTGGGATCGAACTCCTCGCGCTGGTCGTTCAGCATGTCGGCGGCGAGACGGATCGTCGTCAGCGGGGTCCTCAGTTCGTGCGACACATCGGACACGAAGCGCTGCTGGACCATGGACAGCTCGCCGAGCTCCTTGATCTGCGCCTCGATACTGTCGGCCATCGCATTGAAGGACCGCCCCAGCGTCGCCAGCTCGTCTTCGCCGTGAACCTCCAGACGAACCCCGAGATCGCCCGCCGCGAGCCGGGCGCTCGTCTCAGCCGCCTGCACGATCGGTGTGGACACGGTCCGCAGTACGATCCAGGAGATGGCCGCGACGATGGCCACCAGCCCGATCCCGGCGATCCAGAGCGTGCGCTGCACGAACACGAGGGTCTGATCGGCGTCGGCGAGATCGTAGGCGAAGTAGACCTCGAAGGAGCCGGCCTGCGGCACCTGGAGCTGCTGCCCCACGACGATGCCGGGCACGACGCCGCCGTCCTCCGTGGGGAGGGCGACGGACTGCCACGCCTGCCGGTCGTCGAACTCGCGAACCCTGGCCTGCAGCTCCGGGCTCAGCAGGTCCGGCGTGAGCCCGGCCGTGAACCCGTTGAGCCGGACTGCACCTGAACCGTCCTGGATCTTGAATCCGGCGAGCAGGTCGGCGCTGGACGCGCGCGAGAGGGTGTCGGGGATGCCGTTCCAGAGATCCGTCAGGGCCGCCGGGTCGTCCCCTACCTCCGCGACGTCCAGGAGGGACTGGGCCTGGTCCACCGCACGCCGCGCGTCCTCCAGGGCGACGTTCTTCCGCGAGACGAAGAGATCGTTCTGGATGACGAGCGCCATCGTGACGCAGGTGATGAAGATCGCCAGCGAGGTGGCGACCAGGGTGATCGCGAGAGTGCGGAACCGGAGCGAGCGCCGCCACAGCGCCGCCAGCACATCGGGCCAGCCGCGCCAGTCGCGAAGAACCGCGACGGCCGTGGTCGCAGTCGTCGCGGCCATCGGAGTCCTAGGTGACACTGCCGGCGCGGTAGCCGACGCCGCGGACCGTCATCACGATCTTGGGGTTGTCCGGATCGAGCTCCACCTTCGCCCGCAGCCGCTGCACGTGGACGTTCACGAGACGGGTGTCCGCCTTGTAGTGGTAGCCCCAGACCTGCTCGAGCAGCATCTCTCGGGAGAACACCTGCTGAGGCTTGGAGGCGAGCGCCACGAGGAGCTGGAACTCGAGCGGCGTGAGGGCGATCGGCGTCGACCCGCGGCGCACCTCGTGCGCGTCCACGTCGACCGTGAGGTCGCCGATCCGCAACTGCTCGCTGGAGGCCTGTGGCGTCGGACGCAGCCGGGTGCGAATGCGCGCCACGAGTTCCTTGGGATTGAAGGGCTTGACCATGTAGTCGTCCGCGCCGACCTCCAGGCCGCGGACGACGTCCGCCGTGTCGCTGCGGGCCGTGAGCATGATGATCGGCACTCCCGACTCGGCGCGGATGCGCGTGCAGATCTCGATGCCGTCCATCCCGGGGAGCATCAGGTCGAGGAGCACCAGGTCGGGACGCTGAGCGCGCCACTCGTCGACGGCGCGCGCGCCGTCCGCGCAGAACACCGGCTCGAACCCCTCCGTGCGCAGCACGATGCCGATCATCTCGGCGAGCGCGGTGTCGTCGTCGACCACAAGGATGCGTGAGGTCATAACTGTTACCTTATGGCACCCAGTCCCGCCCTCCGCAGGTCTGCGCCTCAGCGCGAGGATATGACACGATGGGAGGCACGACGGAGGGAGGCCCGTGAGCGGCCAGACGTGGACCCCAGCTCCCCGGAAGGGCATCATCCCCCTTCATCCGCTGACGTTCGGCATGCTGCTGGGCAAGGCCTTCGCTGCGCTGCGGCACAACCCCAAGGTCCTGTTCGGGTTCGCCGTCGTCATCCAGCTCATCGTCGTCATCGCCACCGCCGGGGTGATGGGCGTCGTCCTCTTCACGACGTTCTCCCGGCTGGAGACGGTCTCCCCCTCCTCCCCCGACTTCGAGGCGGTGTTCGCCGGCACGATCGCCATCAACCTCCTCGCCGGCCTCGTCGTCGGGCTGGCCTCGATCGCGTTCACCGCGATCATGCAGGGCGTGGTGGCCGCCGAGGTCGGCTATGCGACCGTCGGCGTCAAGGCCTCGCTCCGGATGCTGTGGCGCCGGATGGCCCCGGCCTTCTGGCGGCTCGCGGGTTTCGCGTCCCTCTCGGTGCTGGCGCTCTTCGGCGGCCTGGCGATCGTCGCCGGCGTCATCGCCGCCCTCATCGCCGGTGGTCTCGGCGGCACACCCGAGATGATCGGGATCGTCGTGCTCGTGGTGGTGCTCCTCGCCCTCGCCGCGATCCCGCTCACCGTCTGGCTGTCGACCAAGCTGCTGCTCGTGCCCTCGATCCTCGTGCTGGAGCGCGCGCGGTTCCGTGAGGCCTTCGTGCGGTCCTGGCGCCTGACCCGCGGCCGCTTCTGGGTCGCTTTCGGCGTCACCTTCCTGATCAGCCTGATCATGGGTCTGGCGATGCAGGTGGTCAGCTTCCCGACCGCGATGCTCTCCTCGTTCCTCGGCACCGTGATCGCGCCGACCGGCGCGAGCGAGCCGAGCGCGGTCGTGGGGTACGTCTTCGCCCTCCTCGCCCCCCAGGTGCTCCTGTTGATCCTCCAGGCGATCGCCATCGTCGTGCAGAGCACCGGCGGCGTGCTCGTCTACCTCGACTGCCGGATGCGCTACGAGGGTCTCGACCAGGCGCTCCTCTCCCATGTCGAGCGCCGTGACCTCGGCATGCCGGAGGACCAGCTCGGCGACCCCTTCGCTGTCGACCCCGCCCGCGCGGTCAGCAGCGCTCCCCCGCCCCGCCAGGTCCCGGAGCACGTCATGATGAGTCAGGGCTACGGCTATCCGACATACGGCCCGCCGCCGGTCGGCGCACCGGCGGCGCTCCCCGGAGTTCCGGTGGCTCCTCCGGCACCCGCCGCATTCGCTCCGCCGCCGCCGCCGGCTCCTTCCGCGCCGGTCGCCCCCGAGGACGCGGCCGGATGGACGGCACCGGGCAGCGGCCCGCAGCCATGACGTGGCGGTTCGACGAGGTCTTCGTCCCGGACGGAGACGAAGCGCGACGATGGGCGGAGGAGGAACTGTCCAACCCGCGCTACGCCGACGCGAAACCCACGTGGTTCGATCTGTTCGCCCGGGACGTGATGCGCTTCCTCGCCGATCTCTTCAGCGCGGACAACGGCGCGAACGTCGGTCCCACCGCGCTCATCATCGTCACTGTGCTGATCGCCGCGGCGCTCGTCACCGCGCTCATCCTGTGGGGGCGTCCTCGTCGCTCGCGGGCGGTGCGCCGAGCCCCCGGCACCCTGCTCGGGGCCGAGGACGACCGGAGCGCGGCCCGACTCCGGGCGGAGGCGGAGCGCAGCGCTCGGCAGTCGGACTGGGATACCGCGGTCGTGCTGCGCTACCGTGCCATCGCGCGCAGCCTCCTGGAGCGCGACCTCATCGACCCGGCGCCCGGGGCGACCGCCCAATCCATCGCCCGCTCCGCCGGCGCGGTGTTCGGCGAGGAAGCGGAGGCGCTGCGCCGCGCCGCCGCATCCTTCGACGACGTGCGCTACCTGCGGCACCCCGCGACCGCGGAGGACTATCGTCACCTCGCTGCAACGGACGACCGCCTCCGCGCGCGGCGCCCCGAGGGGGTGCCGGCATGACGACGATCGCTCCGACCGACCTCCCCGTCGACACCGCCGAGCCTCCGCGGCGTCGCACCGCACCCCTCCTGGGCTGGCTCCTCGTCGCGGCGCTCGTGATCGCGGTGGCCCTCGCCGCGTCGCAGCTCGCAGCGAGTGGCCCCGCGGCCAGAGGAACCCTCGATCCGGAGAGCCGATCCGGCACCGGCGCCCTCGCCCTGGCCGAGCTCCTCCGGGATCAGGGGGTGGACGTCGAGGTCGTCCGCTCGCGCGCCGCGGCCGCCGCGGCCCTCGACGAGGACAGCACCCTCGCGCTGACCAACCCCTACACGCTCACCGACGAGGCACTGGCCGACCTCCTCGCCCCCGCCGACCGCGTCGTCTTCCTCTCCACCGGCACGCACCTGCTCGCGGAACTCGCGATCGGGGAGAACGCACAGGGGCCGGCGATCTCGAGGGCCGCCGATTGCCCCGTCCCCGCGTTCGCGGAGGTGGGCGAGATCCGACCGGATCGGCTCTTCTCCCCGGCCCCCGGCGTCACCGCATGCTTCGGCGACGGCGAGGCGGGCGCGGTGCTGGTGGACGAGCGGCACGGGCACCGCACGGTCGTCGAAGGTGTGAAGCTCTTCAGCAACGCGGCCCTCGCCGAAGACGGCAACGCTGCCCTCGGCCTCGCGCTCCTCGGCCAGACCGGACGGGTCGTCTGGTACGTGCCGTCCTTCGAGGACACGGACATCGAGGGCACGGCCCCCGACACCCTCGGCAGCCTCACCCCCGGCTGGGTCACCCCGGCGATCCTGCTCCTGCTCACCGCCGGGGTCGCCGTCGCCGTCGCCCGCGGCCGGCGTTTCGGGCCTCTCGTGGCTGAGACGCTGCCCGTCACCGTCCGCGCCTCGGAGACCATGCACGGGCGCGCCCGGCTGACCGCCAAGGCCGCCGACGCCCCGCACGCGGCGGAGGCGCTGCGTGACGGCACGCGGCGACGACTGGCCAGGCGCCTCGGGCTCGCCGTACACGCGGACACGGACGAGGTGGCCGACGCCGCCGCGGACCGGCTCCGGATCCCCCGCGGCACGCTGCAGGAGCTGCTGGCGGGGCCGCCGCCTGTGGACGATGCGGCCCTCGTCGCCCTCGCCCGGCGCCTCGACGAGCTCGAGACCGCCGTGGAGGCCACTGCGCAGACCCCGCGGAGCGACGCATGAGCAGCCGTCCGCTCCGCATCCCTTTCCCGACCGAAGCCGAGGAGACCCCGTGACCGACGAGAACAGTCCCGCCGACGACGCCGCACTGCGGCAGGCCATGCACCGCGTGCGCACCGAGGTCGACAAAGCGGTGGTCGGCCAAGCCGGCACCGTCACCGGCTTGCTCGTGTCTCTCCTCGCGCGGGGTCATGTGCTGCTGGAGGGCGTACCCGGTGTGGCGAAGACGCTCGTCGTGCGCTCGTTCGCCCGAGCGCTCGGTCTCGACACGAAGCGTGTCCAGTTCACCCCTGACCTCATGCCGGGCGATGTGACGGGTTCCCTCGTCTACGACGCCCGCACCGGGGAGTTCGACTTCCGCGCGGGTCCGGTGTTCACCCACATCCTGCTCGCCGACGAGATCAACCGCACGCCGCCGAAGACCCAGGCGGCTCTGCTGGAGGCGATGGAGGAGCGCCAGGTCTCCGCGGACGGTGTCAGCCGGGCCCTGCCCGATCCGTTCCTCGTCGCCGCCACCCAGAACCCCATCGAGCACGAGGGGACGTACTCCCTGCCGGAGGCGCAGCTCGACCGCTTCCTGATGAAGCTCGTCGTCGGCATGCCGGAGCGCGACGCGGAGGTGTCCGTGCTCCGGCGCCACGCCCAGGGATTCTCGCCGCAGGAGCTGACCGGCGTCGAGGCCGTGATCGGCGTCGATGAGATCCGCGCCGCCCAGCAGGCGGCCGCACGGGTCGACGTGACCGACGACGTCCTCGGCTACGTGGTCGATCTCGCCCGCGCGACCAGGCAGTCCCCCTCCGTGGAGCTGGGGGCCAGCCCCCGTGCCTCGACCGGGTTGCTCGCCGCCGCCAAGGCGTGGGCGTGGCTCAACGGCTCCTCCGCGGTGACGCCCGACCACGTGCAGACGATGCTCGTCCCGGTCTGGCGACACCGCCTTCAGCTCCGCCCGGATGCGCAGATGGAAGGGGTGTCAGCGGACGCCGTGCTGACATCGGTGGTGCAGCAGACCAGGGTGCCGATCTAGGTGTTCGTCACCGGCCGTCTCGCCGTCGCCCTCGCCGTCGGCATCGTGCCGCTGGTCCTCGCGGGCCTGGCGGGGTACCCGCCGTACGCCGTGCTGGGTGCGTGGATCGGGCTGTGCCTGCTCCTCGTGGCCGGCGACGTCCTGCTCGCCGGAGACCCGCGCGCGGCGACCGTCACCCGTCGCGTCCCCTCGCGCGCGCGGCTCGGCGAGCAGGTACCCGTCAGCGTGGCCGTGCAGAACCGCGGGGCGCGGATCCTCGACGTGCTGCTCCGCGACGCCTGGCAGCCCACCGCGGGAGCGCCGGAGGCGCGGCAGCATCTTCGCATCCCGCCGGGTGAACGACGGCGGGTGGACATCCCCCTCCGCCCGCGACGGCGGGGCGAGCTGGTCAGCGAGTTCGTCATGCTCCGCTCCGTCGGCCCGCTGGGCATCGCCGGCCGGCAGGCGCGTCACCCCGTCCGCGGCGCGGTCCGGGTGCTGCCGGCCTTCTCCTCGCGCAAGCATCTGCCCTCTCGACTGGCCCGGCTGCGGGAACTCGACGGGAACACGAGCATCCAGGTGCGCGGCCAGGGGACGGAGTTCGATTCCCTCCGCGAGTACGTCCGCGGAGACGACGTCCGCTCGATCGACTGGCGGGCGACCGCGCGGGCAGGGACGACGATGCTCCGCACCTGGCGTCCGGAGCGGGATCGGCACGTCGTGATCATCGTGGACACCGGACGGACCGCCGCCGCCCGCGTGGGCGACGGCACAAGGCTGGACGCCGCACTGGAGGCGGTGCTCCTGCTCTCCGCCCTCGCGTCCCGCGCCGGCGATCACGTGCATCTGCTCATGCACGACCGGGTCACCAGGACGCGGGTGACAGGTGTGGACGGTGCCGGGCTCCTTCCCGCCCTGACCGACGCGATGGCACCGGTGCACGCCCGTCTCGTCGACACCGACTGGCATGCGGCGTTCGCGGCGGTGCGCACGCTGACGACGCGCCCGTCACTCCTGGTCGTCCTCACGGCGCAGGATGCCGCGGAGTCGGCGCGGAGCTTCCTCGGAGCTTTCCCCGACGCCTCGCGCGCTTTGACCGTGCTCGTCGGCTCGGTGACGGACGACGGCATCGCCGCCCTCACCCGGGCCCGGGGGTCCCGGGAGGACATCTACCTCGCCGCCGCCGCGGAGCGCACGCTCCGCGACGCCGAGAACGTCGCCGATGCGATCCGCCGAGCAGGCGGCGAAGCCATCGCCGCCGACCCCGACGACCTGCCGCCGCGGATCGCCGACCGCTACCTCGAGCTCAAGGCCGCGGGGCGGCTCTGAGCGTCGTCCCGCGGATCGGTCACCCGGCGACCAGCCGCGGCGTGCCGGACTCGTACTCGACGAGATCACCGGTCTCGCCACGCCGGTACGCCCGGCGCCCCACGCCGAGCATGTAGACGAGGAAGACCGCCAGCGCTGCGCCGCCGATGCCGATCTTGACCGGCCAGGGCAGCGCCCACCCGGTCACGAATCCCTCGACGAGACCGGACAGCAACAGCGCGAAAACGAGTCCCAGGGCCACGGTGGCCAGTGCCCTGCCCTCCGCGGCGAGTGCCTCGCCGCGGCCGCGTCGACCCGGAGCGACCCAGGCCCAGAACATGTGCAGGCCGGCCGCCGCGGCCACGAAGATGCACGTCATCTCCAGCATGCCGTGCGGCAGGATGTAGAGGACCATCAGGTCCGCCTTGTCGTGGATCGTCATGATCGCGCCGGAGGTACCGAGACCCATGGCGTTCTGCACGAGCATGTAGATGGGCCAGATGCCGGTCACCCCGAAGAGCACGCACTGCATCGCGATCCAGGCGTTGTTGGTCCACACCATGCCCATGAAGACCGCAGCCGGGTTCTCGGTGTAGTAGCCGGTGAAGCTCTCGTCAGCGTACTGGTCCAGTGCATCGGGCGGACCGAGTGTGGCGACGAGCGCGGGATCGCCGGCGATCCACGCCGCGGTGCCGACGGCGACCGCCACGAAGGCGAGCGCGATGACGAGGGTCGTCCAGCGCAGCCGGTACAGAGCCGCAGGAAGCTGGAGTCGGAAGAACCGCGACGTCTGGGTGAGGATGCTGTCCGAAGCCCCGGTGAGGCGGAGCCGAGCGCGCACGAGGATCGTGGAGAGGTAGGCACCCTGCGGCGACTCCCCGACCGACGTCTTCAGCTCCGCGAGGTCGGCCGAGGCGGCACGGTAGCGCACGATGAGCTCGTCGACGCCGGCGCCGTCCAGACGGGCCCGGCTGAGGGCGTCCAGCCGCTCCCACTCGGACCGGCGCGCATCGGTGAGGGCATCGGCATCCACCTGATTTACTGTACTCATGTCCGCGCAGATCGACGTGTCCGACGAGGTCCTCTCCGGCGAGGCGGTCGCGATCGACGTCCAACCCGTGGGGTTCCTCCTCCGGGCGGCCGGTGCCATCATCGACATGCTGCTCGGCTACGCCGTCTTCGTGGGCTCGATCCTGCTCCGCGTCTGGTTGCTCGACATCGGTGTGCTGGACGAGGCCACCGACCGCATCGCGCTCGTGGCCTCGCTCGTCATCAGCTTCGTCGTGCTGCCGATCACGATGGAGGTCGCGCTCAAGGGGCGCAGCCTCGGGAAGCTTGCGGTCGGCGGGAGGATCGTGCGGATGGACGGCGGGGCGGCCGGGTTCCGGCACGCCTTCATCCGCGCTCTGCTCGGCGTCCTCGAGATCTACCTGACCTTCGGGGGCCTCGCGGTCCTCGTCGGCGCGTTCACGGCTCGGTCCCAGCGTCTGGGCGATCTCGTCGCCGGCACCTACAGTCAGCGGGTTCGCACGCCGCAGCTCACGACTCTCGCGCCGTCCCTCCCGCCCGGACTCACCGGCTGGGCGCAGGTTGCGGATGTGGCCCGTCTCCCTGACCGGCTCGCGCGCCGCATCTCGCAGTTCCTCGCGAGCGCTCCGCGCATGCTTCCCGCAGCCAGGGAGCGCGTGGCCCGCGACCTGCTCGCCGAGGCGACGCCCTACGTCGCCCCCGTACCGGCGGCGCCGCCGGAACTCGCGCTCGTCGGCATCACGGTCGTGCGACGCACACGGGAGCGGAGAGCGCTCGAGAACGCGGACCGCCGAGCGGAGCGGCTGACAGGGCGTCGACTCGGCGCCTGAGGACGCCCGCCGATCCGGTCAGGCGCGAAGCGCCTCGTGGCGCACCACCAGCCAGCCGGACGGGACCGAGAGCCGGTCGGCGTGCGGCGCACAGAGGTCGTGCGCCTGCGGGTCGTTCGCCGCGCCGAGCGGTCCGAGGGCGGCCATCTGGTCGCCGTAGTCATAGGTGAGGGTGGCCACGGCCTCGCGCGCGCAGCCGACCTTCGAGCACAGTCGTCCGTCCATCTCCGTCAGCGTACGACTCCGGGGACGCAGAGCGCCGATGCCGCGCCGGGAGGGCGCACAGCGCCTAGACTTTCGGCATGCCCCGTCGCCGTGCCGCTTCCGTCTCCGCCGCCCGCCGCGGTGCTCGACACGGCCGACACGGACGCCTCGGCCGCAGCGAGGTCGTCAAGCCCCCGCTCGCGCCCCTGGACGGACGCATCGACCGGTTCGACCTCACCGTCGGCACCGCGGTCGAGTTCCTCCGCGGCACGTGGCCGGAACTGCAGGACGTCCGGTTCGAGATCGGCGCGATCCCGATCTCGGCCGCCGACGGCGAGGTGCCGCGGTGGTACCTGGACCGCGAACGCCGGAGGATCGTGCTCTTCCGCATCCCGATCGAGCGCCTGCTCCCCCCGGGACACGACGATGCCGCCCATCGCCGGATGGCGATCGAGAGCGCCGTCTTCCGCGCGGCGGCCGAATACGTCGGCCGCGAACCGTGGGACCTGGGCCGCGACCACTGACAGGAGCCCCCCGCGGAGCTCAGGGGTAGACGGTGATCGACCGCTCCACCCCGGCGGAGGGCGGCACGGGGAGCACGGCCAGCGCGCCGGCTGCGGTCAGCGTCACGGCGGCGTGCACCGCTCCGTCCGGACGGAGCAGGTACGTCCTGCCCGCTCGCACGTCGACGCTGCGAGCCTCGCCGGCAGGGACGACGATCTCCTCGGGCGCGTCGCCCTCGATCGAGGTGAGAGTGACGGTGGCCTCCTCGTCGGACGTGTTGGCCACCTGGAGCTGCGGCCGCGGCCCGTCCGGTACGGCGACGGCGACCTCGGTGTCGATCTGCGCCGCGGGCGTGACCCAGGCGAAATCGGAGTCCGCGCCGAACCCGTCCTGTTGCCGGACGCCCGCCACGACGGGGACGTCCGCATCGATCTCGACCGTGTAGGTACCCGGCTCGAGGCCGCTGAGCGAGACCTGGGCGGGCTCGTCGGCCGAGAGCGGCACCGCGAACTCTTCGAGTCCCGCGCTGCCGGTCTGCGCGATCACACGGACACGCGCGGTCGCGTCCGCACCGGGGGCGAGGAGGCGGAGCACCGTCATGTCCCCTTGGTCGCCCGCCGCGGCGAAGGCTTGCACACCGGGGAGGACGACATGCTGCTGCGGTCCGGAGACCGCCTCCTGCTGGTCCACGCCCGCAGGATCGAGCACGCGCATGAGAGCAGACTGCAGCACCGCGCGCACGGGGGCACCGACAGCGCTGACCTTGACGACAGGGAGGTCGTTTCCCGCTGCGATGGCCGTCAGCGGGAGCGCCGTCTGCGTACGAGGCGGCACGATCACCGTCCGGCCGCCACGGGCAGTCCCGTACACGGCCAAGGTCACCGTCGAGGGGACGTCTGCCGTGTTCGCGAGCAGGACGACGTCCTCCGCGCCGGTGCCGACGCTGCCGCCGACCAGCCACGACTCCAGCCGCGGCACTCCGCACGGCGACGCCGCGAGCCCCGCGAGATCGTCGGCGGCCAGGGCGATGGACTCGGCTCCCGCGATCAGCGGCGCCGTACGGCCGTCGACCGTGCCGGTGAGCACGGGGACGTCATCCCCGCCGACGAGGTCCGGCACGGCGAGACCGGTCTGCGAAGGCGCTCCGGAGGTGCCCCCCGTGGTCACTCGTGGCGTCCCCGCCGCTCGCATCTCGGACGGCTCGGCCGAATTCCGGCCGAGCGCGCGGAAGTCGCCGGAGCAGACCAGGACGCTGTCACCGGGAAGGGGTGTCACCTGCTCCTGCGCAGGCTCATGGGTCACGGTCGGCCAGGGCGCGTGCACGGCTGAAGCGACGCCGACGACACAGGCCGCGGCCACCACGACCCCGGTGACGAGCCGGGCACTGGTCGCCGCGACCCGGAATGCGCGATCGCCGGTCATCGGTCCTCCTCCGGGGTACGCGGAGCATCCGCGGGCGCGGCGGACGGGCTGTCGTCCACTGCCGGGGCGTCCGCCCTGTCGTCCTGGTCATCGGAGCCTGCACGCGCGTCCTCGCCCTGCTCCTGAGGCTCGGCGTCCGCGATCGGCGCAAGCGCTTCGTCGCTGAGGGCCGGTTCGTCCTGCGGATCCTCCACGGCGCCCACGGGCGGCTCGTCGATGGGTTCCGGCTCGCGGTCCTCCGCGTGACGCGGGAGCACCAGCGGCTCCTCCGGCGCCTTGCCCACGATGCGGGACCGAGCCCGTGCGGCGCGGCGCGACGCGCGCGTCGGAATGGACAGCAGCAGAGCAGCGAGGACGACGAGGAGCTGGACGGTCACCACCAGGCGAGCCGTCCCCTCCTCACCCGCGCTGAGCTCCGCGGGTGCGACGGGCTCGCCCTCGAGCCGCCAGAGGACTCCGCGGTCCGTGGACCCCGCCTGCACGAGCCCCGCCCGCTGATCGATCGCGGCGATCGACGCCGTGCGGAGGGTCCGTGCACGATCGCTCTCGTCCGACACTTCGGCGAGGAGGACGTAGCTGATCCCCTGCTCGAGCAGCTGCGCCGGGGCATCGAAATCCCGGGCGGAGATGAGGTCCACCGCGAGCGTGGAGACGTCGGTTCCCTGAGGGCGGACGGCGGTCGAGAGCATCGTGGTCTGCGACCCGAGCGTCTCGCTGGCCCCGTGGACGACCTCGACCGCGAGTCCGCCGTCGTTCTGCGGCGTGAGGATGAGAGTGGCGATCGGCTGGTCGCCGGCGGCCTGCGCGCGGACGTACGCCGGCAGAGTCGATTCCGGGCCGTTCGTCAGGAGGCCCCGGTCGGCGTGCAGCGCGGTGAGCGCCGGCACGGCGCACACGACGAGCGCGAGAGCCGCGACTCCCGTCGCCGCGACGCGGAGCCGTGGCAGCGGGAACGCCGTGTCCAGGGTGACCGTCGCGGCGCCGACCACACCGATCCACGCCAGGCTCAGGCCGGTGCCGGGCCAGATCGGCACCGCGGTCCCCTGCGCGAAGGCCACGCTGACGCCCACCGCGAGGAAGGCGGTGGCGAGTCCGGCCAGGGCGACGATCAGCAGGGTGATGCCGGCACGCCACCGCGGCGACACAGCGGAGCCGAGCGCCAGCAGCGCGAGCGGGGCGCACAGCAGCGCCGCCCAGGTGCCGGGAAGGACCGAAGCCCAGCCGGCGAGGTCCTGCGTCGGGAAACCCGTGGCGAGGGCAAGACGCCCGGCGGCGTCGGCCGCCGCCTGCGGCCCGAACCATGTCAGTCCGGGGTCGCCGAAGAGGCCGAGGGGAGTGCCGTGCGCGAACTGCCAGAAGATGAGCGGCGCGAAGACGGCAGCGGTCGGCAGAGGCAGCCAGAGCAGGCGGCCGGCGCCGCGGAACTGGGCGGTGCCGAGCACGATCCCCAGGGCTACGACCCACAGGACCGCGAGCGCGGGTGCCAGGACCGGCGCACAGGCGACGACCGCGGCGAGCAGCAGCGAGGCGCTGCCGGCCGCGCCCCAGGAGCGGTGCGCGACGACGGCGGAGTGGAACAGCCACGGCAGCAGCAGGTGCACGAGCACCGCGGCCGGCCGACCGTCGACGAGAGCGGTGAGGAAGGTCGGTGCCAGTGCCCACGCGATACCGGCGAAGATGCGCAGCCCGGCTCGATCGGTGACGCGTGTGGCGGCGAACCACCCGCCGAGGAGGGCGAGCGGCAGCGCGAAGATCCACAGCAGCACCATCGCGAAGGAGGGCGCGCCGGGCCACAGGGACCCGACCAGGGCGATGATGGCGGCGAACGGATCGGCGGGGCCGACGACCTCGAGCCCGAGCCCGCGCAGACCCCAGGCGGCGTCCCGCCAGAGCGCGCCGACGGTCTCCCGGAGCGGGAGGAGAGCGCCACCACCGAGCGCCGGCCACGCCAGCAGGCTCGTGAAGGAGGCGATGCTCACCACGAGAGCGGCCAGCACGGCCCACGCGCCACCACCGGAGAAGAAGCGGAGTTCGCTCACCGCGCCGTGCTCGCTGCCGTGGCCGTCATCGAGGCGGCGCCGCAACTGCGCCGGCGTCACGCGCAGGGGGGCGATACTGGCCCAGGTGGAGGACCGGAAGGCGCGGATGCGACCGCGCGAGCGCGCAACGGCCCCGAATCGAACCATCGCGAGCAGTGCGGCGCCCCACTCCGGGAACACCGCCTCGGGGCGCTTGCCGACGAGATGGGCGAGAGAGCGCCAGAGCGCGAGCGGGAGGAAGGTCAGCCAGTGCAGCGGCACCGCCGCTGTCGGCGCGTACGCAAGCCGCCGGTGCAGCTGCGCGAGACGCGTGACGAAGGCCCGGCGGGATCGTCCCGCGGGCAGAGCCGCCGGACCGTCCGGGGCGGCGGAGACCCGCGCCGCCGGAGCGAGGACGACGCGGCCGCCGCCGAGCCGGGCGCGCACGCCGAGGTCGAGTCCCTCGTCGGCGCCGGCCAGCGCCGGGTCCGGCCGCAGGGCGTCGCGGACCTCGCCGCGGATGAGCAGACCCCGGATGTCGGCGCCCAGGGCATCGTCCATCCGGTCGTGCTGCCCCTGATCCAGCTCGCCCGCCGCCAGCTCGACCGCGCGGCCGAAGGTGGTCATGCTCACGCCCAGGGAGACGATCTCACGGTCGTTGTCGGTGGCGACGAGCTTGGGGGCGACAATCGCCGCGGACGGCGACCGCTCCAGCATGCCGGTGAGGCGCTCCAGCGCTCGCGGATGCGGCGCAGTGTCCTGCGCGAGGATCCAGATCGCGGCCCCGTCGAGGAGACGCGGTCGCGCCAGGTCGAGGGCTTCCACGAAGGATGTCGAGGACCGGGCCTCGATGATGCCCTCGACGGTGGCACCGACGGCCTCGCTCTCCCGCGCGGTCGTGGCGTCTCCGCAGATGATCAGCGTGACCGCCGCGGGCGGGAGCGTCTGGGAGCGGACGGCGTCGAGCGTGCGGAGAAGCTGGGCGCGGGCGGAGGGGCCGGGGCGCGCGACGATGAGGGCATGAACTCGGGCTGGCATGACGTGGTCAGCCTATGCGGGGCTCCAGGCTGGGAAGCGCACCGCTCCCGGCGCGCCCACGAAGCCGCAGGCGAAGACGGCTCAGCTGGCGCGACGCTTGAGCTTGCGACGCTCGCGCTCGGACAGCCCGCCCCAGATGCCGAAGCGCTCGTCGTTGGCCAGCGCGTACTCGAGGCACTCGCCGCGCACGTCGCACGCGGTGCAGATGCGCTTGGCATCCCGCGTGGAGCCGCCCTTCTCCGGGAAGAAAGCCTCGGGATCGGTCTGCGAGCAGAGCGCATCGCTCTGCCAGGCGAGGGCGTTGTCGTCGTCCTGGTCGGACCGACGGACCCCGGGGACACCGAGGTTGACCGGATCGACGAACCAGTTCTCCGGCACATCGGAACGGTAACCCGTCATGTCGACCTCCAACCCTTCAGAAACCGCCCCCCTGGCGGGCCGTGCTCACCTAATTACACCCGTGTCATTCGCTCGGGTCAAGTCGCGGATCGTAAACCCTCAAGCGATTCTTGAAGGTTCATGACGACCTCTCGGCGTGTCGCGGTCGTCGTCCTGGAGCTCAGCGGCCGGGCCCGGCGACGAAGGCCTCGCCCGGTCCCGACAGCGTCAGCGTGCGCTCCGCCACGTCGGCGAACGCGGCTGTCCCGATCGGCACGGCGGTCTCGGCGCCGGACTCCGCCGTCACGCGGACGGAGCCGGCGGTGGCCAGCACCATGGTCGGGCCGTCCACGTCCAGTGTGATCGACGCGTCGTCGAGGCGGACTCGGCGCAGCGCGAAGTCCGGCACGGGCACCGGGTACGCCGTCACGGCCTCATCGCCCGAGGGGCGCAGCACCGGCACCTCTCCCGGCGTGGTGTCCAGCACCGCGAGGAGCTCGGGGACATCGATGCGCTTGGGCGTCAGACCGCCGCGGAGCACGTTGTCGCTCGCGGCCATGATCTCCACCCCCAGGCCGGAGAGGTACGCGTGCAGCAGCCCTGCGCGCAGGAAGACGCCCTCGCCGCGGTGCAGCACGAGATGGTTCATGAGCAGGGCGACGACGACCCCCGGGTCGCCCGGCGAGGTCTCGGCGATCGCGGACACCGCGCGCAGGGCCGGGTACTCCTCCCCCGCTGCGCCGGCAGCCGCGTCGACGACGGCGGCGATGATCTCCTCCACCTCGCTCTGCGCTCCGCCGCCGAGCAGCCAGCCGATCGCGTCCCCGAGCGGGTCCTCTTCGCCCGCGAGCCGCTCCCGCAGAGTCCGCACCCCCGGCCCGACCTCGAGCGCGTCGAGCAGGCGCACGGTGTCGGCGACCGGACGCAGACCGCTGAGCGACTCGAAGCGGTCGCTGAGGGCGACGATGAGCTCCGGCTTGTGGTTGTCGTCGCGGTAGTTCCGCCGCGGATCGTCGAGCGGTAGCGCACTCTCGCGCGCCCAGCCCTCGCGTGCCTGCTCCCTCGTCGGGTGCACCTGGATCGACAGCGGTCGGGCCGCCGCGAGCAGCTTCAGCAGATACGGCAGCGTGCCCCCCGTCACCTCGTCCAGCGTTCCACCGCCCGCCACGTCCGCCGGGTCGCCCGGGTGGTCGCCGAACCACACCTCGGCCTCCGGAGCGCCCGTCGGCGTGCGCCCTTCCAGCTCGGCGAGGAGCGAGGGCGATCCCCAGGCGTAGTCACGGGGCACGTTGGTGAGGCTGCGCAGCATGCCCCCAGCGTAGAGCCCGACGCGACGCACAGGTGGGATCGGCGCCCGTCGAGGTAGCCTGAGTCGCGATGGCCCAGTACACCAAGCACCCCGTGGCCGCCCCGCCCACCGCGCCGGAGCGCGAATCGACGGGGCACCTCCTGCTGCGCGGGTACGTCATCGCCGTCCTCTTCGTGGCGTTCGCCCACTCGGCGGTGTACAACCTGCTCGGCGAGATCGGGGCCGCCGTCGTGCTCGCGCTCTTCAGCGCGGCCACCCTCGCGATCGGCGTGCCGATGCTCGCCCGGAAGCGCCCGCAGGCGTTCCGCTGGCGACGGCTGCCCTGGGCGGCCGTCGGCTACACGGCTCTCGCCCTCCTCTCCGTCGCCTGGTCGCACTGGCGCGTGCCCACCGTCGCCACGGGCGTGCTCCTCGCCGCCGTCACCGTGAACGGACTGTTCATCGCGCACGTCCTCACGTGGCAGGAGATCGTGCGTGCCCTGTCGTCCGCCTTCAAATGGATCCTCGGGCTCTCCCTCGCGCTCGAGCTGTGGGTGTCGTTGGTTCTGCACGGCCCGCTGCTACCGAACTTCGTCGACCTCCCCGACGGCAGGATCGACCCCCAGTGGTACTGGGTCCGCGACAACCTCTTCGACGGGGGGCGCATCCAGGGCATCCTCGGCAACGCGAATCTGCTCGGCATCGTCTCCCTGTTCGCACTGATCACGTTCGGCGTGCTCTTCGCGGCGAGGGTCCGCTGGCGGACGACGCTCGCACTGTGGATGCTCCTCGCGGCGTACTTCCTCGTCCGCACCGCTTCCGCGACCGCGCTCGCGTGTGCCGCCGCTGCCGCCGTGGTCCTCGTGGTCGCGCTGCTCATGCGCCGTGCGACCACGCCCACCGCGCGCACCCGGATCTACGTCGTCGCGATCGGGGCGACCGCCGTCGGCGCCCTCGCCGTCTGGCTGCTGCGCGAGCCACTCCTCGGACTCCTCGGCCGCAGCGCCGACCTCACCGGCCGTTCCGACAAGATCTGGGCGAAGGTCCTCGGACGCGTCGGTGAGCACCCGATCATCGGCAACGGGTTCTCCAGCCCCTGGGTGCCCGACGACCCGGCCTTCGACGGCTGGATCGTCGACCACGGGATCACCGTCTTCCACGCCCACAACATGTGGCTGGACGTGCTGCTGCAGCTCGGCGTCATCGGTCTGGTGCTGATGGCCGTGGCGTACGGCAGCCTGCTCTGGCGCTCCTGGTTCTTCGCGGTGGACCGCCCGCGGTGGGATCTCGACGCCCGGCGCCCGTACTCGCCGCTCACCCTGCTGCCCAGTCTGTTCACCGTGGTGCTGCTGGTGCAGGGGCTCACGGAGTCCACCCCCATCATGCTCTGGGGCTGGCTGCTCCTCGTACTCCTGTCGTTCAAGCTCAAGTCGGTACCCCTCGTCGGCGTCGGCGAGCGCGACCTCGTGTTCGAGCGCGGTACGGCTCCGCGGCGGGTGCCGTGACGACGGGGCGACCGCTCGTCCGCCTGCTCGGCTCGGCGGAGATGGCCAGGGCGTTCACGCTCGCGGCGCTGATCGCCGTGTTCGGGTCCTTCGCCATCGGGAGGATGACGTCCGAGGTCACGCTCGCCACCGTCATCACGGCTCTGTGTCTCCTCGGCGCCGCGATCCTCTGGGTGCGCCGGGAGGAGCTGTCGCCGCTCCGCATCGCGCCGTCCTCACTGCTGGCTTTCCTGGTCTGGGCGCTCGTGAGCCTGCTGTGGACGACCGACCGCTCCGACACGGTCTTCGGGTGGCTCTCGCTCTTCGGTTACGCGTTCCTCGCCATCACCATCGGGCATATCCGCGACACCCTGCAGACCGTCCGCGCACTGGGCGACACGCTCCGCGTGCTCCTCGGCGTCTCCCTCGGCGTGGAAATCCTCTCCGGCGTCCTCCTCGACCTCCCCTTCGCCTTCCTCGACATCCAGGGGAACCTCGCCGCGGGCGGCCCTGTGCAGGGCCTCTTCGGCAGCCGCAACATGCTCGGCTTCATCGCGGTCCTCGCCCTCATCACGTTCGTCATCGAGTGGCGCACCCAATCCGTCGATCCGCCGCTCGCCGTCGTCTCGGTCGCCCTCGCCGGCGGCTTGGCGTTCCTGTCCGCCTCACCGACGGTGCTCGTGCTGGCGGTGGCCGTCGGCATCGTGACGGTCGCGCTCACCATCGTCCGCCACACCGCTCCGGCACGCCGCAACCTGGTCCAGTGGGCGCTGGGCATCCTCGTCGCCCTCGCCCTCACCATCGCGTTCGCGCTGCGTCATCAGATCATCGCGCTGCTCGACGCCGGCTCCGACTTCTCCATGCGGGCCGAGCTGTGGAACATGATCCTCGACTTCGTCGCGGTGAAGCCGATCACCGGGTGGGGCTGGTTCGGCGACTGGGCTCGAGGCGAGTACCCTTTCACGTTCATCAACTTCCAGCTCGACGACCGGCACCAGAGCGCGTTGAACGCCTTCTTCGACGTGCTGCTGCAGCTGGGCGCCGCCGGACTGGTGCTGTTCCTGCTGCTCGGCGGCATCGCGCTGATCCGCTCGTGGCTGGTCGCGAGCGTCCGTCGGTCGGTGGTCTACGCCTGGACCCCGATCACGCTCGTCACCCTCGCGGTGGACTCGATGTTCGAGAGCTTCACCCTGGTCGGCGCCGGCTGGTTCATGCTCGCGCTCTGCGCCCTGCGCGCCGGTCAGTCCCGGTCGTGGCGCGAGAACATCGACGCGGCGCACACGGGTGCCATTCCCACCCTGCGCCCGCAGGAGTGACGCCGACGCGCGGTCAGCGGACGGTGGGGAGCTTCTCCGCCCAGGCGAGCGCGTCGCGCACGCCGTCGTCGACGGAACGCTCCGCGCGCCACCCCAGCACCTCACGTGCCCGGCCCACGATCGCGTAGGCCCCGGCCTGGTCTCCCGGGCGACGATCCGTCTCGACGACCGTCAGCGGCGCACCTGTCACCCGCTCGAAGGCCTGCACGAGCTCGCGCACCGTGACGCCGTCTCCGGTGCCGAGGTTGATCACCTGGTACGGCTGGTCCGCCGTCGTGACGTCATCGAAGCGCGTGATCGCGGCAACATGAGCCAGCGCCAGATCCCAGACGTGCACATAGTCCCGCAGGCCGGACCCATCCCTCGTCGGCCAGTCCGTCCCCGTGATCGTAAAGGGGGCACCGGCTGCGCGGGCCTGCATGATCTTGCCGAGCGCGTGCGACGGTGTGGGGTTCTGCAGCCCCGTGCGCAGCTTCGGGTCTGCACCGATCGGGTTGAAGTAGCGGAGGGCGATCGCCCGGAAGTCGCCGGCGGCGGCCGCGTCCGCGAGGATCTGCTCGACCATGGCCTTGGTGGTGGCATAGGGGCTGGCCGGGGCGATGCGGCCTTCCTCGTCGACCCCGTCACCCGCCTCCCCCGCGTAGATCGAGGCGGAGGAGCTGAAAACGATACGGGCGATGCCGGCGTCGCGGAGGCGGCGGAACAGCGTGATCGTCTTGCCGACGTTGCTGTCGTAGTACCCGAGCGGATCGGCGACCGAATCCGGCACGACCACACGCGCGGCGCAGTGCACGACGGCGTCGATATCGGGGTGGTCCGCGAGCAGGCGGTCGAGGACCGCCGCGTCGGCGATGTCGCCGACGTAGAGGTCACGCCCCTCGCCGAAAGCGGCGAGGCCCGTGGAGAGATCGTCGAGGAGCACGACGTCGATCTCGGCCTCGATGCATGCCGTCGCCACCGTCGATCCGATGTAGCCGGCCCCGCCGGTGATCAGTACCTTCATCGCGGCCAGTCTAGCCAGGCGGGTCGAGCGCGCCGCCAGCGGCTCTCCGCAGATCCGCAGGCGACCAACGGTAGGCTACTCACGGCTCGTCGAGTCCCCGCGCTGCCCATCGGCAGCGGCCGCGGCACCAACAACGGAGAACCTCCCTGTGGCCCACGTCCTTCAGAATGTCGTCTTCCCGCTCGATCGCGACCCCGACCTGCTCCCGCTGTACGCCGACCCGGAGACGTGGTCCGTGATCGAGGAGGAGCCGGTCCGGGTCTCCAGCCGGGCGCACCTCGGCAACATCCTCGGCCGCCACCGGGCGCGGATCGTGGCCGGGCGCCGCGTCTCCCTCGGTACCTACTTCAACGCCTTCCCCGCCTCCTACTGGCAGCACTGGACGAGTGTCCGCGAGGTGCGGCTCACGGTCCGGACCACGGGTCCGGCGACCATCCTCGTGTACCGCTCCAACGGCTCGGGTGTGCGCCAGCGCGTAGCGACCCGCGAGGTCACCGGCGAGGCGGCGACGGCCTTCGACCTCGACCTCACGCAGTACAGCGACGGGGGCTGGATCTGGTTCGACATCGTCGCCGACGAGAAGCCTGCCGTGCTCGAGGGCGCGGAGTGGACCACCGAGCAGGAACCCGCTCGCACGGGCAAGGCGTCGCTCGGGATCACCACCTACAACAAGCCCGACTACTGTGTGGAGACGCTGCGCGCCCTCGCCTCCTCCCCCGATGCCCTGGAGTTCGTCGACCGCATCTTCCTCGTCGACCAGGGCACCCAGCTCGTCGCGGACCAGGACGGCTATGCCGAGGTCGCCGAGCGACTCGGGGAGACACTCCAGGTGATCCGCCAGGGCAACCTCGGCGGGTCGGGCGGCTTCGCCCGGGCGATGCACGAATCCCTTCAGCGTCCGGAGAGCGACTTCGTCCAGCTCCTCGACGACGACGTGCGCATCGAGCCGGAGTCGCTGCGTCGCTCCATCGTGTTCGGCCAGTATGCGACCACGCCGGTCCTCGTCGGGGGGCACATGTTCGACCTCCTCGACCGGCCCAAGTTGCACGGCTGGGCCGAGGTCGTCGACGAGGGGCCGTTCATGTGGCGCAATCTCTACCAGGAGAAGATGCCGCACGACTTCGGCGCGTCGAACCTTCGCCAGTCGACCCTGCTGCACATGCGGATGGACGCCGACTACAACGGCTGGTGGATGTGCCTCATCCCGCTCGACGCTGTCCGTCAGGTCGGGCTGTCGCTCCCCGCTTTCATCAAGTGGGACGATGCGGAGTTCTGCCTTCGCGCGGGGGAAGCGGGCTTCCCGACCGTATCGATGCCCGGCGTCGCCCTCTGGCACGTCTCCTGGGTCAACAAGGACGACTCGATCGACTGGCAGGCCTACTTCCACGCCCGCAACCGCATCGTCGCCGGCCTCCTGCACTCGAACGCGCCGCGCGGCGGCCGCCTCCTCGTGCACAGCCGCCGGGTGGACCTCAAGCACCTCATGATGATGCAGTACTATCCCGTGGCGCTGCGAGCGAAGGCGCTGCGCGACGTGCTCTCCGGCCCCGACCACATGCGCCGGAACCTGGCCACCGCGATGCCGGCCGCACGAGCCATGGCCGCCGAGTATCCGGAGACGGTGATCCACCGCGATCCCGCCCGGGTCCTGCATTCCCGGCACGGGCGCCAGGTCTACAAGCGGCTGCGGCGGCACGAGTACGACAGCCCCACCGGGTTGCGGCTCCGTGTGTTCACCCTGCGGACGCTGCTGTCGCACTGGATGCATCGACCGGACCCCGCGAACGTCGCCCAGCCCGAGGTCGAGTTCGGCAAGGACGACGCGCACTGGTGGCGGGTGCCGCACTTCGACAGCGCGCTCGTCAGCGCCGCGGACGGCTCCGGGAAGAACATCTACACGCGCGATCGCGCCAAGTACCGCCGGATGCTGCTCGAGACGGTCCGCCTGCACGCCGAGTTGCGCCGACGGTGGCCCGAGCTCCAGCGGCAGTATCGGGAGGCGCTGCCCGAGCTCGTCTCGCCGTCCTCCTGGCAGCAGATCTTCGAGGAGAAGGCATGACCGTCGAGACCCCCGTGTTCGACCCGGCGAGCACGGCGATCGTCATCGTGACCTTCAACCGGTCGCACCTGCTGTCGGGATTGCTGACGAGCATCACGGCGATGGACCCGAAACCGGGTCGCGTCGTCGTGATCGACAACGCTTCCTCGGACGACACCACGGACGTCGTCGAGTCTTTCCGGGACGACATCGGCACGGAGATCGTCTATCGCCGGCTCGACGTGAACACGGGCGGATCCGGTGGCTTCAGCGAGGGCATGCGCACCGCCTACGATCTCGGCGCGGAGTGGATCTGGATGATGGACGACGACGTGGAGGTCCTGCCGGACGGCCTCGCCCGCATGGGGGCCTGGGCCCCCCGGTTCAAGAGCATCCAGGGCCGACGCTATGACTACGACGGCAGCGAGTTCTACTGGCAGTACCGTATCGCGGAGCGGATGGGGATCCCGATTCCCTTCGCACCGGCCGGCTTCGACTCCTCCGGCTACAAGGAGATGAACAGCGGCTGCTTCGAGGGCATGTTCATCCATCGCTCGATCGTGAAGCAGATCGGTCTCCCCGACCCCCGGTTCTTCATCTACTGGGACGACCAGATGTACGGCTGGCTGGCCTCACGGCTCACCACCGCCGTCATCGTGGACGAGTTCGTCCTCCGCCGTACCCGCGAGATCAAGCAGTGGGACATGGGCATCCGGCACATGAACGCGTCGAGCAACGCGTATCGCTACTACATCATGCGCAACCGCGCTTTCATCAAGCAGTACTACCGCGTGCACGGCGTCTACAATCCCGTGCTCTTCGGCCTCGGGACGACCGCCACGTTCTTCAAGGAGCTGATCCGTCTCGTCTTCGTCGAGCGCACGGTGCGCGGCACGAGCAACCTGTTCCGTGGTCTCCGGGACGGCGGGCGCATCGGGCGCGACCGCACGTGGGAGCCGATGAGCCCTCTGGAGGCGTGACGATGGACGAACAGCAGCCGGAGGTGCGGTGGGCACCGCTTCCCCCCGCGCCGAAGCGCACCGGTCGGGTGTGGGTGATCGTCGGGCTGAGCGTTGCCGCGGTCGCGATCATCGCGCTCGTGCTGTTCTTCGTGCTGCCCCGGGACGGCGGACCCGCGCCTGTCGGGAGTGCGAGTCCATCTCCGACCGCCGGCGCGTCCGAGACGCCCGATCCCTCGCCGACTTCCACGTCGACCGCGCCCGCGACGCCGGCACCGGAACCGACACCGATCACCACAGCGCCTCCGGTCGGCGACCCCACGGTCGACGTGTTCCGCGACAAGGTGTCCGGGTGGCTCAACTCCGCCGACCGCGGCCTCGACATCATCGCCGGGGCGAGCGGTCAGGATGCTCTCCCCGTCGTGGACTCGCTGCAAGAGGACGCCCAGCGGCTCGGCGACGCCCTGCCCCCGTCCTCCATACAGGACTCCTGGCTCTCCGGCGTCGAGGCCTACGCCCAGCGGCTCACGACGCTGCGCTCGGCGATCGAGAGCGGGTCCGGTGTCTCCGGGGCTATCGACGGCGCGCGCTCCGCCGCGGCGGACCTGCGGGATCTCGTCGGGCTCTGACGCCCCGGATCGGCGCGCGGCGTCAGATGGAGTAGTCCGCGTTGTAGCGGTCGAGCACCTCGTTGATCGGGCCGTCCAGAGCGAGGGTGCCGCGATCCAGATACAGTCCCCTGGTGCAGAACCGGCGCAGGTCGCGCTCGTTGTGGCTGACGAAGAACAGCGTGCGGCCGTCCGCGAGCAGCTCGTCGATGCGCTTGTAGCACTTCTCTCTGAAGGCCTTGTCCCCGACGGCGAGGACCTCGTCGACGAGCAGGATGGGCTCGTCGAGCTGGGAGACGACGGAGAATGCCAGACGCACCTTCATGCCGTTCGAGAGGTGCTTGTAGGGTGTCTCCTCGAAGCCGGCAAGCTCGGCGAAAGCGATGATGTCGTCGTACCGGCGGGCGACCTCGTCCTTCGACATGCCGTGCAGTCCGGCGGTGAGCCGGACGTTCTCGCGGACCGTCAGGTCGCCGACGAACCCGCCGGTGATCTCGATGAGCGGGGCGACGCCGCCGTTCACGCTCACGGTGCCTTCGTCAGGGAGCAGGACGCCGGCCACGAGGCGGAGCAGCGTCGACTTCCCCTGCCCGTTGCGACCGACGACACCGATGGACTCCCCCGGCTGCACGGTGAACGAGACGTCGCGAAGCGCCCAGAACTCGCCAGGGCGCGAACGACGGGACGCCCCGGCGAAGAGGTCCTTGAAGCTGCGCCGCCCCCGGCGGTTGCGTCGGAAGCGGACCCCGAGGCCCTGCACGTCGATCGCGGCGTCCATCACAGCTCCTTCAGGACGGGACGCTCGAGGCGACGGAACGCCCAGACGCCCAGCGCGAGGATGAGCAAGCACATCACGACGCTCACCGTGAGCGTGAAGGGATTCCACTGGTCGGGGAAGAACGGCATGCGGTAGAGCATGAAGATGCCGGCGAGCGGGTTGAAAGCGCCGAGGGTCTGGAAGATCCCCGGGAGGTCGGTGACGTTGTAGATGATCGGCGTCGCGTAGAACATCGCCCGCAGGATGAGGGCGGTCGTGCGCTCGAGGTCCGTATACAGCACGCACAGCGGCGCGACGAGCAGGCCGAGGCCGACGAGCAGCACCGTCTGCATGAGCACGGCGACCGGCAGCCACAGCACGCCCCAGCCGATCTGCACGACCTGGTCGGCATGGCTCTCGAACAGCAGGTTGACGACGATGAACAGCACCAGGACCGGCAGCGAGAACAGATACTCCATGCCCTTGCTGAGCACGATGCGGTTGACCCAGATCGAGCGGGGGATCGACGTCGAGCGGACGAGTCGCGCGTCCTTCTTGAACGCGCGGGTGAAGTCCGACACCGAGCTGTTGAACCATACCCACGGCAACAGCGCGCTGATGAGGAAGATGATGTACGGCTCCTCGCCGACGTCGCGCCGGAACACCTGGGTGAAGACGAACCAGTAGATCGCGCTCATCACCAGCGGATCGAGGACCGACCACAGGTAGCCGAGGAAGCTGGTCGCATACCGGACCTTGAGGTCGCGGGCGGACAGCAGCCACAGCGAATGCAGATAGCGCCGGGGCGTCCCGGGCGCCCCGACAGCAGCGTGACTCACGGTTCCGAGTCTAGGAGAGAGTGTTGTTCCAGAGCGACAGCGCCGACCCGATGGCCATGTGCATGTCGAGGTACTGGTAGGTGCCGAGGCGGCCTCCGAAGTGCACGTCCTTCTCCCCCTTCGCGAGCTCGCGGTAGGCCAGCAGGCCCTCACGGTCGGTCGGGGTGTTCACCGGGTAGTACGGCTCGTCATCGCGCTCAGCGAAGCGCGAGAACTCCCGCATGATGACGGTCTTGTCGGACTCGTAGACGTCCTTGCGCTCCGGGTGGAAGTGCTTGAACTCATGGATCCGGGTGTAGGGCACGTCCATGTCCGGGTAGTTCATGACGCTCGTGCCCTGGAAATCGCGGACGTCGAGCACCTCCTGCTCGAAATCGAGCGTGCGCCAGCTCAGCGCCCCCTCCGCATAATCGAAGTACCGGTCGACGGGGCCCGTGTACACGACGGGGACCTGACCGACGGTCGCCTTCTTGCTCAGGGGCTGGGACTCGTCGAAGTAGTCCACGCCGAGCTTCACCTCGATGTTCGGATGATCGGCCATGCGCTCCAGCCACGCGGTGTAGCCGTCTGTGGGCAGGCCCTCCCAGGTGTCGTTGAAGTACCGGTTGTCGTACGTGTAGCGCACGGGGAGGCGGCTGATGATGTCGCCGGAGAGCTTCTGCGGGTCGGTCTGCCACTGCTTCGCGGTGTAGTCGCGGAAGAACGCCTCGAACAGGGGGCGCCCGACGAGAGCGATGCCCTTCTCCTCGAAGTTCGTCGCAGACTTCGCGTCGAACTCGCCGGCCTGTTCCTTGACGAGAGCGCGAGCTTCGTCGGGGGTGTATGCCGCCTGGAAGAACTGGTTGATCGTTCCGAGGTTCACCGGCATGGGGAACACGACGCCCTTGTGCGTCGTGTAGACCCGGTGCACGTAGTTCGTGAACGACGTGAAGCGGTTGACGTACTCCCACACCGTCGCGTTCGACGTGTGGAACAGGTGCGCGCCGTAGCGGTGCACCTCGATCCCGGTCTCCGGCTCGGCCTCGCTGTAGGCGTTGCCGCCGATGTGCGAGCGGCGGTCGATGACGGTCACCTTACGGCCCGCTTCCGCGGCGCGCTCGGCGATGGTGAGGCCGAAGAAGCCGGAGCCGACGATGAGGAGGTCCATGCGTGATTCTTTCCTGTCTGGAGCCCCAGCCGGGGACCCGTCGCGGCAGCCCGTTGGAGGCAGCCGTTGGCCCTCCCATGCTACCCGTGACCACCGTCGGCACCGGTCAGCGGCGTCCGCCCGCGCCCTCTCTTCGTATGCTGAAGGGACGATGACGATAGATATCATGCTGCCCTTCTGGGGCGATCCCGCGCTGCTGCGCCAGACGGTGGAGTCCGTACGCGCGCAGAACGACAGCGACTGGCGTCTCACGGTGATCGACGACGCCTACCCCGACCCGGCGGTCGCGGCCTCCTTCGCCCGTCTCGACGACCCGCGCATCCGTTACCTGCGCCACGACGAGAACGTCGGCATCATCGAGAACTTCCGCGAGAGCGTGCGTCTCGCGGACGCCGAGCATCTGGTCGTGCTCGGCAGCGACGACCTGCTGCTTCCGGGCTACGTCGCCGCCGTCCGAGCCGCAATCGCCCGTCATCCCGATGCCGCCGTCTTCCAGCCGGGGGTCCGCGTCATCGACGAGAACGGCGCGCCTGCGCTGCCGCTCGTCGACCGCGTGAAGCAACGCCTGCTCCGACCGGACACCCGCTCCGGCGATGTCGAGCTGACCGGAGAGCGCCTCGCGACGAGCCTCACCCGAGGGAACTGGCTCTACTGGCCGTCGCTCGTGTTCCGCACGGAAGCCATCCGTGCCCATGATTTCCGCGACGATCTCCCCATCGTTCTCGATCTGGCCATCCTTCTGGACATCGCCTTCGCCGGAGGGTCGCTCGTGGTGATCGAAGATCAGGTCTTCGCCTACCGTCGGCACAGCGCGAGCGCCTCGCAGAAGGCGATCCTCGACGGCTCCCGCTTCCGGGACGACCGCCGGTTCTTCCTCGAGACGGCGCGGCGCGCGGACGAGCGCGGCTGGAGGACCACCGCGCGCGCCGCGCGGGCGCGGCTGTTCGCACGGCTGCACGCGCTGACGACGGTTCCGACGGTCCTCCGCCACGGGGACGCCGAGGGGCGTCGCGCGCTCTGGGCGCACATCCTCCGCTGATCAGCGCCGACGCGCGGAGATCCAGGCCCGCAGCAGCATCACCCTGGCCCGAAGCACCTGCGTGATCCCCCGCGGGCGGGAGGGAGAGGCGTTCGTGTCGTGGATCCGACGCCGGATCGTCGCCGTCTCGATATGCCTCATCGTGCCGTGGGCATTGCCGAAGAGTGCGAGCCAGAGGTCGTGGCTCTCGTCGAGGTACGCCGGGAACGGGAGCACCCGCTCGATCGCATCGCGCCGGACCGCCATGGCACACCCGTAGTACGGCGCCATCCCGGCGAGGATCCGCAGCGCATTGCGGACACCCTGCCGCGACCAGGCGGCCCGCAGACGCCAGGGGCGCCGGGTCAGCGGGTTGGGGAGCGGGTCGTCGGAGCCGAGCAGCACGAGGTTCGACGCCGCCACGGCGGAGTCTTGGAGCGCGGAGACGAAGAGCGCTCGCCGGCCGGGAATCCAGACATCGTCCTGATCGGACAGCATCACGACGTCCCCCGTCGCCCGCCCCATGGCCTCCTCGAAGGTGCGGACGTAGCCGCGGTTCTCCGCGTGAGCGTGCACGTGGATCCGCGGATCGTTGAAGCGCTCCAACACCCGTGTCGTGCCGTCCGTCGAGGCGTCGTCGACGACGACCAGCTCGTCCTGCGGCTCCAACTCGGCGAGGATCGACTCGACCTGCGGAGCGAGGAACCGCTCCCCGTTGTACGTCGCCATACAGACGCTCACCCGGATCTCCGTCACGGCGCGACCTCCTTCGCTTCTCGCCGCAGCTCGGCGCGAAGCACAAGCACCTGGTACCCCGCCACGCACAGCTCCGACACCGCCACGGCCCACGCCACGGCCGGAACGGACCCGACCGCGGCGAAGAGCAGGATGAGAGGGGCCCCGACGAGCGCTCCGATGAGCGTCGAGACCGCCAGCGCGCGTACTCGCCCGACGACCACCAGGCACGCGTACCCGACGATGGCCGCCGTGGCGATGCCCACGAAGGCGACGCCGAGGGGCAGCGACACCTCCCAGGGGACCGTGATCCGGCCGACCGAGAGGATCGTCGATGCCCACGGGCTCAGGACGGCGATGCACGCGCCCCCGATGATCCCGATGACCACGGCGGCCGCGGTCGCGACCCGGGCGCGATGCCGGTAGTCCGCCTCCGGGTCGGGCACCCAGCTCTGGAAGAACTGCTGGATGGGCAGCAGCGCGATCGACGCGTACTTGAACAGACGGTCGGCGAACGCGTACATCGGCTGCAGGGCGGGCAGGAACGCCTGGACGGCGACCATCGGCAGAGTCACGTAGAGGCCGCTGACGAGCGTGGCGGAGACGGCGTGCCGCTGCCCGCCCAGCGCAACGCGGAGCGGCACCGGGGTTTCCGCCGAGGCCGAGGAGCCCCGCAGGACGGTCACTGCATCGATGACAACGGCACCGATGAAGCCGACGCCCTGGGCGACGAGATAGACCCAGAGCTGACCGGTGGCGACGGCGCCGACGATGCCGGCGACCGTACCGAGAACCGTGGGCAGCGTGTCGCAGAGCAGGAGGCGCATCGGCCTCCCCTCGCCCGTGAAGTACCAGGCCGCCCCGAGGTTCGGCAGCAGGTACACCGCCGCGCCGAGCACCGAGACGAGGAGATCCCCGCGTGTGAGGAGCGCGAGGATCACGGCGATCACCGGCATCACGAGCAGGTAGAGCAGGGCACGCGCCCGCAGCGACGTGCGGTAGAAGGCCTGTCGGCCGGCCCGCGGGATGCCCGCCACCGTCGCGGCTCCGGTCGCCCCCCACCCGAAGGCGACCAGGATCCCGCCGAACTGCGAGACGGTCTGGATGAGAGCGAGTGTGCCCCACGTGGTCTTCCCGAGAGAGGCCGTGAGGAGCGGGATCGAGATGATGCCGATGAGCGTGACGACCCCGACCGAGACGGTGAAGCCGCTCAGGCGGCCGGCCGCGGTGCGGACGGCGCCGCTCACACCGACTCCGCCTCGACGACCGGCGCGGTCCACCGGATCTCCCCGGCGACAGGGGCGAGCGCCTGCGGCATCCGTCCCATCCGGCCGCGGAGCGCAGCGACGACGGCAGCGCGATACACCCGCAGCAGTGCGCGCCGCGGTCGCGCGACCCACAGGGCGTTGACGAAGTGGATGACGTCGAGGAGGGTGTCCCTGGCGATCTGACGCGGCGCGGAGCGGAAGTACTCGTTGTTCAGCACGATCCGGTTCCGCAGTCGGTAGAAGTAGCGGAACGGGGTGCTGAGTGTGATCTCCGGCGGGATGCCGGGGAGGCGCAGCGTGCGCCCGAACAGTTCACGCCGGTATTTCGTGCCGAGCGCGTGCTCCATCCGCACACCTCCCGCCGCGAGGACCCGCCACCCGCGGCGACGCAGCCGGAGCTCGAACTCCGTGTCGACGAGATCGATGAAGAAGTCCTCGCGCAGCGCGCCGACCGCCTCGATGACGGGCGCGGGGATGAGCATCCCCGATTGGATCACGTTCGCCGCGTCGCCGAACACCGCCTCCGCTCCTCGCTGCTGCCGCACGCCGGCGAAGAACTCCGGGACGATGACGCCGACGCGCTCGCCTTCCGCCGCAGCGGCGTCGTGTGCGGCCAGGAGCGCGGCAACGAAACCCTGCGCGATCCTCGAGTCCTGGTCGAACGTGAGCACGAATTCCGCGCCGGCCTCCCGCGCCCTGACGATGCCGTCATTCAATGCCGCGGCGATGCCGTCGTTCGCCGGGCGGCGGACCACTGTGATCCCGTTCGAGGCGAGCGCGGAGAGCGTGGCGTCGGCCTCAGCGCCGGAACCGTCGTCGACGACGATCACCCCATCGACCTGGGCGGCGACCGAGGCGACCGCCTCCCTCGCAGACTCACCGGGCCGGAAGGTCGAGAAGACAGCCCAGACACGCGAGGCGCTCATCCGAGGCGCACCGGACGAGGGACGGAAAGCAGAGACTCCAGCATGGCGCCTTTAGACTAGCCTCATTCGCTGATCGACCCCGCAGACCCGGAAGGCCCTCTCGTGTCGACCTCCCCGTTCGGCACCATCGTGCTGGCCGCCTATTCCCCCGATCCGGAGCTGTTCCGCCGCCAGCTCACCTCTCTGCGCACGCAGTCCGTGACGGCCTGGGAATGCGTGATCTCGGTCGACGGTGACCCCGCGCCCGTCGCCGCGCTCGTCGAAGAGATCACCGAGGGGGACGAACGCTTCCGGATCGTCGGCGACGGCTCCCGGCTGGGTTTCTACCTCAACTTCGAGCGCGGCCTCCGCGCCGTGTCCCCGCGCAGCGCATGGGTCGCCCTGTGCGACCAGGACGACCGCTGGGACTCGGACAAGATCGAGCGCCTGCTCCCCCACCTCGACGACGTCTCCCTCGTCTCCGGCCAGGCGCGGATCGTCTCGTATCCCTCCGAGGAGGAGACCGGTCGCACCGCACGTCGCGATCACGGCCCGCTTCTGACCCTCCTGTCCAACGAGTTCACGGGCTCGCTGTGCGTCTTCGCGCCGGAGCTGTTGACGACCGCTCTCCCCTTCCCTCGAGCATCGACGAGGGTGGCGACCCATGACCACTGGCTCGCAGTCGTCGCCACCGCTCACCGCGGCACTCGCATCGTTGACGAGCTGGTGCAGGACTACGTCCAGCACGATGCCAACGTGTTCGGCGACCCGAGCCGTCTCGGGGGCGGCAGCCTCCGCCGGTCCGTGCGCAACGTCCTCGAGCAGGCGGAGCGCTTCGAGGGCTCGCGTTCGCCCCTCGCCGTCGCCCGGATGACCTTCTGGACGTACGTCGGGTGGCGCCAGCTCATGGTCGACACCCTTGCCCGACGGATCCCGGACACGAGCAGGGACGCCCGACGCGATCGTGTCTTCGGGGACCGCCGGCGTTTCCGGGCGGCGTCCGCCCTCCTCCGAGTCGCGCGCAGGCGCGGCGTCGTTCCTCCCCGCTTTGCGCTGGAGTATCGCGCGAGCTGGTTCTGCGGCGCGATCAGCGGGGGCCGCAATGCCGTCCGGCGCGCGATCGCCGCGACCGACTCCTGAGCCGGAGACTCAGAGGCGGTCGCCCGGGGCGGCCCGATCCTCGAGACTCGAGGTCCGCTGCTCCAGCCGCTCCAGCTGAGCCCGCAGGATCGCCGCCTCCTCCGCGAGCCGACGTGTCTCCTCCTCGACCTGGCTCAGTTCCCACGAGAGATGCAGGGCGACGCCGAGGAGCAGGAGGATCGCGGTCGCGAAGAGCAGGTTCGACGGCACCTGCACGCCGAGGAAGGCAGTGAGCCCTGCCAGCAGCCCGGGGAAAAGCCCGACGATCAGCACCGAGACGGCGATGATCAGCCACAGCACCGCGTACTTCTCGCGGAGTCGGCGCGTGAGGAGCATCCACAGGACGACGACGAGGATGAGGACCGCGAGTGCGATGCCGACGAAGACGATCATGCGCGGGGCTCTCCCTTCCGCGAGCCGGTTCGCCGCATCGCAGCCAGCAGGAGCGCGAACACCGATCTCAGCAGGTAGACGGTCGACCCGAGGGGCCCTTGGCTGGGGTTGCCGTGAGCGCGCGGCCGCATCGCCACCCCGACCTGGGTCACCGTCAGCCCGGCGTGCAGCGCCGCGACCAGGGAGTCCAGCGTGTCGCCGAGGTACTCGGCGGGGTAGTAGCGCACGTACTGCTCGATGGCTCGTGCGTTCGCGGCGCGGAACCCGCTCGTCACATCGGTGAGCCGCGTCTTCGCGATGCGTGACACCACTGAGGCGAGGAACACCATGGCCCAGCGCCGCGGACCGCGGACCGAGTAGTCGCCGACATCGGAGAAGCGTGCGCCGATCGAGATGTCCGCATGCTCAAGCCCGCCGAGCACCCGTTCGATGTCGACGGGATCGTGCTGTCCGTCGGCGTCCACCTGGATGGCTGCGCCGTACCCTTCGCGCGCGGCGTAGGTGAAGCCGGTGCGCATCGCTCCCCCGACCCCGAGGTTGAACGGCAGCGACAGCACGGCGGCGCCGGCTTCCCGTGCCGCCTCGGCCGTGGCATCGGTGGAGCCGTCGTCGATCACGACGACGTCGTACCGCGGCGACGCGGAGCGGATCTCTCGGACGGTGGTCGCGACACTCCGCTCCTCGTTCCACGCGGGCACGAGGACGAGGACACGGTTCGCACGCGTCTTGACGGTCATGTGAGGATCTCCGAGTTCAGCCCAGACCGCATGCGGTCACTTCGTACAGTCTGGCATCGCCTTCGCTGTCGACCAGGCGCACCGCTCCGGAATCCTCCAGCTCGCCCAGACCGGGAAGGGGATGCGACCCGTTGTGCACTTCCCGCTCGCCGAAGTCGAGGACGAACCCGACGCCGGTCGCGCGGAGCGCCTCGCACACCGAAGGCCGGGTGTCCGCGTCGGCAAGGTGGTCGTTGACGGTCTGCGCATCCTCGGAGACGTCCACGAGGATGTGCGGCATGAGGACAGGACGTCCGCCGATCGCGTACGCGAGTGCCGTGCCGGTGTAGGGGTTTCCCGCGATCATCTCCCCCGCCGGCACGTGCTCGGGAATGCGCTCGAGCAGAGCCATCTCGTCCGAGCTCACCAGCGCGGAGCCGTCATCCAGAGCGAACTGCGCATGCGCGCGCTCGACGGCGTGGGGCATGGCCGGCAGCGGCAGGAGAACGAAACCCACGACGGCGAGGGCCAAGGCCCCGAGAGTCCGAGGGAGGACCGCGTCGGGGCGGGCCCTCGACCAGCGCCGCGCGACCGCCTCGATGGTCCGGGCGAGCCCGAGCGCCGCGAGCGGGACGAGCGCGACGCCGAACACGGCGGCGAGTCGTGGCCAGTTGTTGTACCAGCTCCCCGTGAGTGCATCTCGCAGAGTCGGGAACGGGGAGGCGATCACGACGACGAAGAGGGCGGCGCCGATCACCCAGAAGGCGACGGCGACAATGACCGGACCGGTGCGCTCGCGCACCGCCCACACCAGTCCGAGCAGAAGCGCGACGGCGACTCCGATGGACACCGTGCCGTAGAACATCGACACCTGCGCCACCTCCACCACGGCCTGCGTCGGCGTGAGCGCCGTGGGCCACAGTCTCGTGGGCAGGGGCGGCCGCAGGACCTTCAGGAGCAGCAGCCCCGATCCGAGGTATGCGAGCACACCGACCACCAGTCCGACGCGAGCCCGAGCCGTGGGATGCCCTCGCCAGAAACGCACCGCGAAGACGACGACGATCGGAACGGAGAGCGCGAGCCACGCGACGAAACCGCCGGGATGCGCGAGCGCGACCCCGGGGATCGCGCCGAGGAGGATGAATACCCACCAGCCCGGTGCCCTCTCCCCGGCCGTCGATCCGATGCCGAGCATGGACGCCGTCGCGGCGAGGGCGACGGGAGCGAGAGCGAGGGCGAGCTGATACGGGTAGAGGACACCGTAGTCCATCGGGAGCAGCGGGAACATCGGCACCGAGACGCTGACCACCGCGGCGCTCACCGTCACCGCCGCCGTCGATCCGGCGAGCACCCGGGACAGGAGCACGGCGCCGAGGGGCCACAGGACTGCCGCGATCACGAGGGTCTGGGCGTTCACGACGGCGGCGATGCTCGCCCCGCTGAGCTGCACGACGATGGCGGCGGTCGCGTGCCAGGCCGAGGGGTAGAAGGGCACGCCGCCGTTCGGGCTGGTCATCTGGCCGAGTTCGAGCGGCGAAGCCGCGCCGGTGTCGAGGATGTACCGGATCGCGTTGAGGTGGAACACGTTGTCGAACGTCTGCGAGATGGCGGTCGGCCCGCCGATCACCGTGAGGACCTGCCAGCCGATCACGATCGCGGCCAGTGCCAGGGCCAGCACCGCCCACCACGGAGAGAACGCGCGCGGCGCGGCGGGGCGCGAGGACGTCCTGCGCCGCACGAGCAGCACGCCTCCGCCGATCAGGACGGCGAGGACGAGACTCGGAAGGAGCGACCAGCCCAGGCCGAACCATCCGGCGATGACGCTCGCCCCGCCGATCACGGTCGTCGCGAAGGCCGGCGCCGCAGCAACGGCCCACAGTCCCCGGAGCCCGATCACCCACGCCAGCGACCCTCCCAGAAGCGCGTACACCGCGAGGAGGACGACGGCAGGCCACAGCAGTTCGAGCATTCCCATTGGTTCCAGATCTCTCGAGGACAACCGGATCAGGATATCCCGGGGCCATGGCCATCCCCTGCGTGGTCCGGCGGGACGCCGCTGCCTCGGCTCGCGCCCAGGAGTTCCGGGAACAGTGTGACAACATAGAGGCGTGAAAGGCATCATTCTCGCCGGGGGCTCCGGCACGCGTCTGCACCCGATCACGCTGGGGGTCTCGAAGCAGCTGATCCCGGTGTACGACAAGCCGATGGTCTACTACCCGCTGTCGACGCTCATGCTCGCCGGCATCCGCGACATCCTCGTGATCACGACGCCGCACGACGCCGCGCATTTCGAGCGGCTCCTCGGCGACGGCTCCCAGTTCGGGATCAACCTCCAGTTCGCACAGCAGCCGTCCCCCGACGGTCTCGCCCAGGCCTTCACCATCGGCGCAGACTTCATCGGCGACGACTCCGTCGCCCTCGTGCTGGGAGACAACCTGCTCTACGGCCCCGGCCTCGGAAGCCGCCTGCAGCGGTTCGAGGACATCGACGGCGGCGCGGTCTTCGCCTACTGGGTGGCGGAGCCCCAGGCCTACGGTGTGGTCGAGTTCGACGACGAAGGTCGCGCGGTGTCGCTCGAGGAGAAGCCCGCACAGCCCAAGAGCAACTACGCCGTCCCCGGCCTGTACTTCTATGACAACGACGTCGTCGAGATCGCCCGCAACCTCAAGCCGAGCGCTCGCGGCGAGTACGAGATCACCGACGTCAACCGCGCCTATCTGGAGCGTGGCAAGCTGCAGGTCGAGGTGCTCCCCCGGGGCACGGCCTGGCTCGACACCGGCACGTTCGATCAGATGACGGATGCCGCGGAATACGTGCGCACGATGGAACGGCGCACCGCGTTGAAGATCGGCGTTCCCGAAGAGGTCGCATGGCGTCAGGGCTTCCTGAGCGACGACGAGCTCCGCCAGCGCGCGGAGAAGCTGGTCAAGTCGGGTTACGGCGCCTACCTGCTGGACATCCTGAAGAGAGGACACGCATGAGCCGCCTGCTCGTGACCGGAGGCGCCGGGTTCATCGGCTCCAACTTCGTCCACCACGTCGTGGGCAACACGGACCACCATGTGACCGTCCTCGACGCGCTGACCTACGCCGGAAACCGGCGCTCGCTCGAGGGTCTCCCCGAGGACCGGGTCACCTTCGTCGAGGGGGACATCACCGACGCGACGCTCGTGGACCGGCTCTTCGCCGAAACGGACGCCGTCGTGCACTATGCCGCGGAGTCGCACAACGACAACTCGCTGAACGACCCCCGTCCCTTCCTGGACACGAACATCATCGGCACCTACACGCTGCTCGAGGCCGCCCGTCGCCACGACCGCCGGTTCCACCACATCTCGACCGACGAGGTGTACGGCGACCTCGAGCTCGATGATCCTGAGCGCTTCACCGAGTCGACGCCGTACAACCCGTCGTCGCCGTACTCGTCGACGAAGGCCGGCAGTGACCTCCTGGTCCGCGCGTGGGTCCGGTCGTTCGGCGTGCAGGCGACGATCTCGAACTGCTCCAACAACTACGGCCCGTACCAGCACGTGGAGAAGTTCATCCCCCGCCAGATCACGAACGTGATCCGCGGCATCCGCCCCAAGCTCTACGGCGCCGGCGAGAACGTGCGCGACTGGATCCACGCGGACGACCACTCCTCCGCTGTCCTCACGATCCTGGACAAGGGCGCCATCGGCGAGACCTACCTGATCGGCGCGGACGGCGAGCGCAACAACAAGGACGTCGTCGAGCTCATCCTCACGATGATGGGACAGCCCGCCGACGCCTACGACCACGTCACGGACCGCGCGGGCCATGACCTGCGTTACGCGATCGACTCCACGAAGCTGCGTACCGAGCTCGGTTGGCGTCCGCAGTTCTCCGACTTCGAGGCCGGCCTCGCGGCGACGATCGACTGGTATCGCGACAACGAGTCGTGGTGGGCGCCGAGCAAGGACGCCGTCGAGGCGTTCTACGCGGGCAAGGGCCAGTGAGCGCCGCGTTCGGGAAGCAGCTGGAGCGGATCGAGACCCCCATCCCCGGTCTCGTGGTGTTCGAGCTGCCCGTCCACGGAGACTCTCGCGGCTGGTTCAAGGAGAACTGGCAGCGCGAGAAGATGGTCGCCCTCGGTCTCGAGGACTTCGGTCCCGTGCAGAACAACATCTCCTTCAACGACGCCGTCGGCACGACGCGCGGCATCCACGCGGAGCCCTGGGACAAATGGGTGTCGGTTGCGACCGGGCGCATCTTCGGCGCCTGGGTGGACCTGCGCGAGGGCCCCACGTTCGGGGCGGTGTACACGACCGAACTCGATCCGTCACGGGCGATCTTCGTCCCCCGAGGAGTCGGCAACTCGTACCAGACCCTCGAAACGGACACAGCGTACACCTACCTCGTCAACGACCACTGGTCCCCCGACGCTTCGTACTCATTCCTGAACCTGGCCGACGAGTCGGCCGCCATCGAGTGGCCGATCCCGCTCTCCGAGGTCGAGATCTCCGAGAAGGACAAGGCGCACCCCCGCCTCGCGGACGTCACGCCGATCCCTCCGCGGAAGGTGCTCGTCCTCGGAGCCACGGGCCAGCTGGGCCGCGCCCTGCGCGCCCGGCTCGGCGACGCGGCGCACATCGAGTACGCCACCCGCGCGGACATCGACGTGTCGGCGACCGACCTCGCGACGGCACGCCGCTGGCGTGACTACGGGCTCATCGTCAACGCGGCCGCCTACACCGCTGTGGACCAGGCGGAGACAGCGGACGGTCGGGAGCAGGCCTGGGCCGCCAACGCCTCCGCGGTCGCCGCGCTCGCGCGGATCGCCGACGACCACGGCATCACGTTCGTCCACGTGTCGAGCGACTACGTCTTCGACGGCACGCACGACGGCGCCTACCCCGAAGACGCGCCGCTGCGCCCCCTCGGCGTCTACGGGCAGACGAAAGCCGCCGGCGACCTCGCGGCATCGACCGCCGAGCGGCACTACATCGTGCGGACGTCCTGGGTGATCGGCGACGGCGGGAACTTCGTCCGCACCATGCAATCCCTCGCCGAGCGCGGGATCGATCCGCGGGTCGTGGGCGACCAGATCGGACGCCTGACCTTCACTTCGGACATCGCAGCCGCGATCGCGCATCTCGTCGAGACGCGGGCCCC
Organism: Zhihengliuella sp. ISTPL4; assembly: GCF_002848265.1. Lineage (GTDB taxonomy): Bacteria > Actinomycetota > Actinomycetes > Actinomycetales > Microbacteriaceae > Microbacterium. The sequence continues at coordinate 1,315,488 of NZ_CP025422.1, forward strand.
CTACGGCGTCTACAACGTGACCGGATCGGGCGACCCCCGCTCCTGGGCCGACATCGCACGCGAGGTGTTCCGCCTGAGCGGCCACGACGCGGACCGCGTCACCGCCGTGAGCACGGACGAGTACTTCGCATCAGCGACCGGCCCGGTCGCCCCGCGCCCGCGGAACAGCGTTCTGGATCTCGCGAAGATCACCGCGACCGGGTTCGCCCCCGCCGACGCCGACGAGTCGCTCGCGGCGTATCTTGCCGTCGAGGAGGAGATCCGATGAGGCTGAGTGTCATCGGCTGCGGGTACCTGGGGGCAGTGCACGCCACGGCCATGGCGTCCATCGGCCACGAGGTCGTCGGCTTCGACGTCGATGCCGACAAGATCGGCCGCCTCGCCGCCGGAGAAGCGCCCTTCTACGAGCCCGGCTTCGACGAACTGCTGCGCGACACCCTGGCGACAGGGCGGCTGACGTTCTCCACCGACCCCTCCGACCTGGCCGCCGCACAGGTCCACTTCATCGCCGTCGGAACACCCCAGCGCGAGGACGGCGATGGAGCCGACCTCCGGTTCGTCGATGCCGCCGTTCAGGGGTTGCTCCCCGTGCTCTCCGGGGGGGACGTCGTGGTCGGGAAGTCGACGGTTCCCGTCGGAACCGCACAACGGCTCGCCGACATCGTCGCTCCCACCGGCGCCATGCTGCTCTGGAACCCGGAGTTCCTCCGCGAGGGCTTCGCCGTCCAGGACACCCTTGAGCCCGACCGCATCGTCTACGGAACGGCAGACCCGGAAGGTCCAGGGGTCGCGATCCTCGACGAGGTGTACGCGAAGGCTCTCGCGGCCGGGATCCCGCGTCTCGTCACCGACTTCTCGACGTCCGAACTGGTCAAGGTGGCGGCCAACGCGTTCCTCGCCACGAAGATCTCCTTCATCAACGCGATGTCGGAGATCGCCGACGCCACGGGCGCGGATGTGACGCAGCTCGCGGATGCGATCGGACACGACGTCCGCATCGGCCGCCGCTTCCTCAACGCCGGCGTCGGCTTCGGTGGCGGTTGCCTGCCGAAGGACATCCGCGCGTTCGCCACCCGAGCTGAGGAGCTCGGGCACGGGAGAGCTCTGCGATTCCTCCGCGAAGTCGACGAGATCAACCTGCGCCAGCGGAACCGCCTCGTCGATGTCGTGTCGGAGGAACTCGGCGGCTCCGTCGCCGGACGTCGCATCGCGATCCTCGGGCTGGCGTTCAAGCCCAATTCGGACGACACACGCGACTCCCCCGCGCTGGATATCGCCACGCGCCTGCATGGGCTCGGGGCGGACGTCATCTCCTATGATCCGGAAGCGATCGAGACGGCGCGTCGTGTTCGTCCTCACCTGACGTACGCGCGTACCGCGGACGAGGCTCTCGCCGGTGCCGAGGCAACGGTCGTCGTGACCGAATGGGAGCAGTTCAGGCAGCTCGACCCGGAGACGACCGCGGAGCTGGTGGCGGACCGTCTGATCATCGATGGCCGCAACTGCCTCGACGCCGGCCGCTGGCGCGCTGCCGGGTGGAGCTACCGTGGCCTCGGTCGGCGCTGACCCGCGCGTCCGCGCAACGAAGAGAACCGCTTCGTCCCGGGTACCCCACCCGCCTCGCGCGGACATCCAAGCGCTGCGCGCGTTCGCGGTAGCGGCCGTCGTCCTCTTCCACGTCTGGCCGCATGCACTCAGCGGCGGGTACATCGGAGTCGACGTCTTCTTCGTGATCTCCGGCTACCTGATCACCGGGCAATTGGTCCGACTGCGCGAGCGGGGCGGCCTCCGGCTGAGTGCGTTCTGGGCGGCACGGGCGCGTCGCCTGCTTCCTGCGGCGCTCCTCGTGCTCGCCGCGAGCACCGTGCTCACTCTGCTCTTCGCGCCTCCGGCTCTGGTCACGCAGTACCTGCGTTCCATCGTCGGAAGCACGCTCTACGTCGAGAACTGGGTGCTCGCCGCCGACGCCGTCGACTACCTTGGCGCGGACAACGCTCCTCCGATCGCCCAGCACTACTGGTCGCTCTCCGTGGAGGAACAGTTCTACATCCTCTGGCCGCTGCTCGTGATCGCCGCGACCAGCGCGGCCATCGCCAGGGGACGAGGCCGCAGGGCCCTCCTCGTCACCCTCGGCACCGTCACGGCGGCGAGCCTGGTGCTGAGTCTGGTGACGACGTTCACCGCTCCCTCCTTCGCCTACTTCGCCACGCCGGTGCGGATGTGGGAGTTCGGATTCGGTGCCCTGGTGGCTGTGCTCCCGGCGATCGCCGTCCCCCGCGCAGCGCGCGCCGTGATCTGGCTGGCCGGGTGGCTCGCGCTGATCGGCTCCGCCCTCATTTTCGGACCGACGACGCCCTTCCCGGGATACGCAGCAATCCTCCCCGTCGCGGCGACGGCCGCGCTGATCCTCATCGGCCCGACCCCGCCCTTCGCGGCGGCCCGCCTCCAGGCCTGGCGTCCTGTGCAATGGCTCGGCGACAACTCTTACGGCATCTATCTGTGGCACTGGCCGCTCATCGTGATCGCTCCCGCCGTCCTCGGGGCGGAGCTCGACCTCTGGCAGAACGTCCTGCTGGTCGTGCTGACTGCGGTCCTCGCCGCGCTCGGCAAGAGATTCGTCGAGGATCCGCTGCGGTTCGGCAGGCTCACCAGTTTCCGCCCTCGGACGATCCTGTGGGGGACGGCGGCCGCAATGGTCGTCGTCACGGCCGCCGCCGGCGTTCCCGCGCTCGCCATCTCCGCGTCCGAGCAGGAAAGGACGGCCCAGGCGCAGACAGAGATCGCGGATCCCGACGCGTGCCGAGGCGCGAATCTCCTCCTGGGCCCCGACTGCGCCGGCGCCAAGAGCGAGATCGTCGACCGCGCCGAACTGATCCCCGGGCTCGCTGGGCTGTACGACGACACAGACGGCGCTTTCGCCTGCTACACGCAGAGTGCGGCGCCGATCGAGCCCTGCCACCTCGGATCCGAGGCGCCCGATGCCGTGCGCATCGCCGTCACCGGAGACTCGCACGCCGCCATGTTGGTCCCGGCTCTGCGAGACGTCGCCGAGGACGCCGGGTGGTCCATCGACGTCTACGTGGGCCGAGGGTGCGCGTGGTCGAGCGATCCCGACCCCGCGTGCGCTGAGCGTCGCACGGCCCTGGACGCCGACCTGCTCGCCGGCGGATACGACGCAATCCTCGTGACCGCGTGGAACCAGATCGACGCCGACGCTTCGGAGCGCGCGGAGCGCGGCGCGCAGTTCGCCGACCGCTGGCGCGCCGCGCAGGAGGCCGGAGTCCGCGTGATCCCCGTGCTCGACAACCCGGCTGTCCCGCAGGCTGCCGCGGACTGTCTGGCGGAGCAGCGCGACTTCTCCTACGAGACGTGCGCGTTCTCCGCCGCCGATTTCCTCCGCGAGGATCCTCTTTCGATAGCCGCCCGTGACGCAGGCATCACGCCGATCGACCTCCGGGGCGCCTTCTGCGATCCGGAAGGAGTGTGCCCCATGGTCGCAGGAGGCGTCGTCGTGTACCGCGACCTCCATCACATCACCGCCACCTTCAGCCATTCCCTCGCTCCGTACCTTCGCCGGGAGATCACCGCACTTCTCCCCGACTCGTCCCCCACTTCTTAGGAACCGCCATGCCCCCACTCGTGTCGATTGTGATGCGCACGAAGGACCGTCCGGTTTTCGTCCGGCGTGCTCTTCGGAGCATCGGCTCGCAGACCCACGCCGATTGGGAACTGATCATCGTCGACGACGGCGGCGCTCCCGGGGTCGTCGATGCGGTCGTGGCCGAGAGCAGCCCTCTGGTGCGGGAACGGACCAGGATCATCTCGCACCCTGTCTCACTCGGGCGCTGGCAGGCGGCCAACGCCGGAGTGCGCGCCGCGCGCGGGGATCTGCTCGTCCTGCACGATGACGACGACTCCTGGGCACCGGAATTCCTCGCCCGCGCCGCCGCCTATCTGCACGAGCACCCCGAACGCCTCGGCGTGGTCTCGCGCATCGAGATCGTGTGGGAGCAGCGCACCGGCGACGAGCTCAGAGAACTCGGCCGCGAAGCGTTCCTCCCCGAATCGGTGGCCCCGCTGCTGATGGATCAGCAGCGGTTCAATCAGTTCGTGCCGATCGCGTTCGTCTATCGGCGGGAGCTCCACGAACGCCTCGGACTCTATGATGAATCCCTCCCTGTCGTCGGCGACTGGGTCTTCAACACCCGGGTCCTGGAGCTCGGCGCTCTGGAGTACCTCGATTCCGCGCCGCTGGTGTATTGGCACCAGCGCCCGTCGGGTATCGGGGTGGACGGCAACAGTGTGATCGCCGCGAGCGAGGACCACCGGCGGACAGACGCGCTCCTCCGCGACGAGGAGTTCCGGCGCCTGGTCGCCCGAGAGGGAGCGGGAGCGGCGCTGTACTTCGAGCGCCGGCTGCGCGAGACGGAGGAACTGATGAAGCGGGAGTTCGCCTCCCTGCGGAAAGAAGCGCTCCACCCTCTGCGGTCGGCGTACCGCCGCCTGCGGAACAGGTTCCAGAAGTGAGATCGGAAGTGTGACGAGATGAAGACAGGTCCCCGACTCTGCGTGTTCCCGGCCTGGAACGGCAACCCCTACCTCAACCTGATGGGCCTCGCCCCCCGGGCTGCCGGGTACCGCTTCATCGAGCGATCGGCGTACTCGTCCCTGCTGGCCTCCGTCGCGGCGCTCGATGCCGGAGACGTGCTGCACCTCCATTGGACGGCACCGATCGCACAATCCGCACGATCTCACCGCGAGGCGGCGAAACGCGTGCAGGTGGTCGCCGAGAGTCTTGCGGAGGCTCGCGCACGGGGCGTGAAGATCGTGTGGACCGTCCACAACCGCCTCCCCCACGAACTCACGCATCTCGATGCGGAGCGTCGGCTCTATGCGGTTCTCGCCGAGGCGGCCGATCTCATCCACGTGATGGCACCGGCGACGTCCGACCTGGTCTCCGACGTCGTCGTGCTGCCGCCGGAGAAGATCGTGACGATCCCCCACCCGAGCTACCTCGGCGTCTACGACTCCGACATCTCGCGGGACGACGCGCGCGCCAGCTTCGGTCTCGACCCGGAAGACCATGCGATCCTCTTCCTCGGTCAGATCCGACCGTACAAGGGCATCGACCTCCTCCTCCAGGCGACCGCGCACGCGCAGCGCGCAGGGGGGCGTCGACCCGTCCTCCTGCTCGCCGGTTCCGCCAATTCCGAATCGATCGCGCAATACGATGCGCTCAAGCCGTCCGGCATCCGCACGATCACTGCTTTCGAGTCCGTGCCCGATGCCGATGTCGCGAGGTGGTATCGCGCCGCCGACGTCGCCGTGTTCCCGTATCGCGCCATCCTGAACTCCGGAAGTCTGCATCTCGCCGCGACGATGAACGTCCCCTCGATCCTGCCGGGTCTTCCCCATCTTCGGGAACAGTTCGGTGCCGAACCCTGGGTGACGTTCTTCGACGTCGACGCGCCCGTGGACTCCCTCACTGCTCTTCTCAGTGATGACGAGCTGTTCGCGGGCGTGGGCGAGACGGACTTCGAACGGTTCAACGACGGCATCAGCCCGTGGACGGTCTCGCTGGCGTACCTCAGAGCCCTACGGACGCTCGGAGACTGATGCTCCGCCGAGACGCCGGAAGGCGTCAGGGCCGAGCAGGGATCACACGCCGAGTCAGGGCGCGGGCGGCGGACACCGTGCGGATCACGAGGCGACGCGGCGCACGGAACACCCAGTGCGCACGACGCTCGAGCCGGACCCAGGCGCCGCTCTGCTCATACAGGAGGTTGTCGAACGGGTGGTACTCCGGGACGTCGGAGTCCGCATAACCGGAAACCACCACGCCGTCAGCGAAGAGGAAAGCGGGCTGCAGGAGGACCGCTCGCGGCAGGCGGGAACGCGAGAAATCAGCCTCGCACGTCCATCCTCCGTCCTTCTCGCTCCACGACCACCGGAGCGGTCGCACCACCGACCCTGCACTCCACAGCACCGGAATCGCGTCCGGCGACGAAGCCCTCGCGTGTACGCGAATGGGGTCTCGACCGAACAGCGGCGTCACGGTGGCCGCGAATCCGCGTTGCCGGGCAGCGGCGGCGACGACGTCACCCGCAGCGAACTCCGGCACGAGCGCACGGATACGTTCGCTGAACCTCTCCTCGGCTGCCTGCGCAAGGCGGACCCAGGCCTCTTCGGTCGGAGCGTCGACGATACGAACGTTCTCCAGAGCCTCAGCCACGCCCCGCAGCAACCTCTCCTCGGCGGCATCGGCATCGCCGTCGGAGGCGCGATCTCCCTGGGCGATGACGAGAAGATCGGAAGCGGGGTGCCGGAGGAGCGCCTCCAGGGAACGCAGACGGATCAGGCCGTCGGCACTGCTCCACGTCCCCCCGTCCACCGTCTGTGCCGTGGCGCGCGCCGCGAGGATGTTGCCGGCGGCGAACAGACGCAGCGTCACGCGCTTGCGGATGTCGATCCACGTCGCCGCAGGGCCGGCGATCGCCAAGAGGTCAGCGAGCAGTCGCACCGCCTCGGCATCGTCATCCTGCGGCTGAGTCCACGACGCCAGGAACTTTCGCACGTGGAAGAAGCCGTCGCGGTCGTGGATCAAGGAGGCATAACGCGCACGCAGACCGTCGTCACCGACCGACGCCACGAGATCCGCGCACTGTCGTTCCTGCGTGACATAACTCAGGAACGAGGCCGCGGACGATGCTCGCGATGTCATCGAGGTCCCGCCCGGTCGATCACGATACAGGTAGACGACATCTTCGATGACGTCGATGCGGTCCGCCTTGACGTACGCGGTCACCATCGGCACGATGTCGTTCGAACGAGGAACGTCGGGGAAGCGGATGTCGTTCTCGACCCAGAACGCGCGATCGAAAGCCTTGTTCCAGCAGGGGCGGCTGAAGATCAGCGTAGGGATGTCTGACAGCGTCGCCCCGCGCACGGGAGTGTCGAAGGCGCGCATACTGGCGGTCGGGCGCCACGTCGCTGTCGGTGAGAACTTCAGATAGTCGCCGACGGCGATCTGCGATCCGCTGGCCTCCAGGGATTCGACGAGCGCTCGGTATGCCCCCTCTGGCACGATGTCGTCGCCATCCGCGAAGACGATGTAGCGTCCGGTCGCGCGCGCCACCCCTTCATTCCTGGCGGAGCCGCCGCCGCGGTTCGTCGCTCGGACGACCGTCACGCGGGAATCGGCGGCAGCGACTCGCTCGATCAGCTCCGGCGTACCGTCGTCGGAGTGGTCGTCTACGACGATCACCTCCATATCGACGACGTCCTGAGCGAGGATCGAGCGGATCGTCTCCGAAATCCAGGAGCGCACGTTGTGCGTCGGAACGATGACCGAGAGAGGCCGAGCGTGCCCACCGTTCTCGGCCGTCGCCGCCATCATCGCTCCCCCTCCCTGAGCACCTGGACAGCGTCGCGGATCGGCCCGTCGAAGATCTTCCGTCCGCGGTTGATGACGATCCCGCGTTCGCAGAGCTCCTCCACCATACGGGTGTCGTGGCTGACGACCAGCATGGTCACGCCGCTCTCCGCGAGTTCCTTGATCCGGATCCGACACTTCTCACGGAAGGGTGCATCGCCGACGGAGAGAACCTCGTCGACGAGGAGGATGTCGAGGTCGACGTGAATCGCCACGGAGAATGCGAGGCGCATGAACATGCCGGAGGAGTAGTGCTTGACCTCCTGGTCGATGAAGTCCCCGATCTCGGAGAACTCCACGATCTCGTCGAATCGGGCTTCCGTCTGGGCGCGGCTCATCCCGAGGATCGCGGCGTTGAGGAACACGTTCTCGCGACCCGTGAGGTCGGGGTGGAACCCCGCACCGACCTCGATGAGCCCGGCGACCCGGCCGCGGGTCAGCACGATGCCCTCGTCCGGCTCGAGCACGCCGGACACCAGCTTCAGGGACGTGGACTTGCCCGACCCGTTGAAACCGAGGACGGCGACCGACTCGCCTTCGCCGACCTGGAAGGTGACGTCGTCAAGGGCGGTGAAGGTGTCGGCGCGGACCCGTCGACCGCGGATCCAGCCGACGAACGCCTCCTTGAACGAATGCGAGTTGCGCTTCAGGAACCGCTTCGTCACGTGATCGACGATGATGCTGGGCGTGGACTGGGTGAGAACTTCGATCTGCGGCATCAGAGATCCTGCGCAAACGTGCGCTCGTAGTGACGGAAGACGGCCTGTCCGACGATCAGGAAGACGATCGTGATCGCGATCGCGCAGAGAGCAGCCCAGGAGAAGTACTCCGGAAGCCCCTGCGGCTCGACGACCGTCGGCTCCCAGAACCCGACGTGGAAGAGCTCCACCGCGATCGTGATCGGATTGGCGGTGTACAGGAACGATGCCCACGGATAGTTCCGCAACGCTTCGGCGATGAGGATCCAGCTGTACAGCACCGGAGAGGTCCAGGTGGAGAACATCTTGATGAGATCGACGAAGTTCTGCGCGTCGCGATAGCGCACGTTCAGCCCGCTGAAGAGAAGGCCGAGACCGAGAGCGAAGGCGAGGATGAGGAGGAACCCGAGCACGGCGCCGACGAGGCCGGCTACGGTCGGAACCCAGCCGATGAGCAGGCAGACGACCACGAGGATGGCGAGCTGCGGGAGGAAGTGGATCACCGAGCCCACGATCGCTGCCACGGGGAAGAGCTCTCGAGGCATGTAGATCTTCCGCACGAGGGCGCGATTGTCCACGATCGAGTTCGTCGCGTTGCCGAAGGCTTCATTGAAGAGATTCACCACCACGATCCCGCTGAACAGATAGACCGCGAAGTTGTCCACGCGGTGGTTCTGGAGCACGATGCCCATGATGAAGTAGTAGATGACGAACTGCGACGCCGGTTTGACGTAGGACCATATCCAGCCGAGGGTCGAGTTCCGATACCGCGTCGCTGTTCCCTTGCGGATCAGGACCCGGAGCAGATAGTTCCACCGGAAGACGTCGAGGAGACCGCTTCCACGGCCCGGGCGATCATAGTCCGCGACATCGACAAACGTTCCTGCCAATTGCAGTCCTCTCGAGGGGTGGGCTCGGCGACCGGGCTTGTCGCGGGCAACCCGGATATCCTACTCAGCCGACCTGAGAGGTCCGTCCGTGCGCTGCAGCCCGGTGGGCGGCGAGCGGGAGGACGTCGTCCAGAAGCCGGCGAGCGCGTGCATCGAAGGAATGCTCCGCGGCGATCCGGGAACCCGCCGCCGCGAGGTCCGACGCCGAGGGCCACATCGTCGATCCCGGCGCGAGCAGCTCCTGCAGTTCCGCGCGGTCCCGATAGGTATGTACCTGATCGCCGAAGACCTCCCGCATCCCGGGGACGTCGTCGCTGACGATGCGTGCCCCCGTCGCCGCCGCGTCGAAGAGCCGGTTGGAGAGGAAGCCGCCGCGCCGCATGTCGACCCAGTGGTCGTTGAGGACGACGCGCGCGCTCGCGTAGGCCGCAGGCAGCTCGGCGTTCGGCAGGATCAGGCCACGCACGTGGCTTACGGGGATGTACTGCTCCCAGCCGTCATCGCCGTAGACCTCGACGTCCTCAGCGACCTGCACCGCGTCGAGCACGACCGGCCGCCGCTCTCCCCGCGTGCGGCCGACGAAGAGCACGCCGCCGTCGCGCGGTCTGTCCTGCGACGGACGGAAGCGCGAGGGGTCGGTCGCCTGCAGCAGCGGGCTGATGGCGACGCCCGAGCGCCGTCCCTGCTCCGCCGCCCACTGGGGCCCCGCGGCGTACACCGCGTCCCATCCTTCGTTCAGCTCATCCACGGTCACCTTGTCCGGGTGCGAGATCACCCAGAGGAGGTTGACGGCGTCCGGCTGAGGAGTGAAGCGGTGCAGGCCGCGCAGGGTCAGCGTGACGTCGTCCCATCCGCTGCTCGCGGGTCGCTGCCAGGAGCTCGTTCGATCGACGACCACGTCTTGGCCGAGACGCCGCAGAGCTGCCGCCAGATCATCGGCATAGAACGTGTCACCCCAGCGGTCACCCAGGATCGTGCCGGGGCTCGAGGTCTTGAGGGCCCACCGAAGACGGGGAGTGCGCTCGTTCGTCTGCAGCGGCGTCACGACACGTTCGATCTGCCATTCGGGCTCGCGCAACGGGAATCCTCGCTGCTCTCCCCACCTCACCTCGGCGACCCGCAACGGTCCGCCATCCAACACCGCGCGGTCGTCCAGCTCGGTGAGGAGCTCCTCCCTCCACACCTGCGAGAAACGCCGGCGGTTGGGCAGGACATGGGCGAACCGCCCCGCCGTCTTGCTCTCGAGATGAAGGACGGTCGACGTCGGCACGACACGCAGAGGACGGGCCGTATACGCCTTCAGTCGAAGACAGAGATCGACGTCCTCCATCCCGTTGACGTATTCCGCATCGAAGCCGCCCACTTCGAGGTAATCGGCCCTGTGCACGGCCATGCACGCGGCGGTGACCGCGGAGAAGGAGTAGGAGGCGACGTGCGGCGGCACGTCGGTCAGGTGGAATCCTGTGAGCAGGTGTCGGGGAGTCGCGAGCCCGCCGGCGAACACCGTCCCAGCGGATTGGACCGTGCGGTCCGCGAAGAGCAGCAGCGGCTGCGCCGCAGCGGCGTCGGCGAGCGCGGCCGCCAGTCCGTCGAACCACCCCGGCTGCACGACGGTGTCGTTGTTGAGGAACACGACCGTCTCCGATGTCGCGATCCGAGCCCCCACATCGCTCGCCACCGCGAAGTCGGCATTCGCCGGCAACCGGACGTACTGCACGTACGGATCCCCGAGAAACGCCTGGCGCAGAATCGCCCCGACAGGGCGGCGCGAACCGTTGTCGATGACGATGACCCCGGCCGTGCTCGTCGCGCGCACCGCTCGCACGGCGTCCACGGTCATCCGCCAGTCCTCGAACGTCGGTATCACGACCGTCGCCGTCACCGACGACGGCAGCGTACAGTCGGCCGCCGGGTGGTGTCGCTTTCGCGCGCTGTTGGCGCCCGCACGATTCGCGAAGACGGAACCGTCGTAACGGCGCGCCCAGAACCGATCCCCCTCCAGCACGATGCCGTCGCCTTCGATCGCGAGCCGCGCGACCGCATCGGCGTTCACCCCATAGTCCAGGGCAGGATCGGGAGCGATGCGGTCAGCGCGGAAGACGATCCCGGCGGCATCGAGGCGGGAGTTCCACAGCGCCCCGTCGAGATCCCCCCAGTTCTGAGGAGCGAACGGTGTGTACGCACCGACGGCTGACGCCTCGGGATGCACGTCCAACGCCCGTGACACGTCCGCCAGGCCGCCCGGCTTCCACTGCTGTCCCGGCCTCCAGAGCGTCCAGCCGGAGAAACCGCCCTCTTCGACGATCGCGGCGGCGACCGCACCGAACGGCTGCCCGAGTGCCGACGAGCGGAAGTGGAACCGCTCCTCGTCGAAGATCGTGCGGAGGGGCGGCGTGTGCCCGTCGTCGGCATCGCACACGACGACGATCTCTCGGAACTCCGCATCTTGCGTTCGTGCCAGCCCACGCAGATCCTCGTAGTGCGCCTCTGTCACCAGGTGACGACCATCCACGATCACGACGACCTGGGTGTTCTCCCCGCCACGCAGAGACAGCCGTCTTCCGGCCCGAGCTTCGGGGAGGCCTTGCTGGGCGGCGAGCGTGGCACTCTTCATCGCTCCCACCGTCACGCGCCCACCACCCACCGGTTCGATCTCGTCGCTGTCGGCGAGTCGAAGCAGCTCGGCGAGGGGACGGCCGCTCGCGTCCGCGGGTGTGGTCTGTGTCCGCTCACCCCCGAGAACATACGAGAAGAGCTGGTTGAAGGTGCGAGTTCCGCGCGCCTGCGCGCGGTCGTGAGCGCTGTGCCACTCGGGCTCGAAGGCCCAGTTCGGCGTGCGTCCCGCCGTCTCCCCGTCCACCAGATAGTCATCGAGGGCCGCACGCCACGTGAGGAAGGGACGATCGCCAGCGTAGCGCGCGGCGTCGAACATCTCCGCCTCATGGATACGCGCGACGACGTGAGCGGCGTCCGCGAGGACGGCCCGCAGCCGGCCCCAGCTCCCGCCTGATCGCACCGGAGCGGCGTCCTGTTCGGAGCGGGGCGCGCGGAGGAACTCGGCGACGTCGGCGAGATGCGAGAGCTTTCTGTTCTCCCGCAGGCCTTCGCCGTTGATGAGTCCGCCGATCGCCCCGAACTGCGGCAGGGCGTTCGCCTCGGTCGCGAATGCGCGAAGCTCGTCTCGCAGCGTGACGGCAGCGTCCATGGACGCGCGCACCATCGGCCGATGCAGGAACGGGTGCGGGACCACGCCCTCCCGCCACCCGTCCGCGAGGTAGTGCTCAGCGGCGGCCAGATCGTCCTCGAAGCGGATGCCCACCAGGGCTCCGTAGTATTCGCGAGACGTGACGCGCTCCGGATACGCGAGATCCGCCCGTTCGATGTCGGTTTCGCGCGCAGCGAGCTTCCGCTTCCACAGGGCCATTGGCGTCATCCCATCGACATCCGCCGCATCGACGGAACCAGCTACTCGTTCTCAGCCTATTCGCATCGGGGTCCGGTGCCCGGCATCTTCGACGCCGCGCACCGGCCCTACTTGATGCCGAGCGCTGTGCAGGTCGCGGGGGCGAGTGTGGTGACCGTAGTCCCGGCGGGCGGTGCAGACGGGGCGAATCGCCCGCCTGCAGCGACGAAAGTGACGTTGTTGCACGACACGGAGGTCGTCAGTGCGGGCCGGCGTTCGAACGAGGACAGCGCGGCGGCGGACTCAAGGCGCGAGGTCTTCGCCAGGCCGAACGCTGCGGCCATGTCCCACGTCGGCAGGTGGATGAGCGTGAGCCCGTCGACGAGGTACACCTCCGACGTTCCGTCGGCGCGCACGAGTGTTCCCGCTTGCATGTAGGGGGCACCCACCACGAACGCGCTCGCTGTTCCGGCGCGCAGCTGCGTCACCTTCGGATAGACGCCACCCGCGAGCGAACGCACCTGCCCCGTGGACGCGACGTGTCGAGTCGTCCCCGCGGTGACGTGCAACACCGCGTCGGAGCCGGCGAAGCGCACGAAGGCCTCGGTCGTGACCTGTGCTCCGGAGAGGTTGAGCCGGCCACAGGTCGGTGCGTCCAGTGCGGTCGCAGCGATGCCGGTCGTGTTCCCTCGCGTGAGGACGCTGAGACCGGAACCCGAGGGCATATACGTCTTCCCGGCGCAGGTGAAGACCGCCCCGAGCACGCCCTTCTTGTAGCCGTTCAGCGCCGAGGCCTGGACGGTCACCTTCGTCCGGTTGAGGCCGAGGTCCTGCGCCAGATCCCAGGAGGGGAGATGCAGGAGTCGCCCGTCCTGCGTCGCAAGGTACACCTCCGACGTCCCGGACGCGGTGACGAACTGTCCCGGCGCGAACTGCATACGCGAGCTCACGGTGAACTTCGCACGCGAGACGGGAGCCATCACGGCGGCGTAGGGATCGACCTTCCCGCCGTTCGCCGCGATCCGGGCCGCGGCGTCGTACAGCGGGATGAGGGTCTTGCCCGAGATCACGTGCACCGTGCCCGCGTGAGCGACCCGCGCGAACGGCGTCATCTCCGGTCCGGCACCGATCCGCGCGAAATCGCTGTCCGCCATCTGCACGAGGCGGTCGCAGGAACCGCCCCACGCAGCGACGAGGTCGCAGGTCGGGAACCGGTGGGTCTTGCCACCGTCGAAGTAGGCGATGACCCCGGTCGACATGTTCCGCACGAAACGGGATGTCGTGCCGCCATCGGCGAACTGCGACACGGAGGCGACGGTGCGGAACGCGCCGAACTTGGCTTCGTACTCGGGCCAGTCGTCCGGCGTGACATGGTAACGGACCCCTGCGCTGACGAAGAAGATGTCCCCGCCGACCCGGAGGTTCTCACCACGCGAGCCCTGCGTGGATCCGAACCAGTCCGTGAAGTAGTTGTAGAAGTTGCGGTTGCCGTACGCGGAGCACCTGTCACCCTCTCCATATCCCGCGCGGAGAGCGGCCGCGTTCGGCTGGTACGGCGTGTAGTAGTAGAGCGCAGAAGTGGCCTTGTTGGCCACGTACACCGGCGCCGAGCCGCACCCTGTGTTCGGGTTGTAGAGGATGTTCCACGTGCGGCCGGGCGCGTACCACTGGAACCACTTGCCCTCCATATAGATCTGCATCTGGCGCGCGGCGCCGTAGATCTGATGGAAGAACCCGATGTAGTTCGGGTCGCACGGAGCAGTGTCGGGGCAGCCCTGGCCGAGCGCGATCCGGTACCGCCAAGCACTCGGCCACGTGTGCGTGACCAGCCCCTGCTCCTTCTGGAGCATGACGATCAGCACCTGGGGGTTGATGTTGCAGGCCTGTGCCACGCGATAGATGATGCGTGCCGCGGATTCGTTCGCCGCACCCGAGTATCCGCTGCAGTACTGGTCTCCCGGGCGGGACACCGTGTTCATCCGGAAGTCCTTGAGACAGACGATCGGCTCGTTGTTCTCGTCGCGCCCGCCGAGGCAGCGGGCCACCTTGCTGTTGAAGAAGCTCTGGATCTGCGCCTCGGTCATCGTGCCCTTGTTGGTGAACACGGCATCGCTGATGATGTTGCCCGGAGTGAAGCCCGCGAGCGTCGTCTTCGCCAGACCTGTCTGCACCGGGTCGGGAGCCGCCGCAGCGGCGGCCGGAGCGGCGGCGGAGACGGCGGCGGAGGCGACGGTGGCGGGGACCACCGTACCGATCACCAGAGCGGAGGCAGCGAGGAAACAGGTGAGAAGGCGGGTGACCTTCGTGGTGTTTCGCGAGCGTGGGGCACGTCGAGACATGTGACCAGTGTGACGGAAGTTGCGGGATGATGCCACTGTTGTCGGAAAAACGCGATCGCCGCTCGGCGTGTCGCACCGATGCGGAGGCCGTTCTCAGGTGTTCAGAGGTCCGCGTGCAGACTCCACACGCGCTCCGCGGCACTCGCCCACGAGAAGGCTCGCGCGCGATCGCCGGCGAGAACGCGCAGCCGCGCCGCCCCATCGGTCGCCGCATCTTCCACGGCCTCCGCGAGATCCTCCGCCGCGACCACGGCGCCCCCGTCGGCGATGACATCGCGATGGCACCCCGACTCGGTGGCGACCACGGGGATGCCGAGGGTCATCGCCTCCACCGCCCGCCACGGCCACCCGGCGACGGCATCCGTCGACACGAAGACCCGCGCGCCGGCCATCACGGCCGCACGTGCGGGGACGTCGAGCAAGCCGCGGATATGCGCACGCCGCTCCGGCAGGCCCGCGGAGGCCGCGATCTCGGCGATGCGCGGTTCACTCCCCTCCTCGGCTCCGATCACCACAGCATCGAGTCCCGCGGCGACCGCGCCGCGGAAGCCGGCGCTCAGCGTGGTCTCCGGCCCGGAGAGCACGAGGTAGTCCGCCGGCAGAGCCAGTGCGTCCCGGGATGAGGACGCGGCAGCCGGGACGACCAGGTCCTGCGGCGGCGCGCCGGCGATCACGCGAACGCGGTCGCCGAGCTTCGCGAGCCCGGTGAGCCTCTCGGCCATGGAATGCGAGGGCACGACGACGGCATCCGCGTGCTTCACCGCGCGACGCAGCATCCCCCGCCGCCAGGCGACCGCGCCGCGGGGCAGCTGGGACGGCGCCTCCCATGCGCGCAGGTCCCAGAGGGTGACGGTCGTCTGATCGTTGTCGTGCACGCGGTCGTGGCGTACCAGCGGAGCCAACAGCGTCGGCGCATGGATGAGGCCGCCACCGACTCCCGGGGCGATACCGAGCTGCCAGGACGCGGCGAGCTCGCGCCTTCCGACGGGAAGCGTACGCACCTCGTCGATGCCGCGGATCCCGACCTCCGCCCCCGCGGGCACGATCGCATCGACGGTGCAGTTCGGCGGCGCCGTCTGGACGAGGCCGACGGCGAGATCGCGCGACGCCGACGCCTGGTCGGGATCGACGACATGCACGAGCTGATCCAGAACAACACGCAGCCGAGCACCCATGCGATCAGGCTAACCGCGGGACCCCGGCCCGGCGGGGAACGCACCGCCGTACCGGGGCGGTACTCAGCGTTCCCACAGAATGAGGCTCTCGGCGGACGCCCGCGGCGTGCTTGAATGCCAGGGTGAGCGATGGTCGACTTCCCGTCCGGCGCCGGTGGATCGGGTGGACCATCGGCCTTCTCATCACACTGCTCGTCCTGGCTCTCGGCTGGGTGGCCGTGCGCGGCATCGGGGCGGTGGACAATCTGCAGCAGATCTCGAAGGGGACCACGCAGCTCAAGCAGGCGATCGCCGCCGGCGATCTCGACGCCGCAGGGCCCATAGCCGGACGCATCTCCCACCACGCGGAGTCGGCCCGGTCCCTCACCGGGGACCCCATCTGGCAGGCGTTCGGCGTCCTCCCCTGGATCGGCCCGAACTTCCGCGCCGTGAGCGAGGTCGCCGTGATCGCGGACGACGTCTCCAGAGACGCGCTGGACCCGCTGCTCGACGTCGCCGGCGCGGTCGACCTCTCCAGCCTCGGCTTCTCGGGCGGCGCGATCGACCTCGCTCCCTTCGCGGAGATAGAGAAACCGCTCGGCACGGCGAGCGCGGCCCTGACCTCGGCGGAGGACCGGGCACGGCGGATCGACGCCGACGCCACCCTCCCTCCCCTGGCCGACGCCGTCCGCGAGATGCGGGGCGCGGTCACCCAGGCCGCGACGGCCGTGGGCGCCCTGCATGGCGCATCCGTGCTGCTGCCCACGATGCTGGGCGGCGACGGACCGCGCACGTACGTGCTCGCGATGCAGAACAACGCCGAACTGCGCTCGTCAGGCGGGATCGTCGGCTCCATCGCCCTGCTGCGGGCCGACAACGGCAGGATCACCCTGCAGCAGCAGGCCTCGACGCGGGACTTCCCTCCTCTGGACACGGCGCTGCCGCTCAGCGACAGCACGGTCGCCCTCTTCGAGGACCGGCCCGGCCGCTATCTGCAGAACATCACGAGCATCCCGGACTTCCGGGAGGCCGGCGAGACCATCGCGGCGCGATGGGAGGGCCGCTTCGGCGGAAAGGTCGACGGAGTGATCGCCGTGGACGCACTGGTGGCGGCGCATCTCATGCGCGCCACCGGGGACCTGACGTTCGGCCCCTTCACCGCGTCGGCGGACACCGTGACCGACATCCTCCTCTCGGAGATCTACGCGGCGGTCCCTGATCCGGCCGTCCAGGACGACATCTTCGCGCAGGCCGCGGGCGGACTCTTCGCCGCGGCGCTCTCGAACGCGAAGCCACAGGACCTCGTCCGCGCTCTCGCGGACGCCGCCGGGGAAGGACGCATCCGCCTCTGGAGCGCGCACGAGCCGGAGGAGGCGCTTCTCGCGGCCAGCGCCCTGGGCGGCACGCTCCCCCAGGACGACGCCGACGCCCCGGCTGTGGGGGTGCTCCTCAACGACGGCACCGGCGGGAAGATGGACTACTACACTCGAGCGTCCATCGCCACGGCGGTCGGGACCTGCGCGGGGGCCCCGACCACGCAGGTGCGCGTGACCTGGACGAACACCGCCCCCGCTGATGCCGCCACCTCCCTGCCGCCGTACGTCACGGGCGACGGCGTCTACGGGGTGCCCGCCGGGAGCGTGCGCACGCTGATCGCCGTCTACGGTCCCGAAGGCGCTCTGCCTTCGCACATCGATCGCGACGGCGCCGAGGAGGGCGTCCAGACGACGACGATCGAGGACCGGGCCGTCGTGCAGCACGAGGTGCTGCTCGCACCGGGAGAATCCACGACCATCACGGTGGAGTTCCAGGGCGAGGGCGCGGGAGAACGGCTGACGGAGGTGCGGCACACGCCGCTGATCGTCGATCCGAAGCTGACGCGCGACACCCTGCGTTGCGCCTCGTGACATTCGCCGACGGATGAGGTACTGTCATCTCACTGGGGAATAACCGGGGTCCGTGAACCTGCCGTGGGGGCAGAGGACCTCGCGCAGTCGGATGCAGGGGTGTATCCGGGGGCGATTCCGCGTGAAATTCTGGGGAGAAATCATGCTGAAGAAACTGGCTGCCATCAGCCTTACCGCTGGCGCGCTCATCCTGGCCGCGCCGACCGTCGCCTCTGCCGCGCCGAGCGACTCGTACCCGTCTCCGCCGAGCGCGAAGGTGGGTGACGCGATCATCGACACCTGCCAGATCTCGACCGTCGCGTTCGGCGCCGGGTTCTTCGAGCCGTCGGAGACCGTCGGCGTGTCCGTGTCCGGACAGAACGCCGGCGCCGCGGCCATCTCGGGCAACACGGCCGCTTCCGACGGCAGCCTGACGGTGACGTTCCGTCCGCCGTCCGACGGGCAGGGGGCCTACGCCCTCGACTTCGCGGGGTCGCGAACGTACACCGCCATGGTGACGGTCTCGCACGGGAACACGGCCGCATCGAGCTGCGACCACGATCCGGGTGTCGCCGCGCCTGCGGGCACCGAGCTGCCGCTCACCGGTGGCATGGAACTCGCCCTCACGGGCGGGTCGGTCTCCCCGTGGGTCGTCGGCGGCGGAGCCGCCGCGCTGGTTGCCGGTGGCGCCCTCGTCGCCGTCGGAGCCGCGCGCCGCAAGCGCGCCTGAGCCGCGCGCCGCTGTGCGCGCCTGAGCCAGGTTGCCGCCTCGTGCGGCGGCCGGCTGGACGACGGTGATCCCTCCCCCTCCGATCACCGTCGTCTGGCGAATCCGGTCATGAACCGGACGGCCCACGGGCGATGTTCCCGGAAACATCGCCCGTGGGCTGCGTCGTGCCTGGACGTTGATCAGGGGGTCGGTGAGGGTGGTGCCTCGGTCGGCGGATGCAGCTTCTGCTGCATGAGCTCGTGGATGAAGTCGTAGTTCGGCTCGAACTCGTCCACGCCGTTCGCCGGGGTGAGCTCGACCGTCTGGACCGACTGTTCCTTGGCCTTGAGCATGAGATCGAAGAACTCCGGCAGCTTGCCCTGCGGGAGATCCGTGCTGATGAGCGCGGTGCCCGCCGCCGCTACCTCGTTGAACCGGGTGAGAACCGTCTGCGGCGTGAACTGGGCGAGGATCGCCTCCTGCAGCTCCCGCTGACGCTTCATGCGGTCCCAGTCGCTGGTCGTGTACCGCGAGCGGGCGTACCACTGCGCGGTGTCGCCGTCCATGTGCTGCTGCCCTGGTTCGATCCAGCCGATCGCCCACTCGTTCACGTCGGTGCCGGACCACCCCTCGGGTGGACCGCCCTTGGGGAGGCGCTCGGTGACGGTGATGTCGACGCCGCCGAGCGCGTCCACGAGGTCGGCGAAGCCGTGCATGTCGACGAACACGTAGTACGGGATCTCGATGCCGAGCACGCCTTCCGCCGCGTCCTTCGTCGCCTCGATACCCGGAGCCGAACCTGCGGCCTCCGCATCCGGGTAGAGCCCGGTGCCCTTGTCCTCCCGGCACACCTCGGCCGCGTTGCGCACATGGTTCATCCAGCCGTTCCAGCCGCAGGTGGACGATCCCTGCCCCTGGAAGCCGTCCGGATAGAGCTCCTGCATCGGGCTGCCGTCGCTGAACGGGGCGTGCGGAAGCTCACGGGGAATACCCGTGATGGTGACGGCGCCGGTGTCGGCATTCACGGAGACGACGGAGATGCTGTCGAATCGCATCGAGTCGCGCCCGTCCCCGCTGTCCGCGCCCAGCAGCAGGATGTTGTAATAGCCGTCGCTCGGCGGGAGGCTCGGGCCGCTCTGCCCGAAGATGGCGCCGACGCTGCCGCGCACGGAACCCACCGCCGTGGCCGCGTAGCCCGCGACGCCCCCGATCAGCCCGAGCAGGACGAGCGCGACGACCGGGATCAGGAAGCGCGACGGCGCGGGGACCTTGACCAGTCGCACGAGCCGGAGGGTGTCGATGGTGAGGACGATCCAGAGGACCACGACGCCCACGAGCAGCACCTGGACGAGGGTGAGGAGGGCCGCTGAGACGAAGCCGCCGCCGATCGTGAGCCAGAGGAAGAAGGGACGGGCGAAGAGCGCAAGACCGACGGCGACGACTGCCAGGAACCACGTCGTCAGCGTCACGCCGATTCCGAAGCGCCCCAGCCGGCGGTTGCCTGCGACGACCTGCGCGGAGCCCGGGATGAGGAGATTGAGGCCGACGAGCCACCAGGCGCGCTTCGCCATGAGACCCTGATCCGCGGAATTCGGATGCCGCAGCGGCCGCGTCTCGATGAGCGGACGTCCCGTCGCGCGCGGGGGCGCAAGGGTCACAGCGAGCCCTTCAGCCGATCGTTCTTCGCCGCAACCTGAGCCTCCAGGTCGGCAGCATAGGCCTCCACGCGGTCGGCGAGCTCGTCGTCCGCCGCCCCGAGGATCCGGGCGGCGAGCAGCCCGGCGTTGCGCGCGCCGCCGATCGACACGGTCGCGACGGGGATCCCCGCCGGCATCTGCACGATGGACAGCAGGGAATCCATGCCATCCAGGTACGCGAGCGGCACGGGCACCCCCACGACGGGAAGTGCCGTCATCGAGGCGAGCATGCCGGGGAGGTGGGCCGCACCGCCGGCGCCGGCGATGATGACGCGCAGACCGCGGGACCGGGCCTCCCGCGCATAGGACATCAGCTTGTCCGGCGTGCGGTGGGCCGAGACCACCTCGACCTCGTGCGGGATTCCGAAGTCGGTGAGCGCCTGGGACGCGTCGCTCATGACGCGCCAGTCGGAGTCGGATCCCATGACGACGCCGACCAACGGGGCGGCGGAGGAGTGCAGTGGCTCGGTCACCAGATCAGGCTACGGTCTCGCGCTGGGAGAACACCCGAGCGGCACGCGTCTTTCCCCGTGTCCCGCCGCGGGATCTCCTCACTCGAACGCCGCCGCAGCGGCCCTCGCCACGTACACCGCGTCGTCGAGGTCTTCGCCGGCGACGTTCACGTGCCCCACCTTGCGACCAGGACGCGGCGCCTTGCCGTACGTGTGGATCTTGGCGTCGGGGTGCGCGGTCATCGCCGCCTCGAAGCGGTCTCCGAGGGTGCCCTCGGTGGGGCCGCCGAGGATGTTCACCATGACCGACCAGGCCGCACGAGGCTGCGTGTTCCCCAGCGGCAGATCCGCCACGGCACGCAGGTGCTGCTCGAACTGTCCCGTGACCGCGCCGTCCTGGCTCCAGTGGCCGCTGTTGTGCGGACGCATCGCGAGCTCGTTCACGAGGATGCGCTCGTCGTCGGTCTCGAAGAGCTCGACAGCCAGCATGCCGGTCACACCGAGTCCCTCGGCGATGCGACGACCGATGTCCTCCGCGACCTCGGCGAGACGCTCGGTGGCCGCGGGGGCCGGGGCGATCACCTCGGCACAGACCCCGTCGCGCTGCACCGTCTCGACGACCGGGTACGGCACCATCTCTCCCCCGGGGCGTCGCGCGACCTGCTGCGCGAGTTCGCGGACGAAGGGGACGAGTTCCTCCGCGAGCAGGGCGTCCGAATCGTGCAGCGCACCGAGCCAGTCCTGGGCCTCGGACGCGGACCGCACGACACGCACCCCTTTGCCGTCGTAGCCGCCGCGCGGTGTCTTGACCACCGCGGCGCCGTCGTGGTCGTCGAGGAAGCGCTGCAGGTCGTCCTCAGAGCGCACCGCTGCCCACTCCGGCTGGGGAACGCCGAGCTCCGCCAGCCGGGCGCGCATGACGAGCTTGTCCTGGGCGAACTGGAGCGCGTCCGGCCCCGGGTGCACGGCGACTCCCTCGGCCACGAGGGCGCGGAGCACCTCCTGCGGCACGTGCTCGTGGTCGAACGTGATGACGTCGACCTCTTCGGCGAACGCCCGCACCGTCGCGAGATCCCGGTAGTCACCGATCGCGGTGGCGGCCAGCCCTGCGGCCATGCCCTCCTCTTCGGCGAGCACCCGCAGGTCGAGCCCGAGCTCGACCGCCGGAGCGATCATCATCCGTGCCAGCTGTCCTCCGCCGATCACGCCCACGCGCAGCGCCATGTGCCGCCTCCATTCGTCGTTCCCATTCTTCCGCACACGCGAGGGTCCGCGGGACGCGTTGCGTCCGAGGGGTCAGGACGTCGGCCGCACTCAGGCGAAGCCGTCTCCGCTCGCCTGGGCGTCACGGTGCGCCAGGATCTGACCGACCTCGATCTGGTCGGCGAGCGTCTCGTGCACGAGGGTGACGTTCGGCACGTTGTCGAGACGCAACGGCGCGTCGACGCCGTTCGAGAGCGTGATGGTGCCGCAGCCCCACATCCGCTGCAGCGGACCGCGACGCACGCCGATCGTGTAGCCGCGGGCGTGCGACATCTCCCGACGGTTGCGCGCTCCCAGCCCCTGGGACGCGATGACGCGACGGGTCGTGATCGTCGTCGTCCGCGAGTACCAGACGATGAACGGGATCACGACGGCGACGACGACGACGAGTCCCGCGGCGGAGAGCAGCATCCAGTCCTCGATACCCGCCGGCAGATTGCCGTAGAAGTACGCGGTGGCCCCGAAGGTGGCGATGAGGACGAGCGCCGACCAGAAAAGCCGACGCGCATGGCCGCGGAAGCGCGCGATGAGCAGCTCCTCGGCGGGGGTGCCGGGCGGCGGCATCAGCGGGCGTCCGCCGAGCGTCACAGGCTGGGTCACACCCCCATTGTGCCCGGGATCGCCGACAACGCCGTCCGCGAGGCGGCGTGTCCCCGCGTCACGCGGGTCGCACGTGCACGACGTCGCCGGCGGAGACGGCGTGCTCGGCACCGTCCGCCGCCACCAGGAGGCGCCCCTCCCCGTCGATGCCGACCGCAGTACCTTCCAGCTGGGACCCGCCGGGAAGCGAGACTCGTACCGACTGCCCGATCGTGGCGCACCGCGCGGTCACCGCGGCGTGCAGCCCGCTCGCGACCGCATCGCCCGTCGCGGCGAGTCCGGTCAGGTGTCGGTCGAGCGCCGCGAGGTACGCGTGGAGCAGGGCGTCCTCGTCGACGACGACGCCGTGCAGCGCGAACGACGTGGCGGTCGGCACAGGAAGCTGCGCCGACGTCATGGCGGTGTTGATCCCCGCCCCGACGATCACGGCCCGCGGACCGGCCTCCGCGAGGATGCCGCAGATCTTGCCGCCATCGACGAGCACGTCGTTCGGCCACTTGAGAGCGACCGCAGCGCCCGGGAGCTGCTCGGCGACGGCTTCGGTCATCGCGACGCCGGCCGCGAGCGGGATCCAGCCGCGGCCGGCCGGGTCGGAGGGCAGGTCACGCAGCAGCACGGAGACGGCGAGCGCCGCACCGGCGGGGGTCATCCACCGACGGTCGAGCCGGCCTCGCCCGGCGGTCTGGTCACGGGTGAGGAGGACCGAGAGGTGCGGCCACCCGTCGATGTCGTCAGCGTGACCGCGAAGATCGGCGTTGGTCGACCCTGTCGCGTCGAGGACCTCGAGGCGCGAAGCGAGCGCGGCGGAGCGAGGGAAGGCGTGGCTCATGCGTCCTCGTCGCTCGTCTCGTCGTCGTCATCATCCTCGTCACCGCGGACGGTCCCGATCTCGCGGTCGCGCCAGCGCTCCCACTCCTGCATCAGTCCCTCGACGGCCGCATGGAACTTCTGCGTCGCCACCCCCGGCGCGGTGTCGCCGAAGTAGTGGCGGACCCACATCTGCAGGCGCGCGACCGCCGCCTCGTCCAGGCGCACCCGCTCGACCTCGGCCACGATGTCGTCCGCGGACTCCGCCGTGAGCCATTCGCAGTCGGAGAGGTACCCGGTGGTGTCGACGGCTGCTTCCTCGTCCACCGGCCGGGTGATCATGAGCGGTTTCCCCGCTGCGAGCCGGTCGTAGACCATGGCCGAGATGTCCACGACGGCGACGTCCGCCGCGGCGAGCTGCCACCCGAGCTCCGGGCCGTGGTCGTACACGTGCTGCGCGGTCGGGTCTGCCGCATTGGCGGCGGCGATAGCCGCGGTGATCCGTCGGTGCGCCGCCCCGTATGCCTCGTCGACGACACCGCTGCGCGGGTGCGGGCGGTAGATGACCCGGTGCTGCCCGGTCCCGAGGAGTCGGGCCACGAGGCGCTCGCCGTGCGACGCGATGGAGCCGTAGTGGGCGCTGGGTCGGTCACCCTCCCAGGTCGGGGCGTAGAGCACGACGCGTCGGTCGTCCGGGGTGTACGGGAGCGAGCCGGAGTAATGGTCGGCCTGCGGACGCCCGATCTCGATCGTGCGTCGCTCCACGTCGTAGTCCCACAGCGTGCGCGACAGGCGGTCCCGCGCGGCCTGGCCGGCGACGAAGGCGTAGTCGTAGGCCTTGTACTGGTTCGTGGTCATGTACATCTTGTCGGACTCGCCGTGGTTGATGAACACGTGCCACCGGCGGCCGTAGCGGAACATCTGGAAGTTCCGGGTGTTCTGATTGACGTACAGCACGACGCGGATGTCCTGCGTGGCGAGGAAACGCTCGAGGTCGCGCACCTTCGGCACGAAGGCGACGGGAGGCGCGTCCTCCTCGAGGAGCTTCTCCGCACCGGTCGCCTGCCGCGCCAGCACCACGACGGGCCAGCGCTCTGCGAGCGCGGCGAGCGGGCGGTACCACTGCCGCATCTGGTACATGTTCACGGCGCCGTCGGCGAAGTAGACGGCGACCTTGAAGTGAGCGGCCGGGTACGGCTCCTGGTCCGCCAGCCTGCGGCGCACCCGCTGCACCGCGGACCGTGACGCGAGCGCCCGCCACAGGAGACGGTAGGCCTTCTTCGCGTCAGACAGTGCACCCATCCCTCCAGGATAGTTCGTCCCGCTCCCGGCCCCGCGGCACGGACCGTCTGCGCGCCGCCTGGGAGAACGCGGGAGGACCCCGTGACATGATCGACGTGTGCCAGCCAACGGATCCCCCGTCCCCGTCACCGGGGTGTCCTTCGTGATGCCGGTGCTCAACGAGCGCGCCTACCTGGAGCACGCCGTCGCGTCGGTTCTCGCCCAGGAGGTCGGGGTCCCGACGGAGCTCGTGCTCGCTCTCGGGCCCTCGTCGGACGGCACCACCGACCTCGCACGCCGGCTCGCCGCCGCCGACGACCGGATCCGCCTCGTGGACAACCCCGCGGCGCACATCCCGGTCGGTCTCAACGCCGCGATCCGGGCGAGCCGCTACGGCACCGTCATCCGGGTCGATGCGCACTCGGAACTCGCTCCCGGCTACGCGGCGCGCGCGTTGCAGACACTCGACCGCTCGGGCGCCGCCAACGTCGGCGGCGTCATGCACGCCGAGGGCCGGACCCCGTTCCAGAAGGCCGTGGCCCGACTGTACAACTCCCCCGTCGGCCTCGGCGGCGGGGCCTACCACGGCGGCCGGGTCGAAGGAGAGGCGGAATCCGCCTACCTCGGCGTGATGCGGCGGGCCGTGCTCGACGAGGTCGGCCTCTTCGACGAGTCGATCCGCCGCGGCGAGGACTGGGAGCTGAACCTGCGCATCCGTCAGGCCGGTCACCGCGTGTGGTTCGATCCCGAGCTGTCGGTGACCTATTGGCCGCGCGAGAGCTGGCTGCGTCTGGCCCGACAGTTCCGCGCCACCGGCGCCTGGCGGGGAGAGCTGGTGCGCCGCTTCGGGCGCCGCAACGGCCTGCGCTACTTCGCGCCGCCGGTGCTGCTGCTGTTCGTCGCGCTCGCGGCGGTCCTGGGCGTCCTCCAGCTCACCGGGGTGGTGTCCGGCCCCGCTTCGCTGATCGCTTCGTGCCTGGTCTACCTCCCGCTCGCGCTGTACGTGCTGCTCGTGCTCGGCGTCGCCCTCGCCCCGGGCGGTGGCGGCGTGCGGCAACGTCTGTGGACGCTCATCGTCCTGCCGACGATGCACCTCTCGTGGGGTCTCGGCTTCCTGAGCGGAGTGCTGCGCGGAGCCGGCGACACGGTGGACGCCTCACGGCTCGGCACCCGCAACACGCCGTTGCCCTGAGGGCGGGCGACTAGGGCGTGACGAAACCGAGGTCGAGGATCCGGTCCACGACCCGCCGGGCGGCCTGACCGTCGTCGAGCGCGTTGAACTGCCGCTGCCAGGCGTCGTACCGATCGGCGTACCGCTCCCGATGACCTTCGTCCTCCAGTGCGGCCACGAGCTCCTCCTGCGTGCGGACGAGGGGGCCCGGCGCCCGCTCCGCCAGATCGAAATAGAAGCCACGGAGCTGCCCGCGGTAGTGGTCAAGATCCGGCACGAGGAAGTACAGCGGTTTGCCGGTCACCGAGTAGTCGAACATCACCGAGGAGTAGTCCGTGATGAGGGCGTCGGCGGCGAGCAGGAGCTGCGCCGTCTCCGCGTACCCCGTCACATCGATCACCCTGGCCCCGGCCCGGTCTCTCCCCTGCTCCAGCGTGCGCGAGTGGCCGCGCACCAGGACGACGGCATTCGTCTGCCGCGCCAGCAACTCCGGGTCCACGAAGTCGACCATCTCGGCGCGGTCGTCCCGCCAGGTCGGGGCGTACAGCAGCACGCGCTCGTCCTCCCCGATGCCGAGGGCTGCGCGCACGGCGACGGGATCTCCCGTGCGGAGGGCGTCGTTGCGCGGATAGCCGTCGACCCAGATCGGCCGGCCGAAGAACGCGTACGCCTTGCGGAGGATCCGCGCGGCATAGGTGTTCTGCGCGAGCAGCACGTCCCACCGGCGGGACTCCTTGACCACCGCCGCCATCCGCCGCGGATCGAAACCGGGGCGGTGCAGGGCCAGGCGCTTGAGGGGCGTGCCGTGCCAGGTCTGCAGCACCTTCTGCCCCGGCTTGCGCGCGAAGCGGCGCCGCAGCCAGTCGTTCACGATGAGCAGTCGTGCAGCACCACGGGCGCGCCACCACTCGGGGCTCCCCTCGATCACCGGGATCGCTCCGTCCGGCACCTCGACCGACAGGTCGACGACGCTCCAGTACCGCCGCACGTCCGGCGCACGCAGGGCGAGCTCACGATCGATCGCACGCGGGTTGCAGCCCACGCTCCGTCCGTAGAAGCTCTCGAAGAAGACCGCGTTCTCCGTGCCCCCCGCCTGCGCCACGTAGCGTTCCTCGAGGGTGGAGCGGCCTTCCGCCGTCTCGTACACGGGGTCGACGGGAGCCGCGATCCGGACCACGCCGCCGTCGACGGCGATACGCACCCCGGGGAGGACGACCGGCGCGAGACGCAGCTCCGACAGATCGATGCCCGCGATGCGCAGCTCGTACTCCCCGGACGGCAAGGGCAGTTCCGGACCGCCCCATCGGGACGCGCGCAGCGCGAACGTCGCCTTCCAGGTCTTTCCCCCGCCGGTGAGGCGGGCCTGCACCCGCGCTCGCGGTCCGGCGAGCTCTGCGCTCTCCGGACGCTGTCCGGTCCCTGCGATGACCAGCGCCTGTGCCGTGTCATCGATGCGGGCCGTCGTCATGCTGCTCCCTTCGGCGCGGGGACCCCCCGCGCACGGATCACGCGGTACACCCGACGGGTGTTCTGACCGTCGCGGAACGCGTGCATCTCCGCGCTGAGCGTAGCGGAACACGCGGCGGCTGCGTCGAACGCGGCCTGGTCGCCGAGCAGCGACGCCAGGCGGTCGAGGGCCTCGTTCCACCCGGTCGCCGACCCGGAGGCGGCGACCTCCTCGAAGCGGCCGTAGAAGCCCCTGGTCCGCGCGTACTCCGCGACATCCGGAGCCAGGAAGACGACCGGTATGGCGAGGAGCCCCACGTCGTAGGCGAGCGACGAGTAGTCGGTGATGAGGACATCGACGGCCGGAAGCAGCGGCGTCACGTCGCTGACGACCGCGCTGGACAGCGCCCGTACCCGCGACGTCGGGAGCGGCGGCGCATAGCTGCCTTCCCCCAACGGGTGCGAGCGCACGAGGAGGACGGCGTCGTGCTCCTCCAGCACCCGGACGATGTGCACCCACTCCTCGGCCGTCGGCACGGACGGGTCGGCGGCGCCGTCCCGCCACGTGGGGGCGTAGAGGACGACCCGGCTGGCGTCGCCGATCGCACCGACCGCCTCTGCGAGCAGCCCCCGCGCGTGCGCACGGCGCACCTCGGCGGTGCCGGTCGAGAGCACGTCGACACGCGGTTCTCCCGTCACCACCACGCGATCATCGCCGAGGCCGAACGCGGACTCGAGGCGTGCCCGGGCCCGATGGGAGGCGGCGGGGAGCACACGTATGCGCTGCGCTGCACCCCGGTACAGGAGGCCGACGAGCCGCCGCAGGATCGGGGCCCCGGGCACGGCGGGCACCTGCGTCGTGGCAGGAGAGTCGAGACCGATGCGCTTGAGCGGGATGCCGTGCCACAGCTGCACGACGAAGGCGCCGCCGTTGCCGTAGCGGTTCACGTCGCCGAGGCCGTGCGTCACGACGAGCACGCCGGCGCGGGCGGTCGCCCACCATCCGCGCAGGCCGGACCGCGGGAGAGTCCGCAGGCCGAGCGCCTCCGCCTCCGCCGTTTCGCGCGGGGAACCCGCCAGCCACAGCGTGTCGTGCCCCTCCGCTGCTGCGAACCGCTGCAGCGCGAGGGCGCCGTCACCGACACCCGCGCCGCACCCGAAAACCCAGCGGCGACCGCGCGGCACGAGCAGCGTGCCCAGGCGACCGACGGCGTACAGCGGGAGGCGGAGCAGCTTGGCCGCGTTGCCGGTGCCGAAAGAGAAGGACGCCACCCGGCGAGCCTATCGCGCGGGTGGCGTCCTTCTCTGACGTCGGATCAGCCGGCGAGCGTGCCGAGCGTCACTTCGATGTCGCTTTCCTTGCCGTCACGGACGTACGTCACGTCGGCTTCGCTGTCGGCGGCCGCCGCGCGCACCTGCGCCGTGAGGTCGGTCGCACTCGTGATCGGCACCCCGTTGAAGCTCGTCACGACGTCCCCGGCCTCGAGACCGGCGGCCGCCGCGGCGCCACCGTCGGTGACCTCGGCGATATAGGCACCGGCCACGGTCGCGCCCTCCACGCCGGAGGCGTCGCGGACCGACGCCCCGAGCAGGCCGTGGGTGGCCGCGCCGTCGGCGATGATCTCGTCGGCGACACGCTCCGCGATGTTGGACGGGATGGCGAAGCCGATGCCGATCGAGCCGGACTCCTCGGAGTTGCCGGAGCTCGCGATCGCCACGTTGATGCCGATCAGCTCGCCCTTGCTGTTGACGAGGGCCCCACCGGAGTTGCCGTGGTTGATCGCGGCGTCCGTCTGGATGACGGCGATCGAGATCGACTCGGTGGCCTGCTGCCCGGTGTTGCCCGGCAGGTCGAACTGGAACGGCCCCTCGCTCTGACCGTCCTCCGGAGCCTGCTCCTGCGGGGCGTCCTCGGAGGAGGAGTCGGGCAGAGCCGAGGAGGCGATCTGGATGCTGCGGTTCAGCGCACTCACGATGCCCGTCGTGACGGAGTTCGCGAGGCCGAGCGGAGCGCCGAGGGCCACGGCGGTGTCGCCGACATTGAGCTTCGACGAATCCGCGAACTCGATCGGGGTGAGTCCCTCGGCATCGGTGAGCTTGATCACTGCGAGGTCGTAGATCGGGTCGGTGCCGACCACGGTCGCCTCGTAGATCCGGCCGTCCGAGGTCGTGACGCGGATGGTCGGATCGGCGGCCGCCCCACCGAGGGTGACCACGTGCGTGTTGGTGAGGACGTAGCCGTCCTTGCTGATGATGACGCCCGAGCCGCTGCCGGCCTCCTGGGCGCCTTCGACCTCGATGGTGACGACGGAGGGAAGAGCCTCGGTCGCGACCGCGGTGGTCTCGTTGACCGACCCCGGGTTGTTCACCGTCACGGTCTGCGGCCCCTGCGCGGTGCCGGAGGACGGAGAGTCCTGCAACCCCGTGAGGAGGGCGCCGCCGCCGAAGCCGGCGACGCCACCGACGAGTGCCGCGGCGACGATGAACGCCGCGACGCGGGTGCCGCCGCGCGACTTCTCCTTCGTGGCGGTCGGGGTGGCCTCACCAGGCGCCACCGTGCCGTCCAGCGGCCGGGTGTCCTGCGCCGGCACGCCGAACGCCGCACCGGGGACGCCGGCAGCGGCCGGGCCGGGGGTGGCGAGCCCGTGCGGCACGGGGGCGACCGTCGGGCCGCCGGCGGCGTGAGACGCGAACGTCGGCGGCATGTGGTGGCCCTGCGGGGCGGCCGGGGCGGACGCAGCCGGGGTACCCGTCGGGGTGTCGGCGGCCGGCGACGGCGCGCTCTGCGGGGTCTCGGGGGTCTGGGGGGTGTGTCCGGCCGACACAGCGTCGTCCGACGCCGGTGCCGGGCGGTCCTGCGGGTTGTCCTGGTTCATGGTGTGCTCCTTCAACGCTCCTCCAGGATGCCCCGCATCCCTGTGCGTTCCTTATGCCGAGCTTGAGTTTCCGCTATGGCCTTAGCCTGTTCTTCATGAGTGTCATCCCCGGCGCATGGCGTCGCACGGCGGCCGGTGCCGGCCTGCTCGACGCGGACGGTACGGTCGCGCCCACCATCTTCGCAGAGATGTCCGCGGCGGCGGTCAGAACCGGCGCCCTCAATCTGGGGCAGGGCTTCCCGGACGAGGACGGCCCGGAGGTGGTGCTCGACGCCGCACGCGCCGCGATCGCCGACGGAGTCAACCAGTATCCGCCGGGGCGCGGGTTCCCCGATCTCCTGCACGCGATCGCCGAGCATCAGCAGCGGTTCTACGGGCTCGCGGTCGATCCGGGCACCGAGGTCATCGTGACGGCCGGTGCCACCGAAGCGCTGACGGCGACCCTGCTCGCGCTCATCGACGGGCCGGAGGACGAGGTCGTCGTCTTCGAGCCCTATTACGACTCGTATGCCGCCGCGGTCGCTCTCGCGGGCGCCCGGCTCCGGACGGTGCCGCTGCGCGCGCCGGACTTCCAGCCCGACCTGCAGCGACTTGCGGAGGCGGTCACGGACCGGACGCGGATCATCCTCGTCAACGACCCGCACAATCCCACGGGCGCGGTCTTCGACGAGGAGGTCCGCCGGGAGGTCGTGCGCCTGGCCGAAAAGCATGAGGCCGTGATCGTCACCGATGAGGTCTACGAGCACCTCACCTTCCACGGACCCCACGTCCCGATCGCCACGCTGCCCGGCGCGGCGGAGCGGACCTTGACGATCTCCTCCGCCGGGAAGACCTTCTCGGCCACGGGGTGGAAGATCGGGTGGGTGCACGGCCCCGCCGCGCTCATCACGGCCGTCCTGACCGTCAAGCAGTACCTCACGTACGTCAACGGCGCCCCCTTCCAGCCCGCGGTGGCCGTCGGCCTGCGCCTCGACGATGCGTTCTTCGCCGATTCCGCTTCCCTGCTCGCCCGCAAGCACGCGATCCTCGGCGACGGTCTGCGCGGGGCAGGCTTCACCGTCCACGCACCGCAGGGCGGCTACTTCACGGTGGCCGATGCGACGGCACTCGGCGGCAGCGACGCGGCCGCCTTCTGCCGTGAGCTCCCGGAACGCGCCGGTGTCGTGGCGATCCCCCTCACCGCCTTCGTCTCCCCTGCGCACCGCGCCGACTACGCGGGACTCGTGCGCTTCGCGGCGTGCAAGCGCATCGACGTTTTGGAGGAGGCCGCCTCCCGGCTCGCTTCCCTGCGCGGCTAGTCCCCGGTGTCAGCGCGGGACCACCGCGTAGCGCCGTGCCCGCAGGGACGGGTTCGTCTCCCGGACCCTGGTGATCGTCGCGCCGTCGACGACGCCGAGCACCACTCCGGGCTCCGAGCCGATCGCGGCGCGGACGACGCCCTGCGGGTCGACGATGCGCGAGTGCCCGACCCCGATCGGTGCCGGGTGGTCGGCGGCGATCACGAACACCGTGTTCTCGATGGCCCGCGCCGCGAGCAGGGTGGTCCAGTGCTGCTCCTTGAGCGGCCCGCGAACCCACTCCGCCGGCACCACGAGCGCATCGGCGCCGGCGGCCGCGAGAAGCCGCGACACCTCGGGGAAGCGCAGGTCGTAGCAGGTCATCAGACCGAAGCGCAGTCCGCCGACCTCGAACACCGCGGGCTCGCCGATCTCCCCCGGCTCCACCCAGTCCGACTCGGTCTGACCGAACGCGTCGTAGAGGTGCTGCTTGCGGTAGATCGCGAGGATGCCGTCGCCGCGCACGGCGACGACCGTGTTGCGCACGCGTCCCTCATCGGAGGCCTTCTCCGTGACGCCCGCGACGATGACGACGGCGAGTTCGGCGGCCAGACCGATCAGGCCGGTCACGAACTCGCCGTCCAGGTGCTCGGCGTTCGCCGCGAGGCGCTCGTCCATCGGGTCGACGAAGAAGCTCGAGTACTCCGGGAACACGATGAGCTTCGCCCCGAGGCGGGCAGCCTCGGACGCGAGTTCCGCGATCCGCTCCCTGTTGTCCTCGCGCGAGTCGGTGGGAGCGAACTGGCACACGGCGACGGAGACGGCGGTGTTCTCAGGCATGACGACATCCTCTCGCACCCGGCGCTCCCACGCTCGATTCGACGCCTCTCCGGATCCGTGATAAGTTATCTCTTGTGCCGCGGGGTGGAGCAGTTCGGTAGCTCGCCGGGCTCATAACCCGGAGGTCGCAGGTTCAAATCCTGTCCCCGCAACAAATGAAAGGCCCTCTGGCCGGGAGAGATCCCAGGCCGGAGGGCCTTTCGCATGAGTGGCGACAGCGCGGCGGCCTACACGACGCTCCTCATCGCGATGCCCTGGTCTGCAGGTCCGAGACCGATGGCAGCGACGACGGCCGGTCGTCCGCGAGAGGAAGCGACCTCTGGGAATATCGAGGGGTGAGCCGACCGGTCGACATCGATGCAGCCGTGGTGGCTGAGCTCGTCGAACAGCAGTTCCCCCGCTGGGCGCACCTGCCCGTCCGCGCCGTGGCGCATCAGGGGTGGGACAACAGGACTTTCCGCCTGGGCGAGGACCTGTCCGTTCGGCTTCCCGTTGCCGAGCCCTACGCGGCGGCCGTGCAGAAGGAGCGCAGAGCGCTCGAGTTCCTCGCCGGAAGGCTCCCGGTCGCCGTCCCCTCCGTCGTGGCGCTCGGCGAACCCGGCCGGGGCTATCCGTTTCCGTGGTCCATCCGCCGGTGGCTCGATGGCGACACCGTCGACCGAGCCGCGGGGTTCGATCGTGTCCGACTCGCCGTCGATCTCGGCAGCCTCCTCCGCGTCTTGAGGTCCCTGCCCATACACGCGGGGTCGACCGCCGGTCGGCACTCGTTCTTCCGCGGCTCACATCCGAGTGTCTACAGCGACGACGTCCACGCCGCGCTCGAGCGACTGGACGGCACCGTGGACACGGAACTCTGCCGGAGCGTCTGGCTCGCCGCGACGAGCAGCCCGTGGGAGTCTTCACCCGTCTGGTTCCACGGCGATGTCGCCGTCGGTAACCTCCTCGTCAGCGACGGCCGCCTGTCGGCGATGATCGATTTCGGCACCTGCGGCGTCGGCGATCCTGCCTGCGACCTCGTCATGGCGTGGACGTACTTCGAGGGCGACGCGCGTGACGCGTTCCGCGACGCCGTCGGCCTCGACGACGCGACGTGGCGACGGGCTCGCGGCTGGGCGCTCTGGAAAGCGCTGGTGACCCTCTCCGGTGGGTCAGGACCGGGCGGAGAGGACAACCGACGCGTGCTTCACGAGGTGCTGACCAGCGCCCTCTAGACCTGCGGAACCACTCCCGTCGGTCAGCGGACGACGGCGGTGGGCGCGACGAGCGCGGCGAGCACCTCGTGACTGATCGAGCCGAGCAGGAAGCGGGCGACGGCCCCCCGCCCGTGTGAGCCCACCACCGCGAGGCTGGCAGTGGCGGCCGCCCGGTTGATGACCTCGGACGGGTACCCGCGTTCGACCCGGGGCTGCAGCTCGAGATCCGGATACGTCTGGCGCAATCCGGCGAGAGCGACGGCGAGAGTCTCTTCGGCCAGCTCCTGCATGGAGGAGAGGTACTGCTCCGGGTACGACCTCGCTCCGCGCGGAAGGGGCACGGGAGTCCACACCGTCACCGCGATGAGGGGCTCGCCGAGACGGTCGGCTTCGGCAGCGGCGAAGGCGACGGCGGCTTCCGAGATCGGCGACCCATCCACTCCGACGACGACACCGCGGCGGTTTCCCGCCTCGATGTCCGGGATCACCACGACGGGGCACGACGAGTCGGCGACGATGCGCAGCCCGTGCGCCCCGCGCCGCGGGCTGTCCACGTCATCGGGTCGGAAGTCGCTTCCGATCACCAGGAGGTTCGCGCCGGCGGTCGTCGAGACGAGCTGGCGGACCGGGTCGCCGCGGAGCACGACGGTGTCGACGTCCAGGCCCTGGGCCTTCAGCGTCTCCGCGTGCTCCTCCAGCAGGCTCCGCGCCGCCGCGATCGCGGCATCCACCACAGGACCCTCCCCGACGGCGCCGACCGCTCCCCCGACGACGCTGACGAGGAGCAGCGAGGCCTTCCTTGATCGTGCGCGGTGCGCCGCCCATTCCCGTGCTCGTCGTCCCGCCGACGTGTCCACCACTCCCACCACGATGCGCTCAGTCACGGCAACCTCCCTGTTCGCCTCCACCCTCCCATGACACCCCCTCCCCGCGCGACGGTCCGTGCCGGACAAAACCTCCGCCGCCACGGGCACTCGCGCCAGATCAGGCTTCCGGCCCAGAGGTCGCCTGTGCTCGCGCGAGCGCCTGCTTCGCGCGAACGCCCGGGGACACAGGCATCCGCGCGAAATCAGGCCCGTGGTGCAGGTGGTGCCTGAAGTGGCGCGCGCGCCTGATGCGGCGGACAGCCTCGGGCGCGTCCCAGGCGGCGGGGAACGCGAAAGGGCACCCCGTGGGGGTGCCCTTCCGTGTGCGCAGGAGGATCACTCCGCGGCGGCCTCCAGCTCCAGGAGCTTCTCGACGGCCGCGGTGAGCCGCTTATCCGCTTCGCCGAACTTCTCCAGGTCGCCCTCGGTGAGAGCCGCCTGGCGGTCGAGCAGCGCCTGCTGCGCCTGCGCCAGGGCATCGGCCTGTTCGTCCGTCGGAGTCGGCGGCGTGGTCGGCGTCTCGCCGGTGTCGGGATCGGTCGTTCCGGGATCGGTGGGTTCGACCTCGTCGTCACCACCGGTCGCACCGGAGTCGCCGCCGAACAGCGTGTCGAGCGCCTCGGTCAGGGTGTTCTCGAAGGCCACCCGGTCCCCGAAGGCGACGAGCACCTTCTGCAGACGCGGGAGCTGCGTGCCCTCCGAGGACTGCACGTAGACCGGCTGGACATAGAGCAGACCGCCACCGACGGGAAGCGTCAGCAAGTTGCCGTAGATGACCTCGGACTCCCCCTGCTGGAGCAGGTTGAGCTGCGGGACCACGGCCGTGTCCGAGTTGTACGTGTTCTGCACCTGACCGGGACCGGGCACCGTGGTGTCCGTGTCGATCTCCAGCATGCGCAACTGCCCGTACCCCTCCGCCTTCACGCCCTTCTCGGCGCCGGCGTCCGAGTCGACGGCCAGGTAGCCCATCAGCACGTCGCGGCTGCCTCCCGCGCCCTGGGACGCCGGGATGAAGGTCGAGAACATGGAGAACCGCGGTTCCTCCTGACCCGGCATCTGCATCGTCAGGTAGTACGGCGGCTGCAGCATCGCGTCGCTGCGCGGGTCGTTCGGCGTCTGCCAGCGGTTGTCCTGCTGGGCGAACGAGCCCGCCTTGTCGACGTGGTAGATGCCCAGGATGTCGCGCTGCACCTTGAACAGGTCGGTCGGGTACCGGACGTGGCTCATGAGCTCGCCCGACATCTCGCTGATCGGCTTGAGGGTCGACGGATACACCTTCTGCCAGGTCTTCAGGACGGGGTCCTCCTCGTCCCAGGCATACAGCGTGACCGAGCCGTCGTACGCGTCGACCGTGGCCTTGACCGAGTTGCGGATGTAGTTGATGTCGTCGATCGCGAGCGACGGCGTCGGCACGTTCGAGTCGGCGATCGCGTCGGACAGGCTCACGCTCGTCGAGTACGGGTACGTCGAGCTGGTGGTGTAACCGTCCACGATCCAGACGATGCGGCCGTCCACCACGCTCGGGTACGGGTCACTGTCGAGCTCGAGGTACGGCGCGACCTTCTGCACGCGCGTCGTCGGGTCGCGGTCGTAGAGGATCTGGGAGTCCTCGTTGACGAGGTTCGAGAACAGGATCTGCTCCGACTGGAACTTGAGCGCGTAGAGCAGCTTGGTGAAGCTGTCGCCGATCCTCGGACCGCCGTTCCCGGAGAACGTGGTCTTCGTCTCACTCGACCCGTCCTTGCCGCGCGGGTAATCGATCTCGACGGGGTCGGCCCCCTCGGGAGCGCCGACGATGGAGTACTCCGGGGAGTTCTCGCCGAAGTAGACCCGCGGCTCGAAATCGCCCTGCTCGGACAGGAAGCCGGAGGTCGGGATGCCGCGCTCGAGGAAGACGGGCTCGCCGTCGGTCGTGCGCTGGTTACCCGCCGCGGCGACGAGGCCGTAGCCGTGCGTGTAGACCGCGACGCGGTTGTTCCAGTTGTCGCCGTCACCCAGGCCGGACATGTCGAGGTCGCGGACGGAGACGACCGTGTCCTGCTTCACGCCGTCGATCTCGTAGCGGTCGACGTCCATGTTGGTCTGGAACTGGTAGTACCCGCGGTACTGCTCGAGCTGGCGGACCGTCGGCGGGATGACCTTCGGGTCCATGATGCGGATCGACGCGGTGGTCTCGGCGTCGGCGCGGAGCTGCCCCGCCTCGGCGTCCGTCTCGGCCTCGAAGGCGGTCGTCTCCAGGTCGGCGACGCCGTAGGCCTCCTTCGTGCCGTCGATGTTCCGCTGGTAGTACTCGGCCTGGTAGGCGTTCTGGTTCGGCTTCACCTGGAACGTGGTGACGACCCAGGGGTAGCCGATGCCGATGACGAGCGACGCCACGATCAGCAGCGCGGTCGCCGCGAGCGGGAAGCGCCAGCGGCCGATGACGGCGGTGATGAAGAACAGGATGGCGACGACGGCCGCGATGATCGCGAGGATGCCGAGGCCGGGGATGGTCGCGTTGGCACCCGTGTAGGCGGCACCCGTGATCCGGTCATCCGGCTCGACGAGGGTCTTGTAGCGGTCCAGCCACAGGCTCGCCGCCTGGACGAGCAGGTAGAGGCCCGCGATGACCGCGAGCTGGATGCGGGCCGGCTTCGAGATCCGGAGCTCTCCCTGGCCGATACGCACCGAGCCGTAGAGGTAGGACACCAGCGCGGTGACGAGCAGACAGAGCAGCAGGACGGCGGACACGAACGCGAGGAGGATCGAGTAGAACGGCATCGCGAACATGTAGAAGCCGGTGTCGACACCGAACTGCGGGTCGACGTCGCCGGTGGCGACGCCGTTGGCCCACAGCCACACGGTCTTCCAGTTGCCCGCCGCCGCGAAGCCCGCGAAGAGGCCGAAGAAGATCGGCATGCCCCACATCGCCAGGCGGCGCAGCGGTTCGATGACCTCCTGGTAGCGGTCGAGCTGCGAGCTCAGCCGGACGTAGACCGGACGCAGCCGGTAGGCGAGCTGGATGACGACGAACAGCGGAACCGCCATGCCGAGGAAGCCGATGACGAACATCACCGCCGTCGCGATCCACTGCGTGGTGAGCACGCCGGTGAACCCGACCTGGTCGAACCAGAGGAATTCGGTGTAGAGCGACGCGAAGACGAAGAACGCCGCGATGAGCGCGGCGATGATCACCAGGGAGATTCCGAGGATGCGTCGGGAGGTTCGAGGCGTGGCCGGGGGCTGGGCTGGGGTCGAGGTCACTCCTCCATCCTAGGCACCGCTCGCTGTGGGCGGGCTGTCACACCGGTCACGGCGGGGTCACGACCCGCCGGCTCAGGCGGCAGGGACGTCGCAGGTCGGCAACGCGTCGACGTCGCCGTCTTCGGCGATGACCTCGAGCGCCGCCAGCGATTCGTCGAGGGTTCCGGTGCGGATGACCTGCAGGCCGTCCGGCACGTGTCCCACGACCTCGTCGCAGTTGGCCTCCGGGGCGAGGAAGTAGTCCGCACCGGCATCACGGGCGCCGTAGAGCTTCTGACGGATGCCGCCGATCGGCCCGACGGTCCCCTCGGCGTCGATCGTCCCCGTGCCGGCGATGTCCTTGCCGCCGTTCAGCTCGCCCGGCGTCAGGGTGTCGATGATCCCGAGAGCGAACATCATGCCCGCGCTGGGGCCGCCGACGTTGTCGAGCTGGATCGTCACGTCGACCTCGAAGTCGTAATCGGTGCGCAGCGTGATGCCGATCAGCCACGTCGTCGTGCCGTCCTGGGTCTGCTCCTCCGGGGTGATCTCGACGGTCTGCTCCGCGCCGTCCCGGCGCACGGTCAGCGCCACCGGCTCGCCTCCCGCCTCCTGGATCGCTTCACGCAGCGCGGTGGCGGAGGTCACGGGCGCACCGTCGATCGCGGTGATCACGTCGTCCGCCTCGAGGAGACCGTCGGCCGGGGAGCCTTCGACCGCATCGACGACGACGACCTCGGCCCCGGTGTCGTAGCCGAGCTCGTTCAGCGCGGCGGCCGTCGCCTCGTGCTGCGAGTCGACCATGAGCATCGCGTTGCGCTCGTCCCGCTGCTCGGTGGTGACCCCCTCGGGGAACACCGCATCCAGCGGAACGACGGCCCGCGAGGAGTCCATCCATGCCAGGGCCAGCTCGAACCAGCTCGGCGTCCGCTCCCGATTGCCGACGACCTGGACGGTGGTGAGGTCGAGGGTGCCGCCCGTTTCATACGTCTCGGTCCCCTCGACGCTGATGAGCGGGACCTGCTCGCCGTCCGCGTTCTTCGCGGTGCCGAGGGTGTCGTACACGGGTCCCGGGCGCTGGATCACGTACGGCGACGGCAGGAAGGTCAGGACGGCAAGCGCGGCGAGCGCGACCACCAGTGCCCAGACCCCGAGTCCGAGCTTCCCTGCGCGCGGTCGTTCCACAGCAATCCTCCGTCGTTCGCGAGCGGCGTACAGCGATCTGCCCGCTTCGGGGTCGCGCACTGAAACCTGTGACTAGCGTAGATGCCACGGCTTCAGACGTGCTGAGAGGGCGAGGACATGGCGGACAACGAACCGAACCCGGAGGACTTCCAGGAGTTCCTGCGACGGATGCTCTCGAACCAGGGCGGTGGTGACATCGACCCCGAAGCGCTGCGCGGTGCTTTCCAGGGGATGGACGGTTTCACGTTCGACCCGGCGATGATGCAGACGATCATGTCGCAGCTCCAGGGTGCGTTCGGCGGCGACCCGTGGGAGAACGCGCTGCGGCAGGCACTGCACATCGCGAACCGCGAGGGGCAGGGTATCGAGGACGGCTCGCGGGCCTCCCTCGCCGACACGTTCGCTCTCGCGAACCTGTGGCTGGGCGAGGCGACGACCATCTCCGAGCTCGCCGCTCCTCCCGTGGCGATGACGCGCGGCGAGTGGGTCGAGAAGACGCTGCCGGTGTGGAAGGAGATCGCCGACCCGGTGTCGACGAGCATCGCGGACGCGCTGACGGCCGCCCTCGACACGCAGGTGCCGGAGGAGATGCGCGGCGTCGTGCAGGGCGCAGGGCGCCTCATGCGGGGCCTCGGCGGCTCGGTGTTCGCCGCGCAGTTCGGTCAGGTGCTCGGCAACCTCTCGCTCGAGGTCGTCTCCGGCGGAGACGTGGGCATCCCCGTGCTACCCGCGGGCACGGCCGCGGTGATCCCGCAGAACCTCACGGCGTTCGGCGAGGGACTCGAGATCCCCGACGACCAGATCGCCCTCTATGTCGCGACGCGCGAGCTCGCCTACGCCCGCCTGTACCGGCACGCCAAGTGGCTGCACCTTCACGTCATGGCGCAGATCACCGACTTCGCCCGCGGAGTGACGGTGGACGTGGACGCCCTGGAGGACGTCGCCAGCCGCCTCGACCCCTCGAACCCCGAGGAACTGCGGGCGGCGATCGAAGGGGGCGCCCTCCTCCCCACGCAGACCGAGGCGCAGCGTGAAGCGCTCGCCCGTCTGGAGAACCTCATCGCGACCATCGACGGCTGGGTCGACGTGGTCACGGCGGAGGCCACCTCCCGCCTCCCCGACGGTGGGCGCATCGCGGAGGCCGCACGGCGTCGCCGGGCCGTCGGCGGCCCCGCAGAGGACGCCCTCGGTGCCCTCGTCGGGCTCAAACTGCGACCGCGTCGCATCCGCGAGGCCTCGGCGATGTGGCGCGCCGTCACGGACGCGGTCGGCACCGCCGCCCGCGACTCCCTGTGGGACTACCCGGACCTCATGCCGACGGCGGAGGACATCGACGACCCGACCGCTCTCGTCGCCCGGCTGCAGGCCGCCGAGCGCGGGGAGCAGCCCGAGGCCGACGAGTTCGATGAGGCTCTCGCCCGGCTGCTGGACGGCGACGACTTCTCCGCCGAGACCCCCGGCGAGGATGCCGATGCGGCTCCCGGCGACGAGGGTGACGACGAGGCTCCGGAGGGCGAGCGCCCGGTCTGAGCCCGCATCATCCGGATCGGGGACGGAAGACGACTCTCCCTCCCCGATCTCGGACGGACCGCGAACTTCTCCACCGATCCCCCGAATCGACCCGCGGGCTCCCGGTGCTCCGCAGAATCGAGGGGTGCCGCTCACCCCCACGACCCTGACCCGTCTCGACCCCGCCCTCCCGCTGGTCTGGCGCGACGCGACGACCCTCCAGGTGGGCGACGACCCCGCCATCCGGGTAGCGGTATCCGCCCCGTGGGTGGAACGGCTGCTCAGTCGTATGCGGCGCGGCTTCCGACGCAGCGCCTTCGATGTGATCGCGCACCGTGCGGGCGCCCCACGGGAGGAAGCCCGACGGCTGCTGGCTCTCGTCGAGCCCGCCCTGCAGGAGGAGCCGGTGCTCCCGCGCGTCGCCCGGGTGGTGTCGCTCGGACTGACCGATCTCCGCACGGAGGCGCGGCTGTGCGAGGTCCTCACCGACGAAGGCGTGCCCCTCGCCACCTCCGAGACCCCGATTGCGGCGGCGGTCGCCGTCGTCCTCGTCCCGGGCGCGGCTGCGGCCGTGCAGTTCGCTCCCTTCCTGCGCACAGATGCGCCGCACCTGCCCATCGCCGTCGAGCCGGCGCGCATCACCGTGGGACCGCTCGTCCGGCCCGGACGCACGCCCTGCCTGAGCTGCCGGGATGCCGAGGACACCGCCTGCGACCCGGCGTGGCCACTGATCCACGGTCAGCTCGTCGGCCGCGACCCCGGACGCATCACGCTCGCCAGGGTGGCGGCCGCCGGAGCCGTCGCGGCACGCCTCCTCGCGGCGGCCGATCCGGCGCGCAGCGCTCGGATCAACGCGGACGGCGGGACCGCGTGGCGTTCGGTGCGGTTTCACGCAGAATGCCTGTGCCGCGGCCCGTCGTCCCCATCTCCGCCAGGAACCGCGACGGCGCCCGCTCGCCGCGCCCCGCCGACCGCGCCCACGACAGCTCCAGCGTGCGCGCCGCTCGCGTGACGCCCACGTAGGCCAGGCGCCGCTCCTCGTCGATCGCCTCGAAGGTCGTCGCGTACGAGATGGGCAGGGAGCCCTCCGCCCATCCGGCCAGGTAGACGTGCGGCCACTCGAGACCCTTCGCGGCGTGCAGGGTCGACAGCGTCACCGTCCGCATCGTCGGCTCGTGCTGATCCTTCGCCCTGGCCATCAGCTCGTCGCTGAAGGACCGAAGGTTCGTCTCCGGCCCCGCCTCCTCGGCGAGACGCAGGATCGCGCGCCGCGCCTCCCAGCCGTCGCGCTGGGCGCCTCCGGCCGCGGGCGGCTCCTCCGTCAGCCCGAGTTCACGGAGCACGCGGCGCACCCCGGGGAGGAAACCGTGCTCGGTCGGCGCCACCGCCGCGGCACGGAGCGCGAGGATCGCCTGGCGCACCTCCGGCATGGCGAAGAACCGCGTGCCGCCCAACACCGAGGTGGCGATCCCCTCGGCGGCGAGCGCCTGCTGCAGAACCGCGGATTGGGCGTGGGCGCGATACAGCACCGCGATCTCCGCCGGGGACGCGCCGCCCGCGATACGGCCGGCGATGCCCGCGGCGATACCCGCGGCCTCCTCGGCCTCGGAATCGTACGCTGTGACCGTGGGCGGCTCCGCCGTGAACTGCTCGCGGGCGGGGACCAGCTCCAAGGCACCCGGTCGCCCGCGCATGAGAGCGTTCGCCGCCGTCAGGATCGGAGCCTGCGACCGGTAGTTCGTCTCCAGACGCACGACGGTCGCGTCCGGGTGCCGTCGCTCGAACTCGAGGAGGAACCGCTGCTCCGCCCCCGCGAAGGAGTAGATCGTCTGGCTGGCGTCGCCGACGACGCAGATGTCGTGCCGATCCCCCAGCCACAATTCCAGGAGACGATTCTGGAGGGGCGACACGTCCTGGAACTCGTCGACGGTGAAGTGCCGGTACTGCTCGTGGACGGCGGCCGCCACCCGCGGCTCCGTCTCCAGCATGCCCGCGCACGCGAGCAGGACGTCCTCGAAGTCGAGCTGATGACGCTCGTCCTTCAACGCCTCGTAGCCGCGCATGAGCTCCACGAGCTGGGTCGCGTCGATCCCGCTGACCGGGCGCCCGAGTTCGGCGTACCGGTCGATCGAGATCATGGACACCTTCCGCCACTCGATCTCGGAGGCGATGTCACGCAGCGTCGCGGTGCTCGGACGCAGGCGGATGGCGTCGGCGGCCTGGCCGAGCATCCGCACCTTGTTGTCGATGATCGACGGGGCAGGCGCCCCTGCCAGCGTCGGCCAGAAGAAGTTGAGCTGTGCGAGGGCGGCCGCATGGAAGGTGCGGGCCGCGACGCCCTCCACCCCCAGCGCCCGGAGGCGGCCGCGGAGCTCGCCGGCGGCCTTCGCCGTGAACGTCACCGCCATCACGCGGGACGGCGAGTACGCGCCGGTGTCGATCCCATGCGCGATGCGATGGGTGATCACCCGCGTCTTGCCGGTCCCGGCTCCCGCGAGCACCGCCACCGGACCGCGCAGGACCGAGGCCGCCGCTCGCTGCCGCTCGTCGAGGGCATCGAGTGCGCTCACGGGCGCTCCTCGAACCAGTCGACGATGAGGGCGCGCGCGATCGAAGCGGGGCCCGGCAAACCGACGGGGCCGTCCCCGGCGAGCGCGGCGCCGATCTCCGTGCGCGTGAACCACCGGACGTCGATGATCTCCTCGCCGTCCGGTCGCGCCGCGGCCTCGTCTTCGACCACCGCGCGGAAGCCGACCATGAGCGACCGCGGAAACGGCCACGGCTGCGAGGAGATGTAGCGCAACGCCGAGAGCCGCACCCCGGACTCCTCCTCGATCTCCCGGTGCACGGTGGCTTCGAGGGACTCGCCCGCCTCCGTGAATCCGGCGAAACAGGAGTACATGCGTCCGCCCCAGGCGGCGTTGGCGCCGAGCAGCAGCCGCTCGCCGTCTGCGCTCTCGACGGCGACGATCACGGCAGGATCGGTCCGCGGGAAGTGCTCGCGCCCGCACACGAGGCAGCGACGCGACCAGCCCGCGTTGCGCAGCTCCGTCCCTCCCCCGCACGTGGGGCAGAACGGGGCGTCCCGGAGCCATCCGGCCAGCGAGACCGCGGCGACGAGCACCTCGGACTCGCCCGCGTCCAATCGTCCGCCGAGGTCGCGGAGTCCGAGCCAGATCTCGTCGGGTGCCGTGTCCAGGGCCTCGGTCTCGGGCGGCAGCGCGGCGAGCAGGAGCGCCGCGCCGTCGGCATCCCGCCCCAGGAGCGCCCAGGTGCCGTCGGCGACCTCGTCCGCGGAGACGCGCAGCAGCGCGGAGGCCGCCACGCGCACACGCCCCTCCCGGACGACGACGACGCGCGAGCCTGCGTCGTCGCGCAGACGCTCGAGCACGCCCTCCTCCTCGCGGAGTTCGGCGGCGCGGTCGAAGAACGGGCGCGGAATGCTCATCGACTCCCCCTTTCACGGGCGTGGCGGAGGCGGGACCGCCCCTGAGCCGACCTACCCTGGGGGCATGGGACGCTCTCCATTCACTCTAGCCGCGGCGGTGACGGCCGCACTTCCCGGCGCGGAGGTCACGGGCACCCGGGCGCTCACCGCGGACGGCGACGGGCGCTTCGACTCCGCCGTCGCCTCGCTCGCCGACGGCCGGGAACTCGCGATCCGCGTGGCGGACGACGATGACGCGGCGCGGGAGCTGGCGGCGGAAGCCCTGGCACTGCGCGCCCTCACCGACGGCGCGCGTGCCATGCTGCCGTTCCGCGCCCCCGGTTACATCGGCGAGACCAGGGTGGGCGAGGGACGTGCGCTCGTGACCGAGCTGCTCCCCGGCTTCCAGATCGAGGCGTCGATGGTGCCCGCCGGACGCGGTGCCGCGGAATCCATGGGAG
Organism: Zhihengliuella sp. ISTPL4; assembly: GCF_002848265.1. GTDB lineage: Bacteria > Actinomycetota > Actinomycetes > Actinomycetales > Microbacteriaceae > Microbacterium. The sequence goes on from NZ_CP025422.1 coordinate 1,359,572, forward strand.
CCGCGATCGCCGCCGTGCACGGGCTGCCGACGTCGGTCGTCCGCGGCGCCGGACTCGTGATGCGCAGCGCCGAGGAGAGCCGCGCCGAGCTGGAGCGGCTCGTCGACACCGCGGCCGCCACCGGACGCGTCCCTGCCCGCCTCACCGTGCGGTGGCGGGATGCCGTCGCCGACGACGACCTCTGGCGCTTCGAGTCGACCGTCGTGCTCGGCGGCGCGCAGGCGACGTCCTTCCTCTTCGACGACCACCCCGAGCGCGGCCCCGAGGTCACCGGCGTGATCGGCTGGCACGGTCTCGCGGTCGGCGATCCGGCACTCGATCTCTCCTGGCTGTCCGCGGCTCCCGACGCGGCGGCCGACGTGCATGGCGCCTACGCCCGTGCCATGGACCGTACTCCCGATGCCGGGCTCGAGGTCCGCGCGCGTCTGCTCGCCGAGCTGGAGTTCGCGCGCTGGCTCGTCCACGGGGATGCGCTGCGGCGCGAGGACATCGTGGAAGACGCGGCCGCCCTGCTCGAGGCTCTCGCCGACGGCCTGCGCCACGACGACCTCGCCGTGCCCGGCGATCGACGCTCCGATGTGGACTCCGCGATGGACGCGCTCGATCGTGTGCCGGTGGCGACCACCCCCGAGGTGGACACGTCGATGCAGACCGACGCCTACAACCCGGAAGAGCTCTGGGCGGCGGAGGCGGACGAGGACGACCGCGACGCTGCGGACACGACGACACCGGCGGAGCAGGACGTCGAGCCCGCGAGCGCTCCGTCGCAGCCCGACGCCGACCGGCGCGCGGCCATGGCGAGCATCGAGACCGAGGACCTCTCCGGCGTCGCCCACGCGTTCGCCGAGGCGCACGGGAGCACACGGGGCGAGGCTCCCGCGCTCACGTCCTCCCCCGCCGCGGACGACGACGACTCCGAAGAGGCTCAGCGCGCGGCGCGAGCAGCGCTCCAGCGCTGGAAGAGCTCCTCCTCGGAGTAGACACGGTCGCCGCGGATGACGAGGTCGTCGGCCACGTAGTAGAGAGCCACGTCGATCTCGTCGAGCGGGACACCGAAGCGCCGATGATACGCGAGCCGGTAGAGGGCCAGCTGCAGCATCCGCTCCTCCCGCTCCTGCGGCGTTCGCGGCGCCCGCCCGGTCTTCCAGTCGACGATCTCGATCCGTCCGCCGCGGTCGGCGCGTCGGTACACCGCGTCGAGCTTGCAGATGACGATGTGGGCGTCCGCCGGGTCGGCGTACACGCCCGGGAGGCCGGCTCCGAGCGCGAAGTCGATCTCGATCTCCACGGCGAGCGGCTGCAGAGTCCCCCACTCGCTCCGTTCGAAGGTCTCCTGCAACGCGGCGAGGTCGGCGGCGTCCGCCGCTGCCCCCGATACCGGCGTGTCGAGCGGAAGTCCGGCCTCCGGTTCGTCCTCGTCGATTTCCCACAGCGCCTCGTCCACCCGGGTTCCGACGCCGACGAGTTCGGAGCGCTGTTCGACCCACGCGTGGAACAGGGTCCCGAGGCGGGTCTGGCGGTACGGTCGCTCCGGCATCGGGCGCACCAGGGAGGAAAGGGTACCGGTGTAGTCCGTCACGTAGTCCTTGAACCGGGAGGCGGGCACGCGGGTGGGCGCCTCGGCGTCGGCGCCGCGCTGGCGGGCCGCGCGCTCGTCGAGGAGCCGCCGCAGCTCCTCCGTCGGCGCCGCGGTGTCGTCGTGGAGGGCCTCCTCGACGGCTGTGGCGGCGGCGCTCACCACCGCCCGGCGTCCGCCGAGCGGGTCGAGCGGCCAGTGCAGCGTGGCGCCGGGGCCGTCGTACGGATTCTCGGCCGGATCGACCGGCGGGATCGCTTCGAGGCCGAGCACGTCGATGGCTTCCAGGAGATACGGGCTCGGTGTGCGCGGCGCCTTCTGGCCCGCCCAATGGGCTCCGCTGAGCAGCAGACCGCTCTTGGCCCTGGTCACCGCCACGTAGGCGAGGCGACGCTCCTCCTGACGCTGATACTCCCGGTAGGCGTCCTTGAAACGCTTCAGAGCGCCGCCGTGCGGGTTCGCTTTCGTCGCCCCGCCGGACAGCGACGCCTGCGCGAGCTTCTGCCGCTTCCCGGGGTCGGCCTCGCCCTCCATCGCCCCGTCCGGGTCCCAGACGAAGCGCGGCAGCGCATCGCGGTCCCCACGCAGCGCGAAGGGCACGACGCCGAACCCGAACCACCCCGAGGTGTCGGAAACGCGGCCCGGGAGTTCGTCGACGACGAGGCGGACGACGGCGACGGCGTCCCACTCCAGCCCCTTGGACCCGTGGATCGTGAGCAGCTGCACGACGCCGGGCTCGGGCGGCTCCGGGCGGGGCATCAGCTCGTCGGTGCTCTCCGCCTTGTCGAGCCAGGCCAGCAGACTGCCGATCGTGCCGCGCTCGTCGGCGGCGAGGAACGCGCGGACCTCGTCCGCGAACGCCCGCAGCTGGGTGGCCGCGACGCGTGCGGGCCCGCGGGTCTCGTTCGCAGCGAGCTCGATGTCCAGCCGCAGTTCGAGCTCGATGAGCCGGATGAGCTCCGGGATGGGCTGGGATGACGCCCGACGCAGACGTTCCAGCATCTCCCCCGCCGCCCGGATGCGGGAGCGTCCCTCGGGTGTGAGGCTCTCCAGCAGGCGGTAGTCGTCGCGGACCGCGCGGACGACATCGACCGCGTCCACGATGGAGACGGCCTCGTCGGCGCCTCGGGAGGAGCGCAGCCGCGCCCGCACCTCGTCCGGCAGAGGAAGGAGAGCGGTGTCGCGCTCCGCCAGCGCCCGCCCCAGTTCATACAGCGCCGCCATATCCGCCACTCCGACGCCGAAGCGCGGGCCGGTGAGGAGTCGGATCAGCGCCGAGCCGGCCGTCGGATCATGCACCACGCGCAGCGTCGAGACGACGTCGACGACCTCGGGCGTGGCGAGCAGGCCACCCAGACCGAGGATGCGGTGCGGAATCCCCCGCGCGGCGAGCGCGCCGGCGAAGGTCTGCATGTGCCGCTTGGACCGGAACAGGATCGCGCCGGTGTGCGGAGAGGCCGATGCCGCCTCATGAGCCGCTCGGCGCTCCGCGAACCAAGCCGCGACCTCGGCGGCCTCGTCATCGACGGTGAACGGGAAGCGCACGGCGACGGTGCCCTCCCCCGCTCCCGGACGCGGCTCCAGCGGCGGCACATCGAGTCCGGGTCTCTGCAGCGGTTCGAGCACCCGGTTGGCGACGTCGAGGATCCGCCGGTCGTTGCGCCAGCTCGTCATCAAACTGTAGGTGCGCACGCCGCCCGCGCTCGAGAAGGAGCGCGGGAACGCGTAGAGGTTGTCGGCGCTGGCCCCGCGCCACCCGTAGATCGACTGGTGCGGATCGCCGACCGCCATGACGGCGGCGTCGCGGAACAGCTCCGCCAGGAAGCGCGTCTGGATCACGGAGGTGTCCTGGTACTCGTCCAGCAGCACGACCCGGTGCTGCTCCCGGAGCTCGGTGCGAACGTCAGGCGCCGACTCCACGATGTCGTATGCCCCGGCCACCTGGTCCGCGAAGTCGAGCACACCGCGCCGGTCCTTCTCCGCGATGTAGTCGCGCACGAGCCGCGTCAGGGTGGGGAGGCTCCGCAGGTTGACCGCGGCCTTCTCCACGTCGGCGTTGGATCGGTACGGCTCGAACGCCGCCGCCTGAGCCGCCGCGAGACGCTCCGCCTCAGCGAGGTCGACGCGGTGGTCCAGCGCCTCGCCCGCGAGGCGCTGAACGGCGTCGATGACGGTCCCGAGCGCGTAGTCGACCTCCTCCAGCTCGGGCAGGTCGCTGCGGAGCACCACCTCGCGCGCCAGCATCCAGGACGCCGCCTGGCTGAGCATCGCCACGTCGGGATCCCGTCCGATGCGCGCGGCGTGCTCACGGACGATCCCGTCCGCGAAGGCGTTGTAGGTGGACACACGGGGGCGGATGAGGAGATCGTCCGCGGTGCGGACTGCTCCCGGTTCCCACCCCGTCCCGTGCCGGACCGCGAGTTCGTCGAGGACGTGGCTGCGCACGAGCTCTCGCTGGCGCCCCGGGGCGGCCTCCGCCACCCGGCGCAGCGATTCACCGGCCACGATCTCCGGCAGATGCGGAAGCAGTCCCCTCCGCCCGTACTCGTCCACGACGGCGAGACGGGCGCCGATGCGCTCCGCCAGCTCCCCCGCGGCCTTCCGGGTGAACGTCAGCCCGAGGACCTCGTCCCGGCGGACGAGTCCGTTCGCGACGAGCCAGACCACTCGCGCCGACATGGTCTCCGTCTTGCCGCTGCCGGCGCCGGCGACGACGAGCGCCGGCTCCAGCGGTGCCTCGATGACCTGCTGCTGCGCGGGGGTCGGCGTCGGGAGTCCGAGCGCGAGGGCGATGTCGGTCGCCGAGAGCGCGGCGTCCGGGGATCCTGCGGTCATGCGCTCACCGCCGGCACCGTGTGGATCCGACAGGGGTGGACGCGGCGTTGGGTGTCGGCGCAGTGCGCTTCGACCTGCGCGGTGAAGCTCGCCGCCGACATACCGCGGGCGACCTCCGCCACGCGGTGCAGGAACCGCGACCGCGCCTCGGTGTCGAGAGCGTGCTGATGCGCGACACGGTAGTCGCTCTTGGCGAGGGTCTTGGAGACGATCACGAGGCGCGCACCGCCGAGCGAGGCGGGCGAGGCGCCCGGCACGAGACCCTGCTGCACCGCGATCTGGTAAGCCGCCAGTTGAGCGTGATCGACGACGCCGCCGTCCGATTCCGGATCGGTCTTCCCCGTCTTGAGATCGACGACCACCGTCGTCCCCTCAGGGGCACCGGCCATGGATTCCCAGCCGCGTCCTCGCGCGTGTCCGTGCTCACCACCGCCGGGCGGATAGGCCTCGACGCGGTCGATGTAGCCGTGCACGATCGCGCGGTGCGCGCGGTCGTCTCCGACCGGGTGCACGGTCGGCTCCGGCGTCTCGCCGGAGACGTCGACGGCGAACCGGAACTCCACCTCGCTGCCGAGGACCCGTCCGCCGTCTCTCGTCACCTCGCCGATGTAACTGTGCAGCCGGTCGACGAAGAGGTCGGCGCGCCGACGCTCCTTCCGGCCGATCCAAGCGGTCTCGAAGTCGAGTTCGGGCCAGTGCTCGTCGACGATCGCCCGCATCCGCGCGAGGTCGCCGTCCGGCACCCGCTCCATCGCCTCGTGGACGATGGTGCCGATCCCGGCCGTGGGCGGCATGACGGTGTCCCCGCCGAGTGCGGAGACCACCCAGTTGAGTCCGCACTCCTCGTACGACTCCACGGCGGACGGGGAGACGCGTGCTCCCGCCGCGGCGAGGTCGCGCAGCGGCGCCGCGGTGGAGGGCGGGGTCACTCCGTACCAGTCCTGCGGATGCGCTCCGGGCACGCCCTCGCGGGCGAGGACCGCCAGTTGGGCGGCCGCCTCGCGGCGCGCGGGTTCGGAGCGCGTCGTGGTGAGCACCCGACGGTGCCGGGCGACCAGTCCGCGCAGCGTCAGGGGGTGCTCCGCAGAGGCATGGCGCTCCGGCGGCTCCGGTGCGGGGAGGAAACCGAAGAAGGCACTGGGCGTGAGGTCGTCGTCGTCCACGGCGGTGACGAGCAGGCGGTGTCGGGCTCGCGAGATCGCCCGCACGAACAGCCGCAGCTCGTCGTGCAGCGCCGCGCGGCGCCTGTCGAGGATGCCGGGAACCTCGATCGGCAGGCCGGAGCGTGCGGCGGCCAGAGCGTCGGCCAGACGCCAGGTCTGGAGCAGTCCGCCGCGCAGCCGGACATTGGGCCAGACGCCGTCCTGCAACCCCGCGACGACCACCGCATCGAACTCCGTTCCCAGGGCGGTCGCGGGCGTGAGCAGCGTGACCGTGCCGGGGCGCTCCGGGGCGGACAGCGTGTCCTCCGGCACCTCGCTGTCCAGGATGTCGCGCACGAACACTTCGGGGCGCTCGTTCGGGGTGCGCTCGACGAACCGCTTCGCCGCATCGAAGAGGGCCACGAGGGCATCCAGCGACCGCGCCGTCTCGGCGCCGGTCGGCAGGAGGGAGATCTCCCGCCACGCGACCTGCAGCCGCCGTCCGTCGACGGCCCTGGCCTGCTCCCAGATCCGCCAGAGCAGATCGTGGATCGTCTCGCCCGCGGCTGCGGCACGGGCGACCGCGGCCACCGTCTCCGCGAAACGCTCGGCGGTCCGCGACTCCGGTGCATCGATGAGCGTGAGGGTCGCGGGCGTCGACATCGCGGCCCGCAGGAGCTCCCTGGCCGGGGTGGAACCGCCCTGCCCGAGTTCGAGGTGCCGCAGCCGCGCGCGCAGCCGGCGGAGCGCGATCGCGTCCATGCCGCCGAACGGCGTCCGGAGGGCCTCCTCCCACGCCTGCACGGTGCGCTCCTCGTCCGGGGTCAGCGCGAGCCGCACGATGCCGACGATGTCACGCACGATCCCCTCGCTGCCGAGCGGACGCTGCACGCCCGCGGCCCGCGTCGGGATCTCCCGCGCGGCGAGCTCGGTCTCCAGGGCCGTGACTTGGCGGGTGTCATGGGCGATGACCGCCATCCGCTCCCACGGGACACCGGCGCTGAGGTGCCAGTCGCGCATGACCCCGGCGATGCGGTCGTACTCCTCGTAAGGCGACGGTGCGAGGAACGTCGTCACTTCCGCGCCCTCCTCCGCCTCCGCCGGCACCGGCGCGCGACGGTGCTCGACGCGCCCGGAGACGCCGATCGCCTGCGTCACCGTGCGCGTCAGCGCCGTCAGCAGCGGGCGCTGGCGATGGGCGCCGTCGAGCACATGCACCTTGCCGAGCGCGCCGGCGAGCTGCGCGAACAGCTCGGGGCTCGCTCCGCGGAAGGCACCGGAGGAGATGTCGGGGTCGCCGAACGCCTGCACCGCCACGCCCCGGTCCAGGAGGGCCCGCACGACGCCGATCCCTCCGCGTGTCAGCTCCTGGGCATCGTCGATGAGCACGACCCGCAGGGGCGCCAGCGGCCCGAGCGTCGCGCCGTCAGCCGTACGGAGAATCGCGGCTGCCTCGCTGAGCAGGTCGGCGGCATCGCGGTGCGCGGATCGCAGGGCGTCGAGCACCGTACGATATTCCTCCACGAAGTCGGCCGCTGCCGCCCAGACGGGGTCGCCGGTCGCGCGCAGTTCCCCGACGCTCGCGCCCAGTTCGGTGCATTCGGCGAGGAAGGCGCGCAGCTCGGACCGGAAGCCCTTGGAGGCGCGGACGGGCTCACTCAGAGCCGCCGGCCAGGAGATGCGCCCGTCCTCGGCGTCGCCGGCGAGCAGCTCGGCGATGATGCGGTCCTGATCGGCACCGGTGAGCAGAGCCGGAGGCTCGGACCCTTCTCGGACCATCGCACCGCGGACGAGCTGGAAGGCGAAAGACCCCAGCGACCGCGCCAGCGGTCCGGGTGTCGCCTGTCCGATGCGTACCCCGATGCGGTCGCGCAGCGCGGTCGCCGCCTGCCGGCTGGGTGTGAGCGCCAGCACCTCCTCCGGCCGCAGTCCCTCGGCGTCGAGAAGCCGCACGACGCGGTCGACGAGCGTGCGCGTCTTGCCGGTGCCCGGGGCGCCGATGACGACACCGGACGCGGTCGCCGGCGCCGTGATCACGGCTCGTTGCGCGGCGTCCGACCTCATCCCTCCACGCTATCGGGAGGCGCGGACATCGGCGTCGAGCACGGGGCTCGCCACAGGCTGTGCGCTCAGGGCGAAACCACCGGCGCCGCCGGTCCCCCCGGTCCGTCGCGCGATAGAGTTGCCGAGTCCGACGAACTTCAAGGAGCACGCGTGGAAATCCGCATCGGCATCATCAACACCGGCCGCGAGCTGAGCTTCGACACCGCCGCCACGGCGGACGAGGTCCGCACCCAGGTCTCCACAGCTCTGGAGCAGAGCGCCTCGCACCTGAGCTTCGCCGATGTGAAGGGGAACTCCTACATCGTGCCGACCGCGAACCTCGCCTACATCGAGCTGGGCACCGAGGAGTCGCGCCGCGTGGGCTTCGTCGCCTGAAACGCGCATGTACATCCTCCTCGCCCTCGTCGGTGCGTGCGTGCTCGGCATCGCCGTGCACTTCCTGATCGGTGGCCGCGAGCTGCGCGGCGTCGCGCTCGCTCCGGCGATCGCGACAGCGGTCGCGGCGGTCGTCTACACCGGCGCGCAGTGGGCCGGCGTCGGCGAGGACAGCGTCTGGCTGTGGCTCGCGAGCACCCTCGGCGCCGCGCTGGTCGCCGCCCTCGCGACGGCGGCCCTCACCGCGGCGCGTCGCCGCGGGGACGAGCGCACGAAGGCCGCCCTCGGGATCTGAGTCAGGACGCGAGGCCCATCGCGTCCATGCGCCGGGCGTGCGCCCCCATGAGCTCCGTGTACACGGGCTCGATGCGGGCCTCCTCCACGGCGAGGAGTTCCGGCCGCAGGGCCGCACGACAGACGAGGATCGTGTCGCCGACGAGGCGCCGCGCCCACATGGACAGCAGGGAGCGCCACTCCTCGTCGCTCTCGATCGTCTCCTGGATGATCGCGACGATCTCGTGCCGCGCATCGTCCTCGCGCAGGACCTCGGCGACCCGCCGCCCCGTCTCGCCATAGCTCCCGGCGAGCGCGAGGTAGAAGTCGTCGAGCATGCCGGCCGTGATGTAGACCGCGAGCAGGGTCTCGCGCGGTCGCGCGCCGATCGTCTTGCGCCGGAAGGCGTCCAGGTGCTCACGGAACGGGAGCATGAGCTGCGTCGGGTCCTCCCCGCGTGCCGCGATGAGGTCGACGATGCCGCGGTGCTTGGTGAGCGCGGCGCCCGCGGCCCGCGACAGGGATTCCTTCTCCGCGAGCTCGGGGGTGGCGCGGATGAGCCGCGTCAGCGTCTCGAAATACCCGAGCTGGAGGTAGGCGGCCTGACCGAGGAACCGGTCGAGCTCGGGTGCCAGCTCCGCGAAGTCGATGCGCGTCGCATCGCTCTGCTCGCCGCGGCTGCGCAGGGCGAGGGTGCGTCGCGGCGCGGCATCGCGCTGCCAGAACCACTTAACCACGAGGTGTTCCTCCCGAGTCGGCCACGTCGTTCACAATACTCGGGAGACGCGGTCCTCCCTGTCCTGAGCCGCCCCTCCGGTAGGCTGGGCGTGTCCCCGCCGTCGGAGCGGGGCCCCGCGCCTGTGGCACACGAGACGGCGTGGCTCCGTTTACGAGGCGATCGCGAGGTCGCCGGACAGGCATCTGAACACAGTGACAAGTTTCGCCGAACTCGGCATCGACCAGGACATCGTCGACGCACTGGCAGCGAAGGGCATCGTCGATGCCTTCCCGATCCAGGAGCAGACCATCCCCCTCGGCCTCCCGGGCCAGGACATCATCGGGCAGGCCAAGACCGGTACCGGCAAGACCTTCGGCTTCGGCATCCCGGTCGTGCAACGGCTCGGGAAGGACCCGGAGCCGGGCGTCAAGGCCCTCATCGTCGTCCCCACCCGCGAGCTCGCCGTGCAGGTCTACGAGGACATCGACCTCCTCACGAGCAACCGCTCCACGAGCGTCGTCGCGATCTACGGCGGCAAGGCGTACGAGGGGCAGATCGACCAGCTCAAGGCCGGAGCGCAGATCGTCGTCGGCACGCCCGGTCGTCTCATCGACCTCGCCGGCCAGCGTCTGCTCGACCTCTCGAACGCGACCGAGGTCGTGCTCGACGAGGCCGACAAGATGCTCGACCTCGGCTTCCTCGCCGACATCGAGAAGATCTTCCAGAAGGTTCCGGCGGTACGGCACACGCAGCTGTTCTCCGCGACCATGCCCGGTCCGATCGTCGCGCTGGCACGGCGGTTCATGACCAACCCGATCCACATCCGCGCCAACGACCCGGACGAGGGTCTGACGCAGGCGAACATCAAGCACCTCGTCTACCGCGCCCACTCGCTCGACAAGGACGAGGTCATCGCCCGCATCCTGCAGGCCGAGGGCCGGGGCAAGACCGTGATCTTCACGCGCACGAAGCGCGCGGCGCAGCGCCTGGTGGACGAGCTGAACGATCGCGGTTTCAACGTGGGCGGCGTGCACGGCGACATGGGCCAGGATCAGCGCGAGCGTTCGATGGCCGCCTTCAAGGCCGGCAAGAAGGACGTCCTCGTGGCGACCGATGTGGCGGCGCGAGGCATCGACGTCGACGACGTCACCCACGTCATCAACCACACGATCCCCGATGAGGAGAAGACGTACCTCCACCGCGCGGGACGCACGGGCCGCGCCGGCAAGACGGGCATCGCGGTCACGTTCGTGGACTGGGAGGACCTGCACAAGTGGGCGCTCATCAACCGCGCCCTCGAGTTCGGTCAGCCGGAGCCGATCGAGACCTACTCGTCGAGCCCGCACCTGTACACCGACCTCGACATCCCCGAGGGCACCAAGGGCCGGCTCGTGAGCGCGCCGAAGAAGGAAGCCCCCAAGACCGAGCGCGCTCGCCGTCCGGAGCGCGCCGCGGACGCCGCCGCCGAGGGTACCGCGGAGGGCGGCACGCGTCGCCGTCGGCGCCGTCGCAACGGCTCGTCCCCGGTCGGCTCCACGTTCGCGGAGGGCACGTCCGAGGGGGCATCCGGCGAGGGCTCTGCCGCGCCGACCGCTGACCGCGGCGCTGAGGGTGCCGGCACGCACGACGGCGCCGGCAAGGAGCACCATGACGGCAAGCCCGCTCCGGCACGCCGCCGTCGCCGCCGCCGCGGCGGTTCCGGTACCGGGGCGGCCCCCGTCACCGGCGCCTGATCCGCGTCATCGTCGTTCGAGGGGCGCCCCACGGTCTTCCGTGGGGCGCCCCTCGTCGTGCAGGAGGGAACCGGGGACCTGCGGCGGGTAGACCCACGCGACGAGCACCACGGAGATGATCATCAGGAGGAACCAGGAGCTGAGCTTGCTCAGCGACACCGGCTGCCACCCCTCCGCCTGGTCCGGGTACGCCCACGCGCCCGCCCACGTGCCGATGTTCTCGGCGAGGTAGATGAACACCGCCACCCCGGCGAACACCGCGAGGAGCGGGAGTCGGATGGTGCGGCGCCACACACGGGCGTGCATGACGGTCGGCAGCCACAGCACCACCACGCCGGCGAGGAGCAGCCACCGCGCATCCCACCACCAGTGGTGGGTGAAGAAGTTGACGTAGATGGCAGCGGCCAGGATCGCCGTCAGCCACCGACGCGGGTAGCGGGTGAATCCGAGGTCGAACAGGCGGTACACCCGCACCATGTAGGAGCCGACGGCCGCATACATGAAGCCGCTGAACAGCGGGACGCCGCCGATGCGGAGGATGCCGTCGGCCGCGTACGCCCAGGAGCCGACATCGGTCTTGAAGAGCTCCATCACGGTGCCCGTGATGTGGAAGAGCACGATCACCCAGAGCTCCCGTCCGCTCTCCAGGCGGAACACGAGCATCGCGACCTGGATGAGCACGGCCGCGATCGTCAAGGCGTCGTTGCGCGCGAGCGCCGCGTCGTCCGGGTACCAGAGGCGGGCGGCCACGATCAGCACCAGCAGCGCGGCCCCGAACACGCACGCCCACGCCTGCTTGAGGACGAAGACGACGAATTCGGCGAGTCCGGCACGGAAGCCCGATGTCGGCACCGCACGGAGAAGTCGACGAGCGGTCGCATCGACGCGGCGCTCGACGGAGGTGGCACGTTGCATGCCTGGGACCGTATCGGTCCGCCTCGACAGAACGCCGGGAGACCGCCGACAGTCCGCCGGACTCAGGGACGCCGCGGGGCGGTGCCCGAGGCGCGGTCGATGATGCGGCCCACCATGGCGTCCGCCGTGGTGTTCTCGCCCGGCACGTTGGGCTTGCCCGCCCCGTGGTAGTCGCTGGACCCGGTCAGGATGAGGTCGTGCGCGCCGGCCAGCTCGCGCAGGATCCGCTTCCCTGCTGCGGTGTTCTCCCGGTGGTCCACCTCGAAACCCGCCAGGCCCGCGTCGATGAGCCGTTCGATGTACGGCACGGGCATCATCCGGTCGCGACCGGCGGTCACGGGGTGGGCGATGATCGCCACGCCACCCGCCTCGGTGAGCAGCCGCACGGCGGTCAGTGGGTCCGGGGCGTAGTGCGGCTCGTAATAGCCCTCCCGCGGATGGAGTATTCCGTCGAAGGCCTCGCTCCGGTCTCGCACGATGCCACGCGCGACCAGGGCGTCGGCGATATGGGGGCGGCCGACGGTCGCGTCGAGCGTCGTCTGCGCGAGGACGTCGTCCCAATGCAGGTCGTAGTCGCGGCCGATGTTGCGGACGATGCGCTCCGCGCGACCGATCCGGTCGTTCCGGATCCGGTCGGTCTCGGCGCGCAGCGCTGCGTCCTCCGGGTCGAAGAGATACCCGAGGACGTGCACGCTGCGCCACTCGTGCTTGGCCGACAGCTCCATTCCCGGAAGGAAGGTCATGCCGAGGGCGACGGCGGCGTCACCGGCCTCCGTCCAACCGGTCGTGCGGTCATGGTCCGTGAGCGCCGCGGTCCGCACGCCGTGTCGGTGCGCCTGCCTCATGACCTCGGCGGGTGACTCGGTGCCGTCGGAATGGTTGGAGTGCAGGTGCAGGTCGGCGGGACCGGCGGGCGGAACGGGCATCCTCCGAGCGTACCGAGCACGGCGCCGCCCGGCGCGATATCGCCCACACGAAACGGCATGGATCCGCCGGCGCGAGGCAGAGATTTCTCAGGCGGCGCTTCTAGGCTGGAGGGGATGTTTCGTCTCCTGGGGATCCTGCTCACCGTGCTCTTCGCGATCGCGACGGCGATCGTCGTGTGGCCGCAGTTCTTCCGCCTCGAGCAGACCTACCCGTTCGCGCAGCTCGTCGCCGCCCGCGGCATCGTGCTCGGCGGGTTCCTGGTCATCGCGGTGCTGGCACTGTTGCTCCTGCTCGCCCGTCCTCTCCGCGGCTTCGCGGCGTCGATCCTGATCGTCGCCCTCCTCGGCGCCGCGGCGACGGGTGCCATCGGCGCGACCCGCGGCTTCGGCACGGGCACGCTCCCCGAGCCGACGGACACCAGCATGCGGGTGCTCACCTGGAACACGGCGGGAGAGGCGGTGTCGGCCGAGCAGATCGCCCACGAGATCCTGGAGCAGCAAGCCGACGTGGTCGCGCTGCCGGAGACCACCGAGGAGGTCGGCGAGCGGATCGCGCTGATGCTGCGCGAGCAGGGCCACCCGATGTGGGTGCACCACGTGCAGTTCCGCCCGGACGTGGAGGACGGCCCGCAGTCCTGGCAGACCACCGTCCTCGTGGCTCCGGAGCTCGGGGAGTACTCCGTGATCGAGTCCTCCAAGGACGGCAGCAACAACACCGGGTCCGTGCCGAGCGCTGTGCTCATGCCCATCGACGGCGACGGTCCCACGATCGTCGCCGTGCACGCGGTCGCGCCGCGCATGGAGGAGATGAAGCAGTGGCAGAGCGATCTGCAGTGGATCGCCGACCAGTGCCCCGCGGGTGACTTCATCCTCGCCGGCGACTTCAACGCCACCGTCGACCACATGGCCTCCCTCGGCGTCGATGGCGGCGACATCGGCTACTGCCGCGACGTCGCGTCCCGGACCGGCAACGGGATGTCGGGCACGTGGCCGAGTTCGTTCCCCGCCCTCGCCGGCGCCCCCATCGACCACGTGATGGCGTCCGCCAACTGGCGGCCCGCCGGCTCCGCCGTGCTCGACGACGCCGGCGGGAGCGATCACCGCGCCCTGATCGTGCAGCTCGAGCCCGCCGGCTGATCACCGCCCTGCCCGCCTAGGTGAGAGACTGGACGGATGAGCACCGGAGAAAACGACACGATCGCTGACGAGACCGTCGGAGCCCCCGTCGAGAACAGCTCGACCAACCGGAAGCAGCCCTTCCCGCAGGGCTTCCTCGACACCATCTCGACCGGGTGGGCCGAGCGCCCGGAGACGCGGCCCGCCCCGCGCGCTCAGGCCCCGTACGCCCAGCGCCGCCGCGCCGCCGTCTCCGCTGCCTTCCCCGGGAAGCGACTCGTGATCCCCGCCGGCTCGCTCAAGCAGCGCAGCAACGACACCGACTACGTCTTCCGCGCGCATTCGGCCTTCGCGCATCTCACCGGCTGGGCATCCGACGCCGAGCCCGACTCGGTCCTCGTTTTCGAACCGACGACGGATGGACACGACGTCACCCTGTACTTCCGCGAGCGCGCCGACCGCACGACGACCGAGTTCTACGCCGACGCCACGGTCGGCGAGTTCTGGATCGGACCGCGCCCGTCCCTGGCCGGCGTCGCCGCCGATCTTCAGGTGGCGACGGCGCACCTGGACGAGTTCGCCCCGGTCGACGGAGAGCTTTTCCTCGACGAGGACGAGGCCCTCACGCGCTTCGTCTCCGAGCTGCGCCTGATCAAGGACGACTTCGAGATCGCCGAGATGCGCCGCGCCGTGGGGATCACCGCGCAGGGCTTCGACGACATCATCCGCGAGCTCCCCGCTGCCGTCGCGCACGCCCGCGGCGAACGCGTCGTCGAGGGCGTCTTCCACCGCCGCGCTCGCGAGGACGGCAACGGCGAGGGCTATGACACGATCGCCGCCTCCGGCCCGCACGCGTGCTACCTGCACTGGACGCGCAACGACGGCACGGTCGTGCCCGGTGACCTCATCCTCGTCGATGCCGGCGTAGAGGCGGACAGCCTCTACACCGCCGACATCACCCGGACGCTGCCGGTGTCCGGGAGGTTCAGCGAGGTGCAGCGTCGCGTCTACGAGACCGTCCGCGAGGCCGCCGACGCCGCCTTCGCCGCGGCGAAGGTCGGCGTCCGGTTCCGCGACGTCCACGCGGCGGCCATGACCGTGATCGCCGCGCGTACCGCGGAATGGGGTCTGTTGCCCGTCACCGCCGAGGAGGCGCTCGACGCGGACAGAGGCGGCCAGCACCGTCGGTACATGGTCCACGGCACATCGCACCATCTCGGCATCGACGTGCATGACTGTGCCCAGGCACGCCGGGAGATGTACTACGACGGCATCCTCACGCCGGGCATGGTCTTCACGATCGAGCCCGGACTGTACTTCCAGATCGACGACCTCACGGTACCGGCCGAACTGCGCGGCATCGGCGTCCGGATCGAGGACGACATCCTGATGACCGAGGACGGGCCCGTCAACCTCTCCGCGGACATCCCCCGCACGGCCGACGAGGTCGAGGCGTGGATGGCTCGCCTGCAGGGCTGACGACGGGAAGGAGCGGGGCCGCGGCCCCGCTCATCACCCTCGCAGCGTCCTGACGAAGGCATCGACCACGGGCGCCAGGTCCGCGCCGACGTCCGCCGGTGGTCGCCGCCGGCCCTTCACCTCGAAGGAGTGGCCGCCACCCTCGATCCAGTGCACCCGCGCGTCCTGACAGGACGCGACGGCATCCTCGAGCTGGGCGATCGGCTGGATGAACGGATCCGCCGCCCCCTCGATGAACAACTGCGGCGCGGCGATCGACGGCAGGTGGGCGATGCGCGGCTTGTCTGGACGTCCCGGGGGATGGAGGGGGTACCCGAGGTAGACGAGACCCTCCACGGCGAGACCTTCCGCGACGGCCAGGGACGCCATGCGTCCGCCGTAGGACTTCCCGGCCGCCCAAACCGCGGCTCCGGGTGCCCGGACGCGGGCTTCGGCGACCGCGGCATCCCACGTCGCCACCGCGTGCGCGGCAGGGCCTGGCATGCGGCGTCCCTGTTCGGCGTACGGGAAGGCGAAACGCAGCGTCGAATAGCCGAGCGCCGCGAGCGCCCGGTCGAATCCGACGAGGAACGGGTGGTCCTTCCCGGCTCCGGCCCCGTGGGCGATCAGCACGACGTCGTCGCGGGTGCCCGGTGTCCAGTCGGCGGACACCGTGGTCGCCCCAGCGGGCAGGGCGACCTCGATCCGGACGGCGGCGGGCTCCGGGATCACCGCACGGATCCGGGAGTGCCGGTCTCCGGGTCGGCGGGCCGCGGCGGAAGACCGGGCTCAGGAGCGGGAGCAGGCTCAGGTGCCGGGCCGGGCTCAGGAGCCGGAGCAGGCTCCGGAGCCGGAGCAGGCTCAGGAGCCGGAGCAGGCTCCGGTGCCGGAGCAGGCTCCGGTGCCGGGCCGGGCTCAGGGGCGGGGGCAGGAGCGGGAGCCGGAGTGCCCTGCGGGATCCGCTCGCCGTACTTCGGCGGCTCGTCGAGGTTCACCGGCGGACGGACCGGGGCGACGCGCTGGGCGCCCAGCACCTGCCGTGCCTTCGCCAGCGAGCCGGGCTGCACGGTCACCTCGTAGTGGTCAGCGGCGAACTGCGTCACGCTCGCGAAGTCCCGACGCCGACGCACGATCGCGTACGTGATGAGGCTCAGCAGCATGCCGACCGCGACACCGATGAGGACGAAGCCCACGAACAGCTGGATCGGCACCTCGGGGTTGCCGAGGACGAGGATCGCCGAGAGGAACAGGCCGATGAGCACGCCGTTGATCGCGCCGGACCGCGCAGCGGCGGCATACCCGAGTCGTCCGGTCACGCGCTCGACCGTCCGCACGCTCTGGCCGACGATCGCGATGTCGCGCGCGGGGACTTCCCCGGCGATCAGCTTCGACACCGCCTTCTGCGCGCTCTCGTAGTCGCGCATCGACGCGACGATCTCACCGGTGTCCGTGCCGCTCGCGGGGCGATTCAGCATGCTCATCCGGCCATTCTTCCACGTCGCGCCTCGACGCCGGCCGAGGGCCCGTCGCGACCGCCGCCCCGGCACACCGCGGGCTACGCTGGTCGAGTGAGCACACAACGGGTTTTCGCCGCGCGCCTGGCAGGCTGCGCCGTCTTCGATCCCGTCGGCGACCGGCTCGGCAAGGTCCGGGATGTCGTCGTCGTGTATCGAAGTACCGCGGCCCCGCGCGTGATCGGTCTCGTGGTGGAGATCCCCGGGCGCCGCCATGTGTTCCTCTCCATCGGCCGGGTCACGTCGATCCGGTCCGGGCAGGTCATCACCACCGGTCTCATCAACGTGCGCCGCTTCTCCCCCCGCGCCGGCGAGGTGCGTGTCCTCGCGGAGATGCTGGGGCGACGCGTGAGCCTCACCGACGGCAGCGGCACCGCCGTCATCGAGGACGTCGCGATCGAACCCAACCGCCTCGGCGAGTGGGCGATCAGTCAGCTCTTCCTGCGTCGCCCGAAGACCGGCGCCTCGCCGTTCGCGAAGGGCCCGACGACGTTCGCGGCGTGGAGCGAGGTCACCGAGGAGCAGGCGCCGGGCGAAGCGCAGTCCGCCGAACAGCTCGTCGCCTCCTATTCCGAGCTGCACGCCGCCGACCTCGCGAACACCCTCCTCGATCTCCCGCAGCAGCGCATGATCGAGGTCGCCGAGGAGCTGTCAGACGATCGCCTCGCCGACGCCCTCGAGGAGATGCCCGAGGACGAGCAGGTGCACATCCTCGACCGCCTCGGCGAGGAGCGCGCGGCCGACATCCTCGACCAGATGGAGCCGGACGACGCCGCCGACCTCCTGGCCCAGCTCCCGCCCACCCAGCTGGAGGAGCTGCTGCAGCGCATGGAGCCGGAGAAGGCGGAAGACGTCCGGATGCTCCTGCGCTACGGTCCCGATACCGCCGGCGGTCTGATGACCCCTGAGCCGATCATCCTGTCCGCGGACGCCACGGTCGCAGAGGCGCTCGCGCTCATCCGCCGCCACGAGCTGCATCCCGCCCTCGCCGCGGCCGTGTTCGTGACGCTCCCGCCCTTCGAGACGCCCACCGGCCGGCTGCTCGGCCTCGTGCACTTCCAGCGGATGCTCCGCTACCCGCCGCATGAGCGGCTCGGGGCGATCCTCGACGACAGCCTGGAACCGGTGCCTGTCACCGCCTCCGCCGCCGAGGTCGCCCGCATGCTGGCGAGCTACGACCTCGTGTCGCTTCCCGTGGTCGATGCCGCGCACCGCCTTGTCGGCGCGATCAGCATCGACGACGTCCTCGACTATCTCCTCCCGGACGACTGGCGGACGCACGACAGCGACGACGTCTCCCCGCCTGTGACGGGGGCACGCTGATGGCGCGCAAGGAACGGGCCGCCCGCCTCGACGCCCCGGGACGGACGAGCACCCGCCCCCGTTCCACGTCGCGGGACCGCTTCGGACGTTTCACGGAGTGGGTCGCCCGCGCGATGGGCACCCCGGCCTTCCTGGTGATCCTCAGCCTCTTCTGCATCCTCTGGATCGGCTGGAACACGCTGATGCCGCGGGAGGTGCGGTTCGACGACGCCGCGCTCGGCTTCACCGCGCTCACGCTGATGCTGTCGCTGCAGGCCTCTTACGCCGCTCCGCTCATCCTCCTCGCGCAGAACCGCCAGGACGACCGCGACCGCGTGCAGATCGAGCAGGACCGGCAGCGCGCCGAGCGCAACCTCGCCGACACCGAGTATCTCGCCCGCGAGATCGTCGCACTGCGGATGTCGCTGGAGGAGCGGAACTCGCAGGTCGTTACCCGCGACGTGCTGCGGCAGGAGCTCCGCGCCCTCTTGGCCGAGCTGGGCGACGCCGAGGAGAAGCCCACGGGCGGCACCGCATCATGAGCGGGGCCGAGAGCGTCAGGGCCGCCGTCTCGGCGGTGACCGATCCGGAACTGCGACGTCCGATCGGCGACCTCGACATGGTGCGGGACATCACGGTCGAGGACGGCGTGGCGCACGTCGGCATCGTCCTGACGATCGTCGGGTGCCCCGCCGCAGACCGCATCGAGCGGGACGTGCACGGGGCGGCCGCTGCGGTCCCCGGCATCACGGCCGTCGAGGTCGAGGTGGGCGTGATGACCCCAGCCGAGCGCAGAGCACTCACCGAGCGGTTGCGAGAGGGCCGACCCGCGCGACACATGCCGTTCGGTCCCGACTCCCTCACCCGCGTCATCCTCGTCAGCAGCGGCAAGGGCGGCGTCGGGAAATCGACGGTCACCGCGAACCTCGCCGTGGCACTCGCCGACCACGGCCTCGCGGTCGGGCTGGTCGACGCGGACGTGCACGGGTTCTCGATCCCCGGCCTGCTCGGCATCCCCGCCGGCACGCAGCCGACCCGCATCGACGACCTCATGCTGCCGCCGGTGGCCCACGGCGTGAAGACCATCTCGATCGGGATGTTCCTGCGCGATGGGGAGTCCGTCGTGGCGTGGCGCGGACCGATGCTGCACCGCACCGTCTCGCAGTTCCTCACCGACGTCTTCTTCGGCGACCTCGATGTCCTGCTCATCGACATGCCGCCCGGCACCGGTGACATCGCCATCTCGATCGGGCAGCTCCTCCCCCACGCCGAGGTGCTCGTGGTCACCACCCCCCAGGCGGCGGCCTCCGACGTGGCCATCCGCAGCGGGCTCGTGGCGCGGCAGACCGGCCAGCGGGTGATCGGCGTCGTCGAGAACATGGCCGCGTACACCCTTCCCGACGGCACCGTCGTCGACCTGTTCGGCGCGGGCGGCGGAGCGGCGGTCGCGGAGGCGCTGTCCGAGCCCGACGCCCCGGTGCCGTTGCTGGCCTCCATCCCGCTGAGCCCGGCGCTCCGCCAGGGCGGGGACGAGGGCGTCCCGGTCGTCGCGGCCGCCCCGGACGACGCCGCCGCCCAGGCGATCCGCGATCTCGCCGCCGCGCTCGCGCGTCGAGGACGAGGGTTGGCCGGCCGCTCGCTGCCCATGTCGATCGGGTGAGTGTGCGTGGGAGGATGGACGGATGCCGCATCGCTCCGTGACCGTGGATGAAGGTCTCCTTCGGAGGATGGCGCGCGACGCCGCCGTCTACGCCCTGACCAGACCTGTCGCGATCGTGATGTGGGTGGCGCTGGCGGCTGGGCTCGTGCTCTCCGTGCTCACCCTCAACAGCCGTCTCGCCGCCGGCGAGGAGGTGAGCACGCTCGTCGCCTGGATGCCCGTCGTGACGGTGGCCCTGGGCGCGTACGCGGTGATCCTCACCACTTCGAGCGCACGACGCGCCGTGCGCGCCGCGATGCCGGTGGAGAGTGTGGTGTGGGTCGCGCTCGACGAGGATCGGCTGCAGCTGGGGAGCGATCGCCGCCGCTCGGAGATCCCCTACCGCACCTTCCAGAGCCTCCGCGTCGGCAGGGACGCCGTCCTCTTCAAGGTGCGCGATGCCTCCGTCGCCACCGCGATCCCGCGCTCGCTCTTCAGCGACGAGGAGCTGACGATGCTGCGGGCGAGGATATCCTGATCCGCGCGCTCAGGTCGCCTCGGTGTCGAACGGCGGCCGGTTCTCCGCGCTGAAGGTCGGTGGAGCCGTGCGCGGCGCCACCGGCTCGGCGATCGTCGCGGTGGCCCGTGCCGGGGTCGCGGGCTGCGGCTCCTCCAGGAGCGCGTCGCGGATGATGCGCCGGGGGTCGTACTGCCGCGGGTCGAGCTTGCGCCAGTCCACGTCGTCGAGTTCCGGCCCCATCTCCTCCCGAACTCGGCTCTTCGTGTCGCGGACGTACTCGCCCGCCCTGCGCACGATCTTCGCGAAGCCCTCCGCGGCACGCGGCAGACGCTCGGGGCCGATGATCAGCACGGCGATCAGGCCGATGAGCAGCAGCTTCTCGAAGGTGAGGCCGAACGTCATGTGAACAGGCTACCGCCGCGCCTGCGGGCTCCGCGCGCGTCGACCACATACCCTGGGATCAACAGCCATGCAGGCAGGGAGAGACAGGTCATGAGCGAGCACGACGCCAACGCGCGCTTCCTTCGGGAGTCCATCGTGGAGCCGGATGCCATCGCCCGCGCACGCGCCCATGCCGTCGAGCTGGGCGCCGCGCCCGTGAGCACGGTCGTCGGCTCGCAGATCGCCGTGCTCGCCGCAGCCGGCACCGCCCGCTCCATCGTCGAGATCGGTACCGGCGCCGGGGTCTCCGGACTCTGGCTGCTGCGCGGGGCACCGGACGCGGTGCTGACCTCGATCGACAACGAGCCCGAGCACCTTGCCGCCGCCCGCCAGGCGTTCGCGGAGGCGAGGGTGCCCGCCACCCGTGCACGGTTCATCGCCGGGCGCGCGATGGATGTGCTCCCCCGCATGAACGAGGCGTCGTACGACATCGTGCTCGTCGACGCCGACCCCGAGAACGTCATCGAATACGTCGAGCACGGCCTTCGTCTCGCCCGCACCGGGGGCATGGTGCTCGTGCCTCGCGTCCTCGCCGGAGGCCGGGTGGCCGACCCGGTCCAGCGCGATGACATCACCTCCGCGTACCGATCGCTCGTGCAGGAGACGCAGGAGTCGTCGGCGGTGCTGGCGACCGTCTCGCCCGCCGGTGAAGGGCTCCTGCAGCTGATCCGGCTCGACGACCGCTCCTGATTGAGGAGTACCGACGCGAAGAGGGCGATGGATCCACGGATCCATCGCCCTCTCGGTTCCGCCGCAGCGGACCAGATTCGATCAGGCCGGGGCTACGACGGCACCCAGCACGTCGTGAAGCTCCTTGGCCTCGGCGTCGTTCACGGAGACGACCAGACGGCCGCCACCCTCGAGCGGAACACGCACGATGATGAGTCGTCCCTCTTTCACGGCCTCCATGGGTCCGTCTCCGGTCCTCGGCTTCATCGCTGCCATCGTGGCTCCCTTTCCTCCGGTGGTATGGAATGAGTTTATCGGGTGCGACCGCGCCGTGGACGTCACGCCGACACAATCCCCCGCGCGCGTCGTCAGGGCACCTGCCAGAACGTGCTCCCCAGGGCATACACGTGGTAGATCCAGACCCACTGGCCGATCAGGCACAGCGCCAGCACGCCGAGCCGCCAGGCGCGAGACCGGGGCACGGCGACCGCCCCCCACGCCGGGCTGAGCGGCAGGAGCAGGCGGAAGGTGCTCGACTGCGGGAAGAACACCGCGAGGAGGTAGAGCAGATAGCTCGCACTCCAGAGCCGCAGGTCGGGACCGAGCGCCCGCACCTGCGGGGACAGGAGCAGCGCGGCGCCCGCCGCGACCACGAGGACGACGAGGGCGACCGGCCCCCACTCCGACGGCAGGCCCCACAGCGCGAACCAGAACTGCGACGCCTGCACCCATCCCTCGAAGGGCACGAAGCCGTCGACGCCGCCCTCGATCCAATGCCGCCGCCACGCCAGCTCGGTGGCGAGATACGCGCCGGGGTCGCCTGTCACGAGGCCGGCGATCATCTGCCAGGCGAAGCCGGTGGCCGTGGCCAGCGCCCCGAGCGCCACGATGTGCAGGACGTCGCGCACGGCCAGCGGATCGGTGCGTCGGTGCATCCACCGGAGGATCCCGTGCAGGCCGAGGTACAGCGCGAAGGCGAGAACCCCGGGCCGGGTGAACCCCAGCACCGGGATGAGCAGGTACAGCCAGGCGTAGTTCCGGCGGATCGTCGCGTCCAGCGCGAGGAACAGCAACAGGAGGAAGAGCGTCTCCGCGTATCCCACCTGGAACATCGCGGCCACCGGTCCGGAGGCGAAGAAGACCACGGCCCACAGTGCCGCGGCGTTCCCGACGCGGTCGCGGAGCAGGCGATGCAGCGCGAGGCAGGCCAGGTACCCGGCCACGGAGGAGAGCACGAGGGCTCCGGCGCCCCAGGAGCCGAACACGAATCCGAGGGTCTTCGCGGCGTACGCGAACACGGGCATGAATGCCCAGGCGTTCTCTGCCACCTGCCCGTCGTCGGTCAGCGGGAGCTCCGCGGGGTAGCCGTGCACCGCGACCTGCCAGTACCACTGCGCGTCCCAGCCGAGGACGAAGTCGATCAGCCCGGCATCGCCGCCGAAGCGCGAGAACACCGTGGACAGGGAGGCGGCGGCGATGAGGAATCCGGTCGTCACGACCCGGGCGAGGACGTAGACGATGCCGATGCGCAGGGCGAGCGGCATCCGTGCCCAGCGCCGCGTGAGCGTCAGTGCGACGTGAGCCATGCGCGCAGACCTCGCTCGACGGCGTCGATCTGGGCGAGCGGCACACGCTCCTCGTCGTGGTGGGCGAGGTGCGGGTCGCCCGGGCCGTAGTTCACGGCCGGGATGCCGAGCGCCGAGAAACGGGCCACGTCGGTCCAGCCGTACTTCGGCTGCGGCTCCGCTCCGACGGCCGTGACGAACCGATGGGCGATCTCGGCGTCCAGCCCGGGGCGCGCACCCTCCGCGACGTCCGTGATCTCCACGTCGAATCCGGCGAGCACCGCTCGGACGTGCGCCTCGGCATCGGCCGCGGACTTGTTCGGTGCGAAGCGGTAGTTGACCTCGACCTCGCAGGCGTCGGGGATGACGTTGCCGGCGACCCCGCCGGCAACGCGGACCGCGCTGAGCCCCTCCCGGTAGAGCAGGCCCTCCACCAGCACCTCGCGCGCTCGGTACTCGGACAGCCGGGTGAGGATGGGGGCCGCGCGATGGATCGCGTTCTCGCCGATCCAGGCCCTGGCGCTGTGCGCGCGCACTCCCGTGGTCCGCACGATCGCCCGCAGCGTGCCGTTGCATCCGCCCTCGACCTGGCCGTTCGACGGCTCCCCGAGGATGGCGAAATCGGCCTGGAACAGGTCGGGACGCGCTGCGGCGAGGAGCCCGAGACCGTTCAGGGAGGCCGCGACCTCCTCGTTGTCGTACCACATCCAGGTCACGTCGATCGCGGGGTCGGTGAGCTCGGCGGCGAGCTTGAGCTGCACCGCGACCCCGGCTTTCATGTCGACGGTGCCGCGACCCCACAGATGCGGCACGCCGTCGATCTCGATGTCGCGCGTGGGCAGGTTGTCGTTGAGGGGCACAGTGTCGATGTGCCCGGCGATCGCGACGCGCTGCGCCCGCCCGAGGTCCGTGCGAGCGACGACCGTGTTGCCGTGCCGGATGACCTCCAGGTGCGGCAGGCCGGACACGGCCTCCTCGATCAGATCGGCGAGAGTCTTCTCCTCGCCGGAGACGCTCGGGACGTCGCAGATCGCGCGGGTGATGTCGGCGGAGGACGCGGTCAGATCGAGCACCATGCCCCCAGCCTACTGATGCCCGTCATGCGGGACGGGACACCGTCGTCGGCGCGATACCGTGGAGGCATGAGCGACGCACGATCTGTCTGGGGACTCGGCCTGACGACCACCGCGAGCGACGGCACGGTCCTCGACGCGTGGTACCCGGCGGTCCGCTCGTCCGCGCCGTCCGACGCCGAGGTCGCCGCCGCGCGCACCGCGCTCGACGCACAGACCGGACCGGACGAGCGCCGCGACGTCACCCTCGCGCTGGTCGAGCTCACGATCGACCTGGACGCGGCCCCGGCCTCCACCGCGGACGCCTATCTGCGTCTGCACGCCCTGTCGCACCTGCTCGTGCGGCCGAACGCCCTCAACCTCGACGGCATCTTCGGTCACCTGCCGAACGTCGCCTGGACCAACGCCGGCCCGCTGCTCCCCGCCGACGCCGCACGCCTGCGTCCGCAGCTCCAGCGCGCCGGTATCCAGATCCAGGGCCTGGACAAGTTCCCTCGTCTCACCGACTACGTGCAGCCCGCCGGTGTACGCATCGCCGACGCCTCGCGCGTGCGGCTCGGCGCCCACCTCGCCCCCGGCACCACGGTCATGCACGAGGGCTTCGTCAACTTCAATGCGGGCACCCTCGGCGCCTCGATGGTCGAGGGTCGCATCTCGCAGGGCGTGGTGGTCGGCGACGGCAGCGACATCGGCGGCGGCGCCTCGATCATGGGCACGCTCTCCGGCGGAGGGTCGCACCGCGTGTCGATCGGCGCTCGAACGCTGCTCGGCGCGAACGCCGGCATCGGCATCTCCCTCGGCGACGACTGCGTCGTGGAGGCGGGGCTCTACGTCACCGCCGGCACGAAGATCGTCCTCGCCGACGGTCCTGCGACGGCCGACGGGGGCCGGAAGACCGTCAAGGGGGCGGAGCTGTCCGGTCAGGACGGTCTCCTGTTCCGGCGCAACTCGCTCACGGGTGCCGTCGAGGCGGTCCGCCGCGCCGGCGTCGGTGTCACGCTCAACGAGGCGCTGCACGCCTGACAGCCCGCCTGCAGCCTTCCACCGGTCGCCGCTGATAGACTGAGCGCGTTGCCCGCGCCGCCGGCCGGTCAGCATCGTCGTCGTCTAGGGGTCTCCGAGGACCGAAGCGAGCGCCCGCGCTCCCCTCTCCAGCCCGAACTGGCCATTCGCACGGCGAACGGACGCGCACTCGCTGCGTCTTCGCCCACCTCACCCCACTATCCCGCGCCGTTCTCGTGCGCTGACGGAGTTCTCTGCATGCCTTCCTTCCTCGACCTCGGCGTTCCCGCCGAGCTCGCCACCGTCCTCGCCGCCTCCGGAAAGACCGAGGCGTTCGCGATCCAGCGTGACACCCTGCCCGACTCGCTCGCCGGCCGCGACCTCCTCGGTCGCGGACGCACGGGCAGCGGCAAGACCATCGCCTTCGCCCTGCCGCTCGTCGCGCGTCTGGCGGCCTCCGGTCACAAGCGCCGTTCCGGTCTGCCCCGCGGCCTCGTGCTCGCCCCCACCCGCGAGCTGGCCACCCAGATCGCCGCGACCGTCGCCCCGCTCGCCGAGGCCGTCGGCCTGCGCGTCACCACCGTGTTCGGCGGCGTGAGCCAGCGGCCGCAGGAGCAGGCGCTCCAGGGCGGCGTCGACATCGTCGTCGCCTGCCCCGGCCGTCTGGAAGACCTCATGAAGCAGCAGGTCGTGCGCCTGAGCGCCATCGAGGTCACCGTGCTCGACGAGGCCGACCACATGGCCGACCTCGGCTTCCTCCCCGGCGTCACCCGCATCCTGTCGGCGACGCCCGCCGACGGACAGCGCCTGCTGTTCAGCGCGACGCTGGACCGCGGCATCGACACGCTCGCCCGCCGCTTCCTGACGAACGCGGTCAGCCACGAGGTCGACGAGGCGAGCGTGCCGGTCGGCGAGATGACCCACCGCGTGCTGGTCGTCGACTCGCCGGAGAACAAGACCGTGCTGGTGCGCGACCTCGCCTCCGGAACGGGGCGCCGCATCCTCTTCACGCGCACCAAGCACCAGGCGAAGAAGCTCGCCAAGCAGCTCACCGCCGCCGGGATCCCGGCCGTCGACCTGCACGGCAACCTGTCCCAGAACGCGCGGGAGCGCAACCTCGGGGCCTTCTCCGCCGACCCGGCGGACGGGGGCGTCCGCGTCCTCGTCGCGACCGACGTCGCGGCCCGCGGTGTGCACGTCGACAACGTCGATCTCGTCGTCCACGTCGATCCGCCCGTCGAGCACAAGGCGTACCTCCACCGTTCCGGACGCACGGCCCGGGCCGGCGCTGCCGGCACGGTCGTCACCGTGGTCCTCCCCGAGCAGCGCCGTGATGTGAAGGACCTCCTGCGCAAGGCCGCGATCACGGCCCCGCTGGAGAACCTCACCGCCGACGCGGTCACCGAGCTCGTCCCGGAGCGTGCACCGCACGTGCGCCCCGCTCCCCCGCAGCCGCAGCAGCAGCGCTCCGCGAAGCAGCGGCCGGCGGGCGGCGAGAAGAGCTCCGCGACCACTCCGCCGTCCCGCCGTCGTCGTCGCCCGCGGTCCGCAGGCCAGGGCGGTGCGCCCGGCTCGCAGCGCCAGGGCGGCCAGGGCCGCCAGGGCACGCGCGGGGCTCAGGGCCGCTGACCCCGGTTCGCGCCTGACGACAGCGAAGGCCCCCTCGCACTCCGGTGCGAGGGGGCCTTCGGCGTTTGCGACGCCGCGCTCAGCGCGTCGGGAACGCGCGCTCCGGCGACCCCGTGTAGAGCTGCTGCGGGCGGCCGATCTTGGTCTGCGGGTCGAGCTGCAGCTCGCGCCACTGGGCGAGCCAGCCGGGAAGGCGGCCGATCGCGAAGAGCACGGTGAACATGCGCGTGGGGAAGCCCATCGCCTTGTAGATCACGCCGGTGTAGAAGTCGACGTTCGGGTACAGGCGACGCTCGCGGAAGTAGTCGTCGGCGAGGGCGATCTCCTCGAGCTCCTTCGCGAGGTCCAGGAGCGGATCCGTCACGCCGAGCGAGTTCAGCACCTCGTCTGCGGCTTCCTTGACGAGCTTGGCGCGCGGGTCGTAGTTCTTGTAGACCCGGTGGCCGAAGCCCATCAGCTTCACGCCCTCTTCCTTGTTCTTCACCCGCTCGACGAAGCGCGACACGCTCTGGCCCGAGTCGCGGATCTGGCCGAGCATGGTGAGGACGGCCTCGTTCGCGCCGCCGTGCAGCGGTCCGGAGAGCGCCTGGATGCCGGCCGAGACGGAGGCGAACTGGTTGGCACCCGTCGAGCCGACGAGGCGGACCGTGGAGGTCGAGGCGTTCTGCTCGTGGTCCTCGTGCAGGATGAGCAGCAGCTCGAGCGCCTTCACCATCGTCGGATTGATCTCGTACGGCTCGGAGTTCACGCCGAAGTTGAGCTTGAGGAAATTCTCGACGAACCCGAGCGAGTTGTCCGGGTAGAGGAACGCCTGTCCGACGCTCTTCTTGTGCGCGTATGCGGCGATGACCGGGAGCTTGGCGAGCATGCGGATGGTGTTCAGCTCGACGTGCTCGGGGTTGTGCGGGTCGGTCTGCCCCTCGTAGTACGTCGACAGGGCCGCGACGGCGGAGGACAGCACCGACATCGGGTGGGCGGTGTGCGGCAGCGCGGAGAAGAAGCGCTTGAGGTCTTCGTGCAGCAGCGTGTGGCGACGGATCTTCTCGTCGAACTCCGCGAGCTCCGTGGCGGACGGCAGCTCCCCGTAGATGAGCAGCCACGCGACCTCGAGGTAGCTGGTGCTGCCGGCGAGCTGCTCGATCGGATAGCCGCGGTACCGCAGGATGCCCTTGTCCCCGTCGATGAAGGTGATGTCCGACTTGGTGGAGGCGGTGTTGACGAAGCCGTAGTCGAGCCCCGTGTATCCGGTCTGACGCGTCAACGTCGAGAAGTCGATGCTGTCGTGGCCCGCGGTACCGCGCACCAGGGGGAATTCGGCGGTGGTGTCGCCGATCGTCAGCTTCGCCGTCTGGTCTGCCGCAGCGCTCACGCGGACCTCCTCCTTCTGTCTGATCGCCCCGGCGTCGCGGGCGTCAGCAAGTTCTTGATCAAGCCGGAACTGGCGATCTCTCGGGCGCTGAGCGCCTGGCCGGGTGCCGACCGAATCGCCTTTACAGCCTAGTCGTCACACAGGCCTACTGTGACAACCGCCAAAGGGATCGGCACAGCAGGGAGGGTTCCTACAGATCCGCTCCGCGCAGGCGCCGGGCCGCCTCGGCGACGCGGTCCGTCGGCGCCGTCAGCGACAGTCGCACATGCTCCGGAGAGGAAGCGCCGTAGAAGTGCCCGGGTCCGGCGAGGATCCCGAGGTGGGCAAGGCGCGCCATCGACTCCCAGGCGTCGCGACCCTCGGTCGCCCACAGATAGAGTCCGGCCTCCGAGCCATCGATACGGAAGCCGGCCGCCTGGACGGCCGGAAGCAGCAGCCCGCGCCGCTCGCGGTAGAGCTCCTTCTGCGCCGCGACGTGCGCCTCGTCACCGAGGGCGACGGCCATCGCCTGCTGGACGGGCGCGGGCGGCATGAGGCCGAGATGCTTGCGCGCGGTGAGGAGATCGCCGACCACACGGGCGCAGCCGGCGACGAAGGCCGCGCGGTATCCCGCGAGGTTGGACTGCTTGCTCAGCGAATAGACGCTGAGCAGGTTCGCCCGCGTGCCGCCGGTCACCCGCGGGTCGAGCACCGACGGGATGGGTTCGTCGGCCCAGGGACCGTCCCATCCCAGTTCGGCGTAGCACTCGTCGCTGGCCAGCACCGCACCCAGCTCGCGTGCCCGCTGCACCGCAACGGCGAGCTCGTCGACGGTCCACGTGCGGCCGTCCGGATTGCCCGGGCTGTTGATCCAGATGAGCTTGGTACCCACCGGCCATTCCGCCGGGTCGTCAGCGGCGACCGGCGTGGCGCCCGCGACCCGCGCGCCGACGTCGTACGTCGGGTACGCCACCCGGGGGTGCACGACGAGATCGCCCTCGCCGAGGCCCAGCAGCGTGGGCAGCAGGGCGACGAGCTCCTTGGAGCCGATGGTCGGCAGGACGTTGTCGACCCGGAGGCCCGGGACGCCGCGCTGGCGGGCATACCAGTCGACGATGGCCTCCCGGAGCGCGGGGGTGCCGACGGTCTGCGGATAGGCGTGGGCATCGGTCGCCTCGGCGAGCGCCCGGCGGATGACCTCCGGTGTGGGGTCGACCGGCGAGCCGACGGAGAGGTCGACGAGACCGTCCGGGTGCCGGGCGGCGCGCTCGCGGTAAGGGACGACGGCATCCCAGGGATAGTCGGCGAGGTCGCGGACGCTCACGGCGTGCGCCTACTCGCCCTGGGGCGGGAGCGCGGCGATGATCGGGTGGTCGAACGGGTAGACGCCGACCTTGGCGGCGCCGCCGGGCGAGCCGATCTCGTCGAAGAACTCGACGTTGGCCTTGTAGTAGTCCTGCCACTCGTCGGGAAGGTCGTCCTCGTAGTAGATCGCCTCGACGGGGCAGACCGGCTCGCAGGCCCCGCAGTCCACGCACTCGTCGGGGTGGATGTAGAGCGACCGTTCGCCCTCGTAGATGCAGTCAACGGGGCACTCGTCGATGCAGGCGCGATCCTTGACATCGACGCACGGGAGGGCGATCACATACGTCACCCCCTCAGTCTACGACCCGCGGACCTCGGGTTCCTCCGAGGACGGTCCGGACGAGCGCACCGGCTGCCGGGAGAAGGACGGCCAGGCGATCACCAGAAGGACGATGCCGGCGGCGAGATAGGTCCAGATGCGTCCGGCGAGCGAATCCTGCACGACGACGGAGCCGCCGGGACCCACGCCCGAGATGATCACGAGCATCCCCAGCATCCCGAGACCTGCGGCCACGGCCGCCCCCCGATCGTGGGTGAGCGCACGGACGGCGATGAGGATCGCGGCGCAGGCGACGGCGGCGACGATGAGGCCGATCGGGATCGGTCCCCACATGACGCTGTGTGCGATGGTCCCGGCCACGCCGTAGACCCCACCCACCAGGGCAGCGGCCACCCAGGACAGCACCCTCGACAACCACTTCCCGCGCACCCCCCGATCCTACCCGGGCGCCGTCCGGCGCGACGACGTCTCAGGCGGCGAGATCGAACAGCCGCAGCAGCGCCGCGACGAGCGCAGCGGCCGCGACCACCACCAGGAAGGACTGCCGCAGCCAGAGCAGCCCGGCCGCGACCAGCAGCGCGGGAACCCGGGCGTCCACGGTGATGGCCTGCCCGTCGCCGAGGGACTGCACCGCGACGAGCGCGGCGAGCAGGGCAACGGTGAGGAGATCCGAGATGCGGGCGGGGCCCGGCGCTTCGAGCACCTTCGGGGGCACGAGATAGCCCACGGCCTTCAGGGCGAGGCAGACCAAGGCGGCAAGGAGGATGGCGCTCCAGAGACTCATGCGCCGGCCTCCGCGTCGCGGGCCCGTGCGGGTCGCGGCGTTCCCAGCCAGTTGAACCAGCCGACCACGATCGCGACGAGCGCGGCGACGAGGACCGGCAGCCCCGGCAGGAGGAACGGCGTGAGCGCTGCCGCCACCACGGCCGCCGCGATCCCGACGACGATGGCCTGCCGCTGGCGCAGGCGCGGCCACAGCAGGGCGAGGAAGGCGGCGGCCGCCGCCGCGTCCAGACCCCACGTCTTCGGGTCGCCGAGCACGTCGCCGACGAGCGCGCCGATGAGCGTCGTGAGGTTCCAGCCGAGGAAGATGCCGATGCCGGTGACCCAGAAGCCCACCCGGCGGAGGCGCGGGTCGTCCTGCGCGATCGCCACGGCGGTGGACTCGTCGATCGTGAAGTGTGCCGCGGCGGCTCGTCTCGCCGGTCCGCCGCCGATGAGCGGGGACATGCGCATGCCGTAGGCGACGTTGCGCACACCGAGGAGCGCAGCCGACGCGATCGCCGAAGGCAGTGCGGCGAGGCCGCCCGCGGCGAACACCCCGACGAAGGCGAACTGCGATCCCCCGGTGAACATCAGGAGGCTGAGCACGCACGTCTGCCAGACGTCCAGCCCGGCGGCGACCGCGAGGGCACCGAACGACACCCCGTAAGCACTCGTCGCGAGGACGACCCCGAGCGCCTCACGCCAGACTTCGCGCTCAGCGGTCACGGGAACTCACCCATCCCACCGTTCTCTTCACTGAACACACGCTCATCATTCTGAACATCCGGGCAGGCATAGTCAAGCGAACGATCGTTTGCCATGATGAACGCATGGACGATCTCCGCACCCGCATCGCCCGCACGCTCCGCCGCGAGCGCGAGGCGGCGCACCTGTCCGTCTCCGAACTCGCGAGGAGAGCGGGCATCTCCAAGGCCACCGTCTCTCAGCTCGAGAGCGGCGCCGGAAATCCGAGCGTGGAGACGCTGTGGGCGCTGGGTGTCGCGCTCGGCGTACCCTTCGCGGTGCTCGTCGACCAGCAAGCCAACGCCCCCACCCTCATCCGCGCCGACGACCTCGCGGGCGTGCCGTCCTCCGCCGCGGCCTATAGCGCCACTCTGCTCTCCGCGAGCCCTCCCGGCGCCCGGAGAGACGTCTACCTCATCCAGGCGGAACCCGGCGACCCCCGCCGGTCCGACCCCCACCACGCGGGCACGATCGAGCACGTGATCCTCATCGCCGGACAGGCACGGGTCGGCCCCCCCGACGATGCCGTGGTGCTGAACCCCGGCGACTATCTGACCTATGCCGGCGACGTCGCGCACGTCTTCGAGGCGGTCGAGCCCGGCACGAGCGCCGTCCTCATCTCCGAGCTGCGCTGAGGTTCACTCCCCCGACCCCGTGGGCGATGGGTCGGGGATCTCGTGCGGTCGGTACTGCGGCAGGCGCGACGCGGGCAGGATCGCGAGCGCGCTCACCGCGGCGAGGATCAGAAGGCCGAGTTTCAGCGTGCGCAGCCGCGACTCCTCGTTCACGGCGACCGCGGCGTCGACCTGCTCCGGCGTCGCATCCGTGGTCTCCAGCACCGTGCGCAGATCGTCGTTGCTGATGAAGTTCACCTCGTTCAGGTCGACCTGCGACACCAGGGACGGCGGCAGTTCGGGGTGCTCCACGACCGCCCGCCCCACGTTGAGGGCGAGCAGCGAGACCAGCAGCGCTCCGGCGAGCGCCGTCCCGACGGCGGAGGCGAGGTTCTGCGTGGTGCCGCGCAGCGACCCGACGTCACCCGCGAGCTCCGCGGGCGCCGCCGTCACGAGCACGTTGAACACCAAGGTCACCAGAGCACCCTGGCCGATGCCGAACACGATGAGCCCGGCGATGGTCGGCACCGTCTCCCAGTTGTTCGTCACCACGACGGACAGCCAGACGAGCGCCGCCGTCGTGAGGATGAACCCGAACACGCCGATCGTCCGCGGCGGGTAGCGCTTGTAGAACCGCACGACGAGTGTCGCCGTGATGAACACCGTGAGGTTGAACGGCATCATCGCGAGAGAGGTGTCGAACGGCGTGCGCCCCTGGACGATCTGGATGTACAGCGGGATCGTGAAGTTCACGCAGGCCTCGAGCGCGACGACGATGAACATCGCATACACCGCGGCGCGCTCCCGGGACGAGCCCAGCACGCTGAGGTCGATCAACGGGACCTTTCCCTCGGCCATCCGCTTCCGTGTCCACAGGAAGAACCCCTGGCCCAGCACGATGCCCAGCACGATGAAGACCGGCGCCGGCGACAGACCGAGGACCGAGAACGGCGCGGACGGGGCCGCCGCGAGCGCTCCCCAGCTGTTGAGGTTGTTGAACCCGAGGGTGAGGAGCACGATGGCTGCACCGATGAGGAGAGCGGCGACGAGGTCGATGCGGATCGCCGCATCGCCGCGATCACCGCGCAGCGTGAAGCTCAGCGCGAAGACGGCGACCGCGATCGCCAGGACGAGGATGAACAGCGGCCGCCACCCGACCAGCGTGCCCAGCGTGCCGCCGATGAGGAAGGCGCTCACCCCGGAGATCGCCCGGGCCGAGCCGATCGCGCCGATCGCGGTGGCCTGCTGCGGTCCCCGGTAGTTCTCCGCGATCAGAGCCACGATCGAGGGGACGATGATCGCGGCCGCCGCCCCCGCCACGGCCTGACCGGCGATCGCCCACCAGACGGTCGGCGCGAGCAGCATCATGACGGCGGATCCGGCGAAGAGCGCGACGACGACACGGAAGATCAGCACCCACCCGACGCGCTGTCCGAGCTTGGCCCCGGTCATCACGAGAGCCGCGACCGCGAGGCCGTACATCACGATCGTCGTGCTCGCGACGGTCGGCGGCACGCCGAAGTCGCTCACCATGCCGCCGAGCGAGATCGGCAGCGCTGCGACATTGAAGGACATGAGCACCTGTGCGAGGAACAGGCTGACCATCGGCAGCCAGGACGTCTTCGCGGGGGCGGGGGCCGTGCGTGTCATGAGCGCTCTCCTCCCGCCGACGAGGTACCCGCCCCGCCGGCATGCTTGCGGGCGGGCGCGGAGGCGAAGAGGTTCAGCCCCAGCGACCGCGACAGGTGGCCGATCGCCATCTGCGATCGGATCGAGTTGCCCGCCTCGTCCAGGCGGGGCGAGAACCCGGCGACGGCGCCCTTGCCCGGAGACACCGCGACGAGGCCGCCCGCGACGCCCGACTTGGCGGGCAGACCGATCTCGAACAGCCAGTCACCCGACCGCTCGTACAACCCGCTCGCTGCGACGACGGCGAGCGTGTCGCGGCAGACGTCCGCGGAGACCACCCGCTCCCCCGTCACCGGGTTCACTCCGCCGTCGGCCAGCGTGGCCCCCATGACGGCGAGGTCGTGCGCGGTCACGGAGAGCGCGCACTGGCGGGTGTAGACGTCGACGATCTCATCCGGGTCGCCGGCGAGACGCCCGTAGCTGCGCAGCAGCCAGCCCAGGGCGCGGTTGCGCTCGTTCGACGCCGCCTCGGACGCGTAGACCTCGCCGTCCAGGCTCAGCGGTCGTCCGGCGAACGCGGACAGCCCCTCGCGCACGCGCTCCCACTGCTCCACCGCCGTGGCGCCGGGCATCAGCGCCGTGGTCGCGATCGCCCCGGCGTTGACCATCGGGTTGCGCGGATGCCCGTCGTTGAGCTCCAGCGCCACGACCGAGTTGAAGGCGAGCCCGGTGTTGTTCACCCCCACGATCTCGCGGACCCGCTCGTGGCCGTGCTCCTGGATCGCCAGCGCGTAGACGAACATCTTCGAGATCGACTGGATGGAGAACGGGTGCAGCGCGTCTCCGGCGTCGTGGATGCCTCCGCCGACCTCGATCACCGCGAGCCCGAACAGCTCTGGATCCACCGCGGCGAGCACGGGGATGTAGTCCGCCACCTGCCCGGACGCCTCGTCTGCGTATCGGGCATGGGCTTCGCGGACGAGCTCGTCGACGCGTTCCCAGCCGGGCAGCGAGCCCGTCGAGACCTCCTGCGGAACATCGAGCCAGACGGTGGGGTCGAGCACCACTCCTCCTCGGAAAACGCGACGCCCCCAGCCGTCTCCCTGTCACGGTAGCGTCCGTGACGGGTGACGGCTAGGGGCAATCGTTCGCGAGGGGGCCCGCTCTGCGACTCAGTACCAGTTCATGGCCTGGGAGTGCCCCCAGGCGCTGCACGGCGTGCCGTAGGCATCGGCGATGTACTTTAGGCCCCAGGCGATCTGGGTGGCGGCGTTCGTCTGCCAGTCGGCGCCCGCCGTGGCCATCTTGCTGCCCGGCAGAGCCTGCGGGATGCCGGTTGCTCCGCCGTCGTTGTTGTAGGCCTGGTAGTTCCAGCCGGACTCCTTGTTCCACAGCGAGTTGAGGCAGGAGAACTGGTCTCCGCCCCAGCCGTAGCGGTCCGCCATCATCTGCTGCGCCGTGGCCCGAGCGCCGTCCGGCGTGTTCGCGGAAGCGAGCGCGGCCGCCGCAGCCGCCGCCTTCTCCTCGGCCGCGCGGGCGGCGTCCTCGGCGGCCTTCTTCTCCTGCGCGGCGGTGAACGCCTGCTGGAGCTCTGCCGTGGCGGTCACGACCCTCTCGGTCTCCGCCTCGGCCTGCTCCGCCGTGACGGTCACGAGGACCAGCGGGAGCGTCGATCGGTCGGCGAGGGTCTCCAGGTCGTCTTCGAGCGCCGTGGTGTCGACGGGTGCGGCCGCGCTCACGTCGAGGCCGGACTTCGTCACCTCCGCGGTCAGGCTCTTCGCGGCGGCGACCGCGTCGGTCCCGTCCGAGACGGTCATGACGGCCTGGTCGGCGACGCGGGTGAGGGGCTCGGTCCCCAGGTTCTGGGTCGCGACGGCGGAGGCGGCGTCGGAGCGCTCAGCCCCGGCGGCCGGGGCCGAGGCGAGGCCGACGCTGAGGGTGATGCCGACGAGCGCGGCCGTGGCGGCGCCGAGGGCGATCAGGGGTGTACGGGTGACGGTGGCGCGAGCGGCTGCCGCGTCGGAGGCGCGCCGAAGCGCACGGGTCTTCTGAAGCAAGGCTTTGACTTTCGGGTCGTCGTACGCCCATATCGGGGACTCATCGGGAGCTCGCCCCGGGCGCAAGTCAACGAGTCTGCGTCATCAACCTGAGCGAAAACTAGCCCTCACCTGGGATTTTCATGAGAGAGGGCCCCACGCGGCCAGCTGGCGGCGTGGGGCCCTCTCGAAAGAAGCGCTGAGGATCAGGCGTTCGCGTCCTGACGCTTGAGGCGCGAGGCCTCGCGACCGCGGACGGTCTGGTCGAGGATCACCTTGCGGATGCGGACCTTCTCCGGAGTCACCTCGACGCACTCGTCGTCGCGCGCGAACTCCAGGCTCTCCTCCAGCGTGAGGATGCGCGGCGGCGTCATCGACTCGAAGTTGTCGGCCGTGGAGGAGCGCATGTTGGTGAGCTTCTTCTCCTTGGTGATGTTGACGTCCATGTCATCGGCGCGCGAGTTCTCGCCGATGACCATGCCCTCGTAGACCTCTTCGGTCGGCTGCACGAAGAACGACATGCGCTCCTGCAGCGCGATCATCGCGAACGGGGTGACGACACCCGAGCGGTCGGCCACGATCGAGCCGTTCTGGCGCGTGGTGATCTGCCCCGCCCACGGCTCGTACCCGTGCGAGATCGCGTTGGCGATGCCGGTACCGCGGGTGGTCGTGAGGAACTCGCTGCGGAAGCCGATGAGGCCACGGGAGGGCACGACGAACTCCATGCGCACCCAGCCGGTGCCGTGGTTGGTCATGTTCTCCATGCGGCCCTTGCGGTTCGCGAGGAGCTGCGTGATCGCGCCGAGGTGCTCCTCCGGCGTGTCGATGGTCAGGTGCTCGAACGGCTCGTAGACCTTGCCGTCGATCTTCTTGGTGACCACCTGCGGCTTGCCGACGGTGAGCTCGAAGCC
The DNA here is from genome assembly GCF_002848265.1 of Zhihengliuella sp. ISTPL4. GTDB lineage: Bacteria > Actinomycetota > Actinomycetes > Actinomycetales > Microbacteriaceae > Microbacterium. The sequence goes on from NZ_CP025422.1 coordinate 1,395,749, forward strand.
CTCGCGGCGCATGTTCTCGACGAGGATCGCGAGGGCCAGCTCACCGCGGCCCTGCACCTCCCAGGCGTCGGGACGGCCGATGTCGACGACCTTGAGCGACACGTTGCCGATGAGTTCGCGGTCCAGGCGGTCCTTGACCATGCGGGCGGTGAGCTTGTGCCCCTTGACCTTGCCCATGAGCGGCGAGGTGTTCGTGCCGATCGTCATGGAGATCGCGGGGTCGTCGACCGTGATGGCCGGCAGCGGACGGATGTCCTCGGGGTCGGCGATGGTCTCGCCGATCGTGATGTCCTCGAAGCCGGCGATGGCGACGATGTCGCCGGGGCCGGCGGATTCGGCCGGGTAGCGCTCCAGGGCGCGGGTCTTCAGCAGCTCGGTGATGCGGGCGTTGCTGGTCGAGCCGTCGGAGCGGACCCAGGCGACCGTCTGGCCCTTCTTGAGCGTGCCGTTGAAGACGCGCAGCAGGGCGAGGCGGCCGAGGAAGGGGCTGGAGTCCAGGTTCGTGACCCAGGCCTGCAGCGGCGCCTCGTCGTCGTAGGCCGGGGCCGGGACGTGCTCGAGAATCGCCTCGAAGAGCGGCTCGAGGTCGTCGTTGTCGGGCAGCGAGCCGTCCGCGGGACGGTTCTGCGACGCGGCACCGGCGCGACCGGAGGCGTAGACCACCGGCACGTCGAGCAGCGCGTCGACGTCGAGATCCGGCACGTCGTCGACGAGGTCGGAGGCCAGGCCCAGCAGGAGGTCGTGCGCCTCCTCCTCGACCTCGGCGATCCGGGCGTCCGGACGGTCGGTCTTGTTGACCAGGAGGATGACGGGCAGCTTCGCCTCGAGCGCCTTGCGCAGCACGAAGCGGGTCTGCGGCAGCGGACCCTCGCTCGCGTCCACGAGCAGCACGACGCCGTCGACCATCGACAGGCCGCGCTCGACCTCACCGCCGAAGTCGGCGTGGCCGGGGGTGTCGATCACGTTGATCGTGATCTCCTTGCCGCCGGCGTGCTTGCCCTTGTAGGTGATCGCCGTGTTCTTGGCGAGGATCGTGATGCCCTTCTCGCGCTCCAGGTCGTTCGAGTCCATCGCACGCTCTTCGACGTGCGAGTGTTCACCGAAGGAGCCCGTCTGGCGGAGCATCGCGTCGACAAGAGTGGTCTTGCCGTGGTCGACGTGGGCGACGATTGCGACGTTGCGGAGGTCAGAGCGGAGGGCGTGCGCCATACAAGGGTCCTCAAAGAGTGTGGGGTTGCGCCGGGAAGCCGACGTTCCAGGATAACGTACGCGCGGATCGGGTTCCTGAACGCACGTCGTACCATCGTCCCGTGACCCTCCCCGACCCGACGGCCCCGGTGCCGCACACGTCCTCGACCGTGCCCGTCCGGAGCGACGAGCCGCGCGATGAAGGTCGAGGACGCCTGTGGTGGGAGATCGCCATCGTGCTCGCCCTGGGACTGGGCCAGTCCGCGATCTACGCGATCGTGCAGCTCGCCTATCGGCTCACGGACGACACGCCCCTCGCGGATCAGACGGCCACCCTCAACCCCTCCCGCAGCGACCGGGAGGTGTTCGACCTCATCTATCAGGTGCTGTCGATCGGCTTCGCCCTGGTGCCGGTGCTGCTCGTCTGCTTCCTGCTGTGGCAGCGCCGTCGCCCGCACCTGGAGCGCCTCGGCCTGGACGACACCCGGGTGGCGGGCGACGTCGGCCGCGGCGTGCTCCTCGTCCTCGCGATCGGCGTGCCGGGACTGGCGCTCTACCTCGGCGGACGGGCGCTCGGACTGTTCGTGGCCGTGAACCCCGCGGGTCTGGACGCGCACTGGTGGACCGTGCCGATCCTCCTGCTCGCCGCCGCCCGCGCATCGCTCCAGGAGGAGTTCGTCGTGCTCGGGTACCTGTTCGCCCGCCTGCGGCAGCTCGGGTGGTCGCCGTGGACGATCATCGTCTCGACATCGGTGCTCCGTGCGACGTACCACCTGTATCAGGGGCCCGGCGCCTTCATCGGCAACCTCGCGATGGGGCTGCTGTTCGGGTGGCTCTACCACCGCACCGGTCGGCTGCTGCCGTTCCTGGTGGCGCACTTCCTCATCGACGCGGCGGCGTTCGTCGGCTACCCCTGGGCCGCGGCGACCTGGCCCGCCCTGTTCGGCCTTCCCGGCTGAGGCGCGCTCAGCCGAGGTTGACGACGACGAGCGCCGCGGCGGCCCACAGCACGATGACGGCGAGGGCGATGAGGGCCGGGCCGTCCCAGCTGCGTCGGATCGGGGCGTTCGCCGTCGAGGGCGCCGCGCTCCACAGGTCGCGGATGCTCGTGAGCACCCGCAGCGCCGAGGGCACCTTCGCCTCGGCGTCCTCCTCGCGGGACGGACGAGGCGGACGCGCCTTGGCCGGTCCGCCCCAACAGCCCACCGTGCGGCCGTCGTCCAGGGTGAACTCGAGCTGCCACCGCATGTCGATGTCCTGCACGCGCCCCCAACCGAAGGTCGTGCGCCGCAGCAGGTTCTGGACCACAGCCCCCTCCTGGTCGACGCGGACGAAGGAGACGAACGCCGTCTCGTACACGATCCACAGGCCGAGCAGCAGCCAGGGCGCCACGAGAAGCGCCTGCACGATGCTGCCGTTGACCACGGTGTCGCCCAGCAGGAACAGCACGAGCAGGATGCTGAGGACGAAGACGACGGTGCCCGAGGACGCACGGAAGGTCCGTGCGCCCTCGGGGTGTGCCGGAGATGCCACCTCAGCGGCCGCCGAGCGGGATCGACGCGCCAGGGATCGCTTTGAGAAGACGATCCGTGTACTCCTCCTGCGGGTTCGCGAAGATCTCGTCGACCGTCCCCTGCTCGACGACCTTGCCCTTCTCCATGACGCAGACCAGGTCGCTGGAGACCCGGACGACCGCGAGGTCGTGCGTGATGAAGAGGTAGGTCAGGTTCAGCTCCGACTGGAGTTCGGCGAGCAGCTGCAGGATCTGGTCCTGCACGAGCACGTCGAGCGCCGACACCGCCTCGTCGAGCACGACGATGTCAGGCTTGAGGGCGAGCGCCCGAGCGATCGCGACGCGCTGCCGCTGACCGCCGGACAGCTCGTTCGGATACCGGGTGGCCAGCGCACGGGGCAAGGCCACCTGGTCGAGGAGCTCCTCGACGCGCTCCCGCTGCGCGGCGCGGTCGCCCACACCGTGGATCTGCAGCGGCTCCGAGATCGTGTTCCCGATGTTGCGCAGCGGATCGAGCGAACCGTACGGATCCTGGAACACCGGCTGCATGCGGCGACGCAGCCCGAACGCCTGCGCGTTCGAGAGGCGGGACACATCCTGGCCGTCGATCTCGATGGTGCCGCTGGTGGGCTCCTCGAGCTTCAGGACCATCTTCGCGACGGTCGACTTGCCGGACCCGGACTCGCCCACGAGCGCGAGGGTCTTCCCCCGCGGGATCTCGAAGGAGACGTCGTCGACCGCCCGGAAGGCTTCGCTGCGGAAGTTTCCCTGACGGATCTTGTAGTCCTTGGTGAGTCCGGCGACGCGCACCGTCGGTGGGATGGCGGCGAGGTCGTCCAGCGTCTCGATGCCCCGATCCTCCACGACCGCCTGGATGCGCTGCGACGCGACACTGGGCGCGGCCCCGACCAGTCGCTGCGTGTACGGATGCTGCGGGTTCTCCAGGATCTGCCGGCTCGGCCCCGCTTCCACGATGTTGCCGTTGCTCATCACGATGATCTTCTCCGCACGCTCGGCCGCGAGGCCGAGGTCGTGCGTGATGAGGAGCACCGAGGTGCCCTTGTCACGCGTGAGCGTCGCCATGTGATCGAGGATGACCCGCTGCACCGTGACGTCCAGTGCCGAGGTCGGCTCGTCGGCGATCAGCAGTTTCGGATCGGCCGCGAGACCGATACCGATCAGCGCTCGTTGGCGCATGCCGCCGGAGAACTGATGGGGATACTGGTGCAGACGCCGTTCGGCATCGGCCAGACCCGCCTGCTTCAGCACCTCGATGGTCCGCGCTTTCACGGCCTCGCGGCCCCGGGCGATCCCGTTCGCGCGGATCGCCTCCTTCACCTGGAAACCGATGCTCCACACCGGGTTGAGGTTGGACATCGGGTCCTGGGGGACGAAGCCGATCTCACGGCCGCGGACGGCCTCCATCTCCCGGCGGCCGAGCTTCGTCAGCTCCCGACCGTCGAGCGTGATCGACCCCCCGGTGACGACACCGGTACCGGGAAGCAGATTCACGATCGCGCTGGCCGTGGTCGACTTCCCCGAACCGGACTCACCCACGATCGCCACGGTCTCGCCGGGGAAGATGTCGAAGCTCGCTCCGTGGAGGACCTCCTTCTCCCCCTCTTGGGTGCGGAACGCGACCGTGAGGTCGCGGACGCTGAGCAGCGGGATCTGTGCGGTTGCGCGTGCGCTCATCGCCGTGCCCTCGCCTTCGGGTCGATGGCGTCTCGGATGAGCTCGCCGAGAGTGACGAAGGCGAGCACGGCCAGCGTGAGCGCGATCGACGGATAGATGAGCGCCATGGGCGCCACGCGCAGCGATGCCTGCGCGGCACCGATGTCGTTGCCCCAGGACATCACATTGCTTCCCAGCCCGACGCCGAGGAACGACAGCGTGGCCTCCGCCACGATCGAGGCGGCGAGGCCCAGCGTCGACACCACGAGCAGCGGAGCGAGCGCGTTCGGGATCACGTGTCCGACCAGGGTGCGGAACTTCGAGCGCCCGAGCGCACGGGACGCCACGACGAAGTCGGACTGCCGGACGCGCAGCACCTCCGCCCGCACGACACGAGCGGTCGCCGCCCACGCGAAACCACCGATCGCGAGCGCGAGCACGGGCACCGAGCGGTACTGGGAGAAGACCGTCATGACGACGACCGCGGCGAGGATGTACGGAATGGCGAAGAAGATGTCACCGATCCGCGACAGCACCGAGTCGAGCCAGCCGCCGTAGAAACCGGCGAACGCCCCCATGATGAGCCCGAGGATCGAGGAGATGGCGGTGGCGAGGAGGCCGACGGAGAGCGACGTCTGCGCGCCCCAGACGATGCGGGAGTAGATGTCGCACCCCTGGAACGTGAAGCCCAGCGGATGTCCTTCGGTCGGACCGGCGTTGCTGTTCCCGAGCTGGCAGTCGGAGTTCGGTGGCGCCGACGTGAACAGGGTGGGCCAGAGCGCCATCACGATGAAGAACACCGCGAGGACGACCGAGAACCAGAACAGCGGACGACGTCGGAGGTCCGACCAGGCATCCCGCCAGAGGTTTCGGGGCTTCTCAGCGATCCGCACGGCATCGACGGAGATGGTCTCGGTCTGGACCGGAGCGACATAGTGATTCTGCGTGGTGGGGTCAGGCATAGCGGATCCTTGGGTCGAGCAGACCGTACAGCAGGTCGATGACGAGGTTGACCAGGACGTACAGGATCACGAACACCGTGACGAAGGAGACCACCGTCGGCCCCTCATTGCGAATCGCCGCCTGGTACAGGGTGTTGCCGACGCCCGGCACATTGAAGATGCCCTCGGTCACGGTCGCACCGACGAGCAGAACGCCGAAGTTCGTCGCCGAGTTCGTGATCACCGGGATGAGCGAGTTGCGGAGCACGTGCACGGGGATCACCCGCCCGCGCGACAGTCCCTTGCTGTACGCAGTGCGCACCCAGTCCTGGTTGAGCGTGTCGATGACCGAACTGCGCATCAGCCGCATGCTCACGGCGTACAGGCTGAAGCCCAGAACGATGGCCGGCAGCCACAGGCCACCCCAGTCGTTGTCCGATCCGACGGTCGGCTTGAACCAGCCCAGCTTGATGGCGAGGAAGTACTGCGCCAGGAACGCGACGACGAAGATCGGGATCGCGATCGCCACGAGCGCGACGATGAGCATCGTGTGGTCGAAGAGCTTGCCCTTGCGCAGCGCGGAGACCGTGCCGATGATGATCGCCAGCACGAACTCGATGCCGATGGCCATCACCGCGAGTCGACCGGTGACGGGAAGCGTCTCGGCCAGCACGGTCGACACCGGCCGACCGGAGAAGGTCGTGCCGAGGTCGCCTTGGAAGACACCGGTGATGTAGTACCAGTACTGCACCAGGAACGGGTCGTCCAGGTGGTACTGCTCGCGCAGCTGTGCCACCACGGCCGGGTTCGGGGTCCGGTCGCCGAAGAGCCCGAGAATCGGGTCACCGGGCATGGCGAACACGAGGAAGTAGATGAGCAGGGTGGCCCCGAAGAAGACCGGGATCACCTGCAGGAGACGTCTCAGGATGTAGCCGAGCATGCGTCTGTCCCGTAGTCAGGAGGCGGAGTCAGTGTGACCAACACAGCCTGCGAGGCGGCGACGGAAGACCGTCACCGCCTCACAGGTTCGTGCTGTCAGACTTACTCGCCGTCCTTCGTGACCTGGTAGAGGATCGGCCAGGTGTCCCACCCGAACTCGACGTTCTCCACCGAGTCGCCCCAAGCGCCCATGGCGTTGGTGTACCACAGCGGGATGGCCGGGAGATCCTGGAAGAGGATCTCCTGCGCCTCCTGGAACTTGGCGATGCCCGCTTCGACGTCGGACGCCGCAGAGCCCTCGTCGAGGAGCTTGTCGAACTCCGGGTTCGAGTAGTCGCCGTCGTTCGAGCCGGCACCGGTGCCGAAGAGCGGGCCGAGGCCGTTGAACATCGACGGGTAGTCGAACTGCCATCCGGTGCGGAACGCGGTCTGCGTCTGGTCCTCCGTGATCAGCGTCCGGTGCTCGGCGAAGGTCGGAATCGGGTTGCCCGAGGCCTCGATGCCGAGGTTGTTCTTGATCTGGTTCGCGACCGCGTCGACCCAGCCTTGGTTGGGGCCGTCGGCGTTGTACTGGATCTGGAAGGACCCGGTCCAGGGCGCGATCTCGTCGGCCTGCGCCCACAGGTCCTTGGCCTTCTCGGGGTCGAACTCGAGGACCTCGGACCCGGGGATGTCCTCGGAGTAGCCGTCGATCACCGGCGACGTGAAGTCCTTCATCGGCGTGCGGGTGCCGCTGAAGACCACGTCGGTGATCTCCTCGCGGTTGATCGCGTGCGAGATCGCGGCGCGACGCAGCTGCCCCTCTTCACCACTCCAGTGCTCGAGGCGCTCCGGGATGGTGATGGTCGCGTTCGCTGCGGCCGGCTGGTTCACCGTGCGGTCCGGGAAGTCGGTCTCGAACGTCTGCAGGGCCGTGTCCGGGATCTCCTGGATGATGTCGAGCTCGCCACCCTGAAGGTCGGCGTACGCCGCCTCCGTGCTGGCGTACAGTCGCATGTCGATTCCACCGTTCTGCGCCTCACGCGGACCGGTGTAGTCCTCGTTCTTGACGAGCTCGATGCTCTCGTTGTGACGCCAGGCGCCCTCCTCGGCGAAGACGTACGGACCGTTGCCGACGGGGTTCTCACCGAAGGCCTCGAGGTCGTCCCACGCCGATGCCGGCAGGGGGAAGAAGGCGGTGTAACCCAGGCGGAGCGGGAAGTCGGACTCCGGCTGCTTGAGCTTGACGGTGAAGGTGAGGTCATCCACGACCTCGAGGCCGGACAGCTCCGGCACGTTCTCCTCGTAGGAGAAGCCCTCGATGGACTCGAAGAAGTAGCTGGAGAGCTGCTTGTTGTCGAGCGCGGCACCGTAGTTCCAGGCCTTGACGAAGGACTCGGCGTCGACCGGGTCGCCGTTCGCGAAGGTCTGGTCGGGCTTGATCTTGATCGTGTAGGTCTGGGAGTCCTCCGTCTCGATCGACTCGGCGAGGTCGTTGTGCACGGCGCCCTCAGCGTCGTAGTAGACCAGGCCCGCGAAGATGCTCTGCAGCACCAGGCCGCCGCCGACCTCGTTGGTGTTGGTCGGGATGAGGGGGTTCTGCGGCTCGGTGTTGTTGACCGAGATCACCGCGGTCGGGTCACCCGAGGGCGTCTCCTCCGCGGAATCGTTGCCGCCGCCGCTCGCGCAGCCGGCGAGAGTCAGGGCGCCGATCACGAACAGTGCGCTGCCCGCGAGGGCGATCTTGTTGCGCTTCACTTTTGTCCTCCTGTGGACGTGGGAATTCTGCGCGGCTCATCGTCGAGCGCGCAGGGATACCTGAGCGTAACCCGGGCGTCGCGCGTCCAGGACATTCGGCTAACGAACTGTTACTCAGTGGTGACCATCTGTCACATGACGGAAACATGCGGCAACAACGAACGGCGCCGCCCCGCCGTGAGGCGAGCGCGACGCCGATCGTCGTGCGGATCCGTATCAGGCGAAGGCCTCGATGGGCGGGCAGGCGCAGACGAGGTTGCGGTCGCCGTAGGCCTGGTCGATCCGGCGGACCGGCGGCCAGTACTTCGCCGCGACCAGCGAACGCACCGGGTAGGCGGCCTCCTCACGGGTGTAGGCGTGCGCCCACTCCCCCGCGATGAGCGAGACCGCGGTGTGCGGGGCGTGCACGAGCGGGTTGTCGTCCGCGGGCCAGCGCCCCGCGGCGACGGCGTCCGCCTCGGCCTTGATCATGATCATCGCCTCGATGAAGCGCTCGATCTCGTCGAGGTCCTCCGACTCGGTGGGCTCCACCATGAGGGTGCCGGCGACCGGGAACGACATGGTCGGCGCGTGGAAGCCATAGTCGATCAGGCGCTTGGCGACGTCGTCGACGGAGATGCCGGTGGCCTCCTTGAGCGGACGCAGGTCGAGGATGCACTCGTGCGCGACCCGACCGTTCTCCCCCGTGTACAGCACCGGGAAGTGGCCGCCGAGGCGCTCGGCGATGTAGTTCGCCGAGAGGACCGCCGCGGCGGTCGCGCGCCGGAGGCCCTCCGCGCCCATCATGCGCACGTACGCCCACGAGATCGGGAGGATGCCCGCAGAGCCGTACGGGGCCGCGGAGATGACCGCGCCCTCGAACGTGTGTCCGCCGAAGTGCTCGGCGCGCTGCGCGAGCGGGTGCGACGGCAGATACGGCACGAGGTGCGCCTTCGCCGCGACCGGACCGATGCCCGGGCCGCCGCCGCCGTGCGGGATGGCGAAGGTCTTGTGCAGGTTGAGGTGCGAGACGTCGCCGCCGAGGTCGCCGAAGCGGGCGTAGCCGAGGAGCGCGTTGAGGTTCGCGCCGTCCACGTACACCTGACCCCCGGCCTCGTGCACCGCTCCGGTGATCTCGACGACCTGCTCCTCGTACACGCCGTGCGTGGACGGGTACGTGATCATCAGCGCCGCCAGCTCGTCGGCGTGCTGGGCGATCTTCGCGCGGAGGTCGTCCAGGTCGACGTTGCCGAGCGCATCGCTCGCCACCACGACGACCTTCATGCCGGCGAGCACGGCGGAGGCCGCGTTCGTGCCGTGGGCGGAGGACGGGATGAGGCACACGACGCGGTGGTCGTCGCCGTTCGCGCGGTGGTAGCCGCGGATCGCGAGGAGACCCGCGAGCTCCCCCTGGGAGCCGGCATTCGGCTGCAGCGACACCGCGTCGTACCCGGTGATCTCGGCGAGCCAGCTCTCGAGCTGGTCGATGAGCTCCAGGTAGCCGCGCACGTCGGCCTCCGGGGCGAACGGGTGGATGCCCGCGAACTCCGGCCACGTGATGGCGGCCATCTCCGTGGCGGCGTTGAGCTTCATGGTGCACGAGCCGAGGGGGATCATGCCGCGATCGAGGGCGTAGTCCCGGTCCGACAGGCTCTTCAGGTACCGCATCATGGCGGTCTCGCTGCGGTGGCTGTGGAACACCGGGTGCGTGAGGTAGTCGTCCTCGCGGCGGAGACCGTCCGGCAGCGCGTCCGCGTCGCCGAGACCGAAGCCGAAGGCGCGCTCCTGCTTCCCGCCGAAGACCCGCGCAACCTGGTGCAGCTCGGCCACCGTCGTCGTCTCGTCGACCGCGATGCCGATCGTGTCGGTGTCGGCGACCCGCAGCAGGATGCCGTAGCCGCCCCGTGCCTGGTCCGCGTACTCCGCCGCCCGGCCGGGGACGCGCACGGTGAGCGTGTCGAAGAAGTGCTCGTGGACGACGTCGGCGCCGGCCTCGACGAGCCAGTCGCGCAGCAGGGTCGCCTTGGCGGTCACATCGCGCGCGATCGCCCGGAGCCCGTCCGGGCCGTGGTAGACCGCGTACATCGAGGCCATCACGGCGAGGAGCACCTGCGCGGTGCAGATGTTCGATGTCGCCTTCTCCCGGCGGATGTGCTGCTCGCGGGTCTGCAGCGAGAGGCGGTAGGCCGGCTTGCCGTCGGCGTCGACCGAGACGCCGACGAGGCGTCCGGGCAGCTGCCGCTCCAGGCCCGCGCGCACCGCCATGTAGCCGGCGTGCGGGCCGCCGAAGCCCATCGGCACGCCGAAGCGCTGCGTCGTGCCCACGGCCACGTCGGCCCCGAGGGTGCCGGGCGCGGTGAGGAGGGTCAGCGCGAGCAGGTCGGCGGCCGCGACGGCGAGCGCGCCGGCGACGTGCGCGGCGTCGAACACCGCGGACGGGTCCCACACGCGGCCCGATGCCCCCGGATACTGCACGAAGACGCCGAAGAGCTCGGCGGGCAGCTCCTCCCCCGTCGCGAAATCGACCGTGACGAGCTCGATGCCGAGCGCCTCGGCGCGAGAGGCGAGCATCGCCTTCGTCTGCGGCAGCGCGTCCGCATCCACCGCGAAGACGTTCGAGGAGGTCTTCGAGGCCCGGCGCGCGAGCAGCATCGCCTCCACGACGGCGGTGGACTCGTCGAGCATCGACGCGTTCGCGGTCGTGAGCCCGGTGAGCTCCGCCACCATCGTCTGGAAGTTGATGAGCGCTTCCAGGCGCCCCTGCGAGATCTCGGGCTGGTACGGCGTGTAGGCCGTGTACCAGGACGGGTTCTCGAGCACGTTGCGCTGGATGACCTGCGGCGTGACGGTGCCGTAGTAGCCGAGGCCGATCATCGAGCGGTTGACGGTGTTGCGCGCGGCGAGGGCGCGCAGCTCGGCCAGCGCCTCGGTCTCCGACGCGGCGACCGGGATGCGGGAGTCGGCGACCGCGTCCTCCGGTCCCGTGTAGATCGAGGCGGGGACGGCCTGACGCATGAGCTCCTCGACCGGGCTCAGCGTCCCGCTGTCGACGGAGCCGAGACCGAGCGCGTCGAGCATCGTGCGCTGGGCGGCCTCGGTCGGTCCGATGTGACGATCGGCGAAGGCAACCACTTCCGGATCAGCCCTCCGTGAGTGCGACGTAGGCGTCGCGGTCCAGCAGTCCGTCCAGCGCGCCGGCGGCGACGGACACCTTGAGCAGCCAGCCGCCCTCGAAGGGCTCGGCGTTGACGAGCGAGGGGTCGTCAACGACGGCGTCGTTGATCTCGACGACCGTGCCGGCGACCGGAGCGTAGAGCTCCCCGACCGACTTCGTCGACTCGATCTCGCCGACCACGGAGCCCGCGGTCAGCTCGGTGCCGACCGCGGGGAGCTCGACGAAGACGACGTCTCCGAGCTTCTCGGCGGCGTAGTCGGTGATGCCGATGGTGACAGTGTCGCCGTCACCGGCGATCCATTCGTGCTCGTCGGTGTAGCGGAGTGCGTTGAGGTCGGTCATTTGGTCCTCCGGTAGAAAGGCAGGGCGGTCACGGTCGCGGGGATGCGGGTCCCCCGCACATCAAGGAATACTGCGGTTCCCTCTTCCGAGGAAGAAGGATCGACGTAGGCCATCGCGATGGGATGGCCGAGCGTCGGGCTCAGGGCGCCGCTGGTGATCTCTCCGATCGGGGCGCCGTCGGCGTCGACGACTGCGTAGCCGGCACGGCCGGCACGTCGCCCCTCCGCCGTCAGCCCGACGAGGACGCGGGCGCCCGCGGCGGGCGCGGGGGCATCCTTCCCGACGAAGCGCTCCTTCGCGTCGACGACGACACGGCCGAGGCCGGCCTGCGCGGGCGCGATATCGAGGCTGAGCTCATGGCCGTACAGCGGCATGCCCGCCTCCAGCCGGAGGGTGTCGCGCGCGGCGAGGCCGGCGGGGACGAGCCCATGCGGGGTGCCGGCGTCGAGCACGGCGTCCCACAGTGCGGCGGCGTGGGCGGCCGGGACGAGAAGTTCGAAGCCGTCCTCCCCCGTGTAGCCGGTGCGGGCGAGGAGCAGCGGTTCCCCCGCGAACGACGCGGTCGCCCAGGCGTAGTACTTCTGCTCCGCCCAGGGGACGCTGACGTCGGCGATGCCCTCCGTCGCCACGAGGATCTCCTCGGCGTGCGGACCCTGCACGGCGATCAGCGCGTAGTCGTCCGAGACGTCGGCGACCTCCACGGCGTCCGCCTCCGCGTCTGCGACCCGCTCGGTGAGCGCTGCACGAACGGCGTCACGGTTCCCCGCGTTGGCGATGACGAGGAAGTCGTCGTCGGCCAGGCGGTAGACGATGAGATCGTCGACGATGCCGCCCTCGGGCGTCAGCAGCAGCGAGTACTTCGCCTTGCCGACCGCGAGCGCGGACAGCCGCCCGGCGAGGGCGTAGTCGAGGAAGGCCGCCGCGCCGGCGCCGCGGACCGTGAACTCGGCCATGTGCGAGATGTCGAAGATGCCCGCCGCCTGCCGCACCGCGTGGTGCTCGGCGAGGTCGGACGTGTAGCGCACCGGCATCTGCCAGCCGCCGAAGTCGGTGAAGGAGGCGCCGAGCGCCTCATGGCGCTCGCGCAACGGGGTGTAGCGGGGGTCGGACATGGAGTTCTCCCGGGCTGGGTCGGGCGGGACGACGTCGTCGTCCCTGGGAACTCCCCCTCTGTCATGGGCCTGAGAGCTTCGCCCGCGCGAGCGCAGGGCTTTCACCGTCGGCGGATCCCCGGTGCTCGGGATCACTTTTCAGAGCGGCCGGACCTCCGCGGTACGCGTACCTGAGAGATTGGCGGGGAGGCTTGCTCCTTCGGTGCCCGGCTGCGTGCGCCGGGGCTCTCCCGCGTCGGTCGTTCGGCCTGTCTTCGATTGTGCGATCAGTCTAGCGGTCTCCCCCGCCCGGTCAGCTGCCCAGCGCGAGCTCCGCCCTGACCTCGTCGCGGAGCCGCCCCAGGTTCTCCGGCTCGGGCGCCGCCCCCAGAAGCGTCTTGGTGTACTCGTGCTGCGGGTTCAGGATCACCTCGTCGGCCGGTCCCCGCTCGACCACATCGCCCTTGTAGAGCACCATGATGTCGTCGGAGAAGTGCCGCGCGGTCGCCAGATCGTGCGTGATGTAGAGGACTCCGAGGTTCTCCTCGCGCTGCAGCTCCGCGAGCAGGTTGAGGACGCCGAGCCGGATCGACACATCGAGCATCGACACCGGCTCGTCGGCCACGATGAAGCGGGCTCCGGGCGCCAGCGCCCTCGCGATCGCCACGCGCTGTCGCTGGCCACCGGAGAGCTCGTGGGGGCGGCGCTCCGCGAAGCTCTCCCCCGGGGTCAGTCGCACCCGCTCCAGCAGTTCGATCGCCCTGGTCCGCACCTCGCGACTGTCGAGCTTCGGATGATGCAGCCGGATCGGGCGCTCCAGGTGGTGCACGATCGTGTGGAACGGATTCAGCGAGGCGAACGGGTCCTGGAAGACCATCTGCACGTCCGACCGGTAGCGCTCCAGGGCCGAGCCCCGCGTACCGGACTCCTCGCCGTCGAGGAGGATGCTCCCGGAGGTCGGTGTCTCCAGCTTCATCAGCATCCGGGCGATGGTCGACTTGCCCGAGCCGGACTCGCCGACGAGGGCCGTGGTCCGCCCCGCCTCCAGCGTGAACGACACGTCCTTCACGGCGTGCAGGACGCTGGTGCGGAACCCCGAGCGCAGGTGGAAGTCCTTCACGAGGTTCCTCGCCTCGAGGGTGCCTCCGCGCCCCATCGCGTCCGCGCTCATCGGATGACCTCCTGGTTCACGCCACTGCGGACGAAGTCGCCCCGGGTCCCGGTGAGGGACGGGAAGCTCGACAGCAGCCGCTGGGTGTACTCGTGCTGCGGGTTGCGGTAGATCTCCTCCGCCGTGCCCTGCTCGACGATCCTCCCCTGCAGCATCACCGCGATGCGGTCGCTGATCTCGATGAGCATGGGCAGGTCGTGGGTGATGAAGATGACGGCGAACCCGAGCTTCTCGCGCAGGCGCATGATCTCCCGGATGATGCCGCGCTGCACGACCACGTCGAGCGCCGTGGTGGGCTCGTCCATGATCATGACCTGCGGGTCGAGCGCGAGCGCCATCGCGATCATCATGCGCTGGCGCATGCCGCCCGACAGCTCGTGCGGGAAGCTCGTCAGCCGACCGGGATCGACGCCGACCAGCGTGAGCAGCTCCTCCGCCCGCTCCTGCTTGGCCTTCCGCGACATTCCGGGTCGGTGGGTGTCGAAGATGTCGAAGATCTGCGCCTTGACCGAGATGACGGGGTTCAGGGAGTTCATGGCCCCCTGGAAGACCATGGAGATCTTGTCCCAGCGGAACGCCCGCAGACCCTCCCCGTCGAGGCCGACGATGTCGATGTCGTGGCCGTCGCGGTCGTGGAACACGATCTCGCCGCCCGTCATCAGGGCCGGCGCCTTGAGCAGCCGGTTCATCCCATACGCGAGAGTGGTCTTGCCGCAGCCCGATTCCCCGGCGAGCCCGAGGATCTCGCCGCGGTGCAGGGTCAGCGAGACGTCGCGGACGGCTTTGACCGGCGGATCCACCTCGTACTCGATCGAGACGTTCCTGGCGGTGAGCACGGCGTCGCTCATGCTGTGACCCCCTTCTCCTTCGCGGCCTTGCGCAGACGACGGGCCGCATCGGGCGCGTTGCGCAGCTTCGGATTGATGACCTCGTCGATGGCGAAGTTGATCAGCGCGAGACCGGCGCCGAGGATCGCGATCATGATGCCCGGCGGCACGAACCACCACCACGCTCCGCGACCGAGCGCCTGGCCCGACTGCGCGTCGTTGAGAATCGATCCCCAGGTGATCGAGGAGTTCGGACCGAGGCCCAGGTACGACAGGCCCGCCTCGCCGAGGATGGCGAAGATGATCGCGAAGAGGAACTGCGCGGTCAGCAGCGGGAGCAGGTTCGGCATGATCTCGACGAGGATCACCCGGAGCGACTTCTCTCCCGCCACCTTCGAGGCGTACACGTAATCGCGGGTGCGGAGCGAACGGGTCTGCAGCCGCAGCACGTACGCCGCTCCCGCCCAGGAGGTGATGCCGAGGACGAAGGCGACGAGCTGCCAGCTGCGCTGCGGCACGAACGACGCGATCACCATGACCAGCGGGAGGCCGGGGATGACGATCATGACGTTGGTCAGCAGCGCGAGGACGTCCTCGCGCCAGCCGCCGAGGTACCCGGCCAGGACGCCGAAGAGCAGAGACAGCACGATCGCGATGCCGCCGGCCGTGACGCCGATGAGCAGCGATCCCTGCGCGCCGATCGCGAGCTGCGCGAGCACGTCGTTGCCGAGCTTGGTCGTGCCCAACCAGTGCTCCGCCGACGGCGGCTGGAGGGCCGCGTTGTCGGTGCTGCGCGGGTTCTGCGTGAAGAAGGGCGCGATGATCGCGAAGAGGACGATGGCGAGCACCAGCACGGCACCGACGATGAACTTCGGCGAGGTGCTGGGCAGGATCCGGCGGCGCTTGCGCTCCTGACGCTGGGTGGCCAGCGCGACGGTCCCCTCGGGGGCGACGGTGGGCGGCTCCTCCACGAGGAGCGGGTTCTTCGTGTCAGACATTCTGGCGAGCCCTCGGGTCGATGAAGCCATAGACGAGGTCCATGAAGAAGTTGGCGACGAGCACCGTGAGGGTGATCACGAGGAACAGCCCCTGCATGAGCGCGTAGTCGTTGTTGGTGACAGCCTGGAACATGAGCTTGCCGACTCCGGGATAGGTGAACACCTGCTCCATGACGATGGAACCGGCGACGACGAACCCGAGGGTGATCGAGAAGCCCGCGATCGAGGGGATGGCGGCGTTGCGCGCGGCGTAGGTCGTCATGATCCGCCGGGGGCGGAGCCCCTTCGCCTCAGCGGTGAGCACGTAGTCCTCCGCGAGGGTGGAGACCATCATGTTGCGCATGCCGAACATCCAGCCACCGACCGAGCTGATCACGATCGTGATGGCGGGCAGGAGCGAGTGTGCGACGGCATCCGAGAAGAACGCCCAGGTCGGCTCGGGGCCGTCCGGGAAGTCGAAGACGTCGTAGCCGCCGAACATCGGGAACCAGCCGAGCCCGACCGCGAAGACCGCGACGAGCACCAGCGCCAGCCAGAAGTACGGGATCGACTGCAGCACGGTGGTGGCGGGAATGAGGTGGTCGACCCAGGTGCCGCGCTTCCAGCCGGCCCACGCGCCGAGCACGACGCCGAGCAGGAAGGAGAGGACGGTCGCGGTGCCGACGAGCACCAGCGTCCACGGAAGGGCCCCGGCGATGAGCTCCGTGACCGGAGTCGGGAACTTCGTCACCGACACGCCCAGGTCACCCTGGAACATGCGGCCCCAGTAGGCGAGGTACTGCTCCCAGAGCGAGGAGTCGTCGCCGCCGAGCAGGAGCCGGATGTTGCGGATGGTGGTCTCGGAGACCTCTCCGCCGGCCCGCTGCATCTTGGCGATCATGATGTCGGCGGGGTCCCCCGGCATGAGCCGGGGAAGCAGGAAGTTGATGGAGATCGCGGCCCACAGCGTGAACGCATAGAACCCGATCCGTCGTGCATAGAACTTCATGTCACCTGTCCTGACTTCCTGCTTCCCCTACTCGTGCGGATCAGCCGGCGGGCTTGATCTGCGTCAGCACGTAGCCCGCGGCGATGGCGCCCCAGGACGGCGGGAACGCGTAGAGGTCCTCCTCCGTCGGCCAGCCCGTGTAGTCCTTCGTGTTGTAGAAGGTCTGCGTCGCGTTGATCACGAGCGGGATGTAGGGCACGTCGTTCACGATCGCGTCCTGGATCGTGGCGTAGAGCTCCTTCTTCTGCGCCTCGTCATCCGTGCTGATGGCCGCCTGGATGGCCGCGTCGACGGTCGGGTTGCTGTACCGGCTGAAGTTCCAGCGACCGGCGGGGATCTCCGTACCGACCGGGCTGGTGGACTGCACCTCGGTGCCACCGAACCAGTCGCGGTAGATCTGGAAGGGATCGGCGATGGTGGTGCCGACGACGCCGCCGACGATGAGCTGGAACTGCCCACCCTGGCGGGCATCCGAGAACTCCTGCCACTGCACCGTCGAAGCCGTGACCTTGATACCGGCGGCCTCCGCCTGCTCGGCGATGAGCTTCGCGGCGTCGTTGTAGTCCGTCCACCCGTCGACCGAGATCAGGCTGAGCTCGACGGGCACGCCGTCCTTCTCGTAGATGCCCGACGACCCCTTGGTGTAGCCGGCGGCCTCCAGAATGGACCCTGCCTCCTCGACGTTGGCCTCCTGGGGGCTGACCTCGTAGGCATCGTCCGTGAGCCACTTCTCGTCGCGCGGGAGCAGCGTGTAGGCGGGCGAGATGTCGCCGGTCAGACCGACGAACGCCTTGTCCTTGATGACCGTGCGGTCGATCGCGACGTTGAGCGCCTGGCGCACGGCGACGTCGGTCTGCGGACCGGTGCAGCCGAGTTCGGCATTCGAGCAGGTGTACAGCACCGTCGGGTCCTGCGGCGTGTTGATCCACTCGATCTTGCCGTTGCCCGTGACGTCATCCGGGTTGGGGACGAACATGCCCGTCCAGTCCAGCTCCCCCGCGGCGAGGAGATCCTGCGCGGTCTGGTTGTTGTCCACGGCGATGTACTGGACCTTCTTGACGGCCAGTTCGTCGGCACCACGGTAGTTCTCGTTCGCGACGAGGGTGTACGACTCGCTCGTGGTCTTGTCCACGACGTAGGGTCCCGAGCCGACCGGATCCTCATTGGTGAAGTTCGCGAAGTCGGTCACTTCCTCCCAGATGTGCTTCGGAAGGATGTAGCTCGACCCCATGCGCTGGAACTCGGTGGTGTACTGCGCCGCGGCGTAGGTGAGCACGGCAGTGGTGTCGTCCGTCGCCTCTGCCGAGACCAAGCCGTTGCCCTCGGGGTTGTTGGCCTCGTATTTGAAGGAGAAGACGACGTCCTCCGCAGTGAGCGGCTCGCCGTCGCTCCACTTCAGGTCGGGCTTGATCTTCACCGTGATCTGCGTGCCGTCCTCGTTGTACTCGAACGACTCGCCGATGAGGCCGATCGGCTCCTCGTCCTTGGTCTTGTTGTAGAAGAAGAGGGGCTCGTAGATCGGTCCGAGCGCACCGTGGAGCACGGTGGGCGCGAACGGGTTGTAGTTCGCGGTGATGGGCGTCTGGCTACCCGCCCAGACGCGGAGCGCGCGGTCGCCGTCGGCGTTGCCGCCGTCGTCGCCCCCGCCGCTGCCACAGGCCGTCAGGCCCAGGGCGAGGACCGAGGCCCCCGCGACCGCCGTGAGCGCGATCTTGCGCTTTCCGTTACGGATCATTCTTCATTTCCTCTCGGTGCTGCACTGCAGGAGGGATTCTCCGGTTGGAGCCGAACCCCGGGCGGGGTTCACGGGAACCCCGGGAGGTGGCCTGCGGGCCGCCCTCGAAGGGGTTTGTTAGGACAGTAACCTAACAAACCCACCGCGGGGGGACAAGCGTTCTCGCGGGCGCGAGATAACGTTTCGGACTCGACACCTCTCGGCGTCATGCGCCCGCACGAAAGGTCGTCATGACACTAAGATCGTCTGCGGAGGTTAAGGTGCATATGACTCGAAGTGCGGACATCCGCGTCGCCGTCTCGACGGTGATCCTCACGCTGCGCCGCGGTGACGACGGTCCCCCCGTTCTCGCACTCCCCCTCGTCCGCCGTACCCGCGAGCCGTTCGCAGAGCGATGGGCGCTTCCCGGCGGGTGGCTCACCCCCGAGGAGTCGCCGGTCGACGCCGCGGCCCGCACACTCGCCGAGACGACGGGCCTTGCGCCCACCTACCTGGAGCAGCTCTACGCCTTCGGCGCCGTCGACCGCTCCCCCACGCCGGTCGTGTCGATCGTGTACTGGGCGCTGCTGCGTCAGGACGACGTCGAAGCCCAGATCACCGCGCATCGGGCGTCCGGTCGCGCGCCGGAGAACGTGGAGTGGTTCGATGTCGACGGCCTGCCGGCCCTCGCCTTCGATCATCACGAGATCATCGAGTACGCGCTCTGGCGCCTCCGCAACAAGGTCGGCTACAGCCGCGTGGCCCAGGGCTTCCTGCCCGCCGAGTTCACGCTCGCCGAACTGCGGGAGGCGTACGAGTCGATCCTCGGGCGCCCACTGGACCCTGCGAACTTCCGGCGGCAGGTCGAGGCCGCGGGCAACCTCACCCGCACCGACCGCTTCCGCACGGGTAGCCACCGCCCGGCCCGTCTGTACCGCGACGACACCGATGTCGAGCTGGCCGACCGCGGCCCGCTCCGCCCCGAGGAAACGAGAACCCGATGAGCATCACCTTCGTCCCGACCCCCGTGGTCCCTGCGGCCGACCCGTCCGTCGATCACGCGATCCAGGCCATCGTCGCTGGAGCCTCCACCGATGCCACCTGCACCACCGACCTCGCGGTCGGACCGTGGGACTTCGACACGCGCCCGGGGTACGGGCCCGGATCCTCCATGGGCGACGTCATCCCGACCGGGGCTCCCCGGCAGGGAGAGCTCCCCGCCGCCTACCGCGAGGCGGACGAAGCCGAGCTCCGCCGGCGCATCGAGGCGGCCAAGGCGACCCTCGGAGACCGCGTGGTGATCCTCGGCCACTTCTACCAGCGGGAGGAGGTCGTGACCCATGCGGACGAGGTGGGTGACTCGTTCCAGCTCGCCACCGCCGCCACGATGCGGCCGGATGCCGAGGCGATCGTCTTCTGCGGCGTGCACTTCATGGCCGAGACCGCCGACCTCCTGTCGCGGCCCGACCAGGCGGTGATCCTGCCGAACCTCGCCGCCGGGTGCTCGATGGCGGATATGGCCGACATCGACCAGGTGGAGGAGTGCTGGGAGCAGCTCGCCGACGTGCTGGGCGACCTCGACACCCCGGACGCCGATGGCCGCGTGCCGGTGATCCCCGTCACCTACATGAACTCCTCGGCGGCGATCAAGGGGTTCGTCGGACGGCACGGGGGAATCGTGTGCACCTCCTCCAACGCGAACACGGTCCTGGAGTGGGCCTTCGCCCGCGGCCGTCGCGTGCTCTTCTTCCCCGACCAGCATCTGGGGCGGAACACCGCGAAGGCCATGGGCGTGCCGCTCGACCGGATGCCGATGTGGAACCCGCGGCGAGCGCTCGGCGGCTCCAGCCCGGACGAACTCGTCGACGCGCAGGTGATCCTCTGGCACGGCTTCTGCTCCGTGCACCGGCGGTTCACCGTGGCGCAGATCGACCAGGCTCGCGCGGAGCACCCGGGAGTCCGCGTGATCGTGCATCCGGAGTGCCCGATGGAGGTCGTCGACGCGGCCGACGAGGCCGGCTCCACGGAGTACATCCGCCGCGCCATCGCCGAGGCCACGGAGCCGACGACGTTCGCGGTCGGGACCGAGATCAACCTCGTGCGCCGCCTGGCCGCGCAGTACCCGCAGCACCGGATCTTCTGCCTCGACCCGGTCGTCTGCCCGTGCTCGACCATGTACCGCATCCACCCTGGCTACCTCGCGTGGGTCCTGGAGGAGCTGGTCGCCGGCCGCACCCCGAACCGCATCACGGTCTCCCCCGACGTCGCCGCCCCGGCTCGCCTCGCGCTCGAGCGGATGCTCGCCGCCAAGCCGCCGGTCGCCGCCGGGGCACGATGAACGTCGTCGTCGTCGGCTCCGGGATCGCCGGACTCACCGCCGCGCTGCACGCGCACGAGGGCGGACACACGGTGACGGTCGTGACGAAGGGCGGGCTCGGAGGCGGCTGCACGCCTCTCGCTCAGGGCGGTGTGGCCGGCGGCTACGGGCCCGGCGACGGACCGGCGGCGCATGCCGCCGACACGATCAGCGCCGGAGCGGGTCTGTGCGATCCGACCGCCGTCGACGCCCTCGTGGCGGACGGCGCCGCCCGGATCGCCGAGCTCCTGGCCCGCGGCGTCGCCTTCGACCGGGCGCCAGGCGGCGCACTCGCCCGCGGGCGGGAGGCGGCGCACACCCATGCCCGCATCCTCCACGCCGGGGGCGACGCGACCGGGGCCGCGATCTCCGCCGCGCTGTGCGCGGCCGTTCAGCGCACGCCGATCTCCGTCCGCGAGCGCACGATGCTCCTCGATCTGACCGTCGAGGCGGGACGGATCCGCGGGATCACAGTCCTCCGCGACGGCGGCGCTGTCGAGATCCGGGCCGACGCCGTGATCCTCGCCACGGGCGGGGCAGGGCAGCTCTACGCGCACACGACCAATCCGACCGAGACGACCGGCGACGGCATCGCGGCGGCTCTGCGCGCCGGCGCCGCCATCGCCGACCTGGAGTTCGTGCAGTTCCACCCGACCACCCTCCCCGGGCTCCCGGTCTTCCTCCTGTCCGAAGCCGTCCGCGGCGAGGGGGCCGTGCTCCGCGACAGCGACGGAAGACGGTTCGTGTTCGACAGCCACCCCGACGGGGAGCTCGCCCCGCGCGACGTCGTCGCCCGGGCCATCGCCGGGCAGGCAGCCCGGCAGGGGACGCCCGTGCACCTCGATGCCACCGGGCTCGGGGCGGACGCGCTCGCCCGCCGTTTCCCGACCATCGACCGTGTGACGCGCGACCGCGGTTTCGACTGGTCCCGGGAGCCGCTGCCGGTGACCCCCGCCGCGCATTACCTCATGGGCGGCGTCGTCACCGACCGGCACGGACGGACCACGATCCCGGGGCTGTACGCCGTCGGCGAGACCGCCCGGACAGGAGTGCACGGAGCCAACCGGCTCGCCTCCAACTCGCTCCTCGAAGGGGCCGTGTTCGGAGCCAGGGCCGCTGCTGCCCTGGCCCAACCGTGGCCTGCTGCCGTCGACGTCATCCCGTCTCCGTCGCCGAAGAGCCCGGAGGAAGAGAGCGCCGCACCCGAGCCCCTCCCCCCGTTCGACCGCGCCGCGCTGCAGCGGCTGCTGTGGGACGAGGTCGGCCTGCACCGGACGGGAACCGGACTCCAGTCCGCCCTCCGCATCATCCGCGGGTGGGCCTCCGCGACGCCGTCCGCCTCCGACGTCCGCACGCACGAGGACCGGAACCTGCTGCTGGTCGCCGAGGCCACCATCCGTGCGGCCGTGGCACGTCCGGTCTCTGTCGGCGCCCACCACCGCGACGACTTCGCCCTCGCCGCACCCACCCCGGCACGCCCACCGATCCTGGAGACCGCCTGATGCTCACCCGCACCACCCTGCACCGCGTCGTCGGGGCCGCGCTCGAGGAGGACGCCCCCTGGGGCGACCTCACCAGCACCACCCTCCTCCCTGCCGAAGTGACCGCCACGGCGGACCTCGTCGCCCGCGAGGAGGGCGTCTTCAGCGGTGGTGAGGTGTTCGCCGCCGCGTTCCTCCTCACCGACCCGGACGTCACGGTCGACCTGCACGTGGGCGACGGTGATGCCTTCACGGCATCCGACGTGCTGGCTACCGTGACAGGGCCGGCCCGCGCCGTGCTCACCGCCGAACGCGTCGCGTTGAACTTCGCGCAGCGGATGTCGGGCATCGCGACGCTCACGGCCGCCTACGTCCGTGAAGTCGAGGGAACGCGGGCGCGCATCGCCGACACCCGCAAGACCACGCCCGGTCTGCGGGCGTTCGAGCGGCACGCGGTCGTGTCCGGCGGCGGCCGGAACCACCGGTACTCCCTGTCCGACGCGGTCATGGCGAAGGACAACCACCTCGCCGTGCTCCAGCGGTCCGGGCTCGACCTGGCGACGGCTCTTCGCGAGGCGTTCTCGCGGCTGCCGCACACCGCCCACGTCGTCGTCGAGGTCGACCGTCTCGACCAGATCCCGGCGGTGCTCGACGGCGGCGCCCACACGGTGCTCCTGGACAACTTCTCCCTCGACGACCTGCGCGCCGGCGTGGCGCTCATCGGCGAGCGCGCCACCGTGGAGGCCTCGGGCGGCGTCCACCTGACCACCGTCCGCGCCATCGCCGAGACCGGGGTGCATGTGATCTCGGTCGGAGCCCTCACGCACTCCGCGCGGGCGCTGGACCTCGGACTCGACCTCCGGATCGACTGAGTCCGTGCTGTACCTCGATCACGCCGCGACCTCGCCGGTACGCCCCGAGGTGCGTGCGGCCATGGAGCCCTTCCTCACCGAGGTGTTCGGCAATCCCGCGAGCCACCACACCGCGGGCGAGGCCGCAGCGCGCGGCCTGGAGGACGCCCGCGCCCGGGTGGCCCGCGTGATCGGGACGCGGGCAGGGGATGTCGTCTTCACCGGCGGCGGCACGGAGGCGAACAACCTCGCCGTGAAGGGACTCGTCCTGGGAGCGCTCACCTCCGGCCGGCGGCGCGTCGTGGTGTCCCCCATCGAGCACGAGTCGATCCGCGAGTCGGCGGCGTACCTCGCGCGCTTCCACGGGGTGACGGTGGCGATGCCCGCGGTCGAGGGAACCGGGCGGATCACGCCGGACGCCCTCGATGCGGTGCTCACCGACGATACCGCCGTCGTGTCGGTCGGACACGCGAACAACGAGGTCGGCACCGTCCAGGACATCGCGGCGCTCCGGGAGGTCGCCCGCGCCCGCCACGTGCCCCTCCACGTCGACGCCGTGCAGTCGGCCGGCTGGCTGCCGCTCCACGACCTTGATGCGGATGCCGTGTCGATCGCCGGGCACAAGCTCGGAGCACCCAAGGGCACCGGGGCCCTCGTCGTCCGCGGCCGGCTCCCTCTGGAGCCGCTCCTGCACGGCGGAGGCCAGGAGCGCGGACGGCGATCCGGCACCGTCGATGTCGCGGGAGCGGTGGGGCTGGCGACAGCACTCGAGCTCGCCGAGCGGGAGCGTGAACACGCGGCGACGCGGGTACGGGCCACTACGGCGCGCTTCATCGCCGAGGTGACCCGGCGCGTGCCCGACGCGACACTGACGGGGCATCCCGTGCATCGGCTTCCCGCGACGGCGAGCTTCACGATCGCCGGCGTGAGCGGCGAGGCGGTGCTGTGGGAGCTGGAGCGCCGCGGGGTGATCTCATCCAGCGGCTCCGCGTGCGCGGCCGGCAGCGACGAGCCCTCCCCCGTGCTGCTCGCGTGCGGGATCGCCCCGGAGGTCGCGCAGACGGCCGTGCGCTTCACGTTCGGGCGTACCACCCTCCCTGCTGACGCGCCGGAGCGTCTCGCCGTGCTCGTCGCGGAGGCGGTCGACACCGTCCGCGGCTGACGAACGGCCCTAGACTCGGCGGAGTGACCGCCCCCGCCCCGATCGTGACGATGATCGTGCCCGGACGCGACATCGCCGCGTTCGCCCCCGCCGCCCTCGATTCCCTCCGTGCACAGACGGACGAGCGGTGGCGTGCGATCCTCATCGACGACGGCTCCACCGACGACACGGGAGCGATCTTCGCCGACGCCGCCGCGACGGATTCCCGCTTCACCCTGATCCGGCATGGGGCTTCCGTCGGGCTCGGCGCCGCGCGCAACATCGGTCTCGCGCTCGTCGCCACGCCCTTCACCGGCTTCCTCGACGCGGATGACGAGCTCATGCCGGACGCCCTGTCGACCCTCGTGGGCACGCTGGAGCGCACGGGGAGCGACTTCGCCGCGGGCGCCTACGTGCGACTGCGTCCGCACGGCCAGGGTTATGCGCCCGGCCGCGTGCAGCCGTGGGTCGCCGCGGCGACCGCCCCCGCCCGCTTCCGCACCACCCTCGCGGAGCACCCGCAGGCGGTGTCGAACATCGTCGCGTGGTCCAAGGTGAGCCGCACCGAGATGTGGTCCGACCTGCGGTTCCCGGAGGGGGTGACCTACGAGGACCAGGTCGTCGCGCAGACGATGTACACCCGGGCGCGCGCCTTCGACGTGCTGCCCGACGTCGTGGTGCGCTGGCGCGTCCGAGCGGACGGCACCTCGATCACCCAGAGCAAGGCGCAGCTGCCCGTACTCCGCGACTACCTCGCCGCGCTCCGCGGCGGCATCCGCGTGCTGCAGGATGCCGGTGCGCACGCCGCGGTCACCGCCCGGATCGAGCTCATCCTGGCGATGGATGTCGCTCCGCTCCGCGAGATCGCGGACACGCACCCCGATCCCGCCTACGCGGGAGAGGTCTCCGCGTTCCTCGCCGAGCTGCACGCCCTCCCCGAGTTCGCCGACGCCCGCCCCGACCCCACCCTCGCCGACGCCCTCGCCTGGTGAGCCCTGCCGGAAGGACCCCCACATGACCGACTACCTCTCCTCGCTCTTCGCGCTCGACGGCCGCACCGCGGTCGTGACCGGCGGCAGCTCGGGAATCGGTCGCGGCATCGCGACCGCGCTCGCCCGCGCCGGTGCCGCCACAGTGATCGTCGCCCGAGGCGCGGAGCGCATCGCCGAGACCGTGGACGACCTCCGCGCGCAGGGGTGTCGCGCGGCCGGCGTGGTCGGGGACCTGAGCACCCGCGAGGGCATCCATGCGGTCGCGGAGGCCGCCGCTGCTCCGTTCGGCGAGCCGGACATCCTCGTCAACTCCGCGGGCATCAACATCCGTCCGCCGTACGCCGAGATCACCGAGGCGGACTGGGACGCGACGATGACCGTCAATGCGCTCGCCCCGTTCCTCCTCGGTCAGCGCTGGGCGCAGGGCATGGCAGCGCGCGGTTACGGACGACTGATCCACATCAGCTCCCAACAGGCGCACCGGGCGTTCGTGGGCAGCGGGGTGTACGGCGCCTCCAAGGGCGCGGTCGAGTCGCTCATGCGCTCGGAGGCGGAGGCCTGGGGTGGCACCGGCGTGACGAGCAACACGCTCGTTCCCGGCTTCGTCCTCACGCCGTTGAATGCCCGACTGCAGGAGGACCCTGCGACCATCGCGGCCCTCGCGGCGCGCACCATGATCGGCCGTAACGGCCTTCCGGAGGACTTCGCCGCAGCCGCCGTGTTCCTCGCCGGTCCGGGTTCGGCCTACGTGACCGGCCAGTCGCTGTTCATCGACGGAGGACTCTCCGTCCACTGACCAGCGACCACGAGGTCGTCAGCCGCCGGTCGGGCGCGGTCGGCCGTCAGCGCTCGATGAGGTCGGCAACGGGACGCCGGTCGTCAGCGCCACGACCGCGTCGGCCGCCGCGGAGTCCTCGGGCTCACGGTCCGCACGCCGCGCGGTGAGACCCGCCTCGACGCCTTCCTCGACACCGCCTCGGACCGCCTCCTCCTCCGCGGCCTCCGCTTCGATCTCGGCGTTCAGCACGCGGGACGCGGCGACCTGCTGCGCTGCCAGTTCGGCGTAGAGGCCGCCCTGCGCGAGCAGCTCCGCGTGGGTGCCGGACTCCACGATGCGCCCGGCCTCCAGCACATGGATGACGTCCGCCCCCATGACCGTCGACAGGCGGTGCGCGATCGACAGGGTCGTGCGCCCCTTGGCTGCCTCGTCGAGGGCTTCCTGCACCACGCGCTCGGACACGGTGTCCAACGCGGAGGTCGCTTCGTCGAGCAGGAGCACCGGCGGGTCCTTCAGCAGCACGCGGGCGATCGCGATGCGCTGCTTCTCGCCGCCGGAGAGCCGGTACCCGCGCTCCCCCACGACGGTGTCGTAGCCCTTCTCGAAGCCCGCGATGATGTGGTGGATGTTGGCCGCGGTGCAGGCCGCGACCAGCTCCTCGTCCGTCGCATCGGGCTTCGCGTAGCGAAGATTCTCCCGGATCGTCGCGTGGAACAGGTAGGTCTCCTGGGAGACGATGCCCACGTCGTCGATGATCGACTCTTGCGTGAGGGTGCGCACGTCGGCCCCCGCGAACAACACCGCGCCGCCCTTGGCCTCGTACAGCCGTGGGGCGAGATAGAGGATCGTGGTCTTGCCCGCGCCGGAGGGACCGACGAAGGCGACATGCTGCCCTGGTTCCGCCACGAAGGAGACGCCGTGCAGGGTCGGACGCGAGTCGGCGGCGGCATCCGGATAGCGGAACACGACGTCCTGGAACTCGATGCGCCCGCGCGGCCCCGGTGCCTGCGCCACGGTGATCGCGTCGGGAGAGTCGGTGATCTCCGGCACGAGGTCGAGGTACTCGAAGATGCGGGCGAACAGCGCCGACGAGGTCTGCAGGTCGAGCGAGACACGCATGAGCCCCATGAGGGGCATGAGCAGTCGCGCCTGGACCGTCGTGAAGGCCACGATGGTCCCCGCGGTGATCGCGCCCGTCCCGC
Organism: Zhihengliuella sp. ISTPL4; assembly: GCF_002848265.1. Taxonomy (GTDB): domain Bacteria; phylum Actinomycetota; class Actinomycetes; order Actinomycetales; family Microbacteriaceae; genus Microbacterium. The sequence continues at coordinate 1,422,827 of NZ_CP025422.1, forward strand.
CCGCGATGAAGTACCCGGACACGAGGTAGATGACGGCGGGCACGCTCGCCATGATGACCTGCACGACCGCGAAGAAGCCCTGACCGCTCATGGCTCGGCGCACCTGCAGGCGCACCTGGTTGCGGTTCTCCTGCTGATAGCGCTCGGACTCCGTGCGCTGCCGGTTGAAGGCCTTCGACAGCAGCATGCCGGAGACGCTCAGGGTCTCCTGAGTGATGGAGGTCAGCTCGGAGAGCGACTCCTGGGTCTCCCCCGCGATGCGCGCGCGCACCTGGCCGACGCGGCGCTGCACGAGCACGAGGAACGGCATGAGCACGACCGCGATGAGGGTGAGACGCCAGTCGATGAGGATCATCGCGACGAGGGAGGCGATCACCGTGACGGCGTTGCCGAGGATGCTGGTGACCGTGTTCGTCAGCACGCCGGAGACGCCGCCGACGTCGTTCTGCAGGCGGGACTGGATCACGCCGGTCTTCGTGCGGGTGAAGAAGCCGAGCTCCATGGCCTGCAGGTGCTCGAACAGCCGCACCCGGAGGTCGCCCGTGACGCTGTTGCCGACCGTGGCCGTGAGCCAGGTCTGCGCGACGCCGAGCACCGCCGAGAAGAGGAAGAGGCCGACCATCGCCCCGACGAGGATGCCGAGCAGCGAAAGGTGGGGGCCGCCCCCGTCGACGGGGAACAGCGCGTCGTCGAAGATGCGCTGCACGAGGAGCGGAGGGACGACCGCGATGCCCGCGCCGAGCACCACGAGGACACCGGTGAAGAGGATGCGCCACCGGTAGGCGCTGAACAGAGCGACGACCCGGGTGCCGAGCCCGTCGATCTTCGGGGCCTCCGCGTTGAGCCGACGCTGGGCGTCCTCATCCACGCCGCGGAAACCGCCCCGCGGACCACCGCCCATCCCGCCCATGCTCATGGCGCCAGCGTACTCACCCCCCAGGACACCGGCTCCGCCGTCTCGGCGTTCAGCGATATCCCAGATTTCGGAATGAAATGTCCCACCGACCCGTTACGCTGAATGACTCTCGCGAACTCTCGCACCTTCCTCTTCTCTCCGATGCCCTGGAGGCCGCCCATGTCTGCCGTCGATACCGGCTCCCTCACGACGCCCCCCGCATCGTCCGGCGAGATCCCGCGCAAGGACATGCGGGTCATCTGGCTGCTGCTCGTCGCCGCCTTCGTCGCCATCCTCAACGAGACGACGATGGGCATCGCGATCCCGCACCTCAACACTGATCTGGGCATCCCGCCCGAGCTCGGGCAGTGGCTGACGAGTGCGTTCATGCTGACGAACGCACCAGCGTTACTAGGCTGAGTTTCGCGGCAGAACGCCGCGCCGCCTCGATCCTGTTCTCCTTTAGATGCGTCCGCCAACTCGTTAGCAGTCGGGTAGCGTCGATCTTCGGGACAGCTCCCTCACCGCAAGAACCACTCTCTTAGGATCCACCTTGACCCTCCAAGACTCCTCGCCTCAGACCGGGTCCGTCCCAACTCACACCGTTTCGAAGCCCGGCCCAGTTATCGCGCTGCTCGTCGTCAGCGCGTTCGTCGTGATCCTCAACGAGACCACCATGGGTGTCGCGCTGACCGACATCATGAAGGACCTCGGGATCACCGCCGGGGTGGGTCAGTGGCTCACCACAGGATTTCTCTTAACTATGGCCGTGGTCATTCCGCTGACCGGTTTCCTTCTCAGCAGATTCACCATTCGTCAGGTCTACTTCTCTGCGATGGGCCTGTTCGCACTTGGCACACTCATCGCAGCGCTGGCGCCCGGCTTCGAGTTCCTCCTCGCTGGTCGCGTCGTGCAGGCGCTCGGCACTGGCGTGATGATGCCGCTGCTCTTCACCACGGTCCTCACAATCGTCCCCGCGAGTCATCGCGGCCGCATGATGGGTGTCATCACCATCGTCATCGCGGTCGCGCCGGCAGTCGGCCCGACCGTGTCAGGTCTGATCCTCCAGGCGCTGACCTGGCACGCGATCTTCTGGATCATGTTCCCCATCGCGCTGCTCGCCATCGGACTCGGACTGATCTGGGTTCGGAACGTCACGGAGACTAACCCTCACGCTCGATTCGACGTGCTGTCCGTGATTCTCTCGGCCCTCGGCTTCGGTGGTCTCATCTACGGACTTAGCAGCATCGGTGAAGCAGCATCGGGCCACGCCCCCGTGCCCGTGTGGATCCCGATTGTCATCGGCGCGGTCGCACTCACTGTGTTCGTGCTTCGTCAACTTCAGCTCCAGAAAGTCGACGGCGCTCTGCTTGACCTTCGAGTGTTCCAGAGCAAGTCGTTCAGCCTCGCCGTCGGACTCGTCGTCATCGTAATGAGCGCGCTGTTCGGTTCGCTCATCCTGCTTCCCATCTATCTGCAGCAAGTGCTCGGGCTCGACACTCTCGGCGTTGGGCTCATGCTGCTGCCTGGCGGCGTTCTGATGGGTGCCATCGCTCCCGTCGTGGGCAACCTCTTCGACAAGTTCGGCCCGACGCCGTTGGTCATCCCGGGCATGGCTATCGCGGCCGGTGCACTGTGGGGTATGGCGACGTTCGACCAGGGCACGAGCATCGTCTGGATCATCGCAGTGCACTTGGCATTGAACCTCGGTCTCGGCTTCGTGTTCACGCCGCTCATGACCTCGGCTCTCGGATCGCTCCCGTCGCACTTGTACCCGCACGGCTCTGCCGTCGTAGGGACGGTTCAGCAGGTCGCTGGTGCCGCGGGGACTGCGCTCTTCGTCACGCTCATGTCGGTCACGCTCGCATCTTCGCTGAGCTCTGGCGCTGACCAGGTGACGGCGACCGCGAACGGTGTCCACACCGCGTTCTTCGTTGGTGCCATCGTCGCCTCGGCTGCAGTCTTGCTGGCGCTTTTCGTTCGTAAGCCCGCGGAGCCTGCGCATGGCGAGGGCATCCCTGCGGGTCACTGAGCCCATGTCTTCCACCCGCGCGCTCGGCTACGTCCGACTCTCTCGCGACACGGAGGCATCGACCTCGCCCGAGCGTCAGCGAAAGGACATCCGCCGGCAGATCGACGCGCGCGGGTGGGACTTCGTAGACATCATCGAGGACATAGACCAGTCCGCCACTCGAAAGAGACTGGACCGGCCAGGCATACATGAGATGCGTCGCCGCATCAGCGCTGGCGAAGCGGACGTTGTCGTGGTGTCCCGGCTGGATCGCATGGCAAGGTCCGTTGCCGACATCTCCCAGCTACTCGACGAGGGCCTCGTCATCGTCTCCGCTACGGAGAACTTCGATGCTTCCACTGCGACAGGTAAAGCCATGGTCCAGATGGCGCAGGTCTTCGCGGAGCTGGAAGCGACGGCCATTGGCGAGCGAGTTCGTTCCATGCGCCGGCACCTGCCAACTGTAGGGCGTTGGCCAGGAGGACCACCGCCCTACGGTTTCACCACTGCACCTCACCCCGATACTGCGGGTCGAACGCTTGTGCACCACCCGGAGGAGTCGAAGGTCATCCGACGAGTCGTGGACGAGGTGATGAGCGGAAAGGGCATCTCAGAGGTGACGCGCGGCCTCAACTCCGACGGCATCCCGTCGCGCCGCGGGTCTCATTGGTCGCCCCCGTCTCTCTCCCGCATCCTTCGTCGCGGATCTCTTCGGGGACATGCGACGCAGGGTGGGGACGCGGTGCGAGATGACCGCGGGCTACCGGTGGTCGTATGGCCGCCTCTCGTGAGTGACGAGGAGTGGCATGCACTGTCGCGCGCTCTGAGTGGGAACATCGCAGCGCCCCGCCTTCCCGAAGGAGGACGGGTGCCGCTACTGCAACGACTGGCTATCTGCTCATCCTGTGGCATGCCGTTGACCCCCAGACATTTCGCTCACCCGACACAGCCTCCTGTCTACATGTGCCAGTCGCGGAACCGAGGCCGCACATGCGAAAGGCCCCAGACGGTGACCGCCAATCCGGCGGAAGCGGAAGCCGAACGGCAGTTCCTCGACGCGTGGGGTGACGTCGAAGTTATCGAAACTGTCAGTGAGGAGGTCGTGCCAGAGGGGCTGGACAACGTGCTCGATGCAATCAGTCAGACCCATGCCGCGATGAACCGTCCTGGAGCGGACGTGATGGAGTTGGCCGCCAGGATGGTCACGCTGGGCGAAGAGAGGGATCGCCTTACCGCTTTGCCGTCGATTTCGGCCGTGCAGCGTCGCACTGGCGAGACTTACGGTGAGGCCTGGGCGCGATCTTCCGTCGCGGAACGTCGGAAGATCATGATGGGTGCTGGTGCGTTCGTGACCGTCTACCCCGCGGCTGCTAAGGGGCATTGGAACCCTGAGCGCATCGTCGTGTCCGACGAACTCGCTGGACAGCTGGACGACTGAGCCGGATCTTTCGTCCAGCAGCACAATCATTCAGAGCCCGGGACACACGCGGCCTCGACTCAAGACCCCCAGTTCATGCTTGGCTCAACGGGGACATAGTCGGTGCGTTCTTCATCGTTGACATCTTGATAGGTAACCTTGAAGACCACCCCGAACGTTCTGCCAGCCTCTGTCGGGCGGCCGACGAAGCGCATGCCACCGATACCCTCCAGGTCACCCAGCTCCCGCTTCAAGACGAAGGTGAAGTAGATCGGGTCCGCGTCGATGACCAGGTTCTTCGCTTCAAATTCCTGAGCGCCGTTGGCGAGCATGAGGACATCTTTGCCAGGGCTCTGCCTCGGAAGACCGATCTGCCACGTGGGTTGCACAACCGGCTGGAGCGCCCTACTCGGGAGCGTTGCTGTCGAGGGCAGGTCGTCGCGATCTCCTGTGGGTTGCGCGTCCCCGTTCTGGTCAGTCCAGGACACGGTGAACGTGACTCCCTCGCGCTCGCCACGCTTGGTGGGGCGGCCCTGTATCGGTCTGCCGGTCGGATTGCCGGCTCCGTCGCCCCCGAGACGCCCCTGAATACCACCCTGCATAGCACCGTCAGCGAACTCGAACAGGTCCGGATCGGCGCGCACTACTACGTCGCTAACCCAGTAGCCCGAGTTGTGAAGGTAAATCCAATCCTCGCCAGGTTCGTATGTAACGCGCCAGCGCGGGCGTGGTGATAGCTTCCGCTCGTCCTCAACCTCTCGGCTTCGCGCGGCATACCCTGCCTCTCGGAGGCGACTACGGCCCTTGCGGGTATTGATTCTCAGACCACCGACCCACGCCAGGGCCATGCGGACAGCTCCCCACACAACGCGTCGGAGGCGCCCAAGCGCGAGGGAGAGCACGACGAAGAGAACAAGCGCCACGATGAACGCGACCAAGAAGATGAGGCCCCAGTCGACTCTCTCAGGCTTGGTGAGCGACAGGGCCACCACCGCGCCGACGACTGCCCCCATCACTGGACCAATCAGTCCCTGGATCACCAGGGCCCCAGCCGTCGACTGTCCCCATCGCACCCCGTCGTTCATTACCCCAGACTACTGACGGCGCAACAGCAAGCTCGATCCCGAGAAACCTTTGCGACGCGCGACGCATTACTCGGCGGGTGCCAGTTGGAGCTCAACCGCTTCCCATCTACCGATCCGCACACCTTTGGCTCCGATGGCCACGAACATCCGGCCAGCGAGGTTCACGCGAAACGGCGACTTACTGACGACCTTCTTCAGGGTCTTCGCTGTATGGAAGTCGTCAGCACCGGCGAAGGACGGCATTCGCGCTCCGACAGTGACATGGGGAGGGGTGGAGGCGTTACCCACAGCGACAAGATCGATGTCCACGCCGTTGTTCCCCTCCTCGACAGAGCGCAGCATGAACGTGGCCGGCTCATCTCTCGTTCCGCGAAGACTGACGCTCGCGATGAGGGGTTCGTCTTCATAGTCGGCGAGGGCGTCGAAAACGCCCGGGTAGCGCTGCAACAAACGGTCCCGGATGTAAGCAGGAATGGCTCGATCTCCGTTCCAGGTCTTGTTGACCTGGAACCCGAGCGTTGTCGCACGGCCCAGGGGCGAAGTTGCGGCCTGGGGCTCTCCTATGTCTCGATTGACGATGTCAACCGGAGTGCCCTTCGGCGTCATCCGGAGAAGTTCCGCAGTGATGCGGTCTCCCGCCGGCAATGAATACCCGAGGATCGTCAATCGGGATGCATTGGCGACCGCGTCGTGAGCGGTCCGCCACAGCATGTGCGCGATGTTCACGTTGTAGTAGCTGTCTTTGCTGAGCACCGGAGGAATCAGGAATCGATCCAACGTCTTGATGCCGGACAATTCCGGAGTGGTGCTCGTTGCCCGACCGAAGGTCGGTAGGGCGCGATCCTGGACGACCGTGGATCCGTCGCCTGAAGACCAGTACCAGGAAAGTGATCCGTGGAGCTTGAGCAGCTGGAATGAGCTGTCGTCGGCAGCTATCGCATCTTGCCAGCCGCCCGATCCGCTCGACCTAGGCGCGGGGTAGACGATCTGCTTCCCGTCCAACTCGTAAGAGACACCGTTGTCGTAGTGAGGCTTCACGACGCCTAGCGCACCGAACGCACTTTCTACGAGCGTGTCGTAGTTGAAGGTGATAACGACCGCTTGCTCCGCATGCCAGATAGCGACCAGCTGCAGAAGCCAGAGCGGTGGGGCGGAGCCCGTCACCGTCTCTAGAAATCCATCCAGAACGTCAGCGATTGCTGCCGTCAGTGCCTCAGCTTCCGCGCGTCGGCGAGTGTTCTCGTGGGCCTGAAGAAAGGGCAACGCGGTAGACAGCACCGTGAGGCGTTCCTCGAATGAGACCTGCTGCCCCATCGACCAGTTGAGGCCGAGGCGCTCACGGAGGGCATTCCCGAGGTCGTCGGTGAGGGGCATCAGGTCACTGATTGCTCGCGAGAATCCCGCACCGAGAACGTACACCGGTCGCCGCGGGGTGCGAAGCTCCGTGGGGGCCAGCGCATCGAGACCGTCGGACTCGGATTCCGGTTCATGGGTGCTCATGAAGTCCACGCTAGCGCCGGAGGTCGGTGACGGTCCCAGCACGGCCGCTTCCCTATGCTTTCGAGCGTGGATTGCACTTGAGGCCTCCAAGATAAGCCCCCGCCGCTCCCACGCGGCGGGGTTCGAGCCGGTTCCCCACCGGCCTGAAGGGGCCCGCGTTCCCTTCCCCGTGTTCATGCGCGGTCTCTTACGGCAGGCGTGACATCCGAGGTGACGAAGTGACGAAGTGACGGTTTCTTAGGTTTCAGCCATTCCTCTCTATAAGCGAGATCTCTCCCTAGAGAGGTAATGCCATGAAGCTCGGAAATCGTCACTTCGTCACTCCGTCACCCGAGTCAGAGAAAGATCCATCGAATCTGAGCAGTTCGGGCGCTACCCGGCGAAGTACCCACTACCGCAACGCAGACACTGTCTGCACTGCACTCAAGAGAGTAGGTACACGTGACCGATCCCGAATCTCCCACCGACAGCGCACCCAACGCAGTCCTCCGTGGGTGTGACCACACCCGACGAACGGCGAAGCAGACGCTGCTGGCGCTCTACCCCGAAATGTTCCGAAACGAGCGCCAGACCCCTGCAGGCACGCAGACTCGCACGGCGGCGGACACAGCCAACCCACCACTCCACGGGCGACCCGACGCCCCCGGTCTCTACGACCTGTACACGTCCCCCGACGAGGGCGCGTATTGGGCAGCTCGCCTGGCGCTGTCCACCGACGGTGCATGGAAGATCGACGAACCAGCCCTCACCCCGCCCTTCAAGACAGGCGCCAGCGGAGATACCCACCCCGATGACGCACGCACCGGCTTCAGGGATCGTGTGCGAGATCTGGTGCGTGAATCGCGCGACAGTGACGACCTCCTCATCGCGCTCGACATCCTCTTGGGCGACGACTGCTACCTGCGGCCGGCGACTCCTCACCCGGTGCCACCCTGCTGCACGACACATGGGATCGTCGGACGCCGGTCTTCGAGCAAGCATGACTGAGATTGACCTCGCCGCCTTGCGGTCTCGGACACCGCTGCATCCTCGTCGTACTGCGCGCCGCGGAGATCCCTATGAACTATGGCGCGGACGCGCTCTCGGCCATTGGGCCCTCGCCGAGGGCGAGCACGCGCCTTCGTGGCTTCGGATGCGGAAAGACGAGGCACGCGAGCGCGTGCTGGCTCCCCACAACCGTGAGCGCATTCTCCGCGTGATGGCGGTTCTGGATCAGTGGCGGACTGCGACCGTCGAACAGGTGGAGGCGCTCGCTGACGTCGAAGGGCTATCTCGCGGTCGCACGAGCCTCGTAAGCGCGCTGTGGAATGCGGGTCTGGTCGACGTGGGTCGCTGGGGTCACACCTGGGGACAAGTCCCGCCGCGGGAACAGCTCCTCCTGCGACCTGCCGGTGACTCCGGAGCGGTGCAGGATCTAGCGTCCGTGCTCGGGTGGGCCGATTGGTTCTCTGTCACCGCCGGTCTCGGTTTCGATGCCTCCCGTCAGTATGCGCGCCACAACGTGCTCGCCACGGAGTTCGGTCTGAGGATGGCCGAGCACGGACAGGTAGGTATGGTGCTCGGAGAGAAGCTTTCCTCCTGGGAACTGCTCGTAAGGCCCGTACCGGGCGCGCCGGATCTTCCGCGTGGCGGACAGTCAGCGGCCGACCTCACCCTCATCCGCCCTGACGGGCTGCGAGTGCTAGTGGAGATCACCGCTACCACCTCTGGCATGGACGCGAAGGTCCGACGCCTCGCCAAACTGCTTCACCAGCGGCCAATGGCCTGGACCGGTCTGACGGCGGTCTTCGTCATCGTTCCGCGACACGACAAGCCCGACAGCACACGCGCCGACCTCAGGGTCGTGACCCGCGCTATTGAGCGCGCGGTTCGTTCTTTCCCCGGAATGGCCGGTGACCCGACCGCGGCCAAGATCGGCGTCGTCACGTGGCGGGCGCTCTTCCCCCGAAACGGTACTGCTCGCCAGGACTTCGGAACGCTGCCGACGATGGTAGCGACCGGCCCACCAAGCGCGCGGTGGCAGACGTCGCGACTGCTTGATCCGGCGACGTTTCCTTTCCAACCGAAAGATCCTGAAAGCATCCAAGCGGTGCTGCGGAACACCATCACCTTGAGGGGCATCCCGGCATCGCTGCGTCCCCACGGCACAGAACTCCCCACAGGAGGAGGGAAGGTGAAGCTGCGCAAGCGGCACGATCCGTCCCTCGCGCGGCTCATGCTTATGGGCTGAGCCTTCACCACCAACGAAAGTCGAGACAGCATGACGAAGTACCGCGACGCTTACTGGGACCGCCTCGAAGCTCTCGAAGCAATCGAGCGCACGCGAGAGCAGGAGGAGTTCTACCAGGAGTACCGCCTCAAGGCGCTGGCGCTGCCCCCAGATGACCGCAACCTTCCGCGAGCTCCCGCAGCCGCCTGAGCCGAAGGCCCCTCCCCGCTTGGGGCGGGGAGGGGCCTTCCCGCGCGCTCAGTCTCCTCGAGTCACTCGGATCACCGTTGTCTTGGACGTGCCGAGCGCGCGTGCGATGGCGTTGTACGATTCCCCGCTGGCACGGAGTTGTCTGGCGAGTGCCTGCTGGTCCGGAGTAAGGGAGCTGGGACGCCCGAGGTGCTGACCCCGAGCACGCGCCGCGGCAATACCTTCCCTCGAGCGTTCCGCGATAACGGAGCGCTCGAGGCTTGCCACCCCAGCCATGATGGTCAGCACGAGCTTCCCGGACGGGCCCGACGTGGTGATCCCGTCGGAGAGAGAACGAAGGGTGATTCCTCGCTCGTCTAGCAATTCGACAGTCCGCAGCACGCTGGCGGCGGAACGTCCTAGACGGTCGAGTCGAAAGATCAGAAGCTCGTCGCCGGGCCTCGCAGCGTCGACGAGTCGAGTGAACCCTGGACGCTCCATCGGATCGACGGTGCCGCTGCATGTGTCTTCGTACAAGCGGTCGTACCCTGCAGTGTCGAGGACGGAGCGCTGAGAGTCGTGGCGCTGGCCAGTTGTGGAGATTCGGGCGTAGGCGAAGGTGAGGGAGCTCATACCAAGACCATGCGCGGTGCAGGTCGGAAAGTCATGCCATCTGTACCGTCCGCGATGGGCGCGGGATTCCCGCGGGCAGTCCGGTCCAGAACTCCGGTCCACTCCGTGATCTTCGACGACCGAGTTTCGTACCACGACGCCCCGTCCACGCCTACCAGATCTCCGCCAGGCTCATTCCACACAGCGGGACGCAACGAATTGGCGCACCACACAATAGCGGCGCCGCGAGCGGTCACGGATCGGGGCGGAACATGACCACCTGCCGTCGGAACATGCGCGGGAATGGGTTATGGATATGCTGACGCTACAGACAGGCGGGGGGGGCGAGTGTCAAGTCAGATTGCGGTGCTCGGAGCCGGCGACGTCGATTTCCGGTTCCTTGAGGTTCGGTTCTCGGGCCCGGCCGGCGCTCGCGACGCGTTCGAACGACTCGTTGCGGACATCGTGGGCATCGTTCATCCCGACGTTCAAGAGATCCAGGCGAATCCGGGCGACTGGGGCATCGACGCCTTCGTAGGGGACTTGGGCGAGGCTGGTGAAGTTCACGTCTGGCAGTCGAAGTACTTCATCAACGGTTTCGGACCATCGCAGCAGAGTGAAGTGCGGGAGTCGTACAAGTCCGCGCAAAAGGCAGCACACGAGCATGGCTACAGGATTGCGTCGTGGACTCTGTGCGTCCCGTGCGAACTCGACGGTCCAATGCTCAAGTGGTGGAACGGGTGGAAGAAGCGCACGGCGAAAGTGGATGACCTAACCATCGAACTGGAGTCGGGCGGGCGCCTCCGGCGGCGACTCCAGGCCACTGCTGGTGAGGACGTGCGCCGGTTCTACTTCTCTCCTGTCTTTGCGGTGCCCGAACGCTCCGAGGACGAAGTGGAACGCGGGCTCGAGGAACTTGTCGATGAGTCGAAGTATGACGGCGCCCTCTTCGTGCGCCAGTTGGATGAAGCCGGGCTACCTGAAACCCGCTCAGCGAGGGAAGCGTTCTTCAACGCTGAAATCCTCGAACGCGAGGTCACAGACAAGGGTCTTTCGACCGAAGTCTCCGCCCTATCGACGTGGCGAGTTGCCGTGTCGTCGACGTGGTCGGTCGCATTCAACACTGCATGTCAGACGTCGCCCGAGCGACGGTTTCCTCGGCTGTATGGAGAAGTGCTTGCCGGGATCGAAGCCAGTCATGTGCGCGAAGCGGCGAGCCTGCGCGCACATGTGATTCACGGCGTTGGCCTGCTTCATCAGGCTGTGGACAACGGACGCGCTGGATGGGTTCGGGATTGGCGAGAAGTCGCGCAGGACCACCGATCTCGCACCTCCCTGTCGAAGCCAGCGACCGGGCGCGAAGTCGATGATGAGACGGAGAACACTGATGACTAGTTCGACCGCGTTCATGGATAACGCCGCATCCACGCTCAGGGCTGAATCCGTCCCGGCCTTCCGCATGGCGCAGCTCCTTCTCGTCCTCGATGGCGTTCAGCCTCCACTGAATCGAGTCGACCTCGAGCGCCTTTCCATCATCGAATTTCTCTCGGCCAATCCGTTCCTTGTGGTGGGCGACGACTCGCCGGAAGCAAACGAACTTCGCCTTCAAGGGTTTGGGCGCCACTCCATCACATACGCCTCCCCTAGTCAGCGGTTTGTCTCCCGTCGCGAGCGAGTAGCGTCTGATGTCGCTCAGTTGGTCTCCCTTGGACTTGTTCGACTGTTCGTCGCTGACAGGCAACGAGTTTTCTCCCTCACTGAGCTTGGCGAACAGTCAGCCGAGCGACTCTGCTCGGTCTATGCGGATGCGTATCGGCTTAGCGTGGCCACTGTGGGCCCCTTGGTGATGCGGCTCTCGGCTCAAAGGATGCGCCAACGCCTCGAGACCTGGCTCCGGGTCGACCCGATGCTTTTCGACCTCATCGACGCCCCCACATACCACGAGTTCGAGGCGGAGACTTCCGGCCTCGCATCACGCGACATGCTCTTCTAGGACCACTACCAATGACTGCCACTCGCCCTGCATTCAACGTCCGCGGCCTCCGTCTGGTCGGGCCAAACCACTCATATCGAGTCAACTTCACCGACCGGAATGATGCCGACGTGATCCGTCAGCTTTCGATAATCGCCGGCGAGATCAGCACTGGAAAGACTTCGGTGCTCGAGTTCATCGACTGGTGTCTCGGTGCGAAGGAGCACCCTGAACACGACGAGATCATGGCGAACGTACGCTCGGCTCAGCTCGCCATCGACGTGGCAGACGCGCGATCTACCGGAGACACCGCGAGTCGATACGTTATCGAGCGAGCTCTCGGGTCGAAGAAGACTGCCGCTTACCTCTACACCGGCGATTTGGACAGCATGTCTGGAACCCCGGTGAGGTCGTTCACTTCAGACCCCGCGGATACCGACTCTCTGTCGCACTACCTACTTCAGTTGTGCGGCCTCGCCGGTTTGCGCTTGGACGAAGCACCAACGCAAACGGATTCGAAGACAAGCGTGCTGAGCTTCCGGGATCTACAACCCCTGTGGTTCCTGTCGAACCGACGGCTTGACAACGGTGACCTCACTTACCACAACCAAACCGCGCGCTCCATCAAGCTGAATCAGGTCGTTAACTTCTTCTTCGGAGTATCCGATAACCAGCAGTCCTCGTTGTCGCGTGCGGTAGAAGAGCTCGGAGCTGAGGAACGCGAACTGTCGCGCGCCGTCCAGACCCTTCGCACCTTCATGACGGACGCGGGCTTCACGACGCTCGAGGAAATCACTGCCGAGTCGGACCGGCTAGGGACACGGGTCGCTGAGCTCAACGCCAAGAGGCGGAGCATCGACGCCGACATCTCCGCCCGCGGCGACTTCACGACCGAGCTTCGCGCGGCGTTCGCGCGGAGCACGAATCACGCTCGGAGAATCCAGACTGAGCTGCGTGACCGAGAGACTCTGACGCTGCGGCTCGAACCGCTCCGTGCTCAGTATGCGGACGAGATCCGCCGACTCGACCTTGTTGCGGAGTCTGTCAGCCTCTTTGACTCCCTGACCGTCGTTACATGTCCCGCGTGCCAAAGCCACTTGAAAACGTCACCGACCGTCGTCGGTGACCGATGCTCGCTGTGCCACTCGGACTTGACCTCGGATGACACCCCGCAAGATGAAGCTCCCGACCTTTCGACCGAACGACGCAACCTCGTCCGCCGGCTGAATCAGCTACTCGCATTCTCGCAGGAGGTGAGGGCAGAAGGTGACGAGCTTCGTCGCAAGCTGAGTGCGGCAAATGATGAGGTCCAGGAGGCTCAGTCTGCTCTAGACAGCGTCTCGCGCCAAGTCGTGTCCCCGTTCCTCGCACAACGTGACGAGATACAGAAAACGCTCGGCGATGCTCGGGTAGACCTCAAGACTGCGCTTCGGGCACGCCAGATGCTGCTCCAGCTACAGCAGAAGGAAGTGGAGCTGCTGAAGACTTCAGCAGCTCTCAAGGAAGCACGGTCGAGGAAGGCTGAGTACCTAAAGCGAGCCACCCCGCGGGATACGATTCTGGCTAGGGTCGGTGACCGGATTCATGAGATCCTTCGAGACTTTGACTATCCGAAGGTCGATCTCGTTCGGGTTGACAGGAACCTCGTCCCCTATGTGCGTCGCCGACGCTATGACCGAGTCGGCTCATCTGGGGCGATGACTCTCATCGCCCTTGCGTGGGAGCTCGCACTCTTCGAGCTCGCGTTCGAGCAGGGAATGGGACATCCCGGCTTTCTCATTATCGACAGCCCGCAGAAAAATCTGGTCCCAGGGTCAGTCGTCACCACCGCGCCTGAGACGCCCAGTAGCTCCGACAGTGAGGGCGAAGAGCTCGGACGCCTCATCACGACGCGAAGCAGACACATCGTCGAGAACATCTACATGCATGTCTCGGACTGGGTTTTGAAGCACCCCGGCGCTCAGATCATTCTTGTCGACAACCAGCCGCCGTCGGTCGCTTCTCAACACACCGTCGTGCGGTACTCGCAGAATCCTGACTACCCGCCATATGGCCTTATCGAGAACGAAGACGGACGCGACCAAGACCGGTAGCGACTCGCTTCCTCAGCGAGCCGTCACGTCCGGGTGGTTCGCCGGCACCAACTCCTGAAGCGACACCTCAAAGATCTGCGCCAAGGCTAGGAGCGTTCGCAACGTGGGGTTTGAGGGCGCACCGGACTGCGCTTCGCCACGCTCGTAGCGCTGATACGTGAATCTAGCTAGACCCGCACGAAAGGCGACCGCTTCTTGCGACAAGCCTTTCGAGACGCGCAGACGACGGATCTGAAGACCAAGCTCTGCGGCGAACTTCTGCCACTCGTCGTCAGCACTCACGTCCGTCCTCATCACTCTCCAACGATCCGATGAAGGCGCTGACCCATGGATATGTCTATGTGGCAGAATCGGTCACCACGACGCATCAACCGACGGCCGACGCCTCGCGTTTGACGATCTGCATGTGCGGCGCTGTGCATAGACCCCGGGGCGGCTCGATGCATGCCCTTCAGCCCCGAGTCTGGAGTGAATGTGACAGATCTGACACCAACCTGGTGGATCGCCACCGATGTCGAGGCGCCCCGCGAGTGGCAGGACGCATTCGAAGCGCTCACCGAGGAGAAGCGCGCAGACCATCTCGGTCTTGCCGCGGGCATCTTCGTCGCCACTGTGCGGCGAAGAACCGGCGGCGGACCCACGTTCAAGGAGCTGTTCGCTGCTCTCTTCAACGACAAGCCTCTGCACCCTGAGTGGCCCGCTGGCCTGAACTATGTCACTCGCACCGCGATTCTTCACGCGTTTCGCCTCCACGTAGCGATTCAGTGGAAACGGGGCGGATGGATCAGCTGGGACAAAGATGTTGAGCGCAGTCTCCGGGTTGGCCCGACATTCCGCGAGCGCGCTCGTGCCCACCAGGCTGCGAGGACTCAGTGAGAGCACTTGAACGCGCGTCGACCATCGATCTCCCGGATCAGCGCGTGGCGGTGTGCGGGGACTGGCACGGCAACGTCGGCTGGGTCAGGACGCTCTCTCGTATCCTGCCGGCGCTGGCACCGGACGTGACGACGATCCTGCAGCTCGGTGACTGGTGGATCGATCCCGATGCCGTCGATGAGGCACTCGCTGACACGAACATCGACCGCATCTATGTGACGCTCGGCAACCACGAACCGTGGTCGGACGTCACGCCGCTCCTCGACGAGCAGCCTAGTTCAGCCGTCCGAGTCTCGAAGCTCACCTGGCTCCTGGCAAGGCCCGCCAGGCTCACCATTGGCGGACGGTCGGTGCTGTCGCTCGGCGGTGCAGCCTCCGTCGACAGGCTTTGGCGACGAGAAGGCGCCGGATGGTGGCCCGATGAGCGCATCGATGACTCTCATGTGGCCGCGGCCATCGCTGGTGGTCCCGCTGATCTGATGCTGACGCACGAGTCCCCTGCCCGCACGCCCGTTCGCGCCGTACAAGAGGTGCTGCGGTCCAACCCGATGGGATTCCCTGACGAAACGCTCGCAGAGTCCGCACAGTCACGCGAGCGGGTTGCCAAAGTCTGGGACGCCATCCGACCAGGACTGCTGATGCATGGTCATATGCATGTTGCTGGCGGCGGCGCGACCGACGACGGGCGCCGCGTGGCGAGCTTCGGACGAGACACGATGCAGGGCAGCCTCGCGTTCCTCGACCTGCGGACGCTGCGCCTAGAGGTCCCCACGGTCCAGCAGATGAGAGAGGCGGCATTCCCCGTTGGGTAACGATGACCACGTCCGTACGCGAGAGGAGCGGCTGAACGGAGTCCTCGAAGCGTTCCACTCCTGCCGCCTCGACGGCCTCGCTCCGACACGTGATGCGATCCGCGACGCCTGGAACTACATCGAGGGCCGCCGCACCCTCGACGAGATCATCGAAGACGTTCGTCGCCGCCACACCCGGAAACCCGAGAAGGAGCCGTGACCGAGGAGGAACCGAACCCCTGGGCTGAGATCGTCGGTCCGTGCTACACGGTGACCAGCATGGCCCGCACCCTCGGACGGACGGAGGCTGAGGTCATGGAGGCTGGGAACGATCTCAGCCTCCTCATGTTGCGCACCGAAGACGGCGTCTACCTCTTCCCCGTCTTTCAACTGCACGACGGCGAGGTGGTTCCAGGTCTGCGGGAGGTTCTTCTCACCCTCCAGACCGGCGTAAGCGACTCCTGGACATGGGCGCAGTGGTTGAACGTCTCGTTGCCCGAAGCGGATCCGCCCCGCAACATCACGCGGCTTATCGAGGGGCGCCTTGATGAAGCGCTACGGGACGCGCGACACGACGCTTGGTCATGGAGTAACTGATCCGAGATCATCCTTGCGGGAGCACCAAGCTCGTGGTGCTGGTGACGAGATGTCCGGCAGGAGAAGATTGCTCCCGCATGCCGGCTCGCTCGCTAACGTGCGCCGCACCCGGTAAGGCCTCGGGCGGAAGCGGGTAGAGCGCCCCGGGGTTGTGGAAGACAGTGGTGCCATCAATCCAGCGTTCCTCATATCCCTCACCCACCTGCTGACTGAATGGCACAACCTCGCCCGAGTTGTCTTCCGCGTAACGAGAACCGCGATGGAACGCCAACAGCGATGACTCCCCCATCCCCGCCGCGATGCCCATGCGATTGAACTTGCTGAGTGTCCCTGCTGCATTGAAGATCACGGCACTGATCCGCTCCGAATCAGGCAACTTAAAGAAACCGGACTCAAGCTCCTTCGTGCCCCATTTAAGTGTTCCGACGGGGACCTCGACCTGGCGGACGACTCCATCCCGCTCCACATCTTCGATGCGCACACCGTAGAGGTATTCGTACAGCGCGGGCTGGCTCCACGTCATCGACAGGTCCTGATGAAAGTCTTGCACAGCAATCACGAAGGGTATCTTCCGCGCTCCGGTTCGCTCCCAGTAGCGCTTTCTGAGCTTTGCAACAAGCGGGCCGGAGAAGCGAGTCGGCAGGTAGTTGTGCGCATAGTCAAAAAGCTCGTCAGCCGTCTCCGGCGGAACGGGCACGTTGTGCACTGGCGGCGGGTTCGCGGTCGTTGCCTCGACGTAGAAATCTCCGAACACACCTCGTGCAAGGAAGTCTGGCGCGGGCTTGGGCTGTTCGACTCGTAGACCCGCCTCACGCATCAGCGCCCATACATATAGTTCCCACACCCTGGCATCGAAGGCCGTGGTCTGAAACTGCTCGACGAAAGTTCCATCTTGGTTCTCGTACCAACGCATGGCGACCTCTATGAGGCGACGCGCAGCGACGGCACTCGTCTGATCTCGTAGGTACTTGAATCGAACGTGCAAGCGATCCTCGTTCGAAGCCACTCTGAAGAAGTTCTCGGAAGGCCTCTCATCGCCTTGAGTGCGTGAGTTGTCGTAGTCCGCGTGAACATTCGCCATAGCTTCCGCAGTCGCATTCACCGCGGCACGTACATCTGCGTGTGGGCCTAGCAACCTGACTCCCCGATAGCGTCCAGAGAGGTCGGGAGCGAGCACGCAACTGTGGAGCTCGCGGTCGGTCAAGTCAACGAATAATACGCCGAGCACCTTAGCGGGTCGGATCTCCAGCCACGCAACTTCCTTGGTCGGCGCAAGTGGGCCCGCCCCCCGGGCCCAGACCACGAAAGCGTTGAATCGCTGTTCGCTGATCTCCGAGATCTCGACAGGTGTGTCGTTCGTATTCACCGTCTGCCTCCTCCGCCACCTGCGACCAGAGTAGCGATGCACCCTGCTCGCCAGCCCGAAGTTGCACTGCCCCGCCTCAAGGCGTCGCCGGCAACGCGAACCATAGCCCGGCTGAAGCGGGCCGCGCCGGCCGCAGTCTCGATACGCTCGCTCCATGTATTCGTTCCGCGTACCGCTGCATGTAGGAAACAGCAATCCGGACACCGCCGAGAGTCGACTCTCGCTATCAGAGTCGAACAGCGAGAGCATCTGGCTCCAGTCGAATGGGCCGCTCGCGGACGCCGAGAGAGCGGCGTTTTGCGGATCCGGCTACCCGACCGCTGAAATAGCGGAGCAACGGGCCAATGAACTTCTTCCGGCGCTGCGGCTCACTTCTTTACGCACAGGAATCTACTTCGACTTCTTGTCCCGCGAGGCATCCGCTGGGATGTCTGAGACCGCGCTGCGCGACCTCAATGAGGCTCTCCCGACAGGAGTTCGCGCTGCCCGCTTTCGCCCGGGGGTCACGGTGCACCTGACATCGGAGGACATCGTCGTGCCTCGACTGAGCGCAACAGTTCGCGCTCATACGCCCGCGCAGACCGTGGGCGCGACGTTCCAGCGCGCGATGCGCTCCGCGACCGCCTCACCGCACGGTTCTCTGGCATTCGACCTATATGTTGCCAGTTGGCGAATGCCCACGGATGACGCCCGTCTTCTCATGCTCACGTCCGCCGCCGAAGCCATGGTCGTCCGCAAGAAGGTCTCTAGTGAGGAACGAATCGCTCTTCGCCGACTTGCCGCCGTAGTCCGAGCCGATCAGACGCTGTCACCTATCAGTAAGAAGTCGTTGGAGAATCGGATCGGATCGTTGCACAAGGAGAGCATCAGCTCTGCGAGCGCCCGACTCGCAGACCGTTTGAACCCGCGCACCTTCTTGGATCGAACGGCGCGTGATTTCTTCAGCTATGCGTACGACGTCCGAAGTCGTCTCGTGCATGGCGACGTCCCTCCTTCAAGCTCGGAGGTCGCGCTCGTGCTAGGCGCTCTCGGCGAGTTCGTACGAGAGCTCATAGAACTGGAGCTGTCGTCTCTCGAGACGGCACGTCCCTAACCAGAGAGCGAGCCGGCTACTTGTCCTGTGGACTGGTCTCGACACCGGTCGGGAGGTACGCCACGTGGCCAAGCACGCCATCAAGCAGAGCCATGACGTGGTCGTCGTACAAGTCGTAGCGGACGTTGCGCCCGTCGCGATTTCCTGACACGAGGCCGAGCTCGCGCATCAGCCGTAGGTGGTTCGACACGGCTGTCTGACCAGCTCCCACAGCTTCGCAGAGCTGGGTGACGGTCAGCGACGATTGTCGCAGCGCGGTGAGGATCCGCAGCCGCACCGGAGAGGAGAGGCCGTGCATGACTTCCGCCAGCCGAACGGCTGCGCTCGACGGCAACATCGTCGCCGCATCGAAGTGCATGTCTCGCGTCACCATAGTGAGTCTACGACGACGACACTCTCTCCGAATTGACGATACATCACGAATTCGTGATGTAACTTGAAGGCGATATCCCAGCGATGAGGAGCCAAACGCGTGAGTCCGATACGCCCGACAGCCGCTGATCTCGCTTCCGCGTCGGCTGCTGATGACTGCGGCTGTGCCCCGAAACCCGCCGAGAGGGATCGACTGTGGAAGCGCCCAATCAATCGCCGCGGCGTCTTCGAGCTCGGCGCCTTGAGCGTGGTGGCGCTCGCAGCGTTCGGGGTCGGATCCGGCGTTTCCATCGCACATGCCGCAACGTACCCGTCGTGGGACGACGTTCAGCGCGCCAAGGGCAACGAGGCAGCGAAGGGTGTCGAAGTTCAACGCATCCAAGGCCTCATTCAGTCGCTGACGCAGAAGGTCGCTGACACCGAGGCCGCAGCACTGCTCGCATCCGACGAGTTCTACGCAGCGCAGCAACAGTACTTCGAGGCGATCCGGGTCGCAGACGACCTGCAGGCGCAAGCCGACGAACAGACCCTCATCGCTGAGGAGGCGTCGAGGAAAGCCGGACAGCTGGCGGCGCAGCTCTATCGCAACGGTGGCGACGACACCACGCTGCAGCTGTTCTTCGCAGGCTCTGCAGCCGAATCGGATGAGCTGCTGTCGCGATTGGGAACGCTCGACAAGTTCATGCAGCACAACCGCGCGGTCTACGACGAAGCAATCTCGTCGAAGAACGCGGCACAGTCGCTCACAGATCAGGCGGTCGTCGCTCGAGACGAGCGCGACCGACTGCAGCAGGTCGCGGAGCAGAAGATGACAGCAGCGCAGGAAGCCGCAGACGCCGCACAGGCTGCGCTCGACGAGCAGACCACCTACCTCGAGACGCTGAAGGCACAGCTCGCGGCGCTTCAGGACACGACCGCGCAAACGGTTGCCGCTTACCAGGCCGGCGTCGCAGCGCGTGCCGCGGAGGAGAAGGCTCGTCGGGAGAGAGAAGCCGCCGAAGCCGCGGCGAACAGCGGCGGCAACGGGGGCGGAGGGGGCCAGGCCGGTAGCGGAGGGTGGGTTCGACCGCACGGTGGCGCACGCAGCTCGAGCTACGGTCCACGGACCCCGATCTGCGGGCCCCAGGGCTGCTCATCGAGCTACCACTACGGCGCAGACCTGGCGAACGGATGCGGTGCGGCGATCTACGCCGCGAACTCGGGAACAGTCGACTATGCCGGAGCCAACGGGAACTACGGCAACTACGTCCGTATTCAGCACGGTGGCGGCGTGAGCTCGGGCTATGCACACATCAAGCCGGGCGGAATCGCCGTTCGTCGCGGTCAGTGGGTCGAGTCGGGACAGGTCATCGCATACGCGGGCAACACCGGGCGATCCTTCGGGTGCCATCTGCACTTCGAGGTGTACCTCAACGGTGGCTACACCAACCCGGTGCGTTTCATGGAGGACCGCGGCGTCTACGTGTGAGATAGCGCCGCGGCCCTACCGGATCACGTCAGCCCGGAGTAGGAATGGAGCCCCGGGAAGTAGATGTTCACGACGGTGAAGTTGAACAGCACTGCTGCGAACCCAACAATCGACAGCCACGCAGACCGGGAACCACGCCACCCCCGGGTGGCGCGCGCGTGGATGTACCCCGCGTAAAGGACCCAGATCACGAAGGTCCACACCTCTTTGACGTCGAATCCCCAGTAGCGACCCCACGAGTCGTTCGCCCAGATCGCTCCCGCGATGAGGGTGAAGCTCCAGAACATGAAGCCGACGATAGTGAAGCGGTACGCCAGGGTCTCCAGCGCGTCCGCGGACGGGATCGTGCGAAGGAAGCGAGGACCGCGCTTCTGCTTTCGCGCATCCGGAGCGTCACTGAGGAGACGCTCGCGCCTACCCTGCATCAGTTGGGTGATTGACACGCCGCAGGCGAGAGCGAACAGAGCTGTGGCGAGCGAAGCCACGAACACGTGGATCACCAGCCACACGCTCTTCAGCGGATCCATCAGCGGCACAACCTCGACATAGAAGCCGAGAGTCGCACCTCCGAGAAGCAGCACGGTCATTCCGAGCAGGAACGCGCCCAAGAATCGAAGATCGTACAGCCGCAGCACCACGAGGTACACGGCGACGATGAGGAGCGTCCCGGTGAGCGCGAATTCGTACATGTTGGCCCACGGGACCCGCTCGGCCGCAATGCCTCTGCCGAGAGTTCCTCCTAGCTGGAAGAGGAACGCCAGAACCGTGAGCGACGTTCCGATTCGCGCCCACAAGCGTCGGGGTGGCCGCTGTAGAGCGGTGTCGGCGCCGGGGACATCCTCGGCGACCTCTTCGGATGAGGATGCCGGCCCACGCCCGCCGACGGTCGCCAATTTCCGCACGGGAACGGCAACCGGTGCGGCGCTGCGCTGCGCGAGGTCGATGGTGTACGCGGTGAACGCGAGGAGGTAGGTGGCAATCGCGGTCCAGACGAGGAGGAGGGAGATGCCGTCGAGGCTGAGCTGATTCATGACGGGTTCCTTTCGGTCGTGTCGTGCTGCTGGTCGTTGTCAGAAGTGGCCGGCGGGCTTCACAGGCTCCGCGCCGAGCGAAGTCGAGTGACGATGTGCGAGATCGTCGACCGCTCGTTGCAGCGTGGGGTCGTCGCCGCGCGCGAGGCCGGCGTACTCGATGTGGATGCCGTCGATCCCGTCGCGGGCTTTCACCCACACGCGACGCCGGGGTACGAACAGGCCTGCGAAGAGACCCACCATGGCAATCACCGAGAAGAGGAGCACTCCCCCACTGCTCGGATCTTGTTGGATCTGCAGCGAGGCGAATCGCTTCACTGGTTGTTGTTCCTCTGCGATCTCCCATGTGACGGACCCCCAGCCATTCGGGAGGTCAGCTGTGTCACCGGGTCGGAGTTCCAACGAGTCGGTGCCGCTGTCGCCGCCCGTCTCCTGGTCGAGTCCGCTCACGTCGAGCGTGTAGACGGAGCGCGGCGTGCCGTCGTCGATGCCGAGGTCCCCGCTGAAGACGTTGAAGGTGAGCACGGGATCGACGACGTCGGGGTAGATGGACGTGAACGCACCTGACGGGAGAGTGCCCTGCGTGGGGTAGAAGAACCCGACGAGCCCGACTTGCTTCGGTAGCCCGTCCGGGATTTTGATGATGCCCAGGGAGGTCATGTTCGAGTCCTGCGGCAGGAACGGCTGCGACTCACTGAACACGACGTCGCCGTCGCCGTTCCTCACGGTCAGCGTCGGGGCGTACCCGTTCCCCAGGAGGTAGATCCGGTCATTCGCAATCGTGGTCGGGTAGTTCACTCGAACGCTGCGCTCACTGTCCTGCTCGCCCGGCTGGCGGACCGTGATCTGCGCATCGAAGTTCTCTGCCTGTCCCGCGCCCGGTGTGCCCGGCAGTCGATAGGCGACGCGGAAGTCGTCGAGCGTGAGCGAGTACGGAACAAGTCCCGCGCCGTCGACGAATCGTCCCGGGTTGAAGGACGAGTAGTCGCTCAAGGCATTCACGAACGTCGTCCCCTCCACCACGACTCGTTGTCCGGTGTACGCGAAGGATCCGCCTACTGCGACCGAGAGGAGCACCCCGACGAGCGCGACATGGAAGACGAGGTTGCCGGTCTCACGGAGGTAGCCGCGCTCTGCTGATACCGAGTAGGTGCCTCCCTGGTCGTAACGCTCGACGCGGTAACCGGATCTGCGCAGCATGTCGGAAGCCGCGGAGACAGCCCCCTCAGCATCGCCACCCTTCCCAGCGATGAACCTCTCGCGATGAGCGGGCAACCTCGACAGTCGGGACGGAGTGCGCGGAGGTCGTGACCGCAGCGCGACATAGTGGTGCTTCGCACGCGGGATCACACACCCGATGAGCGAGACGAACAGCAGAAGATGGATGGCGGAGAACCACGGTGAGATGTAGACGTCGAACAGTCCAAGGCCGTCCGCGAGCGGGAACGCATCGGGGTTGTTCCTTCGCCATTGCACGACGCCGTTGGGGTCTGCGCTGCGTTGCGGGAACAGTGAACCGGGGATCGCTGCGACAGCGAGGAGCAGAAGCAGCAACAAGGCGGTGCGCATGCTCGTCAGTTGTGTCCACCCCCATCGCAGCCAGCCGGTCACGCTGAGCGCCGGGCTCGTCACCTCAGATGTTGCGCCGGTATCGGCGTGGTCGGCTGGCCGGAGCGGATCGCCCTTGGTGTCGGGGTCAGAGAGGGAGCGGGACATTGATAATCACCTGCTGAAGTTGGGACATGAGAGCGGTCCAGAGGCCGGAGACCATCAGGATCCCGAGAGCGACGAGCATCGCTCCGCCGATGAGGTTGAGCGTGCGGACATGGCGTCGGAGGAAGGCGAGCGAGGAGGACGCCCATCCCCACCCGGCGGCGAGGACGATGAAGGGGATACCGAGGCCGAGGGAGTACGCCAGCCCGAGCAGGCCGGCTCGAGCGGGGTCACCCAAGTTCCATGACATCGAGATTATTGCGGCGAGTGTCGGGCCGATGCAGGGTGTCCACCCCACTCCGAGTGCGAACCCCAGCAGCGGGGCGCCGACCAGACCTGCACGACTGCCGATCCGTGGGCGCATCGTTCGCTGCGCGACGCCGAAGAGTCCGATGAAGACGAAGCCCATCACGATGATGACGACGCCGAACACCCTGGTGAGAATGTTCGCGTACTGCAGCAGCACGAAGCCGAACGCACCGCCGAGGATGGTCACGGCGACGAAGACGGTCGTGAAACCTGCGATGAACAGCGCCACCCCCAGCATCAGTCGACCGCGGTGCGACTCTCGGCTTCCGCTCTTGCCCTGTTCTGGCCGCACAGTTCCGCCGAGGTACCCCAGGTACCCGGGCACCAAAGGGAGGACGCACGGTGAGACGAAGGAGACGAGCCCGGCGAGGATCGCCACGGGGACGGCGATCCACAGAACTCCGTCGACGATAAGCGTTCCAGGGTTCATGGGACGCTCTCCTCGAGAACGTCCTCGACGAGCGTCGCGAGGATTGAGGCACTGTCGAGCTGACCGATGACGCGGGCGGCGACTCTGCCGGAGCGGTCGATGACCAGGGTGGTCGGCGTGGCTTGGATCGGCGTCACCTGAGCGAAGGCCAGCTTGACCTTGCCGTCGTTGACGTCGATCACGCTCGGATACGTGACGCCGTTGTCTTTGGCGAACGAGAGCGCGGTGGCGGGTTGGTCGTAGGTGTTCACCCCAAGAAAGGCCACGCCGTCGTCGCGATAGTCCTGCCACACCTGTTCGAGGTATGGCGCCTCGACGATGCAGGGGCCGCATGCGGCGTACCAGAAGTTCACGACGAGGACGTCGCCGCGGTAGTCGTCACTCGCGACTTCCTCTTCGGTCTCCGTGACCCCTTCGAATGTCACCGGCTCTCCGCGCTCGTCTTGCGGGATCTCGACGACTTGGAAGTCTCCCGCGATGAAGCCTTTCTCGTTGCCATCCCTGTACTGCTGGGAAAGGGAGTCGTTGGACGCGCACCCTGCGAGCAGGAGAAGGACGGGTATGGAGGCGAGCACGGCGTGACGAATACGTCGTCGTCGGCCGTGATCCTGCGCGCTGGGGACGCCGGTGGCGGGTGGTCGGGGGACGGGCTCGCTGAGCATAGGTTCCTCTTCGGATCTGAATCTCGTTTGGCAGGGCAGAGCCGGTGGTTATCGGGCTCATGCCTCGCGCCCGGGCCATCAGTGCTCGACGAGGAGCGGGTCCCGGGGCGACGTCGCGTCTCGCTCCCGAGTGACGAGCATGACGACGGCGTGAATCGAGGAAGCTCAGGTCCGCGACACGCGGAGTTTCGTGAGAGAGGGGGCGGTGGCCCTCATCGCGATGCTCGGAAGAAGTCGACGTATCAGGTGAGACCTGATACGTCCCGGGTTCATTAGAGGCATTGGCCGACGCAGAGCGCTGAGGAGCAGGAGAAGTACTCCGCAGAACAGTCCGAGAGCGCACGCAACGGGGCCCATGCCGATACTCGATGCAGAGGGCTCCCCCGCCGACGCAACCGAGGGCGCGTCCGGCGCAGCGTTTCGTGCATCGAGCGCCGAGGGATCGTCGACGCCGACGGACGTCGATGCATCAGGTGTCGCCTGATATGGAGCGCAGGCGACGCCCAACACGAGCAACAGTGACGCCATGACCACGACAATCACACCGACGGCAAACGGCGATGTCGCCGCCTTTCGCCCTAGACGAGGGTTCATCGCCCCGCCTCTCAGGTCGAGGTCATCAAGCGGGACGCGCCGGAGCTCATTCACCGGTCTGCTCCCGCAGCCAAGCGACAGGATCGACCGTTCCGTCTCCTGTCGACACTTCAAGGTGCAAGTGCGCACCAAAACTGCGTCCGGTGTTGCCGACTCGTCCGACGACTTCGCCGACGGAGACACTCTCCCCCTCACGAACTCCGAGGGAGCCGCGCAACATGTGCGCGTAGCGGCTGAATACCGTCTGCCCGTCGATCTTGCTCTCAATGTAGACCGTGACCCCGAACGCCCCGCCGTTCTCGGTCGCGATGCGGACCGTTCCGCCGGCCACGGCGCGGATCTGAGCTCCCTCACCTGGTGTGAAGTCGGCGCCTTCATGCATTCGCCCCCACCTGGGCCCGAAACTCGACGACGTGGGCACGCTGACCGGGAACGGCCACTGCACCTCAGCATCGGGATCGAGCAGCAGGGATCCGCTGAAGTAACGGATTCCTGCTGCCGCCGCGAGCTGCGGGACAGACGTCACGCTGAAGCCGTTCGACCGACCAAGGTCCTCCGCCGCAGCATCCTCCGGCACGACAAACGCCTGAATGTCACTATCGGCGGCGGATCCGTCGCTCTCGGAGGGCGCGAACCGCGCCGTGGTATCCGTCCTGGCCGCCGCGACGGTCTCGGCCGGGATCGTCATGCCGACCATGAACGAGGAAGCGACGGTCAATGTGCCCACCACGATGAGCGTTCTCCCGATTCGCCGCCCGATGGACCTCGCAGGAGCAGGCTTTGCAACGCGTCGAGCGTCCTGCTCCGTGGGGGTGGTGGATGGAGTCGTGTTCACCGTCTTCGCCGGAGTCCGCACGTCGTGCTCTCGGCTCGGAATGCCCTCGTCACGAGGTCGATGGTCGGATGCACTGATTGGTGGAATCGGCGGATGGGACAGGGCCTCGCGCCTGCGCCGAAGTTCGGAGCGGGTGACTGGCGGAGTCGGGGCTGTCGACGCGGTCTCTCGGCGTCGAAGCTCCGACCGCGTGAGAAGCGGCTCCGGTCGAATGTTCGGCTCGAGAGGGTCATGTGTGGTCACGGTTCGGGCCTCCGGATTCGGGTTCGGGGGTCGAGTCTGGGCCGTTCGACGATGCACGTCGAACGATGAGGGCAAGTGTTGCGAGGCTTCCGAACGCGAGCAATGGCGCGCTCAACGCGAGCCACTTCTCCGCGAGGATGCCTGGTGCGATGCCTGAGCGGAGCGGCACATCCGTGATTGCGGCAGCGACCGTGTCGACGCCTGCTGTGTCGAGGATCGCGCCGTCCGGGGCTATGACTTGACTGGTGCCCACAGTGGAAACGTTCACCACGCTCTTACCGGTCTGGATGGCACGCATCCGGGCAAAGGCCAGTTGCTGAAGGTTCTCGTCGGAGCCGCGGAAGTCCGCGTTGTTGGTTTGGAAGATGTAGAGCTTCACATCCTGCTCAGCAGCGGCACGGATCACGTCGTCGAAGATCACGTCGAAGCAGATCGCGAGACCGATGTCGGTCTCGCCGACGGTCACGACGGGTGGGTTCGTGCCGGCAGTGTACTCGCGCTGGATCAGCCCGACGAGGTCGGGGGCAAGGCGCTCGTACAACCATCGGTCGGGGACGTACTCGCCGAATGGGACGGGATTGACCTTGTCGTGGACTTGAGAGCTGCCGGGGTTTGCCGTCCACAGGAAGGAGGTGTTGAACGTCTCATCGCCTCGTGCCGTCGCCGCGTTCGCCAGAAGCGGCGCCCCCGTCCGGGACACGATCCGATTCAGTTCAGAGGCGGCCTGTCGGTTGCGGAACGGGTCGAACTCCGCCGATCCTTCGGGCCAAACGAGCACGTCCATGTTCCGGTCGAGAATCGGTTCCGATGCCTCGACCTGTGCTTTGAGCAGGTCACCCGAGGCTCTACCGTCGAAGTAGCCTGAGGGACCGTTGCCTTGGACCCACCCAACCGCGAATGTGCCCGCGCCTGTCGTCGCATATTGCGGTGTCACACTGAGTCCGAAAACCAGGACGACAGCGGGCGTCAGAACGGACACTGCGCGCAACCCGATACGAAGCCACTGCACGATGCTCGCAGCGATGACCGCGATGGTGAGCGAGAGCCCGGTCACACCGATCCACGACGTAGCTTCCGGGAACGGGCTCTCTACCTGCGTCATCCCGAGTCGCACCCAGGGGAACCCGCCGTACGGCCACGATCCGAGCACGATCTCGCGGGCAACCCACAACCCGCCGACCAGTGCGGGTACGGCGACGATTTGCCAGACACGACGGCCACGGAAGCGGCTCGTCCATCGGTATGCCAGCGCTATGGGAACCGCACCGAGCCCGAACAGGAGAGCCTGCAGCCCCGACAACGCGATGCGTGGCAACGGCCCGAGGAACTGACCAACCCAATCGAGGTGAAGCGCGTAGAACGTGACACCGAACGCGAGACCGACGAGCAGCGCTCCGCCGACGCTACGTCCGACGGTCGCAACCAAGGTGAGGACGACGCTGACGAACGCGAGGGGCCACCAACTGACCTCGGGGGTCGCGAGGTCCATGGCGAGTCCACCGACCGCCGACAGTGGAACGGCGACCCATACACCGACGAGTGGTCGCGTGAGATCAGTGTGCGTCGTTCGGGCCTCAGACGTCGGCGTGGAGTGGAGTGTCGTCGGCATTGCTCAGGCGTCCCGCTCGCGGAGTTTCTGGAGGTACGCGTTGTACTCATCCAGCTCGGATGATCCGTACATGTCTACGTACCGGTCCTGTGCCTTGGATCGTGCGGTGTCCTCCCGGAACCATCGGTGCATGACGTAGATCAGCATCAGGAGCGTGGGGGCCTCGCCGTACGACCAGGCGAGTCCGCCGGCGAGCCGCTGGTCTTCGATGGGGTCGAGTCCCATGGCCTGCGTGGGCGCGACGAAGTGGGTGATGAGCATGGTGGTGGCCATCATGAGGAACACTCCGAAGAAGGCGTGCAGCGCGGCTTCGGCGAACACATCGAGGGCGCGGCCGCCGTGACTGAGGCGAACGGGTAGCGGGTCGGAGCTCAGGATGGGGATTGTGAAGATGATGCCCGCGCCGAGGAACGCCACCTCGAGGGTGATGTGTCCCGCGGTCGAGCTCAGGAGGGAGTCTGCGAACCCCGCGAGGTACAGGCCGTAGAACGCGGCCAGATAGAGAGGGAGCGCCGCCCATGGGCTCAGAGCCCAGCGCGCGAGTCTGCTGCGCAGCCCCGCGTGGGCGACGGCGAGTGCCCTACGCCCCAGCCCTACGTGCGGGGTGGCGCGGAGCAGCAAGGTGCCCGGAGATCCCAGGATGAGTAGCGGCGGAATCGCCATCATCAGAGTGAGCTGCTGGAACATGAACACCGACATCAACGCGTAGCCGTAATTCTCCACGGCGAGACCGGTCGTCCCAGCCAGGAGCGCGCAGCCGCTGAGGAAGCTGAACGTACGCCAGATGGACCAGCGTCGACCGTGCGTCCACATGCGAACGGCCCCGACCATGTAGAGAAGTGCAAGCAGCCCAGCGACCACCGGCAGCACCGGAAGCGCCCCCGGAACCACGGCGAAGTAGTCAGGGAAGGTGGGCGCGACGTCGGGGATCCACGGAGTCATCGACGGGCCCCCTCCGGCCTGTCGATGAGCTGAGCGATGAGTGCCGACATCAGGGTCGGGGGAACTTGATAAGGCTTCCCGCTACCAGGAAGACGACTGCTGCCGCGGGCTGGATTCCGGTCCAGACCGGTCCGGCGAACGGGAAGGGCATGACGGGATTCCACAGGACGGCGATGGCGATGAACACCGGGATCCACCACCAGTGGCGCGCTTGCACGGCGAACCATCCGACGATGACCGCGAGGATCGACGTGACGTAGAGGATGACCGAGGCCCAGTCACTCGCCAGCAGCACGGGGGCGAGGAACAGCACCGCGGCTGCGAGCAGACTCGGAGCAAGAGCGTTCCGCTGATAGGTGGAAGGGGTCCGCTTCTTCTGTGTCATGAGCGTCCCCATCCTTCGCTCATGTCCTGTGGCATCGAAGCGGGAGGCGTGACGACGTCGTCCTCTGGACCACGGCGGCGCCGAAGTAGCCCGACGACCAGCACGACGGCACCGACCCCCAGCGCCACGTCCGCCAGATTGCCGATGAAGAGGTCCGAGTAGGCGAGGAAGTCGGTGACGTACCCGCGGCCGAACGCAGGGGGTGCGAAGAGACGGTCCAGGACGTTGCCGATGGCTCCCCCGAGAATGAACCCGATACCGACCGCCCACCACGTGGTACGGGATCGGATTGCGCTCCTGATGAGCACGACCGTCGCTGCGATTCCGACTGCGGTCAGCAGCGGAGTCGCGCTGGAACCGAACGACAGGATGGCACCCGGGTTGAACGCCAGTTGCAGCCCGAAGAGGTCTCCCAGTAGCGGAATGCGCTCCGTGGTACTCAGTTGCGCCAAGGCGACCGCCTTCGACACTTGGTCGATGATGACGGTCGCACCGGCGACGGCGAACGCGATGGCGAGCTTCGGCACGCGCGCACTCATGATCACGCGCCTCCTTCCGTGTCGGCCGCTGCTCGGTCGCGCCGGCGGCGCTTCCACCCGGCGAACGCGACACCGACAGCGCCCGCTACGAGAACGAACCCCATGCCGATGACGAACAGGATGCCGAGGAACCCGAGATCGTCTCGTTCCACCGGCCGCTCTCCGTTCTGCCTTTGATGACGGTCCTTGTCCGACTCTGTCTCTTCGGGCGACGGCGAAGGCGACGGCGTTGAACTCTGTTCCGGAGTGGGGGACGCGGTAACTGGTGCGACGTCCCCAACTGCGGACGCTGAAACCGAAGGCGAAACCAGCAGGACCGTCGCGAGGATCAGCAACGCACACGCGACGGCACCCCACGCATGTTTCGTCGTGGCCATCGGATGTCTCATGTGTGATCCTCGTTTCGGTCGGTGTATTTCGGACGAACGTATTCAGGGGCGCTTCATGATGTGGCGTGCAATCGAGATCGCGTCACGGCGTGCCCCGTCGAAGGTGTCTGAATCCTGGCTACCGTGGCTCGGCATGCCGACGACGAACAGACCTGGGACGCTCGTAGTCCCGCGCTTCCGGCGACTGGACGTGGCATCGAGTACCGGACGGGGAAGCCAGCCGTCCGCGGGCAGGTATCCGGTCGCGTAGATGATGGACTGCGGAACGATACGACGACCATCGTCGAAGACGATGTGTGCTCCGTCTGCGGCGATGGCCGCAGGCAGCACCTCGATGCCGAGTTGTTCCCATTCCGGATCCAGTGCGAGAGCTGCCCCACCTCGCGCTTTTGCCCGACGCCGCCCGACGCCGCGTCGTGCCGGTCGAACTGCGGAGACCGCCGACGGCTGGGACGACAGCGTGACGCGGTGCGTGCGACTGAGCTCGCGCGCGATCTCTTGGCCGCTGTGGCCGGCTCCGACGACCAGCACGTCACCGCTGGGAATCTGGCTCGGTCCGCGATAGTCGGCGCTATGAACCATGATCCCCGTTACCGCGGCGTCTACCGCCCAGTTCGGGATCCGAGGTCGAGCCGCGGACCCGGTGGCGCAGACGATGTTGCGCGTCTGTACCGGCCCTTCGTTCGTTGACAGAAGCAGAGTGGATCCGTCCCCCAGACGGTCCACGCCTGTCGCTCTGATGCCCCACAGCGTCGTGAGGCCTAAGGCGGCCTCGACGTCGAGAAGATGCTGTTCAAGCTCTCGCGGTGACGGGCGTCGATAGGGGTCGCCTGTGAGATGCCGGCCGGCGACCGTGCTCCGCCCGGCCTCTGTCAGGAGTGTCATCGACGACCAGCGGAACGCCCACGAACGACGCCCGTCAGGATTGCTGTCGATGACGGCGAAGTCCCGTTGCGGCTTCAGGCCCGAACGCGAGAGTTCGGCGGCGACGGAGAGACCGGCGTGGCCGGAGCCGACGATGATGACTCGACGATGAGAGAGGCCTAGGAGTGTCATGTTCCCTTGCCCGCTGAGAGGATCGCGTTCTCGAGGTCGTCGTAGCGCTCGAGTGTGATGGCATCGCCGTTCACGAAGAACGTCGGAGTTCCGCTTACTCCCAGTGCCTGACCGTCGTTGTAGTCGAGATCGACTCGTGCGACCGTCGCGGGGTCAGAGATCGCGGTATCGTAAGCGGCCATGTCCAGGCCGATCTCCTCAGCGAAGCCTCGGAACAAGCTCGCCCGCGATTCCTGAGCTTCACCCCATTGAGCCTGCGTCTCGAAGAGCTTGCGGTACATCTCCTCAAGGCGTCCCTGCTGCGCAGCCGCTTCGGCCGCGAACGCGGCATTCCTGGAGTTCAGGTGACCCGGTAGCGGGAAGTAGCGGATGACATAGGTGATCTCGCCGTCGTAGCGCTCGCGAAGGTCTTCGACCACGGGGTAGAAGGCTCCGCACGCTTCGCATTCGAAGTCGAGGAATTCAACGACGGTGACTGACCCGTCTCCCCCGTCGTCGAGAACGTGCGAGTTCTCGCGGAGCACCTGCGCCGTAGAGCTTCCGTTCTCGGATTCTGGCGGCGCAGTGTTCTGCTGGTTAACGATGACGACGATTACCGCGACGATAATCAGGACGATGGTTACGGCAAGGGCAGCGAGGCCGGCTTTGACGGCGGGTTTCATCAGGTACTCCAAGGACTGTCGACACGGTCGAAGGTCGAGCGGTTGCTCGATGGGATGCGCACGCGCGAAGCGCGACGCTTCGACGGGTCAGGTCCGGGAGATTCCGAGCGTCGCCAGAGTCAGCGACGTCCGCCTCAGGGGGATGCTATTCGGAGCGGCGCTCGTTCGCGGCTGAGCCGCGTGGGTCTCCACGACCACGGCTGTCGTGCGCCAGAGCAGCCGATAGAGCATGACCGCTGCGACGAGTCCGCAGAGAAGACCGAGGACGCACAGCACAGCGCCCGTGACCGGGTCTACTTGTGCAGCGCCCGTGGCGAGCTGTATCACGACGCCTGCGGGTGCCGCAGCGGCTGCGTCAGCGCCTGATTCATCGGCGTCGAGCGACGTGCTGGCGGTAGTTGACGCCGTGGTGACATCGGCACTTCCGTGCTCGGCTGCGCCGACGGCGAAGATCAGGAGGAGTGTGAGCCCGATGATGCTAATGAGCCGCATTATCATCTGGCTGCGATCCGGCCGCCCGTGGCAGGCGACCCGGATCGAATGGAACACGATTCGATTGTAATCGTCGCTCCTACTTCTTCCTTTGAATGAGCCGTAATCACTCGGTCACTCCGCGCGCTTGCGTCGACGGTGCACCACGAGCACGGTCGCCATCGCCAGAACTCCCAGCACGACGACGCCTCCGACGACCGCCAGGGCCACGACGCTCTCATCTGCCCCGTCAGCGCGCGGCTCTCGGTCGGTATCTTGTGTGGGCGCCGCCGAGTTGGTGGCGTCGGTCGGCATCGGGGTACTGGTCAGCGCTGCTCCTGGTTGAGTACGGGTGCCTTCGTTCCCGCACGCCGGTGCGTCCCAACCGAGTGCGACGGTCGCCGTCGGATCCGCTGCGTAGTCGAACTGGTATGACTCGGAGATGGGGTGCCCGTCGCTGGACACAGCGTTCCAGAGCACCGTGTAGGTGCCCGACGCTCCGAGGGCGACGGGGGTGGTGAGCACGTTGAGTTCGATGGTGGAGCACGACGACTCGTAGAAGAGCCCGTCGGGGCCCTGCACCTGGGCGAAGCTCGTCTGGCTGAAGTCGATGAGCTCCCCGCTGAAAGTCAGTGCGACTGTGTCGAGGTTGGTGACTGTCTCGCCCGCCGATGGCACAGCGTCGGTGAGATTGTCATGTGCGGAGGCTGGGGTTGCGGTCAGCAGCACGATTGCGACAGCGGCGGCGCATACGGCTCCGCTCACGCGGCGGATTCGGGTGGAGACGGATGTCATGAGATGGCCTTTCGAGTGGAGTGGAGGGGTCGGTCGACCTCCTGTGGTGAGCGAGTGGAGTGCCCGCTGAGTATGTAGTCGACGCTGAGGCCGAAGAGGAGCAGCATCGGCGCCGAGAGCAGGATCACCATGCCGGCTGCTTGTTGGTCCGCCATCGGCTCCAGGCCCCATTGACGACCCATCGCCCCGAACCAGCTCGCAGCAATCAGGCCGCTCTGAAGCAGCACCCAACTGCCTACACTCGCCAGCGCGGCAGCCGATCCGAACACGACAACCACACGCATCCGCCGGGGATATGTGCCGGCAGGACGGAGGATCGCAGCGGTCACCAAGCTTCC
Organism: Zhihengliuella sp. ISTPL4; assembly: GCF_002848265.1. GTDB lineage: Bacteria > Actinomycetota > Actinomycetes > Actinomycetales > Microbacteriaceae > Microbacterium. Next base: position 1,456,376 of record NZ_CP025422.1, read on the forward strand.
CGCTACGAGCAGCGCGACGACGCGCAATTCATGCACCAAGGGATCGGCGAGGGAATCGCGCAAGAGGCCAGTGGCGGATACGCCCCACACGATAAAAGCGAACGTGCACATCGCGACTATGGGGTGGCGCAGGAAGAGGACGATCCGCGAGCGCTCCCCTGCTTGCAGCCACTCGCGGATTCCACGACTCCCATCGGTGCGGTTGGTGATTCTCTCCAATGCCAGGCGATATGGCGCGCCAAACACGAGGAGGGAGGGAACCACGAGGAGCATGAGCATCCGTCCCGCCGCGTCGACGCTGTGGAGGTAGTCGGAGTAGACAGCGACCGCCCCACCGTTCA